>NZ_PQIA01000225.1 GCF_003385235.1 Amycolatopsis circi | reverse complement strand
TGGGTAGGGTAGGTGGGTTATAAGGGACGGGGGGGGGGGTGGTGGTGGGGGCGGGGTCGAGGCCGGGGGAGCCGGGGGTGAGGCGGGGGTTGAAGGGGTAGGTGCGGGGGGCTTTCGGGGCGGGGATGACCTGGGGCTGGATGTGGAGTTGGTCGAGGACGTCGGTGGCTTCGGTGCGCAGGGCGATGGGGGCGAGGGCGAGCGGGGCGTATCCGCGGCGGGTGAGGTCGGCTTTGCTCCCGCCGATGGCGTGGGTGGTGAGGGAGATCGCGCAGATGCCGATGACGACGGCGGTGAGCGGCCATTGTGGACGGACGAGCGTCGCGAGCGCGAGGAGCGCGGTGAGTGCGAGGGCGCTGACGATGGTGTAGCGGCTGATGAGTCCGATGTTGCCGCCGGGGGCGAGGTTGCTGGTGCGGCCCAACGCGACGAGGACGGCGAGCGCGGCGGCGTATCCGGCGATGCCGATCCATCCTCCGGCGCGCGGGTCGTGTTTCGCGGCGAGGGCGCAGGCGGTGAGAAGTGCGGTGGTCAGGGCTCCGGCGAGGACGGCGACGAGGGCTTGGTCGCCGGACCAGAGGCTGCCGAGTGCTGCTGCGGCGGCGGAGAGGCGGCCGTCGGGGTCGAGTGCGGTAGTGGCCAGCGATTGGGTGCCGCTGGGTTTGGTGAGCAGCCACCCGCCTAGGACGACGGTTCCGGCGGCGGCCAGGGCGAGGGTTTTGGCGCGGTTTTCTTTGCGGAGCAGGAAGATCGCGGCGACGATGAAGAACGCGGGGAGTCCGGCTCCGAAGCTGAGGCTGGCGAGGAGTGCCGCTGTTGTGGCGGTCCAGAGGCGGCCGCGGTGGGCTTGGGAGGCGGCGAGGACGGTGAAGAAGACTGCCGGGATCCAGCTGATGCCGTTGGTGCCTTGGAGCCAGATCTCGGCGAGGTGCGAGGTGAACAGCAGCCAGGACATCGCGGCGGCGAGTGCTGCCTTGCGGTGAGGGGACAGGGAAGCGGGCAGCATCGAGTACAGGCACGCGCCGATCCCGCCGACCAGCGCGACCGTGAGGACGGTGAGGACGCGGTTGTCGCCGCCGAACCAGGCGGCGTCGACGTAGAAGAGCAGCGAGGGGATGACGAAGGGCTGGTCGAGGTGGTAGGTGAACACCTGGCCCAGCACGAGATGTCCGCGGTCGTCAGTGATTTTGGCGAGGACGTGCCAGTAATCGAGCAGGACGTGCGCGCGCGGTGCCCGCAGGGCGGTCCACAATGCCAGCGCGGCGGGGACGGCGGCGAAGGCCGCGAGCGCGATGATCCCGGCGCGGGGTCTTCGGGTGGCGGGCAGTGCGGCGGCGGGGGAAGCGAGCGCGGTCAAGACCTCTCCTAGCGAAGTGGAGTCACTCCGGTCGGCGGCTTGCCGGACGTGCCCGCTGCGGGTCGCGGATCTTTCGGTGTGACCTGCTGCTTTTACCGCTTAGGGGAGGGTTTGGACAAGAGTGTCGTTGCTCTCTGGTTCCGGAGGTAACGGAACAATGCGGACACGACGATAACTTGTCCGCGGTTCGGGCTCGGCTTCCGGTCGGCACGACGGCAAACCCGGGTTTCGGCATCAGTCCGCGCCGGGCACGCCGTAGTACTGGCGGTATCCCGCTGACTGGCGTTCGACAGAGAATCCGTCGAAGTCGCGGGCTTCTTCGCACTCCTTCAGGTAGTCGAGTGCCTTCCGTGCCGCGCCCGCCGGATGAGTGCCGAGAAACGCTTTGGTCTTGTCCAGGCCCGCGCCGCACAGGAGTTGCACGTCAATCGAGAAGTGCGCGTCCCAGCCGGACTCTTTGGCCTGCCAGATGAGGAGGACGTCGTCCAACGAGCCGTGATGGAACAGCTGTACGCAACAGAGTTTCATCAACAAGGTGTCCGCGTCGGGTCCGGCCCGCATCGCCGCGGTGAGGATGCCGCGGACCTCGTCCAGTTGGCCGCCGGCGGGATGCAAGCCGTATCGCTCGAGAAGATCCTCCTCGGTCAAGCCTCGGTCTCCGTCCGGCTGGAGTACTCGGCCAGGAGCGCTTCGAGTTGTTCGGTCATGAAGACGTAGTAGTCGCGCATCTGCCGCAGCCTGCCGCGCTGCTCGGCGGCCAGGTGCTTCCCGTGCTCCTGCGCGTTCTCGGCCAGTTCGAGCAGTTCGCGGGTCGCGCTCACCTGGTGCTGCAGGCAGCCGAGCCAGGCATCGTCGCGCCAGCGGTAGACGAACTGGCGGCTGCCGGGGTTCTTGGTCCGCTCGACGACGCCGTTGACCATGAGCAGCCGCGTCATCTCGGACACCGAGCCCTTGCTCGCGTCGAGCGCGTCCTGGAGCTGGCCGAGCGTCAGGGGTTTCTCGCTGAGCATCAGCACGCCGCTGGTGCGGCCTGCCATCGGCGGCCAGCCCATCGCCCGGCCGATGCGCAGGCCGAAGTCCTCGACGAGAGCGTTCTCGCCGGGCTGGCTGTCGCCCGCGGGCACGGTCATCGGCACCTCACTGTAGCTCAGAAAAAACTGAACGTTCACTCTTGACTGAACGTAGCACCGGGGATCATTCTAGCCGCCACGAAGACCGGCGAAGGAGCAGGCAGATGGCGGACAGCGGCTGGGACCTCATCGTGGTCGGCGCCGGATCCTCGGGGGCGGCGCTGGCGGTGCGCTCGGCGGAGCGGGGCAAGCGGGTCCTGCTGCTCGAGGCGGGCCCGGACTACCGGTCGGCCGAGATGCACGAGGCGTGGCGCTCGCCCAATCCGATCGTCGCCCTGCTGCACCCGACGGCGGCCGAAGGCATGGTGTGGCCGGGTTTGGACTCCACGCGGACCGACCGGCAGCAGCCGGCGCCGTACTGGCGCGGCCGGGGCGTCGGCGGCAGTTCGTCGATCAACGGGCAGATCGCGATCCGCCCGCCGATGGCGGACTTCGTCGACTGGGCGCTGCCGGGCTGGGCTCCGGAGGACGTGCTGCCGTACTTCGCGAAGCTGGAGGACGACGAGGTCTTCGGCGACGAGTCCTACCACGGCCGCGGCGGCCCGACTCCGATTTACCGTACGCCGCAAGAGAACTGGGGTGCTGTCGACGCCGCGCTGCACCGCTCGGCGATCGCGGCGGGATACGGCTGGACTCCCGACGTGAACGCGCCCGCGGCGTCCGGCGTCTCGCCCTATCCGATCAATTCCCGGGCCGGACGGCGGGTTTCGGTCAACGACGCCTATCTCGAACCTGCTCGGGCGCTGCCGAACCTGACCATCCGCGGGGACGCGCTCGTGGACCAGGTGCTCTTCGAAGGCAGCCGTGCGATCGGCGTCCGGGCCGTAATCGGCGGGACAGTCACGACCGAACTCGCCGACACCGTCGTGCTGAGCGCGGGTGCGATCCACACGCCGGCGATCCTGCAGCGTTCGGGCGTCGGCCCGGCCGGACAGCTGCGGTCGCTCGGCGTCGACGTCCGCGCGGATCTGCCGGTCGGCCGCGGTCTGCAGGACCATCCGATCGCGATGATCCAGCTCCCGCTGACCGAAGCCGCGGCGATCAAGACGCCGGACGACCGGCACACCAACGTCTGCGTCCGCTTCACCAGCGGCCCGGGCACGCCCGAGGACGACCTGATGTTCGTTTCGATGAACCAGAGCGTGCTCGCCATGGCGTTCGCGAACACCGGTGCCGGGGCCGGCTCGTATGGGGTGTGGCTCAACCAGAACTATTCGCGCGGCGAGGTCAGCCTGGTCTCCGCCGACCCGGAGGTCCAGCCGCTGGTGCAGCAGCGGATGCTCTCCGACGAACGCGATCTGCCGCGGCTGCGCGCGGGCGTGCGGGCGCTGGTCGAACTGGCCCGCGCCGACGAGACCGCGCCGATCCTCGGCGGCCCGCTGGAGTCCGCGAACAAAGAGCTGTTCGCCGCGCTGGACAACGATCGCGAACTGGACGAGCACCTGCTGGCCACCGTCGGCGACTCGCAGCACGCCACCAGCACGTGCCGGATGGGCGATCCCGGGCACCGCGACACCGTGGTCGATCCCGAATGCCGGGTGCTCGGCGTCGACGGCCTGCGGGTGGTCGACGCGTCGATCTTCCCCTTCGTTCCGCGGGCCAACACCAACCTGGCCGCGATCATGGCCGGCGAACTGATGGCCGACCGACTCGACTGACAGCTGAGGAATCGAATGAAGACACTGCGGAATTTCATCGACGGCAACTGGGCGGACTCGCGCGGCGACGTCCTCCTCGACCTGGTCAATCCGGCGACTGAGGAAGTCATCGCCCGCCACCCCGCCGGATCTGCCGAGGACGTCGACGCTGCCGTTTCCGCGGCGGTCGCGGCACACCCCGCCTGGGCGGCGACGCCGGTAGCCGAGCGGGTCGCGCGGATCACCGCCTGGGCGGACGCCATCGCCGCGCACGCCGGTGAACTGGTCGAGCTGGAATGCCGGGAGATGGGCAAACCGCTGGGCATCGGGCGGACTTTCCTCGACGGCGCCGTAGCGGGTTTGCGCGCCGCGGCCGAGGAAGCGCTTTCCTACGACTTCGAGCAGCTCGTCGAGCGCCCGGACGGCGGCCGCACGCGGATTCTGCGCCATCCGCTCGGTGCGACCGCGGTCATCACGCCGTGGAATTTCCCCGTCACGGCCGTCCTCGCGGCGATCGGCCCGCTGCTGGCCGCGGGGAACACCGTCGTGCTCAAGCCGTCCGAACGCGGGCCGCTGTCGGTCGTGCGGCTGCTCGAACTGGCCGAACTGGCCGAACTGCCGCCGGGCGTGGTGAACCTGGTGCTCGGCGACGCGCGCGCCGGGATCCCGCTGACGGAGCACGACCAGATCCGGCTGGTGCACTTCACCGGTTCGGTCGCCACCGGCAAACGCGTCGGCGCGGCTGCGGGGGAGCGGCTGCGTCGCGCGGTTCTGGAACTGGGCGGCAAGGATCCGGTCGTAGTCGACGCGGGTGTCGATCCGGTTGCCACCGCCCAAGCCGTCGCGTTCGGGGCGTTCATCAACACCGGGCAGATCTGCACGTCGATGGAACGGATCTACGTGCACCGCGACGTCGCGGAGCCGTTCGTCGAGGCACTCGTCGCCGCAGCCGAAAGCTTCCCCGTCGGCAACGGTCTTGACGAAGGCGTCGTGCTCGGACCGCTGGTCGACCGGCAGCAGCGGGACATCGTCGCCCGGCACGTCGAGGACGCGGTGCGGAAAGGCGCGAAGGTCCGTACCGGCGGGATTGTCCCGTCTGGCAAGGGTTTCTACTATCCGCCCACCGTGCTCACCGACGTCGACGACTCGATGCTGGTCCTGACCGAGGAGACCTTCGGCCCGGTCGCGCCGGTCGTCGTCGTGGACTCGTTCGAGGAAGGACTCGAACGCGCTGCCCAGTCGAAATACGGCCTCGCGGCGACGGTCTACACCGACGACCCGGACCACATCGCCGCCGCCGCAAGCATCCCGGCCGGGGTCACCTGGGTAAACCAATGGCAGGGCGGCGGCCCCGAGCGGCTGTATGAGCCCGCTGGCGACAGCGGGATGGGCGCGACCGGTGCCCGCGCCGCGTACGACGCCGCGACCCGTCCGGCCTCGGTGCACATCGCGGCGGCCTCGTGAAGGACGTGATCGAGCGGCGGATCCGGTCGGCCGACGCCGAGCTTCTCGCGCTGTCACACCGGATTCACGCGCATCCGGAACTCGCCTTCGAGGAAGTCCGGGCCAGCGCTTGGGTGGCCGCCGCGCTCGCCGACGCGGGATTCGACGTCGAACACGGCTGTTACGGCCTGCCCACCGCGGTCCGCGCCACTGTGGGGTCGGGGCCGGTGCGAGTCGCGATCTGCGCCGAATACGACGCCCTGCCGGAGATCGGACATGCCTGCGGCCACAACGTGATCGCCGCCGCCGCGGTGGGCGCGGGCCTCGGCCTGGCCGGGCTGGCGGACGACCTCGGGCTCACCGTCACCGTGCTCGGCACTCCGGCCGAGGAAGGCGGCGGAGGCAAGGTGCTGATGCTCGAACGCGGCGCGTTCGACGACGTGGACGCCGCCATGATGGTGCACCCGGCGGCCGTGGAGACGGCGGCGATGCCGGGTTCGGCGGTGGCCCAGTTCGACGTGGCCTACCGAGGCAAACCCGCGCACGCCGGCGCCTACCCGCAGCTCGGCATCAACGCCGCCGACGCGATGACGGTCGCCCAGGTGGCAGTCGGCTTGCTGCGTCAGCAAACCGCTGGGAGCGACCGGATCAGCGGTGTCGTCACCGAAGCCGGGTCCGCGGCCAACGTCATTCCCGACGCCAGCCGCGGCCGCTGGATCGTCCGGACCGAAAGCCTGGCCGAACTGGATGCGCTGAAGGGCCGGGTGACGCGATGCTTCGAGGCGGGCGCGATGGCGACCGGCTCCGAGCTGTCGATCAGCGCGCTGGCACCGGATTACGCGGAGCTGCGGCCCGATCCCGCGTTGCTGAAGCTGTACCGAGCCAACGCCGAAGCCCTCGGCCGGGTTTTCCCGGATTTGCCCGGCGGCGCGGTCGGCGCCGCCACCGATATGGGCAACGTTTCCCACGCCGTGCCGACGATCCACCCGATGCTGGGCCTCGACTGTGCTCCGGCGGTCAACCACCAGCCCGAATTCACCGCGGCTTGCGTCACCCCGGCTGCCGACCGGGCGGTGCTCGACGGCGCGATCGCGATGGCTTGGACGGCCGCCGACTTCGCGGCGGAGCGTCGGTGACCGGAGAGCGCCGGAATGCCGCCGTGGTCGGGCGTGGTGCGCCTGGCGGCGACAGGCCAGCGGTCTGGTGATGCACCGGATCGACAACTCCGGTGAAGCATCCGTTGGCCGCGGATGTCCCGCATAACAACGAAATCCTTGACAGTTTCCGGACGGGGTGGGATCGGAGCTGAGCTGCTGCTCGTAGCCGAAGGAGAACTGCCGGGTGGGGTCAAGTCGCCCTTTCGGGTTGTCGGCTAGGACATTCAGGTGAAGATCGTGCGAGCCGGGCAAGGGATGGTGCCGGTTTGCTTCCGGTTTCCTGGCTGGTCTGAGACGCACCGCGGATTCATGGTTGTCCGTGCCACCCCGGCGGCCGGTTCCCGCGCAGCCCGTGTCTTGCCAGGCCTTGAGCTGCGCGGGCGGGGCTTGTCTCTCGGAAGGGATTCTCGCGATGACCCTTGTTGCGCGCGGCAGCCGTTCACGCTGCTTGGCCGGTGACCACGGGGCCGCCCTGCGGTCGTTGCGCTTGGCGGCCGAGCAGTACGCCGCGCGGGGATGGCCGGTGTTGCCGGGGCCGGTATGCGACGGGCTGACGAGCTGGGATCCGGTCACTCTCGAGCTGCTCGGCGGCCGGGAGGCGGCGGTGTCCCCGGTTGGCGCCACCGTCGACAGCCGGGTCATTTCGGAGTGGTGGTCCGTGCATCGGCAGGCGATTCTCGCACCGGTGGGCCGGCATTTCGACGTCCTGCGCACTCCCACTCACCTTGGCTGGCGGACGCTCGCCGCGTTCGACGGCGGGCGGCCGCTCGGGCCGATGGCGCTGTCGCCGCACGGAGCGTATTTCTTCGTCGAGCCCGGCGTACGCGTGAACGACGATCTGGCGCCCGGGGTCGAGATCCTTTCGTCAGGTGACCTCGTCGTTCTTCCGCCGAGCAGGGTGGTCGCCGGGGTCGTGTGGTGGCGCATCTCCCCGGCGGACCGCGACGCGCTCGGGGACGGTGCCGAGATCCTGGACAAACTCGCCGAACTTTCCCGCGAATCCGCATAGCAGGCGCGGCCCTGGCCGACGCTAGATCGGTGCTTGCCGCGTAACGCCGTGTCCCGCAGGCAGCGGCCGGGTTTTGCCGGGTTTCTGTCAGGCGGACGGCGTCACACGTCCAGGTGGTCTCGCGATTGTCCTCGCGCCGACCGGTTATCCCAGCGCGGACCGGTTGACGCGAGGGAAGCGAGGATCGCCATGACTGCCTGGTGGGGACTGGTGGGACTGGCAGGACTGCCCGGGATGTTCGCCCTGCTCCGGGCGCGTGCGTCCGGAGGGGATCCGCTGGCGCGCTATCCGGTCGCGCGCGAACCCGCGGTTCCGAACGCCGACGCGGCGCACACCCCGTTGATGATGCCCCGGGTCACGCCGGACATGCTCCACCACGACGGCGGCCAGGAAGCGGGGGCTGATTCCGAGGCGGAGTCTGCTCGGAGCGCGGTCCCGCGGGCTCGTACCGGTGGCCACGACAGTCCGGCGCCGACGGCGAATACGGCAAGCGTGTCCGGCCCGGCGGACGCATCCGCAGGCATCCGGCCGCAAGCGCCGCCGTCCGCTGGACGTCTGCTCCGGCCTGGCGCGCCGAAGGACCCGTCGCCGGACGGATCCGCGACACAACCCGTCGCGGCGCAGGAACCCTTGTCCAGTGCTTCCCGGCCTTCGGCAGCGCATCCGGAAAGCGCCGCCCCCCCTGTACCTTATAAACA
>NZ_PQIA01000224.1 GCF_003385235.1 Amycolatopsis circi | reverse complement strand
GGGGCGGCCGGCGGCGGTGCGGCTGCTGGGGGTGCCGCACCGCACCAGCTGGACGACCGGGTCGTCGACTCGATCATGCGTTCCGAGGGCGCGAGCGGCGAACAGGGCGGAGTGCCGGAGGCGTACGGCTTCCGGCAGAACATGCACAACGGCTACGACCAGATCATGGCCGCCCGCCAGCAGTACGGCGTCGGCAGCGCCGAGGAGCACGCCGTGGTCGCGCAGCTGATGACCGCGAACGCGCGGCACGCCGGGGCGCTGGAATTCGCCGACGCGGGAACCCAGGCCGCGATCATGTCCGGCGCGCACATGCGCGGCGCGGGCGGCGTCCGGGCGATCCTGAACCACATGGGCGGCGCGGACATCGTGCAGAGCGCGCGCACCCTCGACCCGGCCGCGGTGCAGCAGTTGCAGGGCCTGTCGCCGCAGGAATTCCAGCAGCAGTTCCACGACGCCCGGATCGAATACGACCGCCAGGTCTACGGCGACACGACCACCCGCCAGCACGGGCACACGCAGAACTGGTGGGACCGCTACGGAAACGGCCTGACCCAGCGCTACGACCGCGAGCAGCAGGAGTTCCTGCGGCTGTCGCGGTAAAACGTTTCAGTCCAAATCGGACAACCGGGCCGTCAGGTCCTCGACCAGCCGGGTCATCAGCCGGTCGAGGAGCTGGCGGTCTTCCGCGGTCCAGCCGCTCATCGCGTCGGCGAACCAGCCCTCGACGACCCCGACGTAGCGTTCGGCCGCGGTTTTTCCTTCCGGGGTCAGCTCGATCAGCCGGGCCCGCTGGTCGTCCGGGTCGGCCACGCGCCGCACCAGCCCGCGGCTTTCCAGCCCCTGCACCTGCCGCGTCACGTGCGGGCCGACGACGTTCATCCGGTTCGCGATCTCGCCGACCCGCAGCGGCGCGTCCTCGATGTGCAGGATGCCGAGCACGCTCATCGCCGGCCGTTCCAGCGGCAGCCCGGTGGCCTCGACCGCGCGCTCGAAGAGCTTTCCCCGGCGCAGCGACCCGCTCAGCTCGTTCAGCCGGGGCAGCAGGTCCCGGAACAGGGAAGGGACGGCGGACATCGCGGGCTCCTTGATTAGATACCTAAGTTAGGTATACAGTTGGGTCACCGGGATCGCGCGAAACGGTTCCGGCCGGTCGTGAAAATGATACCTAAGGTAGGCATCTATCGCCTGCCGGGGAACAAAGGGGAGAACCAATGAGCAGGAGTGTGCTGATCTCGGGGGCGAGCATCGCGGGCCCGGCGCTGGCGTACTGGCTGAACCGGTACGGCTTCGCGGTCACCGTGGTGGAGAAGGCGTCGGCGGTGCGGGGCGGCGGGTACCCGATCGACATGCGCGGCCCGGCCGTCGAGGTGCTGCGGCGGATGGGGCTGGAGGAGACGGTGCGGGCGCGGCACGTCGCCACCCGGCGGCTGACGTTCCTTGACGGGGACGGCGACGTCCTGAACAGCGTCGCACCGACCGTGATCACCGGGGACGAGGCCGGCTACGACATCGAACTGGCCCGCGGCGACCTCACCAGCGTGTTGTACGACGCGGTCCGCGACGACGTCGAGTTCCGCTTCTCGGAGTCGATCGCCGCGCTGGAGGACCGCGGCGACCGGGTCGACGTGACCTTCTCCAGCGGCCGGAGCCAGACGTTCGACCTGGTCATCGGCGCGGACGGACTGCACTCGAAGACTCGTTCGCTGGCCCTCGGGCCGGAGGAGGAGTTCCACCGCTACCTCGGCTATTGCTTCGCCGGATTCACCATGCCGAACTACCTCGGCCTGTCGCACGAAGGCATGTCCTGGGCGGTCGCGGGCCGGTCGGCGTCGCTCTATGCCGCGGGCGACGGCGACCGGGACCAGGTGCACGGGGTTCCTGGTGTTCACTCACGCCGACGCGCCCTTCTCCGCGTTCGCCGACCCGGCCGCGCAGCGTGACCTGGTCGCGAGCCGCTTCGAGGGCTGCGGCTGGGAGGTGCCGCGGATGGTCGAGGCGATGCGCTCGGCGGACGATCTGTTCTTCGACGTGGTCAGCCAGATCCATCTGCCGGTGTGGTCGAAGGGCCGCGTCGCGCTGGCCGGGGACGCCGCGCACGCGACGTCGTTCCTGTCCGGGCAGGGGTCGAGTCTCGCGATGATCGGCGCGTACCTGCTGGCCTACGAGCTGGCGGACGCTCCGCACGACGTCGCCTTCGCTGCGTATGAGAATCGGTCCAGGAAGTTCATGGAGGCCAACCAGGCGCTGGCCACGGGCGGATCGGCGGTGATGTCGCCGCGGACCGACGCGGAGGTGGCGGCGCGGAGCGCGGCGTTGCGGGCGTTGGACGGGCTGCCAGGGTCGGAGCACAGCGAGGTGCACAACGCGCTGACGCTGCCGCCGGAGCGCGCGACCGTCTGAAGTCGTGAGTGCCTACGCCGGTTAGAACCGGGATTGCCGCGCACGAGGACGAGCTTTCCCCGCCGCGCGGCGCCCGGGCGCGGCGTGCGAGGCTACCCGGCGGCATTGCGCGGTGACGGAACGAGGCGGAATGAACGCGATTGCGCGCGGCGGCGGGATGCTCGTGGCGATCCTGGTGGTAGTCGGCGGCACGGCCGGGCTCGGGGTGGCGCTCGGGCTCGGCGGGACGGCGATGCTGGCCGGGCTGACCGCGTTGTTCTGCTTCATCGCCGCCACCGGTGGGCCGTTGCGGCCGGATCTGTGGCTGCTCGCGGCCTTCGCTCCGGCGGTCGTGCTCGGCGGGGCCGGGCCGCGGCTGCTGGGCGAAGTGTCGCCGGTCGCGTCGATCGCGCTGCTGGTGCTGGTGGTATTCGCGGCGGCGGTGGTGCCCGCGCTCGGGCCGCGGTACGTGACGGTCGGGCTCGGACTCGGCATGGCTTCGGTGTTCGGCTACGGCTTCCAGTTGAGCGGTGCGGCCAGTCCGGTGCAGATCATCTGTGCGCCGGCGCTGGCCGTCGGGGTCGTGTTCGTGCTGCGCCTTTTGATGGGCCTGCGCGATCCAGGCAAGCCGACCCGGACCGCACTGGCCGACGCTCTCGCCGGACCGGATCGAGCGAGTGCGGAGCGGGCGGTGCGGTTGTGGGTGACCGACCGGCCGCGGGCGTGGCAGGCGCGGGTTCTCGCAGGTGGCGCGCGGTATCACGGGACGGCGGCGTTGCTGCGGGACCGGCTGCGTGCGTTCGACGAGGAGCAGGCAGCGGCGGTTTCCCGCGTGCTCGACGCCGCCGACGAGCAGGTCGCGGCGCTTGCGGAAGCCGTCCGGGCCAAGACTGTTTCGGATCCGCCGGAGATCGAACGGGTCGACCCGGATGTCGCGCTGCCCGGGGACACCGGCGCATTGCTCGACGAAGCCTGGTCCGGACTGTTCGCGATCCGGGAAGCCGCCCTCGCCCGCGACGAGTCCATTGTGGACTTCCCCCGGCATCTCGTTCGCGAGGCATTGCGGCGCGAGGCGACCGGGGTGTTCTCGTGGCGGTCCGCGCAGTTGCGGCACGCGGTGCGATGCGCGCTGGGGATGCTGGTCGCGGCGGTGATCGCGACGTTCCGGCCCGGCGATCCGCTCACCGTGTCGTTCCTGATGACGACGTTCGCGCTCATGCAGCCGGAATGGCGGGACACGCTGGCGAAGGCGTGGCAGCGCGCTGCCGGTGCGGTCGCCGGGGCCGTTGTGCTGGCAGTTGCGTTGTGGTTGTTGCCGCCGGGTGCGTTGCTGCCGCTGGGAATTGTCGCGCTGCTCGTCGGCTTCCCGTTCATGCAGGTGAAACCCATGGTGTTCAACGGCTGCATGGTGCTGATGAGCGTCGGAATGAACGCGACGACGCGGCATCTGGACGCGGTTTCGGTGCTCGTGGAGTACCTGCTGCTGGTGGCTCTCGCGGTGGTGATCGGGCTGTTGTTCGGCTTCGCCGCCGTGCCCGGGGTGCCGAAACCTTCGGTGACGCAACGGTTTTCCGACGCCGTCTCCGAGACTGGCGAACTGCTCGCGTCGGTGGCGGAGCGATTGCGCGGCGGAGGCGGTCGACGTGAGGTCGGGCTGCGATTCCGTGCCGCCGCGCGGACGCATCAAGACTTGCTGAGCCCCGAACCCGGCAGCCGGGAGCCCTCGGCGGAGCAGCGAGAAGCTCTGGAGGACGCCGGACAGGGACTGCGCGGGCTCGCGGCGTCGGCAGGCGCGCTGTTGCAGCGGGACGAACAGTCGCCGACGATGGCGTCCTTCGCTTCGGCAGCTGCGGACGCATTGGCAGGCAGCGGCGAGTTGCCGCCGCGTCCGGCCGACGTAGACGAGGAGGAGCGACTGCTCGCCGACCTCGTACGGGCTGACCTGCTGCGCGTGCATCGGGGCGCAGAGTTGCTCGCGAGCTGAAGGGCCGAGCGACCATCGGATGCTTCCCTTGCGTCCCTTCACCTTCCGCATTCGCGATGTCACCATCCGGGCATGAGGAAACTCCCGATCGTGACGGTGGCTGTGTCCATGGCGCTGCTGTTCCCGGTGTCCGCCGCGTACGCCGATCCGCCGCACAACCTGCCGCAGAACGCGAGTGGGTACGAGCAATCCTTCTCGCCCGCATACGACTACGACGGCGACGGCTGCTACGCCACCCCCGCGATCGGCCCGGACGGCACGCTAGCGCCCGGCCTCAAAACCACCGGCGCGGTCAACGGCAACTGCCACGACAAGTCCGACCTGGACAACTCCCAGACCTACTCCCGCTCGACCTGCAACCACGGCTGGTGCGCGGTCGTCTACGCGAGCTACTTCGAAAAGGACCAGGCAGTCGACGGCAGCGGCCTCGGCGGGCACCGGCACGACTGGGAACACGTCATCTCGTGGATCGACCAGTCGTCGAACCAGGTCGAGTATGTGACGACTACGCAGCATTCCTCGCAGGTGACCTACCCGCGGTCAAAGGTGAGCTTCGACGGCACCCATCCGAAAGCGGTGTACCACAAGGACGGTCCCGGCACGCACTTCTTCCGCCTGGCCGACGCGCACGACGAACCGCCGGAAAACCACTACCACGACTGGCGGTACCCACCCTTGGTCGGTTGGGACGGCTGGCCGTCGACCGCCCTGCGTGACCGCTTGATGGCTGCCGACTTCGGTGCCGCGACGATCAAGATCAGCGAGGGCCGGTACCAGGACCTGCTGGAAAAGTCGAAGCCCTCCGGCATCCCCTTCGACCCACGCGGCTGACCCCCGTTCCGTGAGGGGAACCCTCACGGACTCTGAGTCCCTCAGGGTTCCCTTCACGACCCTCGAAAGTCCGTGAGGGGCCCCTTCACAGCCTTAGATTCCCTCAAGGAGCCCTTCACGGACCACCCGCCCGCGACTGCCACCGATGCACCCAACTATCGACGCACCCGGCCCTACCCCAACCCCGATACGAAGCCTCCCTGCGGTCTGGGGGTGCTTGTCAAGGCATCTTTCCCGCCTTGACAAGCACCCCCAGACCGTCAGCACAATCAACCTTCGGGGTGCCCCACGCAACCACACCAACCCCAGCACCCGGAAGAAAACCGAGTAATAGTAAGCAGCATGCACCCAGCCCCCGCCACGCTCCCGCTAGACGGATTCACCGTAGTCTCCATCGAACAAGCCGTAGCCGCCCCGCTGGCAACCCGCACCCTAGCCGACCTGGGCGCCCGCGTGATCAAGGTAGAACGAGCAGACGGCGGAGACTTCGCCCGAGAATACGACCACGTAGTCCACGGCACGGGCGCCCACTTCGTCTGGCTGAACCGAGGCAAAGAATCCCTAGCCATAGACCTGAAAACCAACGAAGGCCGCGACGTCGTAAAACGACTGATCACCCAAGCCGACGTCTTCGTTCAAAACCTGGCCCCGGGCGCGGCAGCCCGCCTAGGTTTCAGCGCCGCCGAACTGCGAACCAACCACCCGGAACTGGTAGCAGTGGACCTCTCCGGCTACGGCACCGGCGGCCCGAGGGAACAACGCAAGGCCTACGACATGCTGGTCCAAGCCGAAGCAGGCCTGATCGGCATCACCGGCACCCCGGACACCCCAGTCAAGACCGGCATCCCGACCTCGGACATCGCCTCCGGCATGTACTGCGCACAAGCAGTCCTAGCGGCCCTCCTGCGCCGCGTGCGAACCGGCCAAGGCGCGACAATCGAGGTGTCGATGCTGGAGGCGACCGTCGAATGGATGGGCTACGCGATGTACAGCCAGATGTACTCCGGACGCCAGCCCGCGCGCATGGGCCTGAGCCACGCCTCGATCGCCCCCTACGACGCGTACCCGACGAAAGACGGTCAAATGCTGATCGGCGTCCAGAACGACAGCGGTTGGCGGACGTTGGTCACCTCAGTCCTCGAAGCCCCGCAACTGGCCGAAGACCCACGATTCACCACAAATGTCCTGCGCGTGAAACATCGCGCGGAATGTGACGCAGCAGTAGCCGCCGAAACCACCCGATGGTCCACAGTGGACTTGGACGAGCGGCTGGCGAAAGCAGGAATCCCCGCCGCGCAAGTGAAGCAGGTCGCTGACGTAGTGGCCGACCCGCAGCTGCGCGCCCGCGACCGCTGGCGCACGATCGGCACCGAGCACGCCACCGTCGACGCGCTGTTGCCGCCGGTGACCTTCGAGGACGTCGAGGCGCGGATGGGCGACGTGCCGGCGTTCGGCGCGCATACCCGTGCGCTGCTTGCGGAAGCCGGGGTCGACGCGGACGATCTGCTCGACCGGGGGATCGCCGCCGAGCCGCGTTGACAGTTGTATGGTGCATCTCTAGCATGCGGGGACATGCCGGGAGAAGGCCGCGACAGCGATGCCCTGGACGCTATCCACCGCGCGATGATCCTGTTTTCCCGCGGGTCCCGCGTCCGCGCGAACGAACTGTACGAGGGGCTCGGGTTCGTGCAGTACACGATGCTGTCCTCGATCGACCTCGCGGACTGCGCGCACGCGGCGGATCTCGCTCAGGAGTACGGGCTCGACCCCTCGACCGTGAGCAGGCAGCTGGCGGAACTGGAGAACGCCGGGCTGCTGGTGCGCGGTCCGGACCCGCGGCATTCGCGCAGGCAGCGGCTCGAGCTGACCGAGGACGGGCATCGCGCGCTGGCGATTACCCGTGCGGCGCAACGGGAACGGCTCGAAGAGCGGCTGCGGGACTGGCCAAGTCGGGACGTGGCCGAGTTCGGTCGGCTGCTGACCAGGTTCGTCGAGTCTTAGCTGTCTGCAGTGGACGGTCGGCCGATGCTGGCCGGGCGACGAGCAGGCGGCTGGCGCGGGGTGTCGAGGGTCTTGGTCAGCCGCGGCGGATCGGGCCCAGTTTCGCCGACAGGTCCTCGGCGAGATCGGCCGGACGGGGCGGTCCGTCGGCGCGGTCGGCGGCCCAGGCGAGCGCGAGCCGGCTCGGTTCCCAGCCGTCCTCGTCGATCCGGACCAGCTTGAACTCCGGCGGCGAGAACATCCGGCCGATGAACGACGCCGGCGCGTAGGACACGAGGGCGACGAGGCGCCGGTTGAACACCTGCGCGGCCATTTCGAGTTCGCCGCCGCGTCCGCTGACCGCGCGGACGATGTTGCGGACACCGCGTTTCGCGAGCCGCCGGGTCAGCGCGGCGAGGATGACCGGGTTCGGCCGGGCGAAGTCGATGACCACCTCGCGGTCGCGCAGTTCCTCGATGCGGACGAGGTCGCGGCAGGCGAGCGGATCGTCCGCGCGGACCGCGATCGCGCCCTGGTACTCGGCGACGGTGCGGGCGCGCAGCCGCTGATCCTCGACGGCGAGGTGGATCAGCCCGAGTTCCAGATGCCCGGACACGAGCTTCGCGGTGACCTCGGCCGCTGACCCGGCTACCTCGAACGTCGCCGGGGAGGCCAGCCCGCCGACCGCGGTTTCGAGGTCTTCGAGCAGGTCCGACGGCGCGTACGCGGTGGCCCCGACCCGGATCGGAGTGCCGTCTTCGAGGACTCCCGCCGCGATGTCCTTCAGCCCGTCGACCTGCCGCAGGATCGCCCGCGCCGGACCGAGAAGCGCCTCGCCGAGCGGGGTGAGCCGGACCTCGTGGTAGTGCCGTTCGAACAGCGGGCCGCCGAGTTCTCGTTCCAGGAGCTTGATCTGCTTGCTGAGCGGCGGAGGGGTGATCCGCAGCCGGTCCGCCGCGCGCTTGAAGTGCAGTTCGTCGGCGACCGCGACGAAGTACTTCAGGCGGGTGAAATCGATCTCCATCGTCCAATGTCCAGCGGGGCGGCGGGTGCGGGCGGGTTTCGGCGATCATACGGCGGGGCGAGGTGTTCGGCCGGTTGCCAGGGCGGCTTCGGCGCGGGCTGAGCTGGGGCAGGTTCCCGGAGGGGCTGGGGTGGATCGTCGGGTGTGTTTGCGGGCTTCGGGGCGGGTGGCCGGTCCGCTCGGCGCGGCCGGAATCCAGCGGGCGATGGCGGCCGCCGGGGTGAGCCGGTTCGGCCTCGCGGAGGGGCTGTTCGTGCGCGCGGTGCGGCCG
>NZ_PQIA01000223.1 GCF_003385235.1 Amycolatopsis circi | reverse complement strand
GGCTGGTGCAGCACCGGCCCCGGCCGGGTGCTGCACCAGCCCGCGACCGCGCGTTACCCGGAGATGCCGGGCAAGGTCGCCGTGGTCACCGGCGCGGCCCGCGGCATGGGCGCGCGGTTCGCCGCCGGTCTCGCCACGCGCGGGGTGCACGTGGTGGGCGGCGATCTCGACACCGCCGCGATGACCGCCACCGCCGACGAGCTGACCGTCGCCCTGGCCGCTGAGTCCATTGAGGACAAGCCGGGCCGGATCGTCGCGTCCGCTGTGGACGTCACCCGCGCCGAGGACCACGTCGCGCTCGCCCAGCGCGCGATCGACGAGTTCGGCCGCATCGACTTCTGGGTCAACAACGCCGGAATCTTCCCCTACGGCGAGGTTCCCGACATCACCCCGGAGCAGATCCGCTCGACGCTTTCGGTGAACGTCGAGGGCGTGCTGTTCGGTGCGCAGGCCGCAGCCGCGCGGATGGAACCGGGCAGCGCGATCGTCAACATGGCGTCGGTGTCCGCGGTCCGCGTGCGCAAGGGCCGCGCTGCGTACTGCAGTTCGAAGGCGGCCGTCGCGCACCTCACCGAATCGCTCGCGGTGGAACTCGGCGACCAGGGCATCCGGGTCAATTCCATTGCCCCGGGCTACATCGACACCGAGATGACCCGCTGGATCCAGGACGACGCTCCCGCGCTGGCCAAAGCGCTGGACGCGGTGCCGCTGCACCGGATCGGCTCGCCGGAAGAGGTCTGCAGCGTCCTGCTGTTCCTGCTTTCGGACAGTTCGCGGTACGTGACCGGGCACAGCCTCGCGGTCGACGGCGGCTCCCGGCATGTCTGACGCCACCGAAGCCGTGCGCTACCCGGACGTCGTGCTCGTGACGGGCGCGGCGAACGGAATGGGCGCGCAACACGCCCGCGCGCTCGGCGAACGCGGCGTGCACGTCTGCGTCGCGGATTTCGCTGGTGCGGACGAAATCGCGGACGAGATCCGCGTGAACGGCGGTGCGGCGACTCCGTACACAATGGACGTCGTCGAGCCAGCACAGTGGACTCGCGTGCTCGACCGGATCCGCGCCGAGCACGGTTCGCTCGGCGGGCTCGTGAACAACGCCGGGATCTCGCGGCGGCTGGAATTCCAGGACACCACCGCCGAGGTCTGGGACCGCGTGCTGGCGGTGAACCTGTCCGGGCCGTTCCACGGGATGCGCGCGGCCGCGCCGCTGATGCGCGATTCGGGCGGCGGTTCGATCGTGAACATCTCGTCGATCTCCGGCCAGATCGGCTACTTCTCCCCCGCCTACTCGGCGAGCAAATGGGGCTTGACCGGATTGTCGAAGTCCGCCGCGGGCAATTTCGCGAAGTGGCGGATCCGGGTCAACTCCGTCCACCCCGGACTGGTCGACACCGGGCTGCTGGCGGGCGCGGACGCGTTCGTCAAGTCCGCTGTGGACAGTGTGCCCGCCGGAAGGATGGCCGACCCCAAGGAAATCACCGACACGGTGCTGTTCCTGCTGTCGGACCGGTCCACCTACCTGACCGGAAGCGAGGTCACTGTGGACGGCGGTCTCGTCTCGAACGGCCTCTACCATCGCATTCTCGCCGAAACCGGAGGTGATCTGGGATGAGCGTCGACGCGGACGTCGTGGTGATCGGCGGAGGCGGCGCGGGTCTGGCTGCCGCTGTCTCCGCGGCCGAGCACGGTGCCTCGGTGATGCTGTTCGAGTCGGAGAAAGAACTCGGCGGTTCCACCCAGCTGTCCGCGGGCATGCTCACCGCGGCGGGCACGAGCGTCCAGCGCGAACTGGGCATCGAGGACACGCCGGAACGGTTTTTCCAGCACTACCTCGACCTCAACCAGTGGCAGCTGAAACCCGGCCTGCTCAAGACGTTCTGCCGCGAAGCCGGTCCAGCCGTCGAATGGCTGATCGGGCTCGGTGCGGAAATCCCGGCGAAGGTGTCGCACGACGCGCACACCCCGGGCCTGACCCGCGCAGGCGTCGAGGATGTCTGGCGCGGGCACGTGCCGAAGGACCAGGGTTACGGCCTCGTCCAGGTGCTCGACCGTGCGCGCCGCAAGGCTGGCGCCGAAGCGGTGCTGAACACCCGCGTCGAACGGCTGCTCGTGGAGGACGGCCGGGTCGCTGGCGTGGTCGCCGACGGCATCGAGGTCCGCGCGAACTCGGTGATCGTGACGAGCGGCGGATTCGCCCAGGACCCCGCACTTCGCTCGCGGTACTACGCGGACGCGGACGCGGCGGGCGAGGATCTGTTCGTCGTCGCCGCGCCCGGTTCGAGGGGTGACCATTTCGCGTTCGGCGAGCAGGTGTCCGCCTCGATCACCGGCGAGGGCTGGGGATTGCTGCTGCCGACCGCGTATTTTCAGCGTCTGCACCACTGGCAGTCCGGTTTCCCGCCGCGCTCGCGAGTCTTGGTGAACGCGCACGGCCGCCGGTTCATGGACGAGGACGCGTCGTACGCGGTGTCCAGCGGCATCATTTCCGCGCAGGACGGTCCAGTGTGGATGGTCTTCGACGACCGAGCGCGCCGCGACCTCCCGCCGGGCTACGCGCATTGGAACGCCGACCACGTTCTGTCCGAAGCGGACGCCGGTCGCACCCTCCGTGCTGACACACTGGAGGCATTGGCGGGCAAGATGAACGTGCCCGCCGACACCCTCCAGGCCACTGTGGACAGATGGAACACCCAACTCCCCACTGGCGAGGATCCGGAGTTCCTGCGGCACGAAACGCTGTCCGCCAAGGGAGCTACCGAACCGCCCGCGAAAATCGCCACCGGCCCGTTCTTCGCCGCCCGCACGCTGCCCGCCGAACTGGTCTGCACGCACGCCGGGCTGGAAATCGACTCCAGCGCCGCGGTGCTCGATGTCCGCGGCGACCGCGTGCCCGGGCTGTTCGCCGCGGGCGAGGCCGGTGCGGGCGTGCTCGGCTTCCGCTACGTCGGCGGCGGCAACGCGGTCGCCAACGCCGTCACCATGGGCCGCATCGCCGGTCGCTCCGCCGCTGCCTGACCCCTCAGACTTACTAATCCAACCAAAAGCAGGCCGTCCCCGCCCCGGCACGTAACCGTTGCTACGAAGCCATTAGGCCGTGACTGTGGTCGGATTAGTAACGATCAGCACAGTACTGCTCACCGTCGAGGAGAACCCCATGTCCGTCCCCGCCGCAGCCGCCACCACGGCGGACTCCCCGCTGGCCAGACGAACCGTCCGCAAGGTCGGCGTCCGCGTCATGCCGATCGTCCTGCTGCTCTACATCTTCAACTACATGGACCGGGCGAACATCGGCTACGCCCAGCTCGGCATGGCCAAAGAGCTCACCATCACTGCCGCGACCTTCGGCGTCGCGTCGGCGATCTTCTTCCTCGCCTACGTGGTGTTCGAGGTCCCCAGCAACATGATCATGAAGAAGGTCGGGGCCCGGCTGTGGCTCAGCCGGATCGCGGTCAGCTGGGGCATCGTGACCGTGCTGACCGGGTTCGTCGCGAGCGTGACGCACCTGATGATCGCGCGGATCCTGCTCGGCGTCGCCGAAGCGGGCCTGTTCCCCGGGCTGCTGCTGTACTTGACCTTCTGGTTCCGCGGCAAGGAACGCGGCCGGGCCATCGCGACGCTCGCGCTCGCGCAGCCGATCGCGCTGATCCTCGGCAGCCTCTTCGGCGGCTGGATCCTCGACCACGTGCACTGGTTCGGCATGAGCAGCTGGCAGTGGGTCTTCATCCTGCAGGGCGTGCCCGCGGTGCTGATCGGCCTGCTGACCTTCTTCTACCTGCCGAACAAGCCCGCCGACGCGAAGTTCCTGACCGCCGAGGAAAGCTCCTGGCTGCAGGCCGAGATCGACCGCGAGTACGTGCCGGAGGAGAAGGAAACGTTCCTCGGCCAGCTGCGCGCGGTTCGTGACGGCAAAGTGCTGCTGCTGGCGATTTCCAACCTCTTCATCGCCTGCGGCCTGTACGGGCTGACGTTCTTCCTGCCGCTGATCGTGAAACAGCTCGACCCGAAGTACTCCTCGACCAACATCGGCCTGCTCGGCGCGATCCCGTACGTGGTCGGCGCGGTCGGCATGCTGCTGCTCGCCCGCAACTCCGACCGGACCGGCGAGCGCAAGGGACACGTGATCGGCACCGTGCTGGTGGCGGCGATCGGGTTCTTCGGCGCGATGCAGTTCAAGACCGTGCCGGCGTTGTCGCTGATCAGCCTCTCGCTGGCGGCGATCGGCGTACTCGGCTACCTCGCGCCGTACTGGGCGATGGCCGCGCGAGTGCTGTCGAAGGAGCACACGGCGGTCGGCCTGGCGGCGATCAACTCGATCGCCGCGCTCGGCGGGTTCTTCGGGCCGTACGCGATCGGGCTCGCGGCCACCGAGACCGACGTGACGGTCGGGCTGTACTTCCCGATCGGCTGTCTGATCTTGGCCGCGGTGATGCTGACGTTCCTGAAGGTGCCGCGCGACACGGGCTCCCGCCTGTCTCGTCCAGTGAAGTAGTTTCGAGTTTGATTATCCCGGCGGCGCGGGTACCGTGCTGTCCATGCAGGACTCCGCCGCGCCGCCGGACCCGGACTCGCTCGACTTCTGGTCGTTCATCGCGCTGGCCAACCGCAGGTTGTCGCAGGAGTTCGGGTTCCGCCACCAGCTGGCGACCGAGGTGCTGCTGACGCTGAACCGGGCGTCGAACCTGGTCACCTACGACCTCGAATCCGCCGTGCACCGGCCGCGCGGGAGGTCGTGGTCGGCGTTCCGCGTGCTGTTCGTCGTGTGGCTGGCCGGGCCACTCGAACCGTCCGCAGCCGCGCGGCTCACCGGGATGAGCCGCGCGGCGGTGTCGAATCTGGCGAAGACCCTGGTCAGCGAGGGTTTGCTGACCAGGACGCCGGGCGAGACGGACGGCCGCTCGGTGCGGCTTTCGCTCACCGAGGCCGGGCAAGCGGAGATGCTCGAGGTGTTCGAGGCGCAGAACGAACGCGAGGCCGGGTGGGTCGAGGTGCTCACCGAGGCCGAGCAGCGCGTGCTGGTGCTGCTGCTGGACAAGCTCATCTCCGGCCGGGCCGGGTTCGCGACCCGCCGCTAACTCGCCGCACCGCCGTCCGTGAGGGGAACCCTGAGGGACTCTGAGTCCCTCAGGGTTCCCCTCACGGACTTCTCAGCCAAGCGCTAGCCCTTTCCCCCGGCCAGTCCGTGGACTAGGCTGGCCGGAAAGTAGTACATACTTTGATTACTTCGCGCCGAGGAGGCGACCCATGGCCTACTACCGCAGCGCGGGCAGCATCCCGCCTAAGCGGCACACCCAGCACCGCACGCCCGAAGGCGGGCTCTATTCCGAGGAGCTGATGGGCGAGGAGGGCTTCTCCTCCGACTCGTCGCTGCTCTACCACCGCGGCATCCCGTCCGCGATCGTCGACGCGACGCCGTGGGAACTGCCGGACCAGACGCTCACCGAGAACCGGCCGCTCAAGCCGTTGCACCTCAAGCTGCACACGCTGTTCCCGGGCCAGGACTGGAAGAGCGCGGACGTCGTCAGCAACCGCCGGCTCGTGCTCGGCAACGGCGACGTGCGCATCTCCTACGTCGCCGCCGGCGAGGCTTCCCCGTTGTACCGCAACGCGATCGGCGACGAATGCGTGTACGTCGAGTCCGGCGAAGCGGTCGTCGAGACGGTGTTCGGCGCACTGCCCGCCCGCGCCGGCGATTACGTCATCCTCCCTCGCGCCACTACGCACCGCTGGGTGCCGAAGGGCCCGGAGCCGTTGCGCGCCTATGTGATCGAGGCGAACTCGCACATCGCGCCGCCGAAGCGCTACCTGTCGCGCTACGGCCAGTTGCTGGAGCACGCGCCGTACTGTGAGCGCGACCTGCACGGCCCGGCCGAGCCGCTGCTCGCCGAGGGCACCGACGTCGAGGTGCTGGTGAAGCACCGCGGCTCGCGCGGCGTCGTCGGCACGCGCTACGTGTACCCGACGCACCCGTTCGACGTGGTCGGCTGGGACGGCTGCCTTTACCCGTACACGTTCAACGTCTCCGATTTCGAGCCCATCACCGGCCGCGTGCACCAGCCGCCGCCCGTGCACCAGGTGTTCGAGGGCAACAACTTCGTCATCTGCAACTTCGTCCCGCGCAAGGTCGATTACCACCCGCTGTCGATCCCGGTGCCGTACTACCATTCCAATGTGGACTCCGACGAGGTGATGTTCTACTGCGGCGGGAACTACGAGGCGCGCAAGGGGTCCGGCATCGGGCAGGGCTCGATCAGCCTGCACCCCGGCGGGCACAGCCACGGCCCGCAGCCGGGCGCGGTGGAGCGCTCGATCGGCGCGGAGTTCTTCGACGAACTGGCCGTCATGGTCGACACGTTCCGCCCGCTGGAAATCGGCGAGGGCGGCCACGCGAGCGACGACCCCGGCTATGCCTGGACCTGGGCAGGACGGGGACCGCAGTCGTGACCGACGCACTGACCCGCGGCCTGCTGGACGACGCCGCGGTCTTCCCGCCCGGCCTCGCGCCGCTGCCGGACGCCGTCGCCGCGCACGATCGGCACACTGCTTCGTCGTACGCCGCGATGGTCGGCCCGCTGGTCGTCGCGGCGTCCGGCTTGGCGGAGCTGGCAGAAGTCGTTGTGGGCCGGGAAACCACCCTGTCGCTCACCGTGACGCTGCCCGCCGGGCCGAGCGGGATCACCGACGTGCTCAAGGCCGTCGGCGGCCTGCCAGTGACTGTTGAATCGCTGGAAATCGCGGTGCCGCAAGGAATGAGCGTCGCCGGGTTTCTGTCCGCAGTGGACGGTTGCCCGGTTCCCGTCGCCGTGGAGATCCCGCGCGACGAACGCCGGGTTCCGTTGCTGCAGGCGCTTTCCGGCACGCCGCACAAGGCGAAGTTCCGCACCGGCGGCACGTCGGCCGAGTACTACCCGGACGAAGCCGAGCTGGCCGCCGCGATCCGCGCGACCGCCGAGGCAGGCGTGCCGTTCAAGGCGACCGCGGGCCTGCACCACGCGATCCGCAACACCGATCCGACGACCGGCTTTGAACAGCACGGATTCTTGAATCTTTTGCTCGCTGCCGAAGCGGTCGGCCGCGGTGCCGAGGACGAGGAAGTCGTTGCGCTGCTTGCCGAACGCGACGGCGCCGCGGTCGCCGACCGCATCCGCGCGCTGGCCCCGGAACGCCTGGCCGCGGCCCGCGCTGACTTCACCTCGTTCGGCACCTGCAGCATCACCGACCCGCTCACCGAACTGACAGACCTAGGCCTGATCGGAGCCCCCGCATGACCGTGCTCGACATCCCCGCCGGCTCCCCCTTCGGCGTCGAAAACCTGCCGTACGGCGTTTTCTCGGCAGGCGACGGCAGTCCCCGAGTGGGCGTGCGCGTGGGCGAGCACGTGCTGGACCTGTCGATCGCCTTGGGCGACGCGGTCTTCGCCGAGCCGACGCTGAACGCCTTCATGGCGCAGGGCTACGACCGCTGGGTCGAGGTCCGCACGCGGCTGCAGACGCTGGTCACCGGCGAGGTGCCCGCCGAAGCCGTGCACGCGATCGGTGACGTCAAGCTGCACCTGCCGATCGAAGTCGCCGACTACGTGGACTTCTACGCCTCGGAACACCACGCGTCGAACGTCGGCCGGCTGTTCCGTCCGGACGCGGAACCGTTGCTGCCCAACTGGAAACACCTCCCGGTCGGCTACCACGGCCGCTCCGGCACGGTCTACGTGTCCGGCACCGACGTGGTCCGCCCGAGCGGCCAGCGCAAGGGCGAGGACGGCCCGGTCTTCGGCCCGAGCACCCGCCTGGACATCGAGGCGGAACTGGGCTTCGTCGTCGGCGCTGGCACCCCCGCCAACACCCCGATCTCGCCGGACGACTTCCCTCGCCACGTCTTCGGCGCGGTCCTGCTGAACGACTGGTCCGCGCGCGACATCCAGGCCTGGGAGTACGTCCCGCTGGGCCCGAACCTGGGCAAGAGCTTCGCGACGTCGATCTCGCCGTGGGTGGTCCCGGTCCTGGCGCTGGCCGAGGCCCGCGTGCCGCTGCCCGGCCAGACGTCACCGGAACCGCTGCCCTACCTGCGGGAAACGTCGCCGTGGGGCCTGGACATCAACCTGGCGGTGCAGTGGAACGGCCAGGAGGTAGCCCGCCCGCCGTACCGCGAGATGTACTGGTCCCCCGCGCAGATGCTGGCCCACCTGACCGTCAATGGTGCCTCCGCCCGCACCGGCGACCTCTACGGCTCCGGCACGATCTCCGGGGCGGAACCAACGGAACGGGGTTCATTCCTGGAACTCTCCTGGGGCGGCCGGGCCCCCTTGACCGTCAACGGCGAGCAACGCACCTTCCTGCAAGACGGCGACCAGGTCACCATCACCGGTGCCGCCACCACCAGCAGCGGCGCGACCCTGGGCTTCGGCGAAGTCCGGGGCCGCATCCTCCCCGCTAAGTAACCCGTTCAAAGGACGTGAGGGGAACCTTCACGGACTCAGAGTCCCTGTTGAGTCGCAGCTGTTGTGACACAGTTTGTGTCTCTCGGCATGTGACACACCCTGGTGGGGTGGGTTGCCGGGTCTGTCGCCTGATCGGCGTTGTGGTGTGCCCATGGCGCGGAAGCGAGCGAAGATGCTGTTGATGGA
>NZ_PQIA01000227.1 GCF_003385235.1 Amycolatopsis circi | reverse complement strand
CTTCGTGTCCTTGGCTTCCGGAGCCGGCTTCGGGGCCGGGGGAGCGGGCGGGGCGGCCTTCGGCGGCGCGGGGGCGACCGGCGGCTCCTGCTGACGCGACTTCAGCGCGACGGCGGTACCGACGGCGACCGCGCCGAGACCGAGGATCCACGGCCAGCGGCGACGCTTGCGGGTGCCCTTGGCGGCGCTCTTCGCCTCCTCCAGCGCAGCGCGGAACTCCTTCTTGGCCGCCTTGAAGTCCTTCTTGCCGCGGCGCTTCGAGTCACCGGCCGACGCGGCGGCCTTGATCGCGGCCTTCTTGGCCTTGCGGCCCGGCTTCTTCAGCTCGGCGATGCGGGCGAGCGCCTCCTTGCGCGCCGCGGCGGAGCTCTTCTTCAGCTCCTTGCGAGTCAGCTCCGTCTTCTTCGCCAGCTTGCGCCGGGCCTGGCGGCTCTGCTTGCCCAGCTCCTCCGCGCCGGCCTCGGCGGCCTTCGCGCCCGCCTTGCCCGCCTCGACGACCAGCTTCCGCAGGTCCGTCGAGCCGGACTTGGCCGACTCACCGACCGATTCCACGGCCCGGGTCATGGTCTTCACCTCATCAATCGTTGTGAAACAGATCTGTTGCTTGACATCTATCCTGCCCTTTTTCCGCCCGCACCGCTGCGGCTTCCCGCTGGCGGCGTCGCGGAAACCTCGGGAAAGTGCCTTCTTCCTGGGCCGGAGTCCAGCGCGACGGGCCGGGACGGCCCCCTGAACCCCCCATTTGTGCGAAGGGGTGGCACGATGGCGGCGTGACTGAAAGCGCCCGCAAGGCCACCCTGCACACCAACCAGGGTGACATCCACGTGAACCTGCTGCCCGACCACGCGCCGAAGACCGTGGCGAACTTCGTGGGGCTGGCCACCGGCTCCAAGGAGTACACCCAGCCGAACGCGAAGGGCGGCAACTCCGGTCCGTTCTACGACGGCTCGGTCTTCCACCGGGTCATCAACGGCTTCATGATCCAGGGCGGTGACCCGACGGGCACCGGCCGCGGCGGCCCCGGCTACAAGTTCGGCGACGAGTTCCACCCCGAACTGCAGTTCTCCAAGCCGTACCTGCTGGCCATGGCGAACGCCGGGCCGGGCACCAACGGCTCGCAGTTCTTCATCACCGTCGCGCCGACCTCGCACCTGAACTTCCGGCACACGATCTTCGGCGAGGTGGCGGACCAGGATTCCCGCAATGTCGTCGACGCCATCGCGACCACCGCGACCGGCCCGGCGGACCGCCCGTTGAACGACGTGGTCATCGAGAAGATCACCGTCGAAGACTGACGAGCCGCAGGCAGGGATGGGGTTTCGGTAGGTTGGAGTCATCGTGAGCCAACCGCCGAACCCGTCCGCGCCGTCTCTTCCCGGTTGCTGGTGGCATCCGAACCGCCAGACCGGCCTCAGCTGTGCCCGCTGCGGGCGTCCGGCTTGTCCGGACTGCCTGCGCGAAGCCCCGGTGGGATTCCAGTGCACCGACTGCGTGCAGACCGGGGCGCACCAGCAGAAGCAGCAGCAACGGCAGTATCGCAACGCCGGGCTGGGCTCCCGCACGATCGCCGGGGCCCGGCTGTCGAATTCTTACGTCGTCACCGCCACGTTGATCGCGGTGAACGTGGTGATCTTCTTCGTCACCGCAGTCCAGGCGAAGAGCCTGTTCAACAACGGTGCCGCGCGCGTCGAGATGCTCGGCGAATTGTGGACGTATCCCGCGCTCGGCGGTGGCGAATGGTGGCGGATTTTCACCTCGGGCTTCCTGCACTACGGACCCATACACATCGCGGCGAACGCGTTCTCGCTGTGGATGATGGGCCGCGCGCTGGAGCAGGTATTCGGCAGGTCGCGGTTCTTGGCCCTGTACTTCGTGTCGATGTTCGGCGCGTCCACCGCGGTGCTGCTGTTCGACGCGCCGAATCGGCCGTCCGCAGGCGCTTCCGGGGCGATCTTCGGCCTGCTGGGCGCCTACGCGGTGATCGTGCTCAAGCTCCGGCTGAATCCGACCGCGCTGCTGATCAACTTGGTGATCAACGCCTACGTGACGTTCTCGATCCCGCAGATTTCGATTCTCGCCCACGTCGGCGGACTTGTGACGGGCGCGGTAGTGGCGGCCGCGATTCTCTACGCGCCTGAGCGCAACCGGGTGCGGTGGCAGAGCATCGGCCTGGTGATCATCACGCTCGCACTCGTCGGGCTGGTCGCATGGCGCGCTGCTCAGATCCCGTCACTCGAGTGCGACTTCGGCATGGCCCGAGGCCAGTTGAGCTACCTCTGCGGATTATCAGGCTCCGGTGGAGCGAGTACGTAGCTCGGTAAGCACGTCCAGCACGTCGCGAGGATCCTCGCCGAGATCGGTCTGCCCGAAAATGAACAGCTGATCGTCGCGCTCCAGCTCGAGCGTCACGCCGTCGCGGCCGAGGCGGCGCGTGCTGCGCAGCCGGACCGTCGTGCCGGCCCAGGGGAGCCGGTGCGTGCCGTTGAGCGTGCGGGCTCGCAGGCCGTCCTCGTCCGCGGCCAAGCGCGGCCGTACGAGCGTCCAATGGACCGCGAACGCGCCGACGGCCAGCGTCGCGAGGCCGGTGAGCACCGCGCCCTTGCCGTCGCCGAAGGTCGCGTCCAGCACAGTTCCGACCAGCAGCAACGCGGCCAGGCCCCACGCCACTACCACGAAGTTTCGGCGCGGGGCCCACGAGGCCGGGTGGTTATCCACAGGGGTTATCCACACTGGGGATGAGTCACACCGGTGTGATTCGGTGTCAATCGGCCGACCGGAGCAAAGCTGATCCGGCGGATGGTCAGCGCCACCGCATCGTCATCAGCAGGCCGGCGATCATCGCGGCGAATCCGATGGCGAAGTTCCAGTTTCCGAGCTGGCTGAGGAACGAAACTTTGTCGCCGGCGATGTAGTTCACGACCAGCCACACCAGCCCGAGGAGCATGAGGCCGAACATGACGATCTTGTAGAACAGGTTCGACGGTCCCGCGGCCTGGACCTTCACCGGGGTGCGGCGGTCGACAGGCGGGGTGTACGCGGTCTTCTTGCGGACCTTCGACTTCGGCATCGTTTCCTCGCGTGCTCTACGGGCATTCCTGGTGGCGGCATCCTGGACGAGGTCCCGCTGTCGGGGTGCGCAACCAGCGCCACGTGCACACGTTAACGTAAAGGACGGCTCCGCAGCACCGGGCGGGAGCGGTCGGGTTTCTCAGACTGTGACAATAGCGCCACCTGGAGTGCCGGGGAGGACTCCGGCCGGGCGCGGGAGGAGCTTGCGTGACGCCGCAAGATTGGCCGGGCGAGGACGACCGCCGCCCCGGCACGGGACCTGACCGCCCGGTCCGCCGACAGCCCCCGCCGCCGAGGCGGCAGTCCGGGGAGACTCCGCCGCGGCGAAGAGTGGCAGGCGATCCGGGCCGGAGATCACCCGAACAGCGCACGCCGATCGACCGGGGCGGGCCGGTCCAGGGCGGCGGCGAAAACCGGCCCGGGCAAGGGCGAACGGGCGAGGGCAGGCCCCGCGAGGGTGACCCCCGCGGCGGTGATTTCGGCAGTCCCCGCGGTGCCGCACCACGCCGTACCGCCGAGTTCCGCGCCGAAGGCGACCCGCGCGGCGAACGACGTCCGGGCGAGCCTCGTGCCGATCGTGCCCAGCCCGGGGATCCCAGCCGACGTCCCCGCAGCGGAGATCCCCGCCGTCAGCCGGAAGAAGGCCGTCAGATGCCTCGCCGGGTGGGCGCCGCGGCCCCGGATCCGTCCCGGCGGCGGATGACCGGCCCGGAGTTCGCCGAGCAGCCGACCGAGGTGTTCTCGGCGGTGGCCGTCGCGGACAAGGACGAGAAGAAGGCCAAGAAGACCCCGCCGCCGCTGGGCAAGGGCGGAATCGCGATCCGCACCGCGGGCGAAATCTTCATCACGCTCGGAGTCGTCGTGCTGCTGTTCATGGTCTACGAGGTCTGGGTCACCGACCTGTTCTCGGCGGAGAAGCAGCACACCGCGAGCGACCAGCTCGACGGCGACTGGTCGAAGGACCGCACGCTGCACCCCGAACTGATCGACGGCAAGGCGTTCGCGCGCATCCACATCCCGTCGTTCGGCGCGGACTTCAACTTCACCATCCAGGAAGGCACCGGCGAGGACTCGCTGGCGGTCGGCCCCGGCCACTACAAGGGCACCGCGCTGCCGGGCGAACCGGGCAACTTCGGCATCGCCGGACACCGCGTCGGCAAGGGCGCGCCGTTCAACGACCTGGACAACCTGAGTTCCTGCGACCAGATCGTCATCGAAACGCACACCGATTTCTTCATCTACCAGGTGCTGCCCTATGACGACGAGATCAAGGGCTGGAGCAGCGGCAAGGGCGCGCAGCCGGAGTGCAAGGGCGTCTCGACGCTGCGCAACGCGAGCATCCCCGGCGGCGGACCGTACGACGAGACGTTCGGGCGTAAGGTCGTCCAGCCGAGCCAGGGCGACGCGGTGAACGCGGTGCCGTACAAGCCGGCTGACGCGTTGCCGAAGGCGCAGCAGGCTTCGCTGCTCACGCTCACCACGTGCCACCCGCAGTTCTCGGCGAAGGAGCGGCTGATCATCACCTCAGTGCTGACCCGCCAGGTGCCGAAGACGCAGGTGCCGGATTACACGACGCTGCTGAAGAAGATCGGAGTCGGTTCCTGATGTACGGCTGGCTCTGGCGGCATCTGCCCGGTCCGTTCGCGGCGAAGTTCGCGATCGCGCTCGTGCTGGTGCTCGGAATCGTGGCGTTGCTGATGTTCGTGGTGTTCCCGTGGCTGGACCCGCTGCTGTGGTTCAACAACGTGTCGGTGAACAACTGAGGTTCGGCGTCTTCCTGGTCTCGGGCCGCTTCCCGGGCCAGGACGACGCTGCCGTCCTGCGGCGCACCGTCCGCGCGGCTTCTGCGGCCGAGGCGGCCGGTTTCGACGACGTGTGGCTGGCCGAGCACCACTTCATGCCGTATGGCGTGTGCCCGTCGGCGATCACGCTCGCCGCGCACGTGCTTGGTCAGACTTCGCGGATCAGCGTTGGTACTGCGGTGAGTGTGCTGTCGACGACGCATCCGGTCGCGTTGGCCGAGCAGTGGTCCATGCTGGACGCGATCTCCGACGGCCGGTTGAGATTGGGCGTCGGGCGGGGTGGCCCTTGGCAGGATCTGGAGGTGTTCGGCACTGGGTTGCCGCGCTACGAAACGGGTTTCGCCGAGTCGCTGGATCTTCTGCTGACTGCGGCGACTGGCCGGGTTTCGGCTCAGGGGTCTCACTTTTCTTTTCGTGAGGTGCCGCTGCGCCCTGCTCCGCAACGGTCCCCGCAAGTCGTGGTGGCGTGCGGCGGACCTGCTTCTTCCGCGGTCCGGTTGGCTGCTGAACGTGATCTGCCGTTGTTGCTGGGCCTGCACGCGGACGATACGGAGAAGGCAGCAACTGTCGCTGCTTATGGCGCGCCCGCGGCCCACGTGTCGACGGTGCTGTGCCAGGTCGGCGACGATGCTTCTGCAGTGGTGCGCCGCGCTTTGCCGGGGTGGCTGTCGGATGGCCTTGGCGCCCACGTAACGGTGGACGGCCGACCCGGTCCGGCTCGGGATCCTTGGGAGTACACGGAAAACCTGTGCGCGATCCATCCGGTCGGCACGGTTGAGCATTGTGTCGAGACTCTGCGGACGAGCCTCCGGCGCACCGGGGTGTCCCACGTGATCATGTTCGTGGAAGCATCCGGGACGCCGGAGGGGACTCTGGCCAACATCGCGCGGATCGGCGCCGAGGTGCTGCCCGCGCTACGGGGTTAGCCGGGCTGATGGGGTCCGCGCCTCCTAGTCTCTAGGTCGCAGGTTCGAGTCCTGCCAGGGGCTCTACGGCTGGGCACTCGTTCCTCCGCATCTGGATTACCTCGGCGCGCACTTCACGCGGTGTAACACCGACGGTGATCCTTGCGAGTACAAACCGGGCACACTCAGCGGCGAGCCTTTGGGAGAACGAATGTCAGTTCACAGACCCATCGGTTTTGCGATCGTCGCGTCCGCGCTGTTTGTCTCCCTGACCGCGTGCGGATCATCGACAGGTGCTGATTCCGCGGAGCCGACATCGGCATCGTCGACTTGGAACAGCATGTTCGATTCCAGCACAGTGAACCCGTCAGCGCCGCTGCCGACATCCGAGAGCACCATCGCCCCGCCGGCGGCGAGCGATTTCGAGGTCGCTCTCAAGACCGTTTCCAAGCATTGCTTCGGCTCTGCCGGCTGCAATGTGGTGGTGGAGCCGAAATTCACGTACAAGGGCACCGCGGGTCTCGACCAGTACACGTGCGACGTCACGTACGAGATCACCGGCGACCAGAGCGGCCCGATCACGGAGACCGCGGCAGGCACGACCCCAGGGAAGACAATCGTGCGAAGCACCGTCATGACCACGTCGTCCACGAAGGCCAAGGTCGCCGCGTCAGTGACGTCAGTGGAATGCAGAACCAGCTAAAGACCGGCCTGGTCAGAGAAATCCCCTGACCAGGCCGCAGCTCAGTCCGAAGCCGGACTCAGCAGTCCCGCAGCTCAGGGCTCTGGTTCAGCAACTGCCCCCGAGGCGAGACAAACGCCCGGTACCGATCCCCGTCCACGTCACGGAACACCGCCACCCGGTGGCAGTTCTGGAAGGCCAGCTTCACCCCGAAATGCCGCTCCAGCCCGCCGCGGATCGCGTCTGAGGCCAGGGCTCGCAGGAGTTGACCGCGTTCGGCCTCGCTCGGCGGCGGGGTTTCGTTGTCCGCGAATCCGTCCGCGGCGGTGTCTGCTTCCGCGATCACTCCGGTGATGACCTCCCACGCGTACGGCAGCGATTCCCGCACACAGGCCACGAACTCGGCGTCGGAGACTTCCCCTCGTTCGGCTTTTTCCAGCAGCGCGGGCGATACGTCCAAGGACAAGACAACCTCCATGGTCAGCGGTACCCCTCAGAGCTACCGGCCCGCCGGACCCGGCCACAAGAGAAAACGAGTTTCATCACCACTTTGGTGTACTACTCCCACCGGAACAGCCGCACGGCGAGCGCCGTTCCGCCCAGCGCGAAGGCGGCCAACGCGACGAATTGCAGCGGCTGACCGCCGTTGCCGACCCAGGCGTCTTGCAGCGGCTGGGTGCCGGGCGGGAGGTAGGCGCCGATTTTCTGGATCACCGCCGGCAGCAGCGGCCGCGGAAGGTAGACGCCGCCGACGAACATGATGGGGAAGAACGCGATCATCGCCAGTCCGCCCGCGGCTTTGCCGGTACGGGCGAGGGACGCGGCGATCAGGCCCAGTGCGAAGACCGAGACCAGGCCTAGCAGCAGGGCCAGCAGGAAGAGTCCGGGATGTCGTGGGATCGGCACGTCGAAGGCGATTTTCGCGGCGACGAGCATCAGCAGCACTCCGGTCAGCGCGACGGCGGCGTGGATGAGCACTTGCGCGAGCAGCAGGTAGGCGGGCGGCACGGGTGTGGTGGCTAGGCGGCGGAGGACGCCGTGCTCGCGGTAGGTCGCGACGGCGGCCGGGATCACCTGCAGGCCCAGCATCGCCAGTGCGATCACGACCAGCGACGGTACCCATAGGTCGACAAATCGATAGCCGTCGGTGACGGGGCTTGGCTCCCGCATTCCGGGGATCGAGCCGACGCCCAGCAGGATCGCGGTGGGCAGGAAAACGCCCAGGAGCGCCCACAACGGCGTGCGCAGGAACAGTTTCGCTTCGGTAATCAGCAAGGTACGCATGCGTGGATCTCCTTCAAGCGCGAGTGATGGCGACGAACGCGTCGTGCAGGGTGGGTTGGCCGGTGTCGGCGAGCAGGTCGGCGGGGGCGCCGGTGGCGACGACGCGGCCCTGATCCAGCAGCACCAGGCGATCGCACAGCCGTTGCGCCTCGTCCATGAAGTGGGTGACCAGCACGACCGTCACGCCGGAAGCGCGCACGTTCTCGACCAGCTGCCACGTTTCCTGCCGGGCATGCGGGTCGAGGCCGGTGGTCAGCTCGTCGAGGATGGCCAGTTCGGGGTTGCCGACCAGGGCGAGTGCGATGGACAGCCGTTGCCGGAGACCGCCGGATAGCTTGCCGAAGGCGATGTCGCGGTGGGCGTCGAGGCCGAGTCGGGTCAGCAGCGTGTCGATGTCGGCTGGGTTGGGGTAGAAGGACGCGAACAGCGAAAGCGCTTCGCGGACCCGCAGTTTCTCCGGCAGCCGGGCGTCCTGCAGCTGGGTGCCGACGCGGCGGCGCAGTTCGGCGGCGTCGCGCGCCGGATCCAGGCCCAGTACGGAAATCGTGCCGGAATCTGGGGAACGCAATCCCTGGAGACATTCGACGGTGGTGGTCTTTCCGGCGCCGTTCGTGCCGAGGACGCCGAAGATCTCGCCGCGTTCGACGGAGAACGAGACGCCGTCGACCACGACCCGGCCCGCATAGGCCTTGCGGAGTTCGGAAACTTCGATGAGTCGCATGCGAACGACGCTAGAAGCGCCCGCGGTCCGGCAGAATGAGCCGGAAACCCCAGTTGAGGTGGGGTTTTGCGGGCCCGGGGGTGGGGCTAGGGCCACCCCGATCCGGGAGCTGCGGCCAGGGACGGCGAGGACCGGGGCGGCGAGACTGGGGCGCGAAAGGGGGTGGAC
>NZ_PQIA01000220.1 GCF_003385235.1 Amycolatopsis circi | reverse complement strand
CACGTCCTCGGCCAGCTGCCGGTCGAGCCCGTTGGCGCGCGCGACGTGCCAGACGAGCGGCGTCAGCTCGTCGACAAGTTTCGCCATGGCGCGCCGATCGCCGTCCCGCGCCGCTTCCATGCAAGCAGCGTGCAGGTCGGCGCCGGTCAGGCCTTCCCAGGGCGGGTCTACCTCGGTGGTGTGTTGTCCTTCGCCAGTCCCCCCGTTGCCTGAACGGTCGACACCATCCGATTCTCGCCCGGTCATCTGTACCGTCCGATCCCACCGTGCCGTCGATCACAGATTGTAAAGCAGCGAGACGGCACGCTAAGGGACGGCTGGACCGGCACTCACGAAGCGGTAGCAGCGTTCTCCGCGTCGTAAGCCGCGCGGGCGGCCGTCACCTGGTCCATGTTCCGGCGGGCCCAGCGGTCCAGCAGTTCCAGCGGTTCGGCGAGGTTGCGGCCCAGCTGGGTCAGCTCGTACTCGACCTTCGGCGGGATGACCGGGTACGCGGTGCGGGTCAGGATGCCGTCGCGGACCAGGCTGCGCAGGGTCTGCGTCAGGACCTTCTGCGAGATTCCCTCGACGCGCTTGCCGATCTCGGTGAACCGCAGCGGGCCGTCCGTCAGGGCGCCGACGATCAGCACCGTCCACTGGTCGCCGATCCGGTCGAGCAGCTGGCGCGTCGGGCAGTCGCGGTCGTACGGATTTCCCAGCACGGCGGCCTCCTCACTCTCCGGAAGAGAGTAACACTCCCCCGGGTCAGCAGGCTTTACCGAATCCGAACATGCGTCCCACATCCCTCGTACACCCGCGCGCGACGGTGGTCCGCAGAACACCGACACGGGAGGACGAGAACGATGCGAGGAACGAGGCGGCTGGCACTGGCGGGCTGCGGGATCGTGGCCGGACTGCTCGTGGCCGCGCCGATCGCCAGCGCGGACACGCAGGCTCCGGCTCCGGCCCCGGTCACGCTGAGCCCGCAGGAGGTGCAGCAGATGTGCACGGCCTGGGTGCCGAAACTGCGCAAACAGGCCCAGAACCTGACCAACCGGATCAACGGCGGACCGGAGGTCTCGGGGTCGGTCGCGAATCTCAAGGCCCGCGCGAACGACGCCCGCACGAAGGGGCACCCCGCGCAGGCCGACCGGCTGCAGAAGCGGGCGGACAAGCGGCAGAGCCGGATCGGCGAGCTGACGAACGCGACGAAGCAGCTCGACGCGTTCGCTGCCGCGCACTGTCAGGCACCCAAGTGAAGCGGCTGATCGCGATCGTTGCCGCGGCTGCCGCCGTCGGGCTTGGCTGCGTGGCGTGCGACAACGGTTCGGCGCCGTCGTCGGGGGCGGCGTCGAACGGCGATCTGAGCGGCATCCAGTCCACCCTGGACTCGATCCAGTCCGACATGGCGGGCGACGGGTCGCGGTGACGCGCGTACCGTTTCCCCCGACGTAGCCGGCCGGAGAAACGGGAGCCCGCATGGGGTCAGCTGGCCGCGGTCTCGTCCTCGTCGTGGAGGACGAGACCGCGATCGCCGAACTCGCCGCGCTGTACCTGCGGCGCGACGGGTTCGGGGTGGAGGTCGAGCCGGACGGCGCGAAGGCGCTCGCGGCGATCCGCCGGTTGCGGCCGGTCGCGGTGGTGCTCGACATCGGACTGTCCGGAATGGACGGTATCGAGATCTGCCGAGCGCTGCGCGCGGCGGGCGACTGGACGCCGGTGTTGTTCGTGACGGCCCGCGACGACGAGCTGGATCGCTTGCTGGGTCTCGAAATTGGCGCAGACGACTATCTCACCAAACCGTTCAGCCCGCGCGAACTCGCCGCCCGCGTACGAACTGTCCTGCGCCGGGCATCGGGCAGTCCGGCCACGACACTCGCTTGCGGCGGCGTGCGCATCGATGTGCCCGGACGCCGCGCTTGGGCGGGCGAAGTCGAGATCACGCTCACTTCTACCGAGTTCGACCTGCTCGCCCATTTGCTGCGCCACCCGGGCCAAGTCCTGTCACGCGATCAGTTGCTCAGCGCGGTCTGGGGTTACGCCGCCGCGGCCGGGACCCGCACCGTCGACGTGCATGTCGCGCAGCTGCGGGCGAAACTCGGCGACGACAGTCCAATTCGGACAGTCCGGGGCATCGGCTACGCGGCGGACGCCGGATGAAGACCACGCTCGCGCTCCGGATCACCGTGGTGTGCCTGGCCGTCGCCGGAATCGCGGTGCTGGTCGCCGGGCTCGTGGCGTCCAGGTTGGTCCGCAATACCGCGGATTCGGTGCTGCAGCAGTCGTTGCGGGATCAGGCGGACGTCATCGCCGGGCAGCTCGACGACACGGGCATCGGCAACCGGCTCGCGATCGGCAAGGCGGCCGCGGTCGTGCGGGGACAAGGCATCGAGGTCGTCGTGCACCGGGTCAGCGGCCAGAATTCCGGCCAGGCGACCGCGGTGCGCGCGGCGGAACGGGCAGGGCTCACATCCGGAAAGGACCATTCGACGCGGGTCGCGATCGGCAATGTCGACTACCTCGTGGAAGTTCGGCCGGTCGGCCCGCAAGCCGCGTTCGCGCTCGTGCAGCCGGTGCGCAGCGCCGAGGCGACGCAACATGCGTTGCTGCGCAACATCCTTCTGGCCCTTGGCATCGGGCTTCTCGTCGCCGCCATCGCCGGATATGTCTCCGGACGGCTCCTCGGCCGCCCGCTCCGTCGCGCAGCCGCCGCGGCGGGCAGTCTCAGCGCCGGTCGACGCGACGTCCGGGTGCCGGTCGAGGGTCCTGCCGAAGTCGCGCAAGTCGCGGGCTCGCTGAACGAACTCGCCGACGCGCTGGCCCGCAGCGAGGCCCGGCAACGGGAATTCCTGCTGTCGGTGTCGCACGAACTTCGCACCCCGCTGACCGCGGTGACCGGTTTCGCCGAGGCGATCGCGGACGGAGTCGCCGAAGGCCCGGACGCCCGCCGCGCCGGCGAGACGATCCACCGCGAGGCGCAACGTCTGGAGCGGCTCGTGTCCGACCTGCTGGAACTCGCCCGTCTCGGGGCCGACGAATTCCAGCTCGACCTGGACGTTTTCGACTTCGCCGCGCTGGTCCGGGACTGCGCGGAGGTGTGGCAACTGCGCTGCACCCGCTCAGACGTCCCGCTGACCGTGCAGTCTCCCCCTGAAGCCGCCATGGTGACCGCCGACGCCCGGCGGCTGCACCAGGTCGTGGACGGCCTGGCGGAGAACGCTTTGCGCGTCACGCCCGCCGGTGCGCCGATGGTGTTCGCACTGACGGTCGCGGACGGCCACGCACACCTGTCGGTCCGAGACGGCGGCCCTGGGCTCGCGCCGGAGGACTATCCGGTGGCTTTTGAACGCGGCGTCCTCAATGCCCGATACCGCGACAGTCGTCCGGTGGGATCCGGCATCGGCTTGGCCTTGGCGCACGGACTGGTGACACGGATGGGCGGGACGCTGACGGCTGGGCCAGCTCCCGAAGGCGGGGCCGCGTTCACCATCACGCTGCCGCTGGCCTAGTTCACACACCCGCTGGCAGTCGTCATCTTCGGCTGCGCCGGAGTGCCCGCGGGAGGAGTCGGCGTCGTGGTCTCCGCGATCGGCCGCACCGCGCCGCCGCTGGACGACGGATGGACCGTGCCCGGATCATCCGTTCCCCCGGACGCCGAGACGTCCGGCGAGCTGATCTGCGTCTGCACGAATTGCTTCACCTGCGCCGGATCCACCTTCACCGCGTCGCCGTCGGCAGGGGTGGCCAGCGACAGGCTCTGCACCGGAATGGTGCCGAACGCGATCGCACCCGAGCTGAGGCCGTGCAGTTGCTCAGCGAAGCTCAGCAGGTTCCAGCCCTGGTCAAGGGTCACCGAACCTTCCAAAGCGTCCACAAGGGACGAAAGCCGCGAGGGATCGGTGAAGGTGCCGGAGCCGAGGACAGTCTTCGCCATCGCCGACATGAAGGCCTGCTGCCGCGCGATCCGGTCCAGGTCGCCGTTCGGCAGGCCGTGCCGCTGCCGCACGAAGGCGAGTGCCTGAGTACCGGAGATGGTCTGGACGCCAGCGGGGAAATTCGCTCCGGAGAAGGAATCGTTCACCGGCGCTTTCAGGCACACCTGCACTCCGCCGACCGCTTGGCTCAGCGCGGCGAACCCGGAGAGATTGACCGCGGCGTAATGGTTGATGGTGAGCCCAGTGAGCTTCTGCACCGCGGCGATCGCCGACTTCGCACCGGCGGCGTCGGCAGCCACTTCCAGCTGCGGGCCGCTCATTCCTTGCTGCGCAAGCTTTCCCCGTTGATCTGCCCGGGCACGGCTGTACGCCGAATTAATCTTGTGCTTGCCGTACCCCGGAATGTCCACATAGGAATCACGCGGGATCGAGATCGCGGTGGCGGCCGTCCCGCCGACCGGGACGTGCACCACGATCATCGTGTCCGTGGTGTTGCCGCCATCGTCACTGCTGCCCGCGTGCAGCGCGTCGAGCACGTTCTGCGGCAACGGCGTCCCGTCCGGTTTGGTGCGCGAATCGAGACCTACCAACAAGATGTTCTGCGCGACGGTGAGCGGTTCCCCGGCCGGGGTGTCCGGAACTTGCGCCGCGGGCGGGATCACGTCGGCGGTGACGAGACTGGTGTCCAGCCGGTGCAGTTGCGACCACGCGAATCCGGTCGCGGCCAGCACCAGGGTGGACACCACCCCCAGCACTGCCCGGCCGCCGATCCGGCGGCCCCGGGACGTGATCAGCACGGCCGGTTCCTCGCTTCCCCGGGGACGGATTTCGACCCCCGCGTTCGAGGATCACCGCGTTAGCTGGGAATAGCCTGAGAAACCTGTCGCGAAGATGTGATGCTGCCCGTTCGGCCGAATGCGCCGCGACAGCCGGTATCCCTTCGGGCACAGGGAGTTCAGCGCGGCATCCGCCGCCACACCGCGCGCGGCACGAACCGCATCGCCGCGAACACCAAGCGCAACATCCCCGGCACCCACACCACTTCGCGGCGCCGGCGCAACGCGGAAACTGTCGCGTCGGCGACCTGATCGGCGGTACTGGAGAACGGCGCGGGCGACATTCCTTCGGTCATCCGGCCGATCACGAAGCCGGGCCGCACGAGCAGCAGGTGCACGCCAGTGCCGTGCAACGCGTCCGAGAGGCCCGAAGCGAACCCGTCGAGCCCCGCTTTCGCCGATCCGTACACGTAATTCGCCCGTCGCACGCGAATCCCGGCGACCGACGAGAAGACGACCAGGTTTCCGGAACCCTGAGTGCGCAACAGTTCCGCCGTGTGAGTGAGCACCGACACCTGGGCAACGTAATCGGTGTGCACGATCGCGGTGGCGTGCGCCGCGTCGGTCTCCGCGCGGGCCTGGTCGCCGAGGATGCCGAAAGCCAGCACGACCGTTTCGAGCGGACCGTGTTCCTTGATGACGCGATCGAGCAGCGGGCGGTGTGCGGAGAGGTCGTCGGCGTCGAAGTCCTCGGTCGCGACCGTCTCCGCGCCTGCCTCGCGCAGGGCGGCCGCCTGCTCTTTGAGATCCGCGCCCGGCCTCGCAGCGAGGACGAACCGCTTCGCGCCCCCGCGCGCCAGCCGGACGGCCACCGCCGTCCCGATTTCGCTGCGTCCGCCTAGCACCAGCACCGTTCCGCTCACGGTCGGTGAGTCTGCCAGTCCGGCGCTCGGGCGGCACGAGGTGCCCTGATTCACAAACTGCAACTTTGCAGAGCCTGCAAGTTCTGGCTACGCTGATCCAGTGACCCCTCCCGGCCTTCGCGAGCGCAAGAAGCTCGAAACGCATCGCACCATCGCTCTCGCGGCGCTTCGGCTGATCGACGAACGTGGTCTGGACCAGGTCACGGTCGACGACATCGCCGCGGCGGCGGGCGTGTCCGCGCGCACGTTCTTCAACTACTTCGCGGTCAAAGAGGACGCCGTGCTGCTCGCGTACGCCGACCACGCGGAACGGGCCGAGCAGACGATCGCCCGGTTCGTCGCGCAGCCAGCCGGGATCGACGCCTTCCCGGCGTTCATCGCGACCGTCCGGGAAGACCTGGCCGAGATCGAGCGGGACCGCGACGAATGGCTGACCCGGTTGCGCATCATCCACGGCGACCCGTCGCTGCTCATCCGGGCGACCGTGCTCAACTCCGGCTCGCGCGATCCGATGATCGCCGCGATCGCGCAGCGCTCCGGCACCGACGCGGAGAACGACCTGTTCCCGTCGCTGCTGCTGGCGGTGGCGGGCGGCGTGCTCAACACCTCGCTCAGCCGGTGGGCCGCAGGGAACGGGACCCAGCCGCTGCTCGAGATCTTCGACGAGGCCGCCGCCGCCGCTGCCGCCGGCCTGCCCGACCCGCGCTGAACCGCCTCTCCCGCCCGAGTCCGGAAAGGACTGCCATGTCCCTGTCCACCGCGGAATCGCCCGCGCCCGCGGCGATGAGCCACCGGCAAGTGCTGCAGGCGATGTCCGGCCTGATGAGGCTGGCGGACGAGGCGGCCTGAGGGGGCTCGTGAGTGGCAATCCCGGTTCTAACCGTGATTGCCACTCACGAGCTACCGTTGCCCGGGTGACCAGCGACGAGGAGTTCGGCGCCCTGCTCGAGCGGCACCGGCGCGAGATCCGCGTGCACTGCTACCGGATGAGCGGTTCGTTCGAGGAGGCCGAGGACCTCACGCAGGAGGCGTTTCTCCGGGCCTGGAAAGGCCGTTCCGGCTTCGCCGGGCGGGCGAGCGTGCGGACGTGGCTGTACCGGATCGCCACGAACGTCTGCCTCGACGCGCTCGCCCGGCGGCCGCGGCGGGCACTGCCGGACGAACTGGGTCCGGCGGCCGACCCGGCGGGCGAGATCTCCGCGCTCGACGTGCCCTGGCTCGGCCCGTTTCCCGATCTGCTGCTCGACCCCGCGGCACCGGACGACACCGGTGCCGCGGTCGTCGAACGGGAAACCATCGAACTGGCGTTCCTCGCCACCATCCAGCTGCTCCCGCCGCGGCAGCGCGCCGCGCTGATCCTGCGGGACGTGCTCGATTGGTCCGCAAAGGACACTGCCGAGCTGCTGGGCACGTCGGTGGCCTCGGCCAACAGCGCGCTGCAACGGGGCCGGGAGACCTTGCGCACCAACCTGCCCGCCCGCCGCGCCGAATGGTCCGCTCCGGACAGCACGACCGCGGAGGAAACGGAGCTGCTGCGGAAGTTCATCGCCGCCTACGAATCGGCAGACGTGCAGGCTGTGGCCGCTGTGCTGAGCGAGGACGCGCGTGCGGTGATGCCGCCGTACTCGTTGTGGTTCGACAGTCGCGATCGGATTCTCGGCGCGCTCGGGCCGAGTTTCGATCCGCTGTCGCCGTACTACCGGGGCAGTTTCCGGATGGTGCCGGTGCGGGCGAACCGGCAGCCCGCTGTCGCCGGATATCTGCGCGCGCCCGGCGAATCGGTTTATCGCGCTTTCGGCGTCTGCGTCCTCACCGTGCGAAACGGACTGGTCACGGCGATGGCCGCGTTCGAAACCGCCGCATTGGCGCCGTACGGACTCGCCGAAACGTTCGAAGAATACGGTGCCGATGATTGCTGATCCGACTGCGACCACGGCGCAAACCGGTCGCCGCCAGCAGATCGGCGGCGGGCCGGGTCCGCCTGTTTCCGGCCGGATCGGCAAAAAAACGCCCGGGCGGCGGTCGCTGGAGTGCGATCGCCGCCCGGGCGGTATCACCGAGATCCGGGCTTCGTGCCGGTCGTGGTGGGGGAAACTGCTAACGCCCTCGCCGCCGGGAAATGGTCACCGGCTCGCGGTCAGGCGACTCGATGCTGTGCGGCGGCGGAGCCGGTTCGCACCAGCTTCCGGCGCTCCAGCTCGGTGGTTCCCCCGAAGATCCCGTTGCCGAGACCGTTGTCGAGAGCATAGGAAAGGCATTCCGCGCGGACCGGGCATCGCGCGCAGACCGCCTTGGCCTTCGCGACCTGCTGCGCCCCCGGACCCATGTCGGAAATCGGGAAGAACAGTTCCGGGTCCTCGTCCTGGCACGCCGCGCGGGCGAGCCAACTGGTGGCCGTGAGTTCCATTGTTGCTTTTCACCTCCTGTCCTCATTGTCGAGCCGTGGTCAACCGACTTCTCCGCGCGCACGGGCACGCCATGCCTTCGGAGGGTGTTCGGTGGGCTTTTCGGCCGAACCGCCCCGGGCCGCGAAGGACCCGGCGGACGACCGGCTTTCCAAGTTACCACCGATCACCGCCCGCGCGAGAAATTTCGATTCAGCTCACATCGCGGACGCGCTTGCCGCCGACCCGTGCTACGGCTCGCGCGCCGTACGCTCTCCGGCCCCGGGGAGCCCCGGTTTTCCTTTGCCGTGCACCGTTTCCCCCTTCCCTCGCCTCGTCGCGCAAGTTGGCCGTCCCAGTCAGGTACCCACCAGCCTCGAACCTAACCACATTTCCGTGACCGGATCGTTACATCCCACGGGCGCGTCACCGCACCTGTTCGACAAGTGCGGGATCGGGAGGGGGTGCGCGTGGCGGGGTTCGACGGCTTCTTTCGCGGCGATTTCCCTCGCCTCGTGGCGTTCCTGTGCGCGGGCGGGCTCGGGCCGGGCACCGCGCGCGAGGTGGCGGTGGAGGCGTTCGTCCAGGAAACCGGGACGTGGCCGCCGCCGGGCGACCCGCGCGTGGCGGTGCGGCTGACCGCCGTCCGGCTCGCCGCCGAGCAGACCTGGTTCGACGGCGGCGCCCCGGCCGCCGACCCGCCGGGCGACCGGCTGGCCGCGGTCGTGGAGCGGAACGCGCGCGCGGTCGAACTGCTCTCGACGCTGCCGGAAACCCAGCGCACGGTGCTGACCTGGTCGCTCGACGGGTTCTCGCC
>NZ_PQIA01000222.1 GCF_003385235.1 Amycolatopsis circi | reverse complement strand
TCATCGTGGCGCACATGATCTCCCGTCACGGTACGGAAGCGCAGAAGCAGCATTTCCTGCCCCGGATGGCGACCGGCGAGGTCCGCGGCTCGTTCTCGATGTCGGAACCGGATCTGGGTTCGGACGTGGCCGCGATCAAGACCCGCGCCCGCCGCGACGGCGACGACTACGTGATCGACGGCGCGAAGATGTGGCTGACCAACGGCGGCTCCTCCAACCTGATCGCCTTGCTGGTGAAGACCGACGAGGGCGCGGAGAAAGCGCATCAGAACCTGACAACGTTCCTGGTCGAGAAGCCGTCCGGGTTCGGCGAGGTCCTTCCGGGCCTCACGATCCCGGGCAAGATCGACAAAATGGGCTACAAGGGCGTGGACACCACCGAAGCGGTGTTCGACGGCTTCAAAATCGGTGCCGACAAGGTGCTCGGGGAAGCTCCGGGCAAGGGCTTCTCGTACATGATGGACGGTGTCGAGGTCGGCCGCGTGAACGTCGCGGCGCGGGCGTGCGGGATCGCGATCCGCGCGTTCGAACTCGCCATTGACTACGCGCAGCAGCGTTCGACGTTCGGCAAGCCGATCGCGCAGCACCAGGCGATCGCGTTCAAGCTGGCGGAGATGGCGACCAAGGTCGAGGCCGCGCACCTGATGATGGTCAACGCCGCGCGGCTCAAGGATTCCGGCGCCCGCAACGACGTCGAGGCCGGGATGGCGAAGCTGATCGCCAGCGAGTACTGCGCCGAAGTGACCCAGGAAGCGTTCCGGATCCACGGCGGTTACGGCTACTCCAAGGAATACGAGATCGAGCGGCTCATGCGCGAAGCCCCGTTCCTGCTGATCGGCGAGGGCACCAGCGAAATCCAGAAAACCATCATCAGCCGCGGCCTGCTGCGGGATTACAAAGCCTGACTCCCGTCTCGCCGGAGTTCGCGCGCTTCGCCGGTTCTTGACAAGATAGAGCCCTCGAACCGGACGAGTGCGCAGGTGATGATGGTGAGCAGTCCCTTTGGCGGCGGGCAGGGCGCGGCCGGGCCGCCGCGGCTCCCGACCCCGCCCACCGGCTGGCCGATCGGGTCGTACCCGACCTACGGCGAGGCGCAGCAGGCGGTCGATTTCCTCGCGGAAAGCGAGTTCGCGGTCACCGACGTGACGATCGTCGGCGTCGACCTGATGCTGGTCGAACGCGTCATCGGGCGGCTGTCGTGGGGCCGTGTGCTCGCCGCGGGCGCGATGTCCGGCGCATGGTTCGGCCTGTTCGCCGGGCTGTTGCTGGGGATGTTCGTCAACCGGGGCGGGTTCACCCTGCAACTGCTGACCGGGCTGGTGCTCGGGGTGCTGTCCGGGCTGGCGTTCTCGGCGATCGGATACCGCACGTCGCGCGGGCGCAGGGATTTCTCGTCGGCCAGCCAGCTCGTCGCCGGCCGGTACGACGTGCTGTGCCAGCCGCGCAGCGCGGAGCAGGGGCGCGAACTGCTCGCCAAGCTGGCGTTGCGGCCGCCGCCTGCTACGGCTTGAGGTCACCTTCTCGTGAGTGGCAATCCCGGTTCTAATACTCCAGCTGTAGTTCGTGATCTTGCTGGAGGGGTCGGCGAGACGGGTGCGGCCGCCACGTGATCATGGTGTTTGTGAGGACAACTCAAGATCATGTGGCGGCCGCGGCTGTCAGCGTAGACCTTGCGCGGTGGCGGTCGTTGCTGGGTGAGGTGCTCGGGCGGGTTGCGGGCCGGTTCCGGCGTGTGGAATCCCGTCGGCGAGCGGGCCGGTTCGTGCTGGGGTTGCTGGCTGAGCTGCCGCGGGTGAACTGCTGGAGCATCGCCGAGCAGGTCGGCGACCGGACGCCTGACGGGATGCAGCATCTGCTGTCGCGGGCGGCGTGGGATGCCGACGGTGTGCGTGACGACCTGCGCGGGTTCGTGGTCGAACACCTCGGCGACGCCGATGCGGTGCTGGTCGTCGACGAGACCGGGGATGTGAAGAAAGGGACCTGTTCGGTCGGGGTGCAGCGGCAGTACACCGGCACCGCCGGGCGGATCGAGAACTCGCAGATGTCGGTGTTCTTGACGTATTCGACCTCGCGCGGGCACACGTTGATCGACCGGGAGCTTTACCTGCCGGAGAGCTGGGCCGGCGATCCGGCGAGGCGGGAGCGGGCCGGGGTCCCGTCCGAAACCGGGTTCGCGACGAAATCCCGCCTGGCCGCGACGATGATCGCCCGGGTCCTCGACGCCGGTGTCGAGGTGTCCTGGGTGACCGGAGACGAGGCTTACGGCAAAGACGCCGCCGGGCTGCGCGACCCGCTGGAGGAACGGGGCCAGGCTTATGTGCTGGCCGTCGCCTGCGACTACCGCGTCCCGGCCGCCGCGGGCAGCGTCCGCGCCGACGAAGCGGCCGCGAACCTGCGGAAAGGGGCCTGGCAGAAGCTCACCGCCGGAGCAGGGGCGAAAGGCCAGCGTTTCTACGACTGGGCCCGGATCCGGCTGCACCCGTCCGGGAAACCCGGCTGTCACTGGGTGCTGATGCGCCGCAACCGCCGCACCGGCGAGACCGCGTTCTACCGCTGCTACAGCCCCCGCCGCGTCGCGTTGACCGTGCTGGCGCGGGTCGCCGGACGGCGCTGGACCATCGAGGAAACCTTCCAGACCGGCAAAGAACTCACCGGCCTGGACCAGCACCAGGTCCGCACCTGGACCTCCTGGTATCGCTGGACCACGCTGGCGATGCTCGCCCACGCCTTCCTCGCCGCCGCCCGCAGCCAGAACACGCCACCACCCGAAGGCCTGATCCCGTTGACACGCAACGAAATCAGACACCTCTACGTCGCCCTCGTTCTTGAACCAGCCCCCGCCGCAACCACCGTCCTGGCCTGGTCCCACTGGCGCCGACAACACCAACACCGCGCCCGCACATGCCACTACCAGCGTCGATCCCAAACACCACCATGATCACGAACTACAGCTGGAGTACTAACCGGGATTGCCACTCACGAGGCCCGCCACCCCGTTCCGGTGGCAGTTCACCCGGCTGCCCCAGTCTTTCCGGTGGTCCGCGGCGCACCTGGCTGAATCGTTACCGACCCTGCTTGCGGCGGGTGATCGCCGGGCATAGGTTGTCCGACACCGGTTGGCCGGTCGTGTCCTCCAGCGCGGCCTGCCGGCAACTGGCACGTCGGGGTGCTGGCTCGGGTCCGCCTCGTCGCGGCGTGCTGTCTGGGGGCGGTGTCGAAAGGCACCGTGTGCACACGGCGAGGAGGCTTGGATGGGGAAGAAACGGCCCAGCGGAAAGAAACGAGGACCTACCCGCGCGGCGGCACTGCTCGCCGCGGGTCTGGTGGCGGGCGGCCTGGTGGCCGGCTGCGGAGCGGCTTCCGGGACGACGATCAACGTCTACTACTCCCCGGAGGACCATTTCCAGACGGTCGTCGACAACTGCAACAAGGCCGCCGCCGGGCGGTACCGGATCGTCTACAACAAGCTGCAGCGCGGTTCGGACGACCAGCGGATCCAGATGGCGCGCCGGCTCGCCGCGGGCGACACGTCGATGGACGTGCTCGGCCTCGACGTCACCTGGGTCTCGGAGTTCGCCGAGGCGGGCTGGGTCGACGAGTGGACCGGGCAGAACAAGGCGGCCGCGTCCGAGGGCGTGCTGAAGGGCCCGCTGGAAACCGCGACGTACCAAGGAAAGCTCTACGCCGCGCCGAAGAACACCAACGTGCAATTGCTCTGGTACGACGACCGCATCACCCCGACCCCGCCGAAGACGTGGGACGAGATGATGCAGATGTCGCAGCGGCTCAAGAGCGAGCACAAACCGTATTCCGTCGTGTTCACCGGCGCGCAGTACGAGGGCCTGGTCGTCATCTACAACACGCTGGTCGAATCGCTCGGCGGGCACATCCTGTCCGACGACGGGAAATCCGTCGTGATGGACGAGGGCGCGGTGCAGGCGCTGGAGCTGCTGAAGAAGGTCACGTCCTCGGGGATCACCGATCCGTCGCTGACGAACCAGAAGGAGGACGACGTCCGGCAGGCGTTCCAGCGCGGGAGCGCCGCGTTCGAGCTGAACTGGCCGTTCGTTTACGCCTCCTACGCCGAGGAGAAGCCGAAGGACCTGCCGCACTTCAAGTGGGCGGTGTACCCGCAGGCGAAGCCCGGAATTCCGGCGCGGAGCACGATCGGCGGGTTCGACTTGGCGGTGAGTGCCTACTCGCAGCACAAGCCGGAAGCCTACGAAGCGGCGCTGTGCTTGCGCAGCAAGGAAAACCAGAAGGTGTCCGCGATCAACGACGGGGTGCCGCCGACGATCGAATCGGTGTACCACGACGACACGCCGCTCGACCCGGCGAAGCCCGCGTCGGCGGACAACCCGAACATGGCCGTGAAGTATCCGATGCGCGACTCCATTCTGTCGGCGCTGAAAAACGCCGCGGTGCGGCCGCTCACGCCGGTGTACCAGAACCTTTCCACGGTGATGTCGAAAATCCTTTCCCCGCCGTCGGCGATCGACCCGCAGCAGACCGCGCAGAAACTGCGGGAACAGCTCGGTGACGCGCTCCAGTCGAAGGGAGTGATCCCGTGACCGTCCAGGATCCCGCCGCGACCGCGCACGAAGCGGCGCACCGCAAGGGAAAGCCCGCGCTTTCCGAGGGCAAGAAGGCGGAACGGCGGCTCGGGCTGTGGCTGTGCGCGCCCGCGTTCCTCGTGATGATCGCGGTGACCGCATACCCGATCATCTATTCGGTCTGGCTTTCGCTGCAGCGTTATGATCTGCGCTTCCCGGCGAAGCACGAGTTCATCGGGTTCGACAACTACGCCGCGGTGCTCACGAATTCCTACTGGTGGACCGCTTTCGGCACCACGATGTTCCTCACCGTGGTGTCGGTGGCGATCGAATTCGTGCTCGGCATGGGGCTCGCGCTGATCATGCACCGCACGCTCGTCGGCCGCGGACTGGTGCGCACCGTCGCGCTGATCCCGTACGGGATCGTGACCGTGGTGGCCGCGTTCTCGTGGTATTTCGCGTGGACGCCCAAAACCGGGTACCTGGCGAATGTGCTGGGCGAGGGGGTCGCGCCGCTGACCGACCAGTGGCCGTCGCTGTTCATCATCATTCTCGCCGAGGTGTGGAAGACGACGCCGTTCATGGCGCTGCTGCTGATGGCCGGGCTGGCACTGGTGCCCGACGACCTGCTGAAGGCCGCGGCGATGGACGGTGCGACCGCGTGGCAGCGGTTCACCAAGGTGATGCTGCCGGTGATGAAACCGGCGATTCTCGTCGCGCTGCTGTTCCGCACGCTCGACGCGTTCCGCATTTTCGACAACATTTACGTGCTCACCGGCGGCGCGCAGGACACCGGATCGGTGTCCATGCAGACCTACGACAACCTGGTCAAGGGGCTCAACCTCGGGATCGGCTCCACGATGGCGGTGCTGATCTTCATCACGGTGGCGATCATCGCGTTCCTCTTCATCAAGGTGTTCGGCACCGCCGCGCCCGGCACGGACGACGGGGGGAAGCGCTGATGGCTATCGGAGGTGCGGCCACCACCGGCCGCAAGGTCGGCTGGGGCCTGCTGGACATCCTGGTGCTGGTGTTCGCGATCGTCCCGGTGCTGTGGGTGCTTTCGCTGTCGTTCAAGACGAAAGCGACGCTCACCGACGGCAATTTCATCCCGGTGGAATGGACGCTCAAGAACTACGCGGACATCTTCCAGACCACGGAGTTCCTGCATGCGCTGGTGAACTCGATCGGCATCGCGGTGATCTCCACGGTCATCGCGGTGGTGCTGGGCACGATGGCGGCCTACGCGATCGCCCGGCTGGATTTCCCCGGCAAGCAGCTGCTGGTGGGGCTTTCCCTGCTGATCGCGATGTTCCCGCAGGTATCGCTGGTCACCCCGCTGTTCAACATCGAACGCGGGCTCGGCCTTTTCGACACCTGGCCGGGGCTGATCCTGCCCTACATCACGTTCGCGCTGCCGCTGTCGATCTACACGCTGTCCGCGTTCTTCCGGGAAATCCCGTGGGAGCTGGAAAAGGCGGCGAAGATGGACGGCGCGACGCCGGCACAGGCATTCCGGAAGGTGATCGCGCCGCTGGCCGCGCCGGGCGTGTTCACCACGGCGATCCTGGTGTTCATCCTCTGCTGGAACGACTTCCTGTTCGCCATCTCGCTGACGTCCACCGAGGCGTCGCGCACGGTGCCCGCCGCGTTGTCGTTCTTCACCGGGTCCTCGCAGTTCGAGGACCCGACCGGCCAGGTGTGCGCGGCTGCGGTCGTGATCACGGTGCCGATCATCCTGTTCGTGTTGTTTTTCCAGCGTCGCATCGTGGCGGGGCTGACGTCCGGTGCGGTGAAGGGCTGACCCATGGCTGAAATCGTTCTCGACAAAGTTTCCAAGCGCTATCCCGACGGCGCGCTCGCGGTGTCCGAAGTGGACATCACGATCGCCGACGGCGAGTTCATCATCCTGGTCGGCCCGTCCGGCTGCGGGAAGTCGACCACGCTGAACATGGTCGCCGGGCTGGAGGACATCTCCTCGGGCGAACTGCGCATCGACGGCAAGCGGGTCAACGAGAAAGCGCCGAAGGACCGGGACATCGCGATGGTGTTCCAGTCCTACGCGCTGTACCCGCACATGAGCGTGCGGGAGAACATGGCGTTCCCGCTGCGGCTCGCCAAAGTGGACGACAAGATCGTCCGGTCCAAAGTGGAGGAAGCAGCGACCATCCTCGATCTGACCCAGCATCTGGACCGCAAACCGGCCAACCTGTCCGGCGGGCAGCGGCAGCGGGTGGCGATGGGCCGGGCGATCGTCCGCAACCCCAAGGCGTTCCTGATGGACGAGCCACTGTCCAACTTGGACGCCAAGCTGCGCGGCCAGATGCGGACGTCGGTGTCGAAGATCCAGAAGCAGCTGGGCACGACCACGCTGTACGTCACGCACGACCAGACCGAGGCGATGACCCTCGGCGACCGCGTCGTGGTGCTGCGGGCCGGTTACGTGCAGCAGATCGGCTCGCCGCAGTTCCTCTACGACAACCCGGCGAACCTTTTCGTGGCCGGATTCATCGGCTCGCCGTCGATGAACTTCATCCCCGCGACCCTCGAAGACGGCCAGCTGCGCAGTTCGCTCGGCACCACCCCGTTGACCGACCGGATCCGCCGGATGGCCGAAGCGGCGAACGCCCCGCGCGAGGTGATCATGGGCATCCGCCCGGAACACTTCGAGGACGCCGCACTGGCGGAATCGGACCGGGAAGGCGCGACTTTCACCGCGCACGTGGACGTCCTGGAGTCGATGGGTTCGGAGAAGTTCGCGCACTTCACCGTGGACGGCGGCGTCGCCAGCTCGGCCGACCTGGCGGAACTGGCCGCGGACAGCGGTTCGGCCGACGTCCCCGGCGCGGAATCGCTGATCGTGGCCCGGCTGTCGGCCGAATCGGCGGCCGCGGAGAACCAGGACCTGCAAATCTGGTTCGACGCGGACAAGGTGAAACTCTTCGACCCGTCCGACGGGCGAAACCTCACCTACTCCGACTGAGCTATCGGTCCGTGAAGGGCTCCTTGAGGGAATCAGATTCCCTCAAGGAGCCCTTCACGGACGGTTAGGGGATCCGCGAGAAGATCGTCGCCGCAGCGGTGCGCGCGGCTGGGCAGGCCGCGTCCCCGCCCGCACCGCTGGTGTCGACCACGCTCACCGTCGCCTGCTCCGCGCGTCCTGGCGTGGCGGGGGAGGGCTGCACCGTCCGGACCCGGCAAAACGCCCCGTCGGCCGCCACCCGCGCCACCCGGTTGCCGAGCGTTTCCGACGGTCCCGCCGGAGCTTGCCGCACCACCGCGAACTCCAGGCTCACCTTGTCGAGGATGCACGAATGCCCGGCGAGCCCCGCCGTCGCGTCGCCGCCCTGTGCGCCGGACGAACTGAGCATCGCGCAAGAATCCACGCGCCCCCACGACCGGTCGGGCAACTGCGGATGCCGCACCCGATTGCCGGTCACCGCGTCGAGCGCCCCGCCGACGACGTCGTCCGCCGCGGAGCACCGGTCCTCCGCACTGCCGCGGTCGTCCCGGTCGGTGATTGAAACGGCCAGCCGAACCCCGTCGGCGAACGTGATGGCCCGCCCGCACGTCCGGTCGGGCACGAAACCGGCCTGCTGCACGGAAACGCCGTCCGGCACCTTTCCCGGGTAGGCATAGGCCTGCATAGTGGGATCCCGGTCGGCCGCGAGCGGCCCGATGGTGACCGTCCGGGACCGCCCGGCCTGGACGAAGTCCGCCTGGCAAGCGGTGAACGACGAATCCGGCGTGTCGGCGGTGGTGTTCTTGAGCCGCTTCGGGTCGAGGAGGCTGCAGTAGTCGAGCGTGGCGAAGTCCCCGAGCGCCGCGATCGCGGTCAGGGGCACCGGCGCGGACTGCGCCTGCTCCGTCGTCGGGGCAGACTCCGCGGAACATCCGACAGTCGCGGCGAGAAGCACCGAACAGCCGACCGCGAGGACTCCGAGTGGGTTACGCACGGGGTGCAGTATCACCGTGAGTGGCGAAAAATCCAGCCCTCGCCGGGAAATCCCACACTTCACTGAGTCATTACCGCTGGTGGGAGGTTCTGGCGGGCAAACGAGGAGATGCTTTCGTCGGACAGGCCAGGCGGCAGATGGGCTTGGTGCGCGATGCCGAGGTCCGTGAGGGGAACCCTGAGGGACTCTGAGTCCGTGAAGGTTCCCCTCACGGACGTTGGCTAGGTGTGCTCGAAAGGGCGGCTGGGCGGAGTTCGCGCCCGACCGGTCCTCGATGCCTCAAGAAGAGCGCTGAGCTGCGAGTTCCCGCCCCGACCCCGATTCCTCCCCAGTACCGGACACCGCCCCCTTAGGGGTCCGGAT
>NZ_PQIA01000221.1 GCF_003385235.1 Amycolatopsis circi | reverse complement strand
CAGTTAGGGGGTGCTGCTGAGGGGAGTGGTGAAAAGCGGGGCTGGTCGGTGCCGACAGGGGAGTTGATGTTGTCGCGTGGGGGCCAGAATGTGGAGAGTTCGCGTAATGGTGTGTGGTTCGGGTATGTCGATCTCGAGAGAGCGAGGCTGCCGTCCGGGTCGGAAAGAGCGGAGTGGCGGCATTTTCGGGAAAGAGATTTCGGCCGGTTAGTTCGGTGGCGGAACTTATGCGTGATTGTTGTTGCTTTGGGGGGCGACAGGTCGTAAGGGAGGGTGTCCGTGGCCGGAAGGTGTTGGGGTGAAAGGGTTTTCCGGCGTGAGTGTGAGGGGAAGTCGGCTCGGGCGGTGGAGGAGATCGTTCGGAATTTGCAAGTTTCCGGTTGAGCGCGGAGTAAGCGTCTTTCACCCGCTCGGCCCTCCGGGGCGGTGGTGAACGTCACCGGGCGGACACTTTGCGCACCTGCGGTAGAGCCGGTCAGCGGCAACCGCTCTGGCTTAATCACCTTTTTGGCCGCGTTGCGAACGCGGCGAGTGCCCTAGCCTCACGGGGTGGATTTCGCCCCGGCCGCTCTGTCGCGTGCTCATCCTGCCCCGCCGGCCGCTGCCGGTCGCGAACCGTGGGCGCCTCCTGAGCTGAGCCTGGTTTGCCTCGACATCGACGACACGTTGATCGACTGCACCGCCGCGATCCGCCGTACTCTCCACGCGCTCACTGGGCGCGACGACCTTTGGCCGTTGTGGGATTTGATCACCGAGGAGCACGTCGCGCTCGTTGTCGCCGGGAAGCTCGGCTACGACGTGATGCATCACCGGCGCACTGAATGTTTCCTCGCCGAGTTGGGGATCTTCGGGGACTCCGCGCAAGTGAGCGCGTTCGAGGCGCGCCGACGGGAGATTTTGGCGCGGTCCTGGCGGTTATTCGACGATGTTCTTCCTTGTCTTGAATGGCTGCGTGCCGCCGGGCTGCAACTCGCCGCCGTGACGAACGCCTCAGGGGTTCATCAGCGGCAGAAAATCGCGGAACTCGGGCTCGCGCCGTTTTTCGACCATGTCGCGATTGCGGGCGAGGTCGGGGTCGCGAAACCCGACCCGGTGATGTTCCACTCGGTGTGCTTGGCGCTGGACTGCCCGCCGGAACGCACGGTGCACGTCGGGGACAAGCTCGACACCGACGCCGTCGGCGCGTTCGACGCCGGGCTCGGCGCGGTCTGGCTCGATCGCGACGGGACCGGTCGCACCGGCGAGCGCGCGCCTGAGGGGGTGCACACGGTGACCGGCCTCTCTGAGCTTCCTGAGCTGCTGGTTTCGGAGTACGCGACGGTCGGCGTGCCCGCCCCGCGGACGGCGGGGACCCCCGCTGCGAAGGTCCGCGGCGGGATGTTCTAGTATTTCTTCTCGTGCGGCGCTGACCTGGGCAACCGGGAAAGTACCTCACTGGGGTATGGTGTAATTGGCAGCACGACTGGTTCTGGTCCAGTTAGTCTAGGTTCGAGTCCTGGTACCCCAGCTGCGGAGAGGGCCCCTCTCGGAAGTGCGAAATCGCTTCTGGTAAGTTCTCTCTCGCAAGAAACGCCCCGGAAACGGGGAAGTTCCTAAGCCCCCGTCGTCTAGCGGCCTAGGACGCCGGCCTCTCACGCCGGTAGCGTGGGTTCGAATCCCATCGGGGGTACAGCCAGCCCGGTTGATCTGATGATCAACCGGGCTTTGTTGTGTTTATCGGGAAAGCCCGGGGCTGGTGTGGTGGGCGGGACTGGTGGGGACCGCGCGAGGGCGCGATGGGCAAGGCAGTCAGGTCCGCCGAAGGAAAGTCCGGTGGGCCCTGAGGTCCAGCGCGGCTCAGTTCTCTTGTGAGCCGCCGAACATGGCTGCCGCTGAGCGGCCGTTCGCCTGATTTTCCGTGACATACGGGCGGAGTTCGGCCTCATACCGAGCGAAAGCCTCCGGGTGCTCCGCGGTCGCCAAGTGACGGGCCAGCGAGCGCGCGCCGAGCAGGGCTTGCGAGGTGCCCATGCCCGCGGCGGGAGCGGCGCAGTATCCGGCGTCTCCCAGCAAGGCGATTCGGCCCGTCGACCAGCTGTCCACATGCACCTGCGCGTTCGAGCTGAAGTAGAAGTCCGACGCCGCGGACATCGCCTCCAGCAGGCGAGGGGTGTGCCAGGTGTCACCGGCGAAGGCGGCGCGCGTCGCTGCTTCTTGGTCGGCTCGATCGAGGCGGTCCAAAGCTCCGGAGGGCGTGCCGAAGGACAGGCTCACGGTGAGACGGTCCGGATCCGCTGAGTTGAACAGATACACCGCAGTGCCGTTGACAGCGCGGAGGAGTCCGCTGTGGTCCAGGCCCAGGAAGTTCGGCATCGTGAAGCCCGCGCCGGAGAGGCCCAGGTGTTGCAACGCGGCGGAGTGCGGGACGAAGGCCAGTTGGCGGACCTTCGAGTACACGCCGTCCGCGCCGAAGACAAGGTCGTAGGTTTCCGTTGAGCCGTCGGTCAGTTCAGCGGTCACGGCGGCCTCAGTTTGCGCCAGCGACGCGATCGAGGTGCCGAAGCGGTACTCGACATGATCGACAGTCAGGTCGTACAGCAGCTCGTTCAGGACGTGTTTGGGGACCTCTAGCTCACCGGCGAAAGCCTCGGCGGGGAGTTGGTCTACCTGGACGCCGTCGCGGTCGAGGACGGCGGTTCCGGTCATTTTCGTGTCGTGGTCGCGGACCGCGTCGAGGATGCCCAGCTCAGCCAAGACATCGAAAGCGGTGCCGCGGAAATCTACGGCGTAGCCGGTGTGCCGGAGACCTGCGGCGCGTTCGACGAGCGTCACCCGGTGGCCGGAGCGGGTGAGGAGTTCGGCGAGGGTGGTGCCGGCCACGCCGGCACCGGAGATCAGGACGTTCAGGGAGGTCATGGGGGAAACGTAGCGCGGGTTTGTCCATTTGGTCAAACCATTTGGATAAACCAGATGGGCAAGTTAGGCTGTCGCCATGGGTAATCGCGAGGATCTGCTGGCCGGGGCGAAGCGGTGCTTGATCGAGCGGGGCTGGGGCAACACGACGGTGCGCGACATCGCGGCCGCGGCGGGGGTCAGTCACGCGGCGATCGGGTACCACTTCGGGTCGCGGGACGCGTTGTTGACGCAGGCGCTGGTGGCCGCGGTCGACGAATTGGGCGGTCAGGTCGCGGATTCGTCGTTCGAGATGTCCGAGCAGGGGCTGAAGCGGATGATCGACAGCTTCGGCGAGCATCGGGCGTTGTGGGTCGCGCAGCTGGAGGCGCTTGTGCAGGCGGAGCGGTCGCCGGATGTGCGGCAGCATCTCGTGCAGGGGTTGCGGGAGGCCCGCCAGGGCGTCGGCGGGGCGGTGCAGAGCGCGTTGGTGATCGGACTGATGGTGCAGTGGCTGCTCGACCCGGAGGAAGCGCCGTCGGCGAAAGAGGTGACCGACGGGATTCGCGCGGTGGCGGCGGAAATTTAGACCCAGACTGCGTCGGCTGGGCTTCCGGCCGGCGGTTCGCCTCCTGCTTCGGCGAAAGCGGTGAGGGCGTCGACCAGGCCGCGGCGGGCCGTTTCGGGCATTTTTTCCACGATGGCGGCGATTTCGCGACGCCGCCGATGGGTGACGACGCGGACGATCCGGTCGCCTTCCCGGGTGAGTTCGATGACGACCTCGCGCCGGGACGACGGATTGCCCAACCGGGCGACCAGCGCGACGGCGACCAGGCGGTCGATCATCCGGCTCGCGGTGGAAGGCGTGACGCCCAGATGCTCGGCGAGCGCGGCCTGTTTGAGCGGGCCGCGGGAATGCAGCACCACCAGCAGCCGGAATTGCGGCACCGTGATGAGATCGCCCGCCGAGGCGATGGACCGCGCGGACACGGCGACGAGCAGGCGGGAAGCGGTGAGCACGGCTTCGGTGACCGCGTCGACGTCGTCGGGTACGTCGGTGCGGGCAGGGATCGGCGCGCGAGGCATGTGTCCAGTGTGCCGCATCGCGCGGCGGATTCCGTTCGATAACGGTGCTGGGCAACGAATCAGGGGGAAACGGGCCTCGTCAGCTGCCCGGCGCGGTGGAAAAAGAAACGGCCCCGCCGTCCCGAAGAACGGGAGGCGGGGCCGTTTCACAGCCGGCAGTGCCGGCTCAGAGACCGGCGAAAGCCTGGTCCACGAACTGCTTGTGCTGATCCGCCCACTGCTTGGCGGCGGTCTTTTCCTGGCCCTTCGGGGCCTTCTGGATCGCGTCCTCGAGCGAACCGAGGTCCTCGTCCGACATCTTCAGCTTCTTGGCCACGCCGGCGAGCGCCGGGAAGTCCTTGTCGAAGCCCTTGCGGCCCAGCGCGTGGATCTGCTCGCCCTTGCCCATGGCGCCCTTCGGGTCCTTGAGATCCTTGAGCTGGTAGCGCGAGTACGCCCAGTGCGGGTGCCAGAGCGTCACGACGATCGGCTTCTTCGCCTTGATCGAGCTGTCGAGGGCGGCCAGCATCGCGGTGGTCGACGAGTTCTGCAGGGTCATCGTGCCGTCGAGGCCGTACTGCGGGATCGCGTCCTTCTGCACGATGCCGGTTTCGCCCGCGCTCGCCTCGATGCCGGTGATCTTGCCGCCGAACATGCTCGCCTTGTCCTTGAGGTCGGCGATGCTGTTGACGTCGCTCACGTAGTCCGGCACCGCGAGGTTCAGGGTCGCGTTGTCGTACCAGACGCCGAGGTCTTGGAGCTGGTCCTTGTACTGGTCCCAGTACTGCTTGTGCGTCGCGGGCAGCCACGAGTCGAGGAACAGGTCGACGTCGCCCTTCGCGAGGCCCGCGTAGATCGGGCCGACGTCGAGCATCTGCGTCTTGACCTTGTAGCCCTTTTCCTCCAGCACCGCCTGGTACAGGTTGGTGAGGGCGACGTCCTCGTCCCAGTTGATGTAGCCGATGGTGACGCTCTTGGCTTCCTGGCTGTTGCCCGACTGGGACTCCCGGCCGCCGCACGCCGCGGTGAGGCCGACCAGGGCCGTCACGGCGGCGCCCACGGCGAGGATCCGGCCGAAGCGTTTCGATGTGCGCACTCGTTCGTCCTTTCTGATTGCGGAGTAAGGGATCAGGCCGCGTCGGCCCGGCGGAGGGCGCGGCCCACCGCGGAGCGCGCCCCCAGCGAGGAGGTGAGCCGGTCGAGGTAGATGGCCAGCACGACGACACCGAGACCGGCGTTGAAACCCAGGTCCAGCTTCAGGCTCGTGACCGCGGCGTACACCTCGGCGCCGAGCCCGGGCGCGCCGACCATGCCGGAGATCACGACCATCGACAGCGACAGCATGATGATCTGGTTGATGCCCGCCATGATCGACGGCATCGCGAGCGGGATCTGGATCTCGCGCAGGATCCGCCGCGGCGGCGAGCCGAACGCCTCGCCCGCCTCGACCATTTCCGGGTCGACCTGGCGGATGCCGAGTTCGGTCAGCCGCACGCCCGGCGGCAGCGAGAACACGACGGTCGCCACCACGCCCGGCACCGGGCCGATCGAGAAGAAGAAGATGACCGGGATCAGGTAGACGAACGCGGGCAGCGTCTGCATGAAGTCCAGGATCGGCTTCACGATCCGGCTCACGGTTTCGTTGCGCGCGGCCGCGATCCCGACCGGCACCGCGATCGCCACCGCGACCACGCCGGAAATCAGCACCTGCGACAGCGTCTGCATCGCGGACGGGAATTCGCGCAGGCTGTCGATGAGCAAGAACCCGATCGCCGAGCCGAGGCCGAACTTCCAGCCGCGCAGCCACCAGCCGAGCCCGGCGAACACCACGACCAGCACCGGCCACGGCAGCCAGGTCAGCCCCGAGGCGAGCCCGGTGACCGCGCCGTTGACGATCTTGTCGACGAAATCGAAGAACGGGCCGATGTTGCCCTGCAGCCAGTCGATGATCGCCTTGAACCAGGTGCCGACGGGAATCTGCGGCAGGTCGCCGACGAGGACGTTGTCAGACACGGGCGTTCACCTCCTGCTGGTCGTTTTCTCCTGTGCTCAGCGCGTTCAGCAGCGCCTCGCGGGTCACCATGCCGAGCAGCGCGCCCTCGGCGTCGACGACCGCGAGCGGCGCGGGCGCGGACGCGGCGTGGCCGAACAGGTCGGCCATCTGGGTTTCCGGGCTGGTGCGCGCGGCGGAACGGTCGACGATCCCGGCGATCGTTTCCCCGCCGCGGCCGGCCGCTTCGCTCACCGCGCGCCGGTCGACCGCGCCGGCGAACTTGCCGTCCTCGGTCACCAGCACTCCGGCGAGTTCGTTCCGGCGCATCGTTTCCAGCGCTTCGGCGGCCGTCGTCGCCGGGGTGAACGAGATTTCCGCGGGCTTCATCACCGCGGACGCGGTGAGCACCCGGGAACGGTCGACGTCGCGCACGAACTTCGCGACGTAGTCGTCGGCGGGTTCGGTGAGCATCTCCTGCGCGGTCGAAACCTGCACGATCCGGCCGTCGCGCATCATCGCGATCCGGTCGCCGAGCCGCATGGCCTCGTTGAGGTCGTGCGTGATGAACACGATCGTCTTGCCCAGCTGCCGCTGCAGGATCAGGAGCTGGTCCTGCATCTCCTTGCGGATCAACGGGTCCAGCGCGCTGAACGCCTCGTCCATCAGCAGGATCTCGGTGTCCGCGGCCAGCGCGCGGGCGAGGCCGACGCGCTGGCGCATCCCGCCGGACAGCTGACCGGGCAGCCGGTCCTCCCATCCGGTGAGCCCGACCATCTCCAGCGCTTCGGCGGTGCGTTCGCGCTGCCGCTCGCGCGGCGCGTTCTGCACGCTCAGCCCGTAGGCGACGTTCTCCGCGACCGTGCGGTGCGGGAACAGCGCGAAGTGCTGGAACACCATGCTCATCCGCCGCTGGCGCAGTTCGCGCACCTGCGCCGCGGACTTGTCGGTGAGGTCGACGTCGTCGACCAGAATCCGCCCGGAAGTGGCCGGGAGCAATCCGTTCAGCGTGCGCAGCAGGGTCGACTTGCCCGAACCGGACAGTCCCATCACCACGAAAATCTCGCCGCGCTCCACGGTAAAGGAGGCGTCGATCACCGCCGCGGTCACGCCGGGCAGCTCCAATTCGGCGCGATCGGCGCCGTTCTCCAGCTTGCCGACCGCCTCTTCCGCCCGGCGGCCGAACACTTTGTACAGCTTCTCCACACGAACTATCGGCACAGTCGTCTCATGTTCTTCGCATTCGGGGTCCTTTGCCGGGCGATATGATTGCATAGACCAACACTGCGCGGAGCCGATCGCGCGACCGGTTCACCGATGATGGCCGGTTTTCGTGGCCCGGCACCCACTTTCGCCCACGCCGCGCGCCCGCCCGCGAGACACCGCTGCGGCAGCGGGGAAAAGACGGTGTGCGCTGGCGAAACCAGTCCGGATTCGCCTGTTCGCCCGACTGGATTACCCCCGGCCACAGTGCGTGGTTGTCACGTTCGCATAACAACCCGAAAGTCTGTTGTGGACCTTGCGTGGCCTGGGTGATCGCCGACACCCGACGGCCACGCAAGGTGGCGATCCGGACACAGCAAGGAAACCTCGAAGGCCGCTTCGCGCGGGCGTTCGCAGTTGCTTGGGGGAACAGGTGATCGACTGGAGACGGGCGCGAGATGGCCGGTGTGATCAGGAAAACGCCGCGGTCTTCCGTCGATTCCTTCGCGCTGCGCGGATGTGGTCGGGCGGGGGCCATGCTCGCCGCCGGGACGGCGGGCCCGCGGTACTGGATGCGGCTTCGGGATCCGGACGGGCAAGCGTGCCAACGGATCTTGAAGGCGGTCGGCGAAACGCTCTTCTGCCGCTTCGAAATCGTGCTGTCTTCGGTGCGGGCTTCGTCGGCGCCCTGGCCGGACAGTGCCTCCGGGGCGGGAAAAAAGGGCAGAGATGCGACAAGCCCCGCCCGGGGAGAAGCCGGGCGGGGCTTGTCGACTGGTTCCGGAAAGCCGGAGTTACTTCTTCTTCGCGGCCGAGGTGCGCTTGGCCGGAGCCTTCTTCGCGGTCGCCGTGGTCTTCTTGGCGGCCGGCTTGGCAGCGGCCTTCGCCCGCGTGGTGGTGGCCTTCGGAGCCGCCTTGGCCGCGGTGGCCTTGGTGGCGGTCGCCTTGGCGCGGGTGGTGGTGGCCTTCGCGGCGGTGGCCTTGGCGGGAGCCTTGGCCGCGGTGGCGCGGGTGCGGGTCGCGGCCGGCTTGGCGGCGGCGGCCTTGGCGCGAGTGGTGGTCGTCGCCGTGGCGCGGGTCGCGGTCGCCTTCGCGGTGCTGGCGGTCGCACGCTTCACGGCAGTCGCCTTCGGCAGCTTCTTCGAGCCGGAGATGACGTCCTTGAACGTGGTGCCCGCGCGGAACGCCGGAACGTTGGTCTTCTTGACCCGCACGGCTTCTCCGGTGCGCGGGTTGCGAGCGGTGCGGGCGGCACGCGCGCGCTTCTCGAAGACACCGAAGCCGGTGATGGTGACCTTTTCGCCCTTGTGGACGGTGCGGATGATGATGTCGACGAGACCGTCGACGGCTTCCGCTGCTGCCTTCTTGTCGCCGATGCGCTCCGACAGAGCTTCGATCAGCTGGGCCTTGTTGGCCATTCCAGTTCCTCCAACCAGAACATGTTTTATACGGCCATACAGGCCGAACGCAGCTATTATCACCCATAGACTTCGCAAGTCCAATCGGGACCTGCCTTTTTCGTTGCCGCGTCCGGGTTACTGCCGGCCCTCGCGAGGCTCGCGGCACCGGATTCTTTCACTGGCCGGAAGACCCGCGAGAGTGCTTGCGGCATCGGCAAAGTCGCATGTAGACACCCGCTGTCCTGCGGTTTTGCCTTTTCTTGAGGTTCTCCGGCGGCGTCGCGCGCGGCCGCTCGGACGACCTTCGGAGCGGCCGGACGGTCTACTGAGGACGATCGAAAACCGCGCGAAAAAGGCTGTCCCGCACGGGCGTGGCGGAAGGCGGTCTGGGGTTGGGG
>NZ_PQIA01000020.1 GCF_003385235.1 Amycolatopsis circi | reverse complement strand
GCGACATTGCGCCCGTTGTTGCGGCGGGGCACCCCGAGGCTGAGTGTGACTACGGCGCGGGGGTGCTTGTCAAGGCGGGAAAGATGCCTTGACAAGCACCCCCGCGCCGCGTTTTTGGCTTCGTATCGGGGTGCGGGGGTGGTGTGGGTGCCTCGATGGGTGGGTGCGTTGGTGCGGTTGAGCGGGTGGGCGCGCGGTTTTGGTGTCTGGTCGGGTGGGTGCGCTGGTGCGCTGGTGCGGTTGGCGTGGGGTCTGTGAAGGGCTCCTTGAGGGAATCTGGGTCCGTGAAGGGGCCCCTCACGGACCGTCGCTGGTCGTGAGGGGAACCCTGAGGGAATCAGAGTCCCTCAGGGTTCCCCTCACGGAGTTTTTAGCGGAGCTGTTGGCGGATTACCTTTGCTTCGCCTGCCATTCCTGCGTACAGCGGGTGGTAGGGGGCTGCGGCCAGCAGGTTCAGGTCTTTGCCGTTGATCCAGGCGACGCCGGGGCGTTGGCAGGCGTCGTGGCCGAAGGACGGGGTGTAGGTGTCCACATAGGACGACTGGCCGTCCGCGGCTACCGCGTTGCTTACTGCGCTGTTCAGGGCCTGTTCGACGCTGGAGAGCCAGGCGTAGTCGCCGTTCGCGAAGGGCAGGACGTCGGGGCAGTAGCCTGATGCGGGGGCGATGCGCGGGTAGCCGATGGCGAGCACCTTCGCGTGCGGCGAGCGGGCGTGGATTCCGGCCAGTACTTGCTGGATGCTCGCCTGCGTCTTGGGCAGCAGCGCCTTGATCGTGTCTACGCCGTCGACGGTGAAGTGCTGCTGGCACGGGTTTCCGGTCGGATCCGAGGCGCGCAGGGTCGGGCAGGTGTCCACCAGTTTGCCGAACAGGCCCGAATCGTTGCCGCCGATGCCGACGGTCACCAGGTCGGTGTCCGGACGGAGGGCCGTGAACTGCGGGGCGTTCTGGCCCAGCGGCACGTTTTGCGGGTTGGTCATGTTCGAGGTGTCCGCGCCGCCGCAGCTGACGTCGGTGAAGCGGTCCACGTCCAGCGAGTCGGCCACCATCGACGGGTAGTTGGACGTCGAGCGGAAGCAGCCGAACGGATCCAGCCGGGGCAGCGGGATGAGCGGGCCCGACGTGTAGGAGTCGCCTAGGGCGACGTAGTGGCGGTAGTGCCGGGGCGCGGCGCCCGCGGCCGCCGCCGTCGACAGAAGCAGTGCGACCGCGGCGATTGCGGCCAGCACTATCCGGATGATGCGCATGCGAACCCCGTCCTCCCGAGCGGTACGACCCGCTTTACCTTTCGGCAACCGGGGCGCGAGCGCTCTCCGCCGATCGGGTGGTCGGGGCGAGGTTTCACCCGGCTGCGGGGTGATCTGCGGGTTTCCGCCAGCTCAGCAGGTACCGCCAGAAGACCAGGGGGCGGACAGTGCTGCCGGGGAGCAGGCGGGCGGCGTCCCGGCGGACGTCGTTCAGCGGCGGGAATTTCAGGTGCACGGGGGCCTTGGCGACTGGGTCCGCGCCGCCGTTGAGGTGGTCTCCGGCGAAGACGATCAGTCTGGCCAGGGCGTTCGCGGGAGCGGCGACGAGTTCGCGGGCGTAGTCGGACGGGCGGCTCGGGCGGGCGCAGCCGAGCACCGCGAGCACGCCGCCGGGGGCGAGGGCGTCGCGCAGTCTCGTGACGGTCTCGAATGGGACGTGGTGCAGGGATGCCAGGCAGGAGATGAAGGCGTACGACTCGGGCTCCAGCGGCTCGGTCGTCACGTTCGCGCGGCGGTATTCCACCGTGCCCGGTCCGGGCGAACCGGCGGCGGTGGCTCGCGTGACCATTTCGTCCGACGTGTCGATGCCTTCGACGGTCATTCCGGCGGCGGCCAGCTTGCGCGCGAACCGGCCGTCGCCGCAGCCGACGTCCAGGGCGCGGCCGGGGCCGGGCGGCAGCTGCCGGAGCAGCGTCGGGTGATAGTGATGGTTGTGGTCGAAGGGCATGTGACCGACCTTGCCACGGATCGCTGCGGGCGTGATCACGCCGAAGCCCCGGGGCCGCTGGGCGCGAGGCGGCCCCGGGTACGCTCGACGGTGTGCCGGGCCGAACCTTTCGCCTGGTCTTCCCGGTCGCGCGACCGCGCCGGGACAGCGACTTCAAGGAGTGCACGAGTGCCGCGCGGTGAGGAGCCCGAGGAGACCCGGCGACCGGATCTCGCCGATCCGGACAGTTTCGCGGGGGTCGACGAACTGGGCGCGCTCGCGCACAGCGACGACGAATACGACGACGGGAACGAGCTGGAGCCGGACCTCGACGCACCGGACGCGGCCTACACCGTCGGCGGCGGTTCGCGCGGCGGGATCGGCGGCATCGGCCAGCTCGGCGACAACCTGGCGCTCGGCCCGGTTCCGGACCTGCACGCCGAAGAGGGCACTGAGCTGCACGAACTTGACGACGAGGGCGCGCCCGCCGAGTTCGGCGACGACAACGGCCCGGAGGCGCGCCGCGCCCTGATGGCCGCCGAGGCCGAGCTGAACCAGCGCTGGCCGGAGACGAAGCTCGAACCGTCGCTCGCCCGGATCCAGGCGCTGATGACGCTGCTCGGCGAGCCGAACCAGGGCTACCCGGTGGTGCACGTCGCGGGCACGAACGGCAAGGGCTCGGTGGCGCGGATGGTCGATTCGCTGCTGACCCGCATGGGCCTGCGCTCGGGCCGCTACACCAGCCCGCACCTGCAGCTGGTCACCGAGCGGATCGCGCTCGACGGCCGCCCGATCTCCGCCGCCCGCTACGCCGAGCTGTACCAGGACATCGCGCCGTACGTGGCGATGGTGGACGGCGCGAGCGAGGACGGCGTGCCGATGAGCAAGTTCGAGGTGCTCACCGGGATGGCGTTCGCGGCGTTCTCCGACGCCCCGGTCGAGGCCGCGGTGGTCGAGGCGGGCATGGGCGGCGCGTGGGACGCGACGAACGTGGCCGACGCCCAGGTCGCGGTCATCACGCCGATCGGGCTGGACCACACCGAATACCTCGGCCCGACGCCCGCCGACGCGGCCGCGGAGAAGGCCGGGATCATCAAGCCCGGGTCGGTCGCGGTGATCGGCGAACAGGACCCCGAGGTGCTGAACGTCCTGCTGAAGCGCACCGTCGAGGTCGACGCCGCAGTGGCGCGCGCGGGCAGCGAGTTCGGCGTGCTCGAACGCGAGGTCGCGGTCGGCGGGCAAATGCTGAAGCTGCAGGGCCTCGGCGGCGTCTACGACGAGATCTTCCTGCCGCTGCACGGCGCGCACCAGGCGGCGAACGCGGCGCTCGCGCTGGCCGCGGTCGAGGCGTTTTTCGGGGCGGGCAAAGACAAACAGCTCGTCGTCGAGGCGGTGCGCGAGGCGTTCGCCGAGGTCGAGAACCCCGGCCGGCTCGAACGCGTACGGGCCGCCCCGGCGGTCATGGTCGACGCCGCGCACAACCCGATGGGCGCGCGGGCGCTCGCCACGACGATCACCGACGAGTTCAACTTCCGCCGGCTCGTCGCGGTCGTCGGGGTGCTGGCGGACAAGGACGCGCGCGGCATCCTGGACGCGCTGGAGCCGGTGGTGTCCGACGTGGTGGTCACGCGCAGTTCGTCGCCGCGGTCGCTGCCGGTCGAGGACCTGGCCGCGCTGGCCGCGTCGATCTTCGGCGAGGACCGCGTGCTCGCCGAACCGGATCTGGAGACCGCGATCGAGACCGCGATCGGCCTCGTGGAACAGAACGACGACCCGGAGGAACCGCTCGCGGGCGGCGGCGTGCTGGTGACCGGATCCGTGGTCACCGCGGGCGACGCGCGCACGCTGTTCGGGAAGGAACCGGCATGAGCGCAGCTTGCAAGCGAATCATTGCTGTTCATGCCGGCACCTCCCGATCGGCCAGCGTGCAACTCCTTGTGGAGGTGACGGCATGAGCGAGGAGACGCCCGAGACTCCGGTGAAGCCGCCCGCGAAGGACCCGATGAAGGGCTTCCGCGGCGTCATGGCGGGCACGCTGATCATGGAAGCGATCACCGTCGCGCTCGCGCTGCCGGTCGTCGCGAAACTCGGCGGCGGCATCACCAGCTTCACCGGCTGGACGGTCATCGCGCTGGCCGTGGTGCTGATCGTGCTGTGCGGAATGCTGAAGCACGTCTGGGCGGTGCCGGTGATCCTGCTGCTGCAGCTGGCGATCATCGCGACCGGAATCGCGCAGCCGGCGATCGCGATCATCGGCATCATCTTCCTGGCCGCGTTCCTGTGGTTCCTGTGGCTGCGCCGCGACGTCGCGCGCCGGATGGCCGCGGGGACGCTGCCGAGCCAGCAGCAGCCGCAGGCTTAAGCCCTGTGCGCTATTGGCAGCCGTGCTGGTGGCGGCTGTCGACCTGCGCGGCGACCTGCTCCTCGAATGCTTTCCGGAACCCGGAGCCGCACCCGTGCACTCCCGAGAGGTGCGGCTCAGCGGTAAACGCTGACCTCGATCAGATTCCGGTCCGGGTCCCGGAAATACACGCTCCGGATCGCCCCGGTCGCGCCGGTGCGGTCGACCGGGCCCTCCTCGACCGGCACCCCGTGCGCGGCGAGATCCTCGACAACCTGCTCCAGCGAATCGCTCGTGATCAAGCACAGATCCGCGCTGCCCGGCGTCGGCCGTTCCGCCTTGGGCTCGAACTCGTGCCCGGCCTGGTGCAGGTTGATCTTGCTGGCGCCGAACGTCAGCGCCTTGCGACCGGCCCCGAACGTCACCTCGGTCATTCCCAGGACGCGGGTGTAGAAATCCACCGTCGCGTCGAGGTCGGCGACGGTGAGGACGAGGTGGTCGAGCCGGTCGATGCGCATGGTTTCACCCTATTCCGATGTAACGGCCGGGCCGCCACGGCGACGGTGCAAGTGTGATCGTGGTGCGCGAGCTGAGCGTGGACAACTGGGCGGAGTGGCGAGACCTCCGGCTGGCTGCGCTGCGCGAGGACCCGGAGGCGTTCAGCTCGAAACTCGCGGACTGGCAAGGCGAAGGCGACGCCGAACCGCGCTGGCGGGCCCGGTTGCGCGACGTGTCGCTCAACGTCCTGGCCGACCTCGACGGCGTTCCGGCCGGAATGGTCAGCGGACATCTTTCCGAGCGCGGCGACACCGCCGAGCTGATGTCGATGTGGGTGGCCCCCTCGGCGCGCGGCAGGGGAGTCGGGGACGCGCTCGTGCGTGCCGTCGTGCGCTGGAGCGAAGGACGCGGGGCAGGCGAGCTGGCATTGCGCGTCGCGGGCGGCAACGAGCACGCCATGGCGCTGTACCAACGGCACGGGTTCGTGGAGCGTCCGCTGTCCGAACCGAGCGAGTGCGCGCACGAGATGGTTCGGGAAGCACACCGAGCGTGACGACCGGTTGTGAGCTTCCTCCTGACGAGTGAGCCGTTCACCCGGCGGTCAGCCCGAGTTGGCCGCTTGGCCGTGGTCGCCGGATAGAACGACCGCCATGACCGAAACGACCCCATCGCGGCGCTCCGTGCTCAAAGCCGGAATCGCCGTGCCCGCGCTCGCCGCGGCAGGCGGGCTGCTGCTGCCCGGCTCCGCCTCGGCCGCCCCGCTCGTCCGCCGCGACCGTCCGGTGCTCGCCCACGGCGTCGCGTCCGGGGACGTGACCACCGGCTCCGGCATCGTGTGGTCGCGGGCCGACCGTCCGGCGCGGCTGATGGTCGAGATCGCGCGCGACCCGTCGTTCCGGCACGCCCGCCGGGTGCCCGGCCCGTTCGTCACGCCCGCCACCGGCGGCACCGGCAAGGTGCGCGTCGCCGGGCTGGCCCCGGGCACCGAATACCACTACCGCGTCACCGCGGTGGACCTCGACGGCCGCAGCGCGAGCGAGCCGGTCGCCGGTCGTTTCGCCACGACGCCGATCGGCCGCGCGAACACGCGGATCCTGTGGAGCGGCGACGTCGTCGGGCAGAACTACGGCATCAACCCGGCGCTCGGCGGAATGACGATCTTCTCGGCGATGGCCGACCGCCGGCCGGACCTCTTTCTGCACAGCGGCGACACGGTGTACGCCGACGGCCCGCTGACCGAAACCGTCACGCTGCCCGGCGGCGGCGGGACCTGGCACAACATCGTGACGCCGGAGAAGTCGAAGGTCGCCGAAACCCTCGACGAATACCGCGGGCAGCACGCGTACAACCGCCTGGACGCCAACTTCCGCCGGTTCGCCGCGGAGGTTCCCGCTTATGTCCAGTGGGATGACCACCATGTACGACAACTCACAACAGTCTAGCGCGTGTTCTGCCTGCGGTACCTGACCGTCCGGCGGACCACCCGAACTGCGCCGAGTTTGAGCGCTGACGTCGACTGCGAAAGCCACGCCCTATCTCTTGGGGAACGTGCGTGCGGCTATTCGGATGTGGGGAACAGGTCAACTCTCCTGTTCGAGAGCCCGCCCTCGTTCATGCCCCTCTTACGCGGGGCTGCTTCGAGGTCACGATGCAGGTTCGGGCGTGCCGTTGGGCCAGACGCACGGGGAACTTGCACCGATGTTCAGGCGCCCCTTGTTCGGGCCGGTCGCAGTGCCTTCAAGGCTCATGAGGTAGCCGTCACGCTGAGCATTAGCGAATAGGTCTCGTGGGCGGCTGTCGGTTTCAAGCGACCAGCCATTCTCGCTCCACCACTTTTTGAGGTTATCGTAGTACTTATTGTTTTGAGAGCGATCGGGTCCATCCACCCAGAAGTCGGCGCTTACGCTGACCTGGCCCGTTGGCTGGTTGGAATCATCAGTGCATGGCCTTGACTGGAGCGGGCTCTCCGCAAGTTTGTACCCGGCAGGGAAGATTGCCGCCGCGGCGGCGTGCACTGCGGCCTGTGCTTTTTCTCGCGCTTGATCGGCGGTGTCTGTCGGCTGCATGGACGCTCCTCCGCAGGCGGTCAGTGTCAGCAGGATTAAACTCGACGCAGCAATCGATAAGCGCCGATTTGGGTTGCGAGTGTGATTCCAGTTCATGGTTTGTTTCCGGCGATGATGTTGCCCATGCTGCGCAAGGAGGAGGACCGATCTTGCCAGTAGTCGCTGTGGGAAGTAAGCGGATTGCCGGCGTCGGAGTTGAATGTTTGTCCACCGAACCAGTCAGTGGTGGGGTCGGGGCCGAGGGGGTCGACGTTGTCGAGTCCGATGTCAGGCCCGTCGAAGTTTGTGAGAGCAGGGATGGGGTCGGTGACGGATTTAGTGGAGTAGACGTGCTGCCCGACTTGGTCTTGCGGGATTCCGTCGAGATGGAGCTGGTTCGCGTGGTCTACGCCGACGCCGGGGCTGGCGACCATGACGACGTTGTTGGCGGGCAAGCCGAGATCGCGGGCGGTCTGGCCGACGACCGTGGTGCCGTAGCTGTGTCCGATCACGGTGCTGTTCACAGGGCCGTGATGGGCGGCTCCGAGCCCGCCTTGGAAGTCGCGGAGTGGGTGTTCGGCGTTGTTGGCGAAGCTGGTGCTTGCGGCATCGGGGACGATGCTCTGTGGCGCGTCATATCCGACCCAGGTAATCACGGACGTCGAGGGCGATCCCGCTTTGTTCGCCGCGGCCAACATCGCGTCTGAGCGATAGATGTCGGTGGCCATGCCATGGTTAAGTCCGGCGGTGGTGCCGGGGACGTAGGTCGCGACGTTGGCGGCACTATCTGGGTCGCCGATGGCGACGATGGCTTGCCCGGAGTTAGCGGAGTTGATGCCCAGCAGGTATGCGGTGGGCTGCCCGGGCAAGGCATGGTCGAGACGGTTCTTAATCTGGTCCATGCCGGTGATCTTGCTGTTCAGCGCGTCTAGTTGTCGGTCCAGGGATATGTATTCTTCCTGCTGTTGCGGATCACTGCGTTTCATTCCGTCCAGCCGGTGGCGGATGTCGTCCCGCTGGTGCTGCAAGTCCTGGTAATCGCGGTCGAGGGCAATCCGGTTCGCGCGGTCGCGGTCGACTGCGGGCAGGCCGTTCATCGCCCCGATCGCGCCGGGTCGGTCGCGGATGAGAATGTTCCGTCCCGCTGGGGAGAGGGTGGCCCACCATGCGGCGTTTTGCGACGGGGTCGCGTTGGGCGGTGGTTCGGGCAGTGTGAGACCAGGATCTTTCACGCCGTCTGCGGCAGCGGCGGCGATAGTGGATTCGTCTCCAGTGCCGAACTGACCGGCCGCTGCGCGGTCGAGCACTGACGCGAGGTCGGCATCGATGTCGTTCGCGGTGCGCAGGATCTGCGCGACCTCGCCGGTCAACTGCGCCTCTGCGCGTGCCCGGTCTTGAGGATGCAGCTCAGGCGGCGGCTGACCTGCGTAGATGCAGACGATCGCGCCGTCTGCGGTGATCGCGAACCCGTACTTGCGGGCCAGTTCATCGGCATTCTTCAGCGCGCTCTGGACTCCCAAGATGGCGTCGGCTGCCTGTCCGATGGCTTTGCCCAGCGCGGCGGCTCCGGCGGCGATCGTGTCGAGTTGCCGCATCAACGCGCGGTGCTGGCCGGCCGCGTTGTCGGCGGCAGGCCCGGTCCAGCCCTCGACCGGCAAGACCTTGCCGTAGTCGTCCCCGTCATTGACGAGGACCTGCGTCCGGGCTTGCAAGAGTGAGCAGATTTCGTCCAACGCGCCATGATTCCATGCGCGGACATCGGCGAGCGACACCATCAGCGCGGCCCATGCATCGTCGGCGCGGCAGACGGGAACACCCCGGCGGCCGTGTGGTCGCCCTGTTGATACCGGTCGGCTGCCACGCCGAGGTTATCGGCGAGACGCTGGGCTTCTGTGCACCATTCGGTGAAGGTGGCGGACAAGGCGTCCTGACAGTGCGCGGCGGCAAGCGCTGCGCACCCGCCGGGCATCGTGCCTGCCACCCGGCCGACCGGCTCCGCGTAATTCGTGCCGCGCAGACTGCCCACCTTCTCGCCAGCGGCGCTGCGTGCCCCGCGCAGGGCGTCTGGCACCGTCGTGAAACCCATACTCGATCCCTCCCCGTGACCATTCCGTCACAGGATACGGGACCACAGACCAGGCTATACACGACTGTGGGCTCAGTCGGGTGAACCTACCCGCGCACTCAGGCGCAACTACTCAAGAGGCGGATGAGTAGTTCTACTCATCGCCGGCTTGCTCGCCGCCGGATTCCCGGATTTCGGGCAGTTGCGCAGTGAGCGCGTCCAGGCACTCCGCGAGCGATGCTCCGATTCTAGGCGGCACCTCGCGCGCGGTTACTGCCTGCCGCAGCTTCTCGGCCGCATCTCCCAGCACCTCGCGCAGTTCAGCCGCTCGTTCCTCCGCCGACCTTTCCTGTTTCTCCGACGCCATACCGTCGTATCCCTTTCATTCGTTGTCAAACGTGGTGGGATCATGAAGTAGTCAATAACTGGTACCCGGGCGAAATCCTCAACGACCGCCCCGAATACACCGAAAAGCGGGCTGACGTCCTCGCCCGGCGTGCGTTCCAGGCGTTTCACGAATGGCATCCGATCGACAGCCGCCAGGCCGTGGACGGCCGGGTGTACCGGAACTTCCGCTACGGCAGCCGGGTCGAGGTGTTCGTCCTCGACATGCGCACCTATCGCGACGCCAACACCTCCGACCAGACCAAGCCCGGCCACATCCTCGGCGACGCGCAGGCCCGCTGGCTGGCCGAGGGGCTCCGGCCCAGCACCGCGACCTGGAAGATCGTCCAGGCGGACATGCCGATCGGCCTGGTCGTGCCGGACGGCAAGGACATCGAGGCGGTCGCCAACGGCCTGCCCGGCGCGCCCGGCGGCCGCGAGACCGAACTGGCCTGGGTGCTGAAGCAGATCTCGCGCCACCGCGTGCGCAATGTCGTCTGGCTGACCGCCGACGTGCACTACACCGCCGCCCACCGTTATTCGCCCGAGCGCGCCGCGTTCCAGGACTTCGACCCGTTCTGGGAATTCGTGTCCGGTCCGCTCAACGCCGGCGCGTTCGGCCCGAACAAACTCGACCCGACGTTCGGCCCGGAAGCGGTGTTCGTGCACGCCCCGCAGACGCAGAATTCCTCGCCGGTGCAAGGATTCCAGCACTTCGGGGAGTTGAATGTGGACGGTGCCAGCGGCGCGCTGACCGTCGACCTGCGCGACGCGACCGGGGCGTCGCTGTGGTCGAAGACGCTGCAGCCCCAGCGGCGCTGACCGGCCCGGCCGGGGCGTCGGATAGGCTCGGCTCCGATTAACACGAATCCGCACAAGGAGAAATACCGTCGTGACTGAACGCACGCTGGTCCTCGTCAAGCCCGATGGCGTCGCGCGCGGCCTCGTCGGCGAGGTCGTTTCGCGCATCGAGCGCAAGGGCCTGAAGCTGGCCGCGCTGGAACTGCGCACCGTCGAGCGCTCCGTGGCCGAGGAGCACTACGCGGAGCACAAGGAGCGCCCGTTCTTCGGCGACCTGCTGGAGTTCATCACGTCCGGCCCGCTCGTCGCGCTGGCCGTCGAGGGCCCGCGCGCGATCGCCGCGTTCCGCCAGCTGGCCGGCAGCACCGACCCGGTCGAGAAGGCCACCCCGGGCACCCTGCGCGGCGACTTCGCGCTGGAGACCCAGTACAACCTGGTGCACGGCTCGGACTCCCCGGAGTCGGCCGAGCGCGAGCTGAAGCTGTGGTTCCCGGACCTGTGATCCGGAGTTAGACCCCGAACGCCGGGCAGGGACTTCGGTTCCGGCCCGGCGTTCGTGCGTCCGGAAGCGGTTATTTCCGGTGCTCGGGACCCCGCGCATCGGTTAACCTCCACCGGTGACCGCTCTGCCGCTGCCGCCCCGCGACTACCTGCCGCACCTCCGCTCGCTCACCGGGGCCTTCGCCGCGGAAGCTTCGGGCGACCTGGACAATCCGGTCCCGTACTGCGGCGACTGGACCAAACGCGACCTCGTCACGCACCTCGGCAACGTGCACCGGTGGGCCGCCGGGATCGTCCGCACCGGCGAGCTGAGCGATCAGGAATTCGACGTCTCGCCGACCGGCGACCTCGCGCCCTGGTACGCCGAAAGCGCCGCCGAGCTGCTGGATGCGCTCGAAGCGGCCGATCCCGCCGACCCGTGCTGGGTTTTCGGCGCCGCGGAGAAGGCGAAAGGGTTCTGGTTCCGCCGTCAGGTGCACGAAACCGCCGTGCATCTGGTCGATCTGTTCGGCGCACGCGGCGCAGCAACGCGGCTTGACCTGCTGATCGCCGCCGACGGCGTCCACGAGGTCCTCGGCACCATGCTGCCTCGCGTGGCGCGCTGGAATCACCAGGTTCCGCTGGCCGCGCCGATCACCTTGCGCGCCACCGACACCGGACACGCGTGGACCATCGTGCCCGGCGATCCACCCGAGCTGGGCGCGGGCGAAGCGGTGGCCACGGTCGCGGCACCCGCGCAGGATTTGCTGTTGCTGCTGTGGAATCGCACCGGCACGCAGCCGGAGATCGCTGGCGAGGAAGCTGTCGCGAAGGAGTTTCTCGCCGCGCGCGTGACACCCTGAGCGGATAATCCTGCGCCATTCAGGTCCTGTTCACCGCAGGGACTTCCGGCGGTCGCGCCGATGGATTTGGCTGACCTGAGCCATTTTCGCGATCGTGGGGTATCTGGTGAAAAGATCAAGATCCGTGCTGCTCAGCGCCCTGCTGGTGCTGACGCTGGCCACACCGGCCACTGCCGACCCGCTCTCCGCTCCGCTCGGCCCGCCGCCGGTCGAGAGCGCTCCCGCCTTCTCCTCCGCCCGGGAGGCCCCGGCTGTCGCCGCGGCGCCTGCCGCCGACGACGGTCTCGAAACCAGCAGCTCCACCAACGCGGTGGCACCTGGTCTGAACCTCACCCAGTTCGACCGCTTCGACCCTAAAGGCTGGATCCGCGGCGACGCGCTGAGCGTCGACCTCACCAGCAAGGTCCTGAAGCCGACTTACCTCAGCCCGGGCACCGTTTCCGCGCGCACCCCGCTGTCTCAGCAGGTCGCTCGCGCCGGTGCGGTCGCGGGCGTCAACGGCGATTTCTTCGACATCAACGCCTCCGGCGCGCCGCTCGGTGTCGGCATCGACAAGGGCGAACTGCACAACGCGCCCGCGTCCGGCCACAACACCACTGCCGCGATCACCGACCAGGGTCGCGCGAAGCTCGCCGACATCTTCCTCGAAGCGTCGGTCACGCTGCCGAACGGGCAAGCTGTCCCGGCCACGAACTTCAACAGCCCGGTGCTCGGGCAGGACGCTCTCGGCGTCTACACGCCGCTCTGGGGTGCTTCGGCGCGCGCGACGTCGGTTGCCGGTGCACAGCGCGTCGCCGAGGTCGAGATCCGCGACGGCGTCGTGACGCAGGTGCGTCCGAAGCCCGCGGACGGCCCGATTCCGGCGGGCAGCACGCTGCTGCTCGGCCGTGAGGCTGGCGCGGACACATTGTCGGCGCTGAAGATCGGCGACCGCGTTGGCGTTTCGTACGCGCCGCGCACCGACGCGGGCAAGATCGCGGTCGCGGTCGGCGGGAACAAGATGCTGCTGAAGGACGGGCAGCTCCAGCAACTCGACGACGTGACCCTCGCTCCGCGTACCGGCGTCGGTTTTTCCGCTGACGGCAAGCGGATGTGGCTCGTCACGGTCGACGGTCGCCAAGCCGACAGCCGCGGGATGACCGAGCTGGAAATGGCCCGGCAGCTGAAGCGGCTCGGAGCCAACGACGCGATCAACCTCGATGGCGGCGGCTCCTCGACGTTGCTCGCGCGGGACGAAGGAGAGACCGCTCCGTCGGTGCGGAACTCGCCTTCGGACGGCGGGGAACGCTTGGTGCCCAACGGCATCGGCGTAGCGACCGTCCCCGGCAGCGGACGGCTGACCGGCTTCGCGCCCGCCCCCGCGCAGGAGGGCGACAACTCGACCCGCGTGCTGTCCGGCTTGAGCCGCGCGCTCGTGCCGAACGGCCACGACGAGACCGGTGCCGCGGTAGCGTCGAGGCCGTTCTGGACCACGTCGAACCCGTTCCGCGGCACGGTCACGAAGAACATCTTCACCGCGCAGCCCGACTTCCTGCACCCGGACGCGCGCGCCGACGTCACTGTCACCGCGCACCAGAACTTCGTGAACGGCCGCGCGAAGCTGACCGTGCTGGGCAAGCCGGTCCGCCTCGGCGCGAGTACCAAGCAGGTCGCGCTGTCCGGTGCTGACGCGCGCGGCGAGTTCCAGGTCTACGGCTACGACGCGGACGGTTACGGCACCTGGATCGAACCGTCGGACGTGAAGCTCGAATACGACCCCGCCGTGGTGAAGATCGAGCCGTCGGGAAAGGGTTTCGCGGTCACCGCGAAGACCGCGTCCGGGGCCACCGCGATCACCGTGCACGCAGGCGGGAAGACCATGCACCTGGCGGCTTCGGTCGGCACCGAAGCCAAGGTCGCGGCTCCGCTGGCCGGTCCGGAAGGCTGGTCCGCCACGGTGTACCCGGCGGTCGTCGGCGCAGCGCTGTCGTCGGCGGACGGACGCAATGGCGGCAAGGGCTTGGCGCTCGACTACCGGCTCACCGGCACCACGGCCACCCGCGCCGCGTACGTCAACGCTGCCAACCCGATCGCGGTTCCGGCGGGTACGCAGAAGATCGGCATGTGGATCAACGGCGACGGCAAGGGAGCCTGGATCCGCGCGGAACTCCGCGACGGCGCCAATACAGCGTCCATTGTGGACCTTTCGCTGAGCGTCAACTGGACCGGCTGGCGATACGTGACCGCCGCGGTGCCCGCCGGGCTGCCGGACGGACAGCGCCTCACCCGGTTCTATGCCGTGGAAACCGCGGCAGGCAAGCAATACGAGGGCAAGCTGGTCTTCAACGACCTCACCTTCGAGGTCGCGCCGACCACGACCGTGCCGCACGATCCAGCAGTTCCGGACCCGGCGCTCGTCACCAACGGCACGCTCGGCAAGAGCGGCCTGAAGATCGCCGTGGTCAGCGACGCCCAGTTCACCGCCGATGCTCCGGACGGCCCGCTCGTCGCCCAGGCGCGGCGGGCACTGCGCGAAGCTGTCGCCGTGAAGCCGGACCTCGTCCTGATCAACGGCGACTTCGTGGACCGCGGCACCGCGCCGGACTTCGTCCTGGCCCGCAAGATCATCACCGAAGAGCTGGACGGCCGCGTCCCCTGGTACTACGTCCCCGGCAACCACGAAGCCGAGGGCGGCGACGGCCTGAAGAACTTCCAGGCTGTCTTCGGGGAAACGCACCGCGTGGTCGACGTGCACGGCGTACGGCTGATCCTGATGGACTCGTCGCGCGGCTCGCTGCGCGCCGGTGGGTTCGACCAGGTCCGGATGATGCGCGAGGCGCTCGACAATGCCGCGCAGGATCGTTCGGTGCGCGGGGTGGTCGTCGCGATGCACCATCCGGTGAAGGACCCGAGCCCGACCGGCAATTCGCAGCTGGGGGACCGGAAGGAGGCCGCGCTGCTGCAGACGTGGCTGACCGGTTTCGAGGAAAAGTCCGGCAAACCGGCTACCTCGCTGGCTTCGCACGCGGGCGTGTTCGGCCTGTCGCGCACGGACGGCGTGCCGTATCTCGTGAACGGCAACTCGGGCAAGACCCCCGCCGCGGCTCCCGGCGACGGCCGTTTCGTCGGCTGGACGCTGGTGCAGGTCGACCCTGCGGACCGCAGCCAACCGGTGCGCTTCGAGACGCGCCCGAACGTCGACGCGCTGACGGTGACCGGCCCGGGCACCCTGCCGTGGGGCGGGACCGGAAAGGTGACCGCCGCGGTGACGCAGGAGGGCCGGTCGATTCCGGTGGCGTACCCGGTGAGCGCTGTTTGGGGCGGTCGCGGGGTGCACGTCGGCAGTTGGCCGCCTGCCCCGTGGGACGTGGTGTCGCTCGACCCGGCCACCGGGACGGTGCGGGGATTGCGGCCGGGGACGGCGGAGATCTCGGTCACGGTGAACGGGGTGACCCGTTCAGCGCCGGTGACGGTGCGCTGATCCGGGAGGTCCGTGAGGGGAACCCTGAGGGACTCTGAGTCCCTCAGGGTTCCCCTCACGGACGACGACCCGGCACCCCGAAGCCGGGAAACCGGGAAACCGGTCGAGAATTGTCGGTCCCTCCCTCTACTGTCGTTTCTCGTGGGAGAGTCGGCATCGGAACCAGCGCTCGTGCAAGCGAAGGCACTGGTCAAACGGTTCGGAGAATTCGAGGCAGTCCGCGGCGTCGACGTCGAGGTGCGGCCGGGGGAGGCGTTCGGCTTCCTGGGGCCCAACGGTGCCGGGAAGTCGTCGACCATGCGGATGATCGCGTGCGTGTCTCCTCGCACCGACGGCGATCTGCGCGTCCTCGGCATGGATCCGGACGTCGACGGGCCGCGGATCCGCGCGCGCCTGGGCGTGGTGCCGCAGGAGGACAACCTCGACGTGGAGCTGACCGTCCGGCAGAACCTCCACGTCTACGGCCGCTATTTCGGCCTCTCCCGCGCGCACGTGCGGAAGAAAGCCGTAGAGCTGATGGAGTTCGCGCAGCTGTCCGACCGCGCCGAGAAACCGGTCGATTCGCTGTCCGGCGGCATGAAACGGCGGCTCACCATCGCCCGGTCGCTGGTCAACGACCCCGAACTGCTGCTGCTCGACGAACCGACCACCGGGCTCGACCCGCAGGCGCGGCATCTGTTGTGGGACCGGCTTTTCCGGCTCAAGGCCCGCGGCACCACGCTGATCGTCACGACCCACTACATGGATGAAGCTGAACAGCTCTGCGACAGGCTGGTCGTCATGGACGGCGGCAGGATCGCCGCGGAAGGTTCGCCCGCCGACCTGATCGCGCGGCATTCCACCCGCGAGGTGGTCGAGCTGCGGTTCGCGCCGGGGGAGCAGCAGGCCGCGGCCGACCGGCTCGACGGGCTGGCCGAACGCGTCGAGGTCCTCCCGGACCGGGTGCTGCTCTACACGATGACCGGCGAGACCACGCTGGAGCGCGCCCACGAACGCGGCCTGCGTCCGCTGTCGAGCCTGGTGCGGCGCAGTTCCCTGGAGGACGTGTTCCTCCGCCTCACCGGCCGGACGTTGGTGGACTGATGACCGCTCCCGCCACCGGCCGCGTGGTCGGCCGGTTCCACGGCGCCTGGCTGCGCGTCGAGGGCTACTGGACCTGGTACCGCAGGCATTGGCTCAGCACGCTCTACTCCACCGGCCTGCAACCGGTGCTGTTCCTCGCCGCGATGGGGCTCGGCTTCGGCTCGCAGGTCAAAGCCGGTCCCGCGACCGGCGGCGTGTCGTACCTCGTGTACGTCGCGCCGGCGCTGCTCGTGGCCGGTGCGGCGCAGCAGGGCGTAAGCGAGTCGAGCTACCCGGTGCTCAGCGGATTCAAGTGGCAGAAGGACTATCTGGCGGTCACCGCGACGCCGGTGTCGCCGGGTCAGGTCCTCGGCGGGCACCAGATCTGGACGAGTCTTCGGCTCGCCCTCTCCGGTGCGGTCTACGCGCTCATCGCGTGGTTGTTCGGTGCCTGGGACAACGCGGGGGCGCTGCTGGTGATCCTCGTCGGCGTCCTCACCGGGCTCGCCTGCGGATCGCTGCTCGCCGCGCTGGCCGCGTGGACCTTCGACGAGGGACAGCGGTTCGGGCTGATCTTCCGGTTCGTCGTCATCCCGATGACCCTGTTCTCCGGCACGTTCTTCCCGATCACCCAGCTGCCGCTGTACCTGCGCTGGCTCGCCTGGATTTCCCCGCTGTGGCACGGAACCGAGCTGTCCCGCGCCGCCGCGCTCGGCGGGGGCGAGCTGCTCCCGCTGCTGGGGCACCTCGCGTATCTGGCGGTGCTGGTCGCGATCGGCTGGGCGATCGCGCACCGCGGCTTCTACCGACGGCTGGTGGCGTGATGACCGACCTGCGGAACGCCCCGATTCTCCCGCAGCGGCGCGGAATTCTGCTCCGCGTCCTGCCAGCGGGCATGTACAGCGGCCGCGCGACCGCGTTGATCGAACGCGCGCTCACCGTCTACGGCCGGTCGTGGACGATCCTGGTGTCCGGCGCGCTCGAGCCGTTGTTCTACTTGCTCGCGTTCCAGGTCGGCTTCGGCAAGCTGGTCACCACCGTGCCGGGGCCGGACGGGCAGCCGATGAGCTACGTCGCGTTCGTCGCGCCCGCGCTGCTGGCGTCGTCGGCGATGAACGGCGCGGTCTTCGAATGCACGTACAACCTGTTCTTCAAACTGCGCTACGCCAAGACGTACGACGCGATGCTGGCCACCCCGGTCGGTCCGCTCGACGTCGCGCTCGGCGAGATCGCGTGGGCGATGATGCGCGGCGGCCTCTACTCGGTCGCGTTCCTGGCGGTCACCGGCGTCATGGGGCTGCTCACGTCGTGGTGGGCGCTGCTGCTCCTGCCCGCCGCGCTGCTCGTGTCGTTCGCGTTCGCGGCCATCAGCATCACGCTGGTCAGTTTCCTGAAGTCGACGTCCCAGTTCGACTACATCCAGCTCGTCCTGATGCCGATGTTCCTGTTCTCCACCACGTTCTTCCCGATCACGGTCTACCCGGAGGCGCTGCAGTGGCTGGTCCGCTGCTTCCCGCTGTACCACGGGATCGAGCTGATGCGCGGGCTCGCGACCGGCATCTTCTCCTGGAGCATGGTCGGCAACCTGGCGTACCTGCTGGTGCTCGCGGCGATCGGGATCTGGGGCGCGACAAGGAGGATCGCGAAACTGCTGCTGACCTAGGGCCCGCTCAGCCCAGTCAACGGGCCGGGCTGGGCAGTCCGGTCTCCGCGGGCGCCACCGCGGACCGGGCGTCGACGAGGCCGTGGCCGTAGAAGCCGTTGTATCCGTCGTAACCGGCGCAGTAGGCGTCCTGCACGCCGTCACCGGTCAGGTCGTAGTTGTCCGGGCACGGCATCGGCGTCGCACGGGAGTCGAGCGCGCGGCGCAGCTCAGCGGCCGACCACGCGGGATGCACCGACTTGAGCAACGCCAGCACCCCGGCGACGTGCGGCGCGGCCATCGACGTCCCGCACATCGGCGCGTACCCGCCCGGAACGGTCGAAACCACGCACCGGTCGTCGTCGCCGCCCGGGGCAGTGACATCGACCACACCGAGCCCGTAAGAGCTGTAGCCCGACTTCACTCGGTCCGGGCTGATCGCCGACGCCGTCACCACGTCCCGCAGCCCGGCCGGCAACGCTTCGCACTTCCCGGCGGCCGAAGGCGAACCCGAACGGGCCGACGGCGTGAGGTCGACCGCCTCGTTGGTCGCGGCGGCGACGTTCAAAGTGCCCTGCGAGGTCGCGTATTCGACGGCGCGCGCCAGCACCTCGTGCACCACGCCGCGGTCGTTTCCGCGCACGCAGGACAGGGACCACGGATTCACGAACCAGCTGCTGTTGGCGATCGGCAGGTGCCGCGCCGCCGACCACATGATCCCGCAGACCGCGGCCTCGGGATCGGCGTAACCGCGGTCGTCGATGACCTTCACCGACGCGATCCGCACGCCCGGCGCGACCCCGGTGACGCCCTTGCCGTCGTCGGCCGCGGCGATGATGCCCGCGACGTGCGTGCCGTGCCCGGAGGTCGTCGGCTGCCACGCGGCCGGGCTCGGGTCCGGGACGCCGGTGAGACAGCCCGCCGAATCGTCCGGGTCCATCGCGGCGGCGAGGTCGGGGTGCTTCGGGTCGACGCCGGAGTCCAGGACGCCGACGACCACCGAGCGGCTGCCGCCGGTCACCTGGTGCGCGGCCGGAGCGCCGATCAGGTTCATGTCCCACTGCTGCGAGGACAGGTCCGCGGCGGGGACTCGGGCCGGGTCGCTGAGCGGGAGCGCGGCTCGCGCGGGCCGCGCGGCGGCGCCCGGTTGCTCGGCGGCGGTCCGGGTGGCTTGCGCGCTGAACGTCCGGTCCGGGCCGAGGCGGTCCGCGAACGCCCGATCGGATGACGTGACGACCGCCACGGAAATCTGCGGGTAGTAGCCGACGACCTGCCCGCAGCCGGCGCTCGTCTGCTGGCGGGCGGAAGATTCCGGGGTGCCGCGGTCGAAGGCGACGACGTAGCGCACCGCCCGGCCGCCGGAGGAGCATCCGGGACTCGCGACGGCGGCGGGGGAGACCGCGACGCAGCCGGAGAGGACCAGGAGGGAGCACACGGCCGCCCGCAGGCGCCGCGCCAGCACAGACACCGGACCTCCCACCGCGCGCGGAGCTATGCCGGGCGCCCGCGCGAGCGCCCGAGCCCGCACGCTAACCACCCCGGGCCCGGCGCGACAAGCGAAGCGCCGAAGTTCGCCCGGGTGCATGATCGCGGCACGCCCGGGCGCCTGCCGCGGGGCACCGACTACACCGGGTGTCCCCCCGGGTGTGGGATACTCGCGTTGGCCGCTGCGCCGACGGGCATCCCGCTCGCGTCGTGAGCGGCCCGGAGGAGTGCCGGACCGGCACCACGCGCGTCGCCCCCGGGAGGCCGGGCCAAGGTCGATGTCGTGGCGGGTGGCCCGGGGGTCGCGAGCAGGCCGGCACCCCGCCGAGCAGACCAGGAACCGAGCGGCCGCCGACCCGGCGGACCGCACGGCTGCCAGCAGGATTCCCGCCGCTGGTCACCACCACGGCGGGCACGGAACAGAAAGGGCCCCTGCGCGGCCGCGTCAGCACCGGTGCGAACCGGCTGACGCGCCCGGGGGCGGAGGAGACATATGTCGAACGCGGACACACCCGCCGATCAGACCGGCGGGAACACCGTCGCACCCACGACCAGCAGGCTGGGCGAGCTGCCGCCGCGCATCCGCGTGCACGCGCTGGCCAAGCTGCTCGGCCTGAGCAGCCGCGACCTGCTCGGCAAGCTCGCCGAGCTGGGGGAGAGCCCCCGCAGCGCCCAGTCGAGCGTGACCAAGGAGGTCGCGCACCGCGTGGCGGTGATCCTCGACGCGGAGGCCGGTGCCGAGTCCGGCGAGGCCGCCGACGCCACCGCTCCGAAGGCCGCCGCCGCGGCGGCGCAGGGCGCGACCGCCGAGGCCGCCCAGGAAGCCACCGCCGCGGCCGTCGCCGGAAGCGACGCCGAGCAGGCCAGCGCGGAAGCCCGGGACGGCGCGGGCAACCAGCCCGAGGCTGCCCCGGCGGAATCCGCTCAGGACGCCGCCTCCGCCGGAACTGCCGCTTCGGAGCCCGCCCCGGCACAGGGCACCGCCGCCGAGCAGGGCACTTCCCCGGAAGCCGCCGCCCCGGCCCGCCAGTTTTCCGCCGAGGAAACCGGCCAGGAAGCCGCCGGGCAGGAGTCCGCGCAGGATTCCGGCGAGAAGCCCGCCCGCAGCCGCACCCGGCGCGCCCGCCGGGCCGTCGCGCCCGCGATCCCGGCCGAGCAGCAGGAAACCGAGCAGGCGACCCCGGCCCGCGGCCCCGTGCACGTGCCGGTCTTCGCCGCGCCCTCGCCGGTCTTCTTGCCGCCCGAGCCCGCGCAGAAGACGCGCACCAAGCCCGAGCCGTTGTTCGGCGTCGGCGAAGCTCCCACGCAGACCGAGCGCCCCGAGCGCCCCGGACGGACCGAGCGCGCCGCTGACACCGCCGAGGAAGAAACCTCCGACGAGGCCCGCGACGAGCGTTCCGACGAGGACGGCGACGACGCGAACAGCCGTCGCCGGCGCCGTCGCGGCCGTCGCGGCCGCGGCCGGGGCAAGGGCGGCGACGAGGCCCAGTCCGAGAACGAGGACGAAACCTCCGAAGACCTGCCGGTCAAGGACGCGAAAGACGCCAAAGACACCAAGGACGGCAGGGACACCAAGGACGGCAAGGACAAGCCCGAGAAGGCGGACGAGGCGGGCGAGGCCGAAGCGGAGTCCGACGACGACGCCGACTCCGAGGGCGGCACCAAGCGCCGCCGCCGTCGCCGCCGTCGCAAGGGCGGGGACGACGACGCGGCCGAGGCGACCGGCGACGACCCGCCCAACACCGTCACGCACGTGCGCCAGGCCAAGGCCGCCGAGACCGAGCGCCCGGCGCGCGACGAGGTGCGCAGCGTCCGCGGCTCCACGCGGCTGGAGGCCAAGCGCCAGCGCCGCCGCGACGGCCGCGAGGCGGGCCGCCGCCGCGCCCCGATCCTGTCCGAGGCCGAGTTCCTGGCCCGCCGCGAGTCGGTCGAGCGCACCATGGTCGTCTCCGAGAAGGGCGACTCCACGCAGATCGCCGTGCTCGAGGACGGCGTGCTGGTCGAGCACTTCCTGACGTCGTCGAGCACCGGCTCGATCGTCGGCAACGTCTACCTCGGCCGCGTCCAGAACGTGCTGCCCAGCATGGAGGCCGCGTTCATCGACATCGGCCGCGGCCGCAACGCCGTGCTCTACGCCGGCGAGGTCGACTGGGATTCGGCCGGGCTGGAGGGCAAGGCGCGCAAGATCGAGCAGGCGCTGTCCACCGGCGACAGCGTCCTGGTGCAGGTCACCAAGGACCCGGTCGGGCACAAGGGCGCCCGGCTGACCACGCAGATCTCGCTGCCCGGCCGCTTCCTCGTCTACGTCCCCGCCGGCGGGGCCACCGGCATTTCCCGCAAGCTGCCGGAGAACGAGCGGCGCAGGCTCAAGGACATCCTCAAGCGGATCGTCCCGGAGGACGCGGGCGTCATCATCCGCACCGCGTCGGAGGGCATCGGCGAGGAGGAACTGGGCCGCGACGTCGACCGCCTCAAGGCGCAGTGGGACGTCATCAAGGAGAAGGCCGCCGCCGCTTCCGGCAAGAAGGGCAGCGCGCCGACCATGCTCTACGAAGAGCCGGACCTGCTCGTCAAGGTCGTGCGCGACCTCTTCACCGAGGACTTCGCCAAGCTGGAGGTCCAGGGCAGCAGGCCGTGGGACACCATCAACGACTACGTGCAGCACGTCGCGCCCGACCTCGCCGACCGGCTCAAGCGCTACACCGGCACCGGCGACGCCTTCGCCGACCACCGGATCGACGAGCAGATCACCAAGGCGCTCGACCGCAAGGTCTGGCTGCCCTCGGGCGGCTACCTGGTCATCGACCGCACCGAGGCGATGACCGTCATCGACGTCAACACCGGCAAGTTCACCGGCTCGGGCGGCAACCTCGAGGAGACGGTGACCCGCAACAACCTGGAGTCGGCGGAGGAGATCGTCCGCCAGCTGCGGCTGCGGGACATCGGCGGCATCATCGTCATCGACTTCATCGACATGGTGCTCGAGTCCAACCGCGAACTGGTGCTGCGCAGGCTCACCGAATGCCTCGGCCGCGACCGCACGCGCCACCAGGTGGCCGAGGTCACGTCGCTGGGCCTGGTGCAGATGACGCGCAAGAAGATCGGCACCGGGCTGCTCGAGGCGTTCTCCACGCCGTGCGAGCACTGCAAGGGCCGCGGTGTCGTCGTGTCCACCGAACCGCAGCGCACCGCGGGCGGCGGCAACGGGAACGGGCACAACGGCGCCAACGGCCACAGCCACGGCGGCGACACCAAGAGTTCCCGGCGCTCCCGCGGCCGCGGCAAGGGCGAGGAACAGCACCACGAGCCCAAGCCGGAGCCGGTCGCCCCGGCCGCGACCCCGGTGCAGCGCGAGTCCGTGGTGTCGGCGGTGCAGGCCATGGCCAACGCGTCCAAGGCGAAGCACGAGCACCACGGTCCGGAAGACTCGGCGGACGCCGTCGAGGCGAAGGCGCAGGACCCGGTCAAGGCGTCCGAACAGGACACGGTGACCGAGAAGGCCGAAAAGCCGGAGAAGGCCGAGAACAAGACGGAGGCCCCGGCCGCCGTCCGGCAGCCGGAGCCCGCGGCCGGTCAGGCCGCGCCGGAGGCGGAAACCAAGCAGCCCGAGGCCGCCGAGGCGGACGCGGGAGAAGAACCCGAGGTCGACGTTCCGGCCCCGGCCGGGCGGAGCACCCGGCGCCGTCCGCGCCGCGCCGCTTCGCGTCCGGCAGGGCCGCCGGTGAAGGCTTCGGACCAGAGTTGATCCACCACGGGTACCCCGGGTGCAGCAGCGCCCGGGGCCTCCCGTAACCTGTAGTACGGCTCATCGCAAGCATGAGTTGCTGCGCGAGCACCTGGACCGTCTTCGGGCGGGCCGGCCGCGCCAGCCCCCTAACCCATTGTCGAGCAATGCAGGAGACATCCGTGTCGGCGTACGCGATCGTCAAGACCGGCGGCAAGCAGTACAAGGTGGCCGTCGGCGACGTCGTCGAGGTCGAGAAGCTCGAGGGCGAGCCGGGCACCGAGCACACCTTCCCCGCCGTGCTGTTCGTGGACGGTGGCGAGGTCACCACGGACGCCGACGCGTTGGCGAAGGTCTCGGTCATCGGCAAGGTCGTCGAGCAGACCAAGGGTCCGAAGATCCGGATCCACAAGTTCAAGAACAAGACCGGCTACCACAAGCGCCAGGGTCACCGGCAGAAGCTGACCCGCGTCGAGGTCACCGGCATCTCCAAGTAGTTCTTCGAACTTTCGAGACTGAAACTTTTCTGGAAGGGGCTTGAGCGATGGCTCACAAGAAGGGTGCGTCCAGCTCCCGCAACGGTCGTGATTCGAACGCCCAGCGACTGGGCGTGAAGCGCTTCGGCGGCCAGGAGGTGAACGCGGGCGAGATCCTGATCCGCCAGCGGGGCACCAAGTTCCACCCCGGCGTGAACGTCGGCCGTGGCGGCGACGACACGCTGTTCGCGCTCGCCGCCGGTGCGGTCGAGTTCGGCTCGAAGCGCGGCCGCAAGACGGTCAACATCGTGCCGGCCGAAGCCTGATCCTCGGCTTCGTCGCATAAGAACCTCCGAACGAGGGGTGGGGCCGGAATACTCCGGTGCCACCCCTCGTTCGTTTTTGTCCGGATACTTTTTTCGCACGTGAAGTGAGGCAAGCCCATGGCGTCCCGGTTCGTGGACCGCGCGGTCATCCATCTGACCGCGGGGGACGGGGGAAACGGCTGTGCCTCGGTGCACCGCGAGAAGTTCAAGCCGCTCGGCGGCCCGGACGGCGGCAACGGCGGCAACGGCGGTGACGTCACCTTGATCGTCGACGCCAACGTGCACACCCTCCTCGACTTCCATTTCCGCCCGCACGCCCGCGCCGGCAACGGCAAAATGGGCATGGGCAGCAACCGCAACGGAGCCGCCGGCGAGGGCCTCGAGATGAAGGTCCCGCCGGGCACCGTGGTGTTCACCGAGGACGGCGAACTCGTCGCCGACCTCACCAACCCCGGCACCCGGTTCATCGCCGCGCAGGGCGGCCGCGGCGGGCTCGGCAACGCCGCGCTGTCGTCGAAGGCCCGCAAGGCGCCCGGGTTCGCGCTGCTCGGCGAGCCGGGCGAGAGCCGCAACCTCGTGCTGGAACTGCGTTCGGTCGCCGACGTCGGCCTGCTCGGCTTCCCGTCCGCGGGCAAGTCGTCGCTGATCTCCGTGCTGTCCGCGGCGAAGCCGAAGATCGCCGACTACCCGTTCACGACGCTGGTGCCGAACCTCGGCGTCATCACCGCCGGTTCGTCGGTGTTCACGATGGCCGACGTGCCGGGCCTGATCCCGGGCGCGTCCGAGGGCCGCGGCTTGGGACTGGACTTCCTGCGCCACATCGAACGCTGCGCCGTGCTGGTGCACGTGGTCGACTGCGCGACGCTGGAGCCGGGCCGCGATCCGCTGTCCGATGTGGACGCTCTCGAGGAGGAGCTGGCCCGCTACACGCCGGGGCTGGGCGGCAAGCTCGAGGAACGTCCGCGCGTGGTGGTGCTGAACAAGATCGACATCCCGGAAGCGGCCGAACTGGCCGAGTTCGTGCGTCCGGAGCTGGAGGCTCGCGGGCTGCGCGTGTTCGAGGTGTCCACCGCCTCGCGCAAGGGCTTGAAGGAGCTGAGCTTCGCGCTGGCGGAGGTCGTCGAGGCCTACCGCGAGGCGCAGCCGGTGCTGGAGCCGGAAAAGATCGTGCTGCACCCGCTCGCGATCGACGACAGCGGGTTCACCGTCGAACGCGATCCGGAGGAAGAGGGCGGATTCATCGTCCGCGGCTCGCGTCCGGAACGGTGGATCCGGCAGACGAACTTCTCCAACGACGAGGCCGTCGGCTACCTCGCGGACCGGCTCAACCGGCTCGGCGTCGAAGAAGCGCTCGCGAAGAACGGCGCGCGGCCGGGCAGCCCGGTGACCATCGGCGACATCCAGTTCGAATGGCAGCCCTCCACTCCCGGCGTCGCAGTGCACCTGTCGGGTCGCGGCACGGATGTCCGGCTGGAGCGCACCGATCGCGTCGGCGCGTCCGAGCGCAAGGAAGCCCGCCGGATCCGCCGCGACGGCGTCGGCGAGGACGAGGACCTGGTCGAAGAGGAAACCACGCCGTCCGTCGACTCCGAACTGGACGACGTGTGGGACGACGAGGAGCAGGCGGAGCGCGACCGGTGAGCGGCACGCGGCAGGAGATCGCGGAAGCTCGCCGGCTGGTCGTGAAGGTCGGTTCCTCGGCGCTGACCACGGCGGGCAGCGGCCTCGACGTCGCTCGCCTCGACGCTCTTGTCGACGCCATCGCGGACCGTGTCGCCCGTGACGCGCAGATCGTCCTCGTGTCCTCGGGCGCGATCGGTGCCGGGCTCGCGCCGTTGAAGCTGGGCAAGCGTCCGGGGGACCTGGCCACGCAGCAGGCCGCGGCGAGCGTCGGACAGCTCGCGCTGGCGCACGCGTACGCGGAATCGTTCGGCCGCTACTCCCTGACCGTCGGCCAGGTGCTGCTCACCTCGGACGACGTCGTCCGCCGCTCGCACTACCGCAACGCGCAGCGCACGTTCTCCCGGCTGCTCGCGCTCGGCGCGGTGCCGGTCGTGAACGAGAACGACACCGTTGCCACACAAGAGATCCGCTTCGGCGACAACGACCGGCTCGCTGCTTTGGTGGCGCACCTCGTCGGCGCCGACGCACTCGTCCTGCTGTCCGATGTGGACGGTCTGTACGACGGCGACCCGCGCGACGGCGCGACCCGCAAGATCACCGAGGTGCACGGCGAGTCCGATGTGGAGGGCATCGCGGTCGGAATGTCGTCCTCGGGCCTGGGCACCGGCGGCATGGTCTCGAAACTCTCCGCCGCCCGCACCGCGGCCGGCGCCGGAATCCCGGTGCTGCTGGCCGCTGCCGCCGACGCCGAGGACGCCTTGCGCGCCGCGAACGTCGGCACCGCATTCGCCCCCGCCGACACCCGCCTGTCCGCCCGCCGCTTCTGGCTCGGGTACGCCGCCGACACCTCCGGCCGCCTCCACCTGGACGACGGTGCGGTGCAGGCAATCCTGCGCCGCCGGTCGCTGCTGGCGGCGGGAATCACCGGCCTGGACGGCGATTTCGAGGCCGGTGATGTGGTCGACCTGGTGGATTCCGCGGATGTCCCGGTGGCGCGCGGTGTGGTCGGATTCGACGCGGGGGAGTTGCCCGCGCTGATCGGACGTTCGAGCCATGAGGTTCCGGTGGAGCATCGCCGGGAGGTCGTCCACGCCGACGACCTCGTTCCGCTGCGCCGCTAGGACCCAGCGAAGTGTCGGGCGACGCGAGCAGGCTGCTCCGCGTATTACTCGACAACCAATTCTGACCCCGAATCCTCCCGGTAAGCGCGGCCCGGGGCAGCGACATCGGCGGACTCGCCGACCCCAGACCCGGCTGTTCCTGCACGACGCCGGGGCGGAAGCTGCGCAGCTGACCTCACCCCGCCCCGTACCAACGCCCACCCGGCGGCATGGCGTACTCCGTGTACAGAAGCGCGGCCAAGGCTTGCCAGCCGGTCACGTCCGCGGTGAACGTCCGGCCTCCCGGCGCGATCAGCACGGCCTGGCCACTGGCATCGGCGACCAGTGAGATCGGCACGCGGAACTCGTCGTAGTCGTGCCGCACGAGCCAGCGCCACCCGACCGTGAACCGGCGGCGGGCGCTCACCGGGTAGCGCGTGTCGACGTCGGCGACCCCGGTGCCGACGGTCGTCCACAGTGGAGTGACGCGGAGTCCGGCCAGGTGCACGAGCTGCGGTTTCTTGCCATCTGGTTCGAAACGGTAGTACGGCCGCCTGCGCCATTGTTCCCAGCGCAGCCGCCGTCGTTCGCGCCGGATCGGGCCGCGCAGGCGGGACAGCGCTTCGTCGACCAGCGCGAGGGCGCGGGCGAAGTCGGGATCGTTGCGGGACACGAGATTCTCCCCTCTCTCGCGCCCGAAGCTACGGAAGCGGCCGGGGACCGGTCCCATTCGGCTTTTCCACCAGCGAGCGGAGCTGGAACTTCTGGATTTTGCCGCTGGCGGTCCGGGGGAGTTCCGGAAACAGCTCCACGCGCTCCGGCCAGTACTGCTTGGCGACGCCCTTCTCCGCGAGAAAGCCGCGCAGCTTCTCCAGGTCCAGGTACGCGCCAGGCTTGAGCACGAGGCAGGCGCACGCGCGTTCCTGCAGCCGCGGATCGGGGACCGCGACCACGGCGACGGCCTCGACGTCCGGGTGTTCATAGAGGACGTTCTCCACATACGCGACCGGGATGTTCTCGCCACCGCGGATGATCACGTCCTTGGTGCGGCCCGCGATGCGGAGGTAGCCGTCGGCGTCGATGGCCGCGAGATCGCCGGTGTCGAACCAGTCGCCGGTGAAACTCTCCCGGGCCAGCTCGAGTCGTTCCGCGTAGCCGACGAACAGGAACGGCCCGGCGACCTGCAGGCGGCCTTCGGTGCCCGGCGGCACTTCGGTTCCGTCCGCATCGACGATCCGGATCCGCATCCCAGGCCACGGGTAGCCGTCGGTGTCGATCAGCTTGTCGTCCGGATCGCCCGGGATGCCGAGCGTGACCAGCGCGTCCTCGCTCTGCCCCCATCCGCCGAGCACGACGAGACCGGGCAGTTTCCGCCGCGCCTCCCGCACGAGCGCCCGGGGGATCGGCGCACCCATGCAGCAGAACCGTTGCAGGGACTTGAGATCGTGCTCGGCGAGGTTCGGCGCGGACAACAGGTCGTGCAGGAACGGCGTGGCGGCGGAGGTGTAGGTGATGCCGTGCTCGGCGACCAGTTCCACGAATCGGGCGGCATCCCACACGTCCTGCAACACGCAGGTCGCACCATTTTGCACGCCGAGCCGTGCACCGTAAAGGAAACCGGTGAGGTGTGCGAGCGTCGACGCCATGTGCAGGACGCTGTCGGAAGTGATGCCGAGCCGGTCGGGGAGCGGGTTGTTCGCGGCGATCGCGGTGTTGTGCGTGTGCATCACGCCCTTGGGCTCGCCGGTGGTACCGGAAGTGAAGATCAGCAGCGTGACATCGTTGGGGTCGGGCCGCCACGACGGCAGCTCCCGCCGTTCTTCCCAAGGCGTTGCGGCGAACTCTTCCCAGGACGAACCGACCACCAGCACGTGCTCTAGATCCGGCCACTGTGGACGGAGCCGCTGCGCCATCGCCGGATAGTCGAAACCGCGGAATTCCTGCGGCACCACCAGGACTTTTGACTTCGCGAGCGCCACCATGAAGCCGACCTCGCGGTCCCGGTAGATCGGGATGAGCGGATTGCTGACCGCGCCGATCCTGCTCGCCGCATAATGCACGATGATCCATTCGATCCGGTTCGGCAGCTGGAAAGACACGACGTCGCCGGACCGGACGCCCAGCTCCAGCAGCCCGAGCGCGCAACGGTCGACCTCCTCTTTGAGCTGACCGAAGGTGATGCTGCGCTGCGAATCGACGAACGCGGTCTTGTCCGGCGTGGCCGCCGCGGCGTCGTCGAGGTAGTCGGTGATGGTGCGGTTCACCCAGTACCCGGCGCGGGTGTGGGCCTCGATCGTCTCGTCGTTGAGGATCGTCGCGAACGGCATGGCGGGCTCCGGGTCAGCTCATGGTGAGGCCGCCGCTGACGCTGACGGTCTGGCCGGTGACGTAGGCAGCCTCGTCGGAGGCCAGGAAGGCGACCACGTTCGCGATGTCGGACGGCTGCGCGAGCCGCCGGAACGGGATGGCTTTCGTCAGTGCTTCGCGTAGTTTCGGGTTGTCGCCGCCGAGGGAAGCGAACAGTTCGGTGTCGGCCGGACCGGGACAGACGGCGTTGGCGTTCACCGCGTTGCGTGCCAGTTCCCGGGCGATCGACTTCGTGAACGCGATGATGCCGCCCTTCGCCGCCGAGTACACCGCCTCGCCCGACGAACCGACGCGACCGGCGTCGGACGCGATGTTGACCACGGACCCGAAGCCCTGCTCGACCATCACCGGCAAGACCTCGCGGCAGGTGTTGAGCACGCCGTAGAGATTGATCTGCACGACGCGGTCCCAATCGGCGCGATCGGACTCCACGAACGGGCCCGCCTTGTCCCAGCCGGCGTTGTTGACCAGCACGTCGATCCGGCCGAACTGCGCGCGGACCTGCTCGACCGCGTTGGCGACGGATTCGGGCGAGGTGACGTCGGTCTTCACGCCGACTCCGCCGATCGCGGCCGCGGTTTCCTTCGCGGTGGTCTCGTTGATGTCGCTGACCACGACGGTCGCGCCCTCGGCGGCCAGCTTCTCGGCGATGCCGCGGCCGATGCCCTGGCCAGCGCCGGTGACGATGATGACTTTGTCTTTCAACACAATGCCTCCAGCGGCGCGAAGCGCCTCGATTGAGGGTGGGTGGTGGGGATGAGGCGGCACTAGGGGGCGTAGGCGCGGCCGAGCAGGTTGCGCGCGATGACGAGCTTCGACACCTGCGCGGTGCCGTCGCCGATTTCGAGGCCGATCACGTCGCGAAGCCGCTGCCCGACGGGGCTTTCGCTGGAGTACCCGAGGTGCCCGAACGTGAGCAGGCACTGGTGGATGGTCTCCGCGGCGAGCTTCGGTGCCCAGAACTTCGCCATCGCCGCCTCGGTGCTGTGCTCGACGTCGTTATCCTTGCGCCACAACGCTTCGTAGCAAATATGCCGCGCTCCGCACAGGTAGGTGGCCTGCTCGGCAAGCGGGAACGCGACACCTTGGAAAGTGCCGATCGGACTGCCGAACGCCTCGCGGTCGCGAGACCATTGCAGCGCCTCGTCGAGTGAAACCTGTGCTGCGCCAAGGCAAGCGAGTCCGATGATCGCGCGCGAGTAGTCGAAGCCCTGCATCACCGAGACGAACCCTTGGCCTTCTCCGCCGACCAACGCGTCTTTGGGGACAGGCAGCCCGTCGAAGTGCAGCGAGGCCCGGCCGATCGCCCGGCTGCCGAGATCGTCGAACGTCGCCCGCGAGACGTACGCGTCGTCCAGTTCGACCCAGAACGCGCTGACGCCGCGCGCGCCGGGGCCGCCGGTGCGGGCGAGCACGAGCGCGACGTCGGCCGACATGCCCAGGGTGATCGACGTTTTCTCGCCGGTGAGCCGCCAGCCGTCGCCGTCCGGTTCGGCCTTCATCTCCAGCTTCGCGGCGTCGGTGCCGTGCCCGGGTTCGGTGATGCAGAACGCGGGCACGACCTCGCCGGACGCGATCGGCGGCAGCCACGCCGCCTGCTGCTCCTCGGTCGCGTTGCGGGTGAGGATGTCGCTGACCAGTGCGTTGACGATGATGAAATACGACGCGTTGAAATCGCCGCGCGCGACTTCCTCGGCTGCCATCCCGGCGACGACGGCGCTGGCCTCCTGCCCGCCGTGCCGCTCCGGGATGCGCAGGCCGGTCAGGCCCATCGACGCCAGGTCCGCGACCAGCTGGGGCCGCAGCTTCGCCGCTTTGTCGTCGGATTGGTAATGCGGCGCAAGGACTTTCGTCGCGAACCGGCGCAATTCGTGCCGGTAGGCGTCTTCGTCGTCGGTGAACGTGAAGTCCATGGTCAGTGCCAGTTCACGTGCGAGACGAAGTCCGGCTTGCGCTTCTCCGCAAACGCTTGCGCGCCTTCCAGGCCCTCCGGCGAAGCGGTGAACAGGTCGAGCGCGGACATGGCCAAATTGGACAGTCCGGCCTGGTGGTCGGTGTCCGCGTTGAAGGACTGCTTGAGAAACCGCAGTGCGGTCGGGCTTAGTGCGGCAGTGTCATCGGCCCACGCCTTGGCGGTCTTGAGCAGCTCGCCGGGCGGGACGACGGCGTTGACCAGGCCCATCCGCTCGGCCTCGGCCGCGTCGTACTGGCGGCAGAAGAACCAGATCTCGCGGGCCTTCTTCTCACCGACGACCCGCGCGAGATACGCCGAGCCGAACCCGGCGTCGAACGAGCCGACTCGCGGACCGGCCTGGCCGAAGCGCGCGGTTTCGCTGGCGATCGTGACGTCGCACAGGACGTGCAGCACGTGCCCGCCGCCGACCGCGACCCCGTTGACCGCGGCGATCACCGGTTTCGGGAGGTCGCGGATGAGCTTGTGCAGGTTGCCGATCTCGAACATCCCGCTCTCGGTCGGCCCGTAGTCGCCGGTCTCCGCGCGCTGCTTGACGTCGCCGCCGGTGCAGAACGCCTTCTCGCCCGCGCCGGTGAGGATCACCGCCTGCACGTGCTTGTCCGCCCACGCCGCGCGGAACGCCTTGATCAGCTCGTCGACCGTCTTCCCGCGGAAGGCGTTGTAGCGCTCCGGCCGGTCGATCGTGATCACCGCGGCCGGGCCGTCGATCTCGTACCGGATGTCCTCGAACTCCATCGTCCGCTCCCATCTGTCGTCTGACCACCGTGACAAAATTTGACTGTAGAGTCAAGAGTTGAACTCAAGGTCAACCGGTAGGCTTTCGGGACAGCGGAGAACCGGGAGGAGCAGGATGGGCGCGGTGAAACCGCCGTCCGAGCGCGTGCGGCGCAAACGGGGCAAGCGGATCCAGGAGATCCTGACGGCGGCGGCCGAGCTGTTCGGCGAGCGCGGCTACGACGCGGTGAGCCTGGAGCACGTCGCCGAACGCCTCGACGTCACGAAGGGCTCGCTGTACTACTACTTCTCCAGCAAGGACGAGCTAGGCACGGCAGCGATCGAAACGCTCGGCGACGAGTGGACGGCCCGGCTGGAGCACCTGCTCGACCGCACCGAAGGCACCCCCGAAGTCCGGCTGCGCGCGCTGATCCACGAGCACGTCACGATCGCGGTCAACGACTATCCGGCGGCGCTGCGGCTGTTCCTGATGCCGCGCGAATGGCCGAGCGCGCAACGTGAACGCATCAAGGAACTCCGCCTGCGCCACGACGCGCTTTTCCGCGCACTGATCGAAGAAGGCTTGGCGAGCGGCGAGTTCACCGTCACCAGCGTCGACACCGTGCTGCAGTGCATGCACGCCGCGATGAGCCAGGCGCCGACGTGGTGCGGTGAACTGCCGTCCGCCGCGCGGGGGAAAGCGGTGGACGAGGTCGCCGACACGTTGATGGCGCTCGTCCACATCGGACAGCTCGGACGGTGATTCAGAGGCGACGCGGGGCTTCGATGCCGAGCAGCGCCAGACCCTGGACCAGCGTGCGCGACGTGAGCGTGGCCAGCTGTACCCGCGAAGCGCGCAGCTCCGGTGTTTCGGCGGTCAGCACCGGGCACTGTTCGTAGAAGCGCGAGAACGTGACCGCGGTTTCGTACAGGTACGTACAGAGCTTGTGCGGCGCGTACGCGGACGTCGCCGCGCTGATCGCTTCGCTGAACCGAAGCAGCGTAAGCGCGAGCGCACGTTCTGCTGGTTCTTCAAGCAGGATTGGCGCGTCTTCGACGGTTTCGCCTGCCTTCGCGAGGATCGACTCGATCCGCGCGTGCGCGTACTGCAGGTAGACGGACGTGTTGCCGTCCTTGGCGAGCATGCGGTCCCAGTCGAACACGTAGTCGCGTTCGCGGTCGCTGGAGAGGTCGGCGTACTTCACCGCGCCGATCCCGACCGCGCGCGCGACTTCCTGCTGCTCTTCCTTGCCGAGTTCACTGCGCTCGGCAACGATTTCCGCGGCTTGCGCCACCGCTTCGTCGAGCAGGCTGGAGAGCTTGATCGTCTCGCCGGCGCGAGTGCGCATCACCTTGCCGTCCGCGCCGAGGATCGAGCCGAACCCGATGTGCTCGGCGTGCACGCCGTCGAGCCATCCGGCCGCGCGGGCCACCGCGAAGATCATCGCGAAATGCTGTGCCTGCGGGGCGCCGACGACGTACAGCAGGTCGGTCGCGCCGCGTTCGGCGGTCCAGTACCGGATCGTGGCGAGGTCGGTGGCCGCGTAGCCGTAGCCGCCGTCGCGCTTGCGGACGATCAGCGGGAGCCGGTCGCCTTCGCGGTTGGCGAAGCCTTCGGGGAACACGCAGACCGCGCCGTCGCTGATCTCGGTGAGCCCGTCGGCTTCGAGTTCGTCGACGACCTCGCCCAGGTACGGGTTGTAGAAGCTTTCGCCGTAGATGTCGTCGTCGGTGAGCGTGATGCCGAGCTGGCGGTAGGCCGCGTTGAAGTGCCGTGTCGACTCGTCGACGAGTTCCTGCCAGAAGGCGAGCGTGTCCGCGTCGCCGCTCTGGAGCTTCACGACGCGCTCGCGGGAGCGGGTCGCGAAGGCCTCGTCGGCGTCGAACTTCCGGCGCGCGGCCTGGTAGAACGCGTTGAGGTCGCTGCGGTCGCCCGACGGTTCGTCCAGGTGGTGCTCGATGAGCATGCCGAACGGAGTGCCCCAGTCGCCCAGGTGGTTGTGCGGCAGCACCTCGTGCCCGACGAAGCGCAGCAGCCTGCTGATCGCGTCGCCGATCACCGTGGAGCGCACGTGCCCGACGTGCATTTCCTTGGCGACGTTGGGACTGCTGTAGTCGAGCGCGACCCGGCGCGGCTGCTCAGTCTCGGCGACCCCGAGCCGGTCGTCTTTCGCTTGCTCGGCCACGCGCTGCTCGAGCCATTCGCGGCGCAGCACGAAGTTCAGGAATCCGGGCCCGGCGATCTCGGGCCGGTCGGCGACGCCGTCCAGCTCCAGGTTCTCGACGATCCCGGCCGCGACCTCGCGCGGCGGTTTGCCGAGCCGTTTGCCGAGGCTCATCGCCAGGTTGCACTGGTAGTCGACACCGTCGCGAGTGGACACCGCGATGAGCGCCGCGGACGGGTCGAGGTCGACGTCGAACGCGCGGCGGAGCGAGGCCACCACGCGTCGGGCCAGTTCCTCACTAACCTCGGGCTTGCGCACGGTGTCCCTCCTTCGCGTAGTCGATCGGTGAAGCCTACCGACCGCGCGCGAGCGGGTTTACCGCAGTTCGCTGCCCTTCGTTTCGGGCATCCGGAGGATCACGAAGAACGCGATCGCCGCCGCGACGGCGACGTACCAGAAGAAGGCAGTGGCAGCGCCCGCCGCGGACAGCGCGCTGAGCACGAGCGGCGCGGTCCCGCCGAACACGGCGACGGTCAGGTTGTACCAAGCGCCGATGCCGAGCCCGCGGAGTTCGGTGGGGAAGAGTTCGCTCATGATCGCCGGTGCCAGCGAGGTCATCGCGGTGTAGAGCGCGAGGCCGACGCAGAACACGATGAGCAGATTCCCGAACCCGGGCCGCACCAGGTAGGAAAGCGGCACGATCACCAGCGCGGTGGCCCCGGACCAGACCAGAAGCTGAGGCCGCCGCCCGCGCCGGTCGGCGAGCGCCCCCATCGGATACTGGAGGACGACGAAGAGGGCGGTCGCGATGGAAAGCGCGAGGAAGGTGTCGACGTCGTTCGCGCCGCGCCCCTTGACCGCGAAGGACGTGAGGGCGCTGAAGAAGGTGTAGTAGCAGAGCGTCGAGAGCATCGAGAACCCGATGAGCTGCCCGACCGCCCGCGGATGCTGGGTGACGGTGGTGAGCAGCGGCCGCTGGACGCGCCGCGCGGTGTCCTTTTTCTCGTGGTACAGCTCGGTTTCTTCGAGACTGCGCCGCAACCACAGCCCGACCAGCCCGAGCACCCCGCCGAGCAGGAACGGAATCCGCCAGCCGAACGAGGCGAGGTGCGCCTTGTCCATCGTGCGGGCGAGCACGAACCCGAGCACCGTCGCGATGAGCACCGCGGACCCGGTGGAGATGTAGAAGAACGAGGAATACCGACCGCGCCGCTCCTTGGGCGCGACCTCGCCGAGGTACGCGGAAGCGTTCGACACTTCCCCGCCGAGCGAAAGCCCCTGCGCGATCCGCGCGAGCAGCAGCAGAATCGGGGCCAGCCACCCGACCTGCGCGAACGTCGGAAGCACGCCGATCGCGACCGACCCGCCCGCCATCAGCGAAATGGTGAGCAGCATGGCGGGCTTGCGCCCGTGCACGTCGGCGAACCGCCCGAGCAGCACGCCGCCGAGCGGCCGGAAGAAGAACGCGAGCGCGTACGTGGCGAACGTGTTGATCAACGCGAGCGTTTCGTTGCCAGGCGGGAAGAACGCGCCGGCGAAGTAGATGCTGAAGGTCGCGTAGATCGTCCAGTCGAACCACTCGAGCGCGTTGCCCGCACTGGCAGCGAACAACTTCCGCACCGGCAACCGATGCCGGGCGACGCCTTCGGTCGTAGGACCGGCCATCGGGCAACCTCCACACGTCCACACGTCCGCACGAGTGGAACGGGACTTTGCCAGAAATGCCCGGAAATCGGTAGATCTCGGCTAAGGATGGCAGTTGGTGCATGTCCCACTGCGGTCTGTGACGCGGGAACGCTGTTGCCGAAGGGGGATCATGCAGCGGCGCAGGCGTCGGCTCGGACGGTTGCCGCGCGGGTCGGCGTGGGCGGACGGGAACGGTTGGCGTGCAGGGAGGTGCGGGTGGCGGCGTGGCCTGCCGCCGCGCGGCGAGGCGGGGCTGGCACGCCGACGATTGCCATGCGGGGAGGTGACGGCGCGAATGGTTGCTGGTGCGGGGCTACCGCAGGAGATGAGGCAGCACGGCGAGCACTCGCCGTGCGGAGACAGCGCGGCGGCGCAAACGCGCCCGCTGCTCCGGCTGAGCCTGGCCGTCGGGCTGCTAGGCGGATGCTTGTCCCTGCCCCGCCCGGGCCACCCAGGCCCTGCCGACCTCAAGCCGATCCCGCCCAGCCACCAAGATCCCACCGCACCTCAAGCAGTGCTCGCCAACGCGAACGGCAACACCCCCTCCGCCCCGGCCCGGCGCAGCAGTCGCGCTCCCAGCGTCATCGTCCAGCCGGTGTCGATCAGGTCGTCCACCAGCAGCACCGGTCCGCTCGTCTGCGCGACACTCGCCGCCACGTCGTCGGGCAGACTCAGCCTCCGCCACAGATCGGCCAGCCGCTGCGCGCTGTTCGCTTGCCGCGGCGGCGGTCCGGCCGACGACAACTCTCCCAGGTAGTCCAGCCGCCCGATCGCCGCCAGCCGCAGCGCGAGGCTGTCCACCAGTTGCGGCCGCGTCGCCGACGGGATCGCCACCACCGCCACCGGACGTTGCGCCCACTGCCACCCCGCGAGCACCTTCACGCACGCGTCGAAAACCGAGTCGGGGACCTCGGCGTCCGTCGCGCCCGGGCCGAGCAACTCGCGCAGCCGGCCGCCCCAGCCCACGTCCGTGAGCCGCCCCAGCACCTGTCCCGGCTCGGCCTGTTCACCGGCGGCGATCCGGCCCGACAGCGGCACGTCGAGCCCCTTCATCCCGCTCGGCCACTGTTTGCGCGGAGCCACCGAGACCCCGGGCCGGTCCAGCCGTTCCCGCGTCGCACCCGCGACTTCCTCGGACACCGCGGTGCTCCAGTGCTCCCCGGTGCAGTTGTCGCACCGGCCGCACGGCACTGCCTCCGGATCGTCGAGCTGCCGCCGCAGATACTCCATCCGGCACCCGGCAGTGCGGATGTACCCGAGCATCGCCTCCTGCTCGGCCACCCGCGCGACGCCGACGCGTTCGTACCGTTCCCGGTCGTACTCCCACGGCTGCCCGGTGCTTTCCCAGCCGCCGCGCACCCGGCGCACCGCACCGTCCACATCGAGCACTTTCAGCACCATCTCCAGCCGCGACCGGGAAAGCTCGACCGACGGTTCCAGCGCGGCTGTCGAAAGTGGACGGTCGGAGTAGGCGAGCGCGTTGAGCACCTGCGTGACGCGCAGCTCGTCCGGGAACGCCAGCGACCCGAAGTACGCCCAGATCGCCTTGTCCTCCCGTCCGGGCAGCAGCACCACCTCGGCCCGCTCGACGCCACGACCGGCGCGGCCGACCTGCTGGTAGTAGGCGATCGGCGACGACGGCGCGCCCAGGTGCACCACGAACCCGAGGTCCGGCTTGTCGAACCCCATCCCGAGCGCCGACGTCGCGACCAGCGCCTTGACCCGGTTCTCCAGCAGGTCGTCCTCCGCGGCCTGGCGGTCGGCCGGATCGGTCTTCCCGGTGTAGGCGGCCACCGGATAACCGCGGTCGGACAGCAGCGCGGCGACGTCGTGCGCGGCGGCGACGGTGAGCGTGTAGATGATGCCCGACCCCGGCAGCTCCGCCAGGTGCTCGGCCAGCCAGGCCAGCCGGGCCTCGTCGCTGGGCAGTTCGGCCACGGCCAGCCGCAGGCTTTCCCGGTCGAGCGGACCGCGCAGGACGAGCGTGTCCGTCTCGCCGCCGATGCCGAGCTGCTCCGCGACGTCCGTGGCCACCCGGTCGTTCGCGGTCGCGGTGGTGGCCAGCACCGGCACGCCGTCGGGCAGGTCGCCCAGCAGCGTGCGCAGCCGCCGGTAGTCCGGCCGGAAGTCGTGGCCCCAGTCGGAAATGCAGTGCGCCTCGTCCACCACCAGCAGGCCGGCGCTGGCGGTCAGCTTCGGCAGCACGCTGTCGCGGAAGTCCGGGTTGTTGAGCCGTTCCGGACTGACCAGCAGCACGTCCACCTCGCCCGCGGCCACCGACGCCTGGACCTGGTCCCACTCCTGCGCGTTCGCCGAGTTGATGGTGGCCGCGTGGATCCCCGCCCGGGCGGCGGCGGAGATCTGGTTGCGCATCAGGGCGAGCAGCGGCGACACGATGACCGTCGGCCCCGCTCCCCGTTCCCGCAGCAGCGCGGTCGCCAGGAAGTACACGGCCGACTTTCCCCAGCCGGTGCGTTGCACGACGAGCGCGCGCCGGTGGTGCGCGACCAGTGCCTCGATGGCGGTCCACTGGTCCTCTCGGAGGGCTGCGTTGTCTCCGGCGAGCGCGCGGAGCAGGGCTTCCGCGCGGGTCCGGAGGTCTGGGGTGGTATCGGTGGTGTCCACGTCCCCGGTCTACCCCATGCCCCCGACAATCCCGGAGCCGACCGACCCGGAACAGACAGTTTCCGGCCGGAAACGCAGGGTTATGTGACTCAAGTCACAACAGTAATCTAGGTCGCAGTCGAGACGGGAAGCCCTCGCGTGCCCGCGCGTATAGGCTCACCGGCTATGTCACCACGCCGGATCGGGGTCATGGGCGGCACCTTCGACCCCGTGCACCACGGCCACCTCGTCGCGGCCAGCGAGGTCCAGTCGCGGTTCGCGCTCGACGAGGTCATCTTCGTGCCGACCGGGCAGCCGTGGCAGAAGTCCGGCCGCCGCGTCACGCGCGCCGAGGACCGCTATCTGATGACGGTGATCGCCACCGCGTCCAACCCGGTCTTCTCGGTGAGCCGGGTCGACATCGACCGCGGCGGCCAGACCTACACCGTCGACACGCTGCGCGACCTGCACGAGGAATACCCGGACGACGAGCTGTTCTTCATCACCGGGGCCGACGCCCTCGAGCAGATCCTGACCTGGCACAAGGCCGACGAGCTGTTCACCTTCGCGCATTTCATCGGCGTCACCCGCCCGGGCTACCGGCTCAACTCGCACCATCTGCCGAGCGGCAAGGTGAGCCTCGTCGAGGTCACCGCGATGTCCATCTCGTCCACCGGATGCCGCGAACGCGTCGAGCGCGGCGAGCCGGTCTGGTACCTCGTGCCCGACGGCGTTGTGCGCTACATCGCCAAGAAGGACCTCTACCGCAAGGACGCCGAGGCCTGACCGGGTACCCTCGTCCGGGCATACCCCGAATCTGAAGGAGCACTGTGGCAGCGACGTCCGAGGCACGGGACCTGGCGGTGGCGGCCGCGCACGCGGCGGCCGACAAGCTGGCCAGCGACGTGGTCGTCCTGGACGTGTCCGAGCAGCTCGTGATCACCGACGCGTTCGTGATCGCGTCCGCGGCCAACGAGCGGCAGGTCGGCGCGATCGTCGACAACGTGGAAGAGAAGCTCCGCATCGAAGGGCACAAGCCGGTCCGGCGCGAAGGCGCGCGCGAGGGCCGCTGGGTCCTGCTCGACTACGTCGACGTCGTCGTCCACGTCCAGCACGCGGACGAGCGCTCGTTCTACGGCCTCGAGCGGCTGTGGAAGGACTGCCCGCGGATCGAGGTCGAAGGGCTGGCGACGGTCCCCGCCGACGACACCGGCGACGCGGACGGTCCGGAGGCGTGAGCCCGCGGCGGCTGCTGCTCTGGCGGCACGGCGAGACGGACTACAACGCCGCCGGCCGCATGCAGGGACACCTCGATTCGGCGCTGACCCCGGTCGGCTGGAACCAGGCGCGGTTCGCCGTGCCCGCGCTCGCGCGATTCGCGCCGGAGCTGGTGATCGCGTCCGATCTGCGCCGCGCCACCGACACCGCGACGGTGCTCACCGAGGCGATCGGCGTGCCGCTGCAGATCGACAAGCGGCTGCGCGAGACGCACCTCGGCGAATGGCAGGGCCTGACCGGGGCCGAGGTCGACGAGGGCTATCCCGGCGACCGCCAGCTCTGGCGCACCGACGCCGCGTGGGCCCCGCCGGGCGGCGAGTCCCGGGTCGAGGTCGCCGAACGCGCCGCCGAGGTGGTCAACGACCTGATGCAGCCGAACTCCGACGTCGGCGAATCGGTCCTGCTCGCCTCGCACGGCGGCCTCATCCTCGCGTTGACGGCGAAGCTGCTCGGCCTTCCGGTCGAGGTCTGGCCTTCGCTCGGCGGGATCATGAACTGCCACTGGGTCGATCTCGGCCACCGCGAGGGGAAGTGGCGGTTGCACGCGTACAACGCGGGCATCACCGGCTGACCCGATGAGCCCGCAGCTGCTCGTCTTCGGCGATTCACTCTGTTTCCACGGCCCCGAGGGCCCTTGCGCGGCCGACGATCCGCGCCTGTGGCCCAACGTCGCCGCGAACGCGCTGTCCGGACAAGCCGATCTCGTCGCCGGCATCGGCTGGACCGCGCGCGACCTGTGGTGGTCTCTCACCGGCGACCCGCGCGTGTGGGCGGACCTGCGTCGCGTCGACGCTGTCGTGCTCGCCGTCGGCCACATGGACACACTGCCGTCGCCTCTGCCGACGTACTTGCGTCAGGGGCTTCGCTACCTTCGCCCCGACGGCGTGCGTCGCGTTGTACGCGGTGCCTATCTCGCTGCGCAGCCACGGTTGTCTGTCGTGATGCGCGGACGCCCTCGCGTGCTTCCGGCGCGGCTGAGCGTGAGCTATCTGGACCAGTCCGTCGAAGCGTTGCGCGCGTTGCGTCCTGAGTTGCCTGTGTTCGGCATGCTGCCTTCGGTGCACCGCGCTGATGCGTACGGGCGTGTACACACGGGACGCGCCGAAGCAGCCGCAGCGCTCGCTTCGTGGGCCGCGCGACGCGAAGTGCCGTTGCTCGACACGCCCGGTGTGGTCGGCGAACATGTCTTGAGCGGCGCGGGAAATCCCGACGGCATGCACTGGGGATGGGCGGGGCACGAAGCCGTCGGCACCGCGATGGCGAAGCTCGTTGCTCCGCACCTCGGCTCTGGCAACGTAGGCTGACGGCGTGTCGGTCGCCGTGGTCACGGACTCCACCGCGCACCTGCCCGAAGGCTTCGCCGAGCGGCACTCGGTGCGGGTGGTGCCCCTGCACGTCCTGGTGGAAGGCGTGTGTTCCCTAGACGGCGTTGAAATGGGTCCCGCCGCGCTCGCGGAAGCTCTGGGGGAGCGCAAGATCGTCACGACTTCCCGGCCCACTCCGGCCGAGTTCGCCGCCGAATTCCGGGCCGCACTGGACGCGGGCGCGGACGCCGTCGTGTCAGTGCACCTGTCGAGCGAGCTGTCCGGCACCTGGGAGGCCGCCGTTCTGGCAGCGGAAGAAGTCGGTTCGGACCGGGTCCGCGTCGTCGATTCCCGCACCACAGCGATGGGTTTGGGCTTCGCCGCCCTGCACGCCGCGGACGCCGCCGCGTCCGGAGCCAGCCCGGCCGAAGTCGAAGCGGCCGCGACGGAAGCGGCCGAGCGCTCGTCGACGCTGTTCGTGGTCGAGACACTGGAACACTTGCGCCGCGGCGGCCGGATCGGCTCGGCCGCGGCGTTGCTCGGCACCGCGCTGGCGGTGAAACCGGTGCTGCACATGGACGACGGCCGGATCCTGCCGCTGGAGAAAGTGCGGACGATGAACCGCGCGATCGGCCGCTTGGTCGAGCTGTCCGTGCAGGCCGCGGGCACCGGGCCGGTCGAGCTGGCGGTGCACCATCTCGCGTCGCCGGAACGAGCTGTCGAACTGGCGAACCGGCTCGAGGAAGTGATTCCGGGCTGTGCCGGGGGATGCGTGGTGTCGGAGATCGGCGCGGTCATCGGCGCGCACACCGGTCCCGGCGTGCTCGGTGTCGTCGTGCAGCGCGCCTAGCCGAGTTCCTGGTTGCCGAATCGCGCGAGCAGGTGCCAGACGCGTTTGAGATCTTGCTCGTCCTGGCCGGTGGCGTTGCCGAGGATGCGCGGGTCGAGGTGTCCGCCCTCAGCGAGTTCATCGCTAAGCGCGGTGAATTTCGGCCCGCGGTAATCGGGTTGCCGGAGCAGTTCGGCGGTGGTGAGCCGAAACCCTTGGTGCCATTCGATCGGGCCTAGTTTTCGGGCTGCCGCCTCGACTTCGGTTCCTCGATAGGACGGATCGAGAACTAGCGCCTCAACATCTCGCGTTAGGTCCACTTCGCCGTGCACCTGCGCCTCGATGTAGTCGTCCAGCAAGTCCTGATCGTCAGCCTCGGCAAGCGCGACCAGAGCCGACAATCGTGTCTCGACGCCGAACGATGTCGGCTCGAAGACGCTGTCGGGATAGGCGAAAGTCGTGCGGGACATCGTGTGCTTTGAGAGCCGCAGATAGGCCGAGCCGAACCGCGGTGAGCCGCCGGTTCTGCGGCCGCGGAAATTCAGCGACCCGTATTTCGGCCGATGCTTTGCCGCGACGTCGTCGTAGACGCCAGCGAACAACCGGCTTTCCCAGCGCCAGCGGTCTCCTCCCGGATGCGCGGTGAGCCCGCCGTTGCTGACGCCGGTCTCGAACTGCGAGCGGTACCGGCCGTCTCGCGCCATGCTCTCGAGAATCGGCACCCCGTTGACCAGCCGGTCGGGGTGGAAATGCAGCGTGACCCGCCACGACGGATCCGCCGGGCTGCCTTCCGCCGACTGGGCTACGTGGGCAACCGCACGTTCCCAGGGTTCGTCGCGAATCATGGCCAGGCCATGGTGATCGTTCGCTCGAAGTCGACGTACCCGGCGCGCCGGAACGCGTTCGCCATCGGGACATTGCCGAGATCGGTCGCCGCCCGGATGCGAGGAACTTGTTGGGCGGCAAGGATTCGGGTGCCCTCGGCGAGAATGTCGTCGATGTAGCCGTTGCCGCGATGCTCCGGCAGGACGGCGAGATACCCGATGAGGGGGTTGTAGTTGTTGCGCGCGGGCGTGACGAACCCGACCGGCGTGCCGTCGGGTCGCGTCGCGACCCGCCACCAATCCCGCGGGCTGCGGTAGTGCGCCAGTTCGTCTTCGTAATGCCGGATCGCCGCCGCACGAGCGGACGTCCGGGTCAGGTCGTCGCGGCTGTGGGCGTCGAGCGTCCCGTCCAGGACGCGGGTCATCAGGTCGATGATCTCGTCCTCGTCGCGGATAGGACGGAAAACCAGCCGGTGGGGCGACGGGACAGGAGTCCCAGGACGCCACTCGAAACGCAGCCTCTCGGCAAGCAGTCGAGCACCGGTTTGTTCGAGCGCCCTCATCCGGCCTTCGGCAGCGCTTCGGGTCGCGGCTTTTCCGCGCCAATCTGAGGGGACCATCCGTTGGTAAGTCGGCGTCCTGGCGTCCGCGGGCAGGATCTCGGCCATCGCGGTTCGCAGCAGCTGCACGCCGACAGCCACGTCTTCGAGGTCGAACACGTCCAGCAGGAACGGGACCAGTTCCTCGGCGCGACCCCACCACGCAGCCCTGGCGACGAGTTCGCCGCCACGAAGCGCGACCCACATCCAGCCCGGCCGACGGCGACCGGCGGCGAGGTCGTCGGCCAGTTCGTGGTCGAGGGCGTAGGTGAGCTGGCAGAAGAGGTCGAGTTCTTCCGGCCCGGTGATCGGACGCAGGGTCAAGTCGGTGTGGTTCACAGCGATGGCGTGCTCCTGTTCGACGGCTGACTACCAGGTCTAGCGGAGGACAACGGCAGGAGCGAACGCTTTTCGATCGCCGGTGCCGCAGGCAAACCAGCCAGTATGACCGCGCACTCCGACACATTCCGGTGCGTCTTCGGCGGTGACGGCTGAGTTGTCCCCAAGGGGCGGGTTGTCCACAGATCGCGCGGAACCCTCTCGCCGTCGCACCCGCCGACACCTAGCGTCGATCGTGTGTTCGAGAATTCCGCCCGGGATCCGGGCACTCCCGTCAACGTCAGGCTCACCTGGCTGGCCGACCAGCTGGCCGCTCTCCCGCCTGTTGCCAGCCCCGTCCGGCCAGCACGTCGCTGGCTGCCCCTGGGACGATCAGCGCGCGGACGGTTGTCGGCAAGCGCAGACAGCCAGCTGTCCGTGGATGCTGAGCCGCCTGGCGTGCGCGCCCGGGACGGGGGACCGAAGCAACGACTGTCTGCCGGTGCCGACAGTTCTCCTTCTCCCGACGACCAGTCGCCGGACGTGCCGAACCGATCTTCGGCGAGCGCCGACGGCTCCCCGCTGGCAGGCGCGGCCGACGGGGCACCCGACTCGATGCCGCACTCGCGAACACCGGGCTGGAAAGCCCGCCTGTCCTCATTTGCTGACAGTTCGCCGCTTGTGGACGGTCAGTCCGCGACTGCTGCGGACGGTTTGCCGTCCGGCTCCATGCCACTCTCGCGGCCACCAGGTCGCAAAGCCCGCCTGTCTGCATTTGCTGACAGTTCGCCGCTTCTGGGCGGTCAGCCCGCGACTGCCGCGGACGGTTTGCCGTCCAGCTCCATGCCACTTTCGCGGCCACTGGGCCGGAAAGCCCGCCTGTCTTCTTTTGCCGACAGCTCAACGCTTCTGGGCGGTCAACCTGCGACTGTTGCGGACGGTCTGCCCTCCAACTCCACGCCACGCTCGCGCCCACTGGGCCGTAAAGCCCGCCTGTCCGCACTCGCCGACAACCCACCCCCTCCGGAAACCGAATTGCCCGGCGGCAAACTGGTCCGCAGCTGGCTGCCGGAACACACCGAACAGCGGTGGACACGCCGTTGGCTCCCCGGAGCAACCGGCCTGCCGGGCTTCCTGGGCCGCCGGGGAATGATCTTCGTCCTGGCCTTGCTGGCCGCCGCCGCAGTCATCGCCGGTGGCCTGGCGATTTTCGGCCGCTCACCCGCAGCCGAGATCGCCCCGCCACTCCCAACAGCCCGCGCGCAAGTGCCGCACGCGTCGAAAGCCAACGAGAACTTAGTAATCAGCGTCGTCGGCCACGTGCGTTCACCAGGACTCGTCACCGTGCCCTCGGGCTCTCGCGTCGCCGATGCCCTGCGCGCAGCTGGCGGTGCCGACCCGGGCGTCGATCTGACCGCATTGAACCTCGCCCGCAAACTCACCGACGGCGAGCAACTGGCAGTCGGCGTTCCCGCCGCCCAGGCGGCACCAGCCGGGTCAGCTGCCGCCGCCAGCAAGATCGACCTGAATTCCGCGACCCCCGAACAACTCGACAGCCTCCCGGGCGTCGGCGAGGTCACCGCCCGGCGCATCACCGACTGGCGCACGCAGCACGGCGGATTCTCGAGCGTCGAACAACTCCGTGACGTCGACGGCATCGGCGAGAGCAAGTTCCAGAAGCTCCGCGAGCAGGTGACCGTCGGATGAAGCTGGAAACCGAGGAGAAGTCGCGCCGAGACCACGATTTCCGCCTCGTTGCCGCCGCCGTCGCCGGATGGGCGGCCACCCTCGCCGGACTGCAACTCGGCTGGTGGGTCGCGACCGCGGTCGGAGTCGTAGCGGTCGTCGGCGCTGTGGTGCTTCTAGCGCGCGGCCGTGCCAAGTACGTAGGTGCCGGGGGAGCGTTACTGCTGGTCGGACTGATTGCCGCAGTGCCGACAGCTCTGCGCATTCGCGACGCGGCATCCGACCCGCTGGCAGTCGCTGCGGTACATGGCGTGACGGCGACGCTGCGAGTCGAGATCAGCGAGCGTCCACGGCCGATCCACCAGACTGGCTACGCCGACCAGCAGGCAGGCACCCGGTCAGTGGCGATTCCCGCGCGCGTCACAACGGCCACAGTGGACGGTCAGCCCGTCGAATCGACCGGCCGGATTCTATTGCTCGCACCGGTCGCAGGATGGAGCGGGCTGCTGCCCGGCCAGGCAGCGACGACGTCCGGACGGCTCATGCCCGCACGCAGCGGCGAGTTGACCGCTGCAGTGCTCTCCGTCCGTGCCGCGCCAGCCGCTGTCGGGCCTGCGCCGTGGTGGCAACGCGCCGCCGCGGTCTTGCGGAACAGCTTGCATTCGCTGTGCGGGATCCTGCCCGAGGAACCGGCGGGGCTGTTGCCTGGACTGGTGCTGGGCGATACGAGTGCGTTGCCGCAACAGGTCGAGGGTGAGTTCAAGGCCTCCGGGCTCACCCACTTGATGGCAGTGAGCGGCGGAAATCTCGTGATCATCGGCGGAGCCGTTCTGTTGCTGTGCCGATTGGTTCGAGCAGGTCCGAGGTTTTCCGCAGCAGCGGCTGGTGCTTGTCTGGCGGGATTCCTCGTCCTGGTGGGGCCTGAACCGAGTGTGGTGCGGGCTGGCGTCATGGGCGGCATCGGCTTGCTCGCGCTGGCCCTCGGACGGCGCGGTTCAGCGTTGCCCGCCTTGGCGTTCGCGGTGTGCGTGCTGGTGGCCTGGGACCCGGCAATGGCGGCGAATTTCGGTTTCGCGCTATCGGTTCTCGCTACGGCAGGGCTCGTGCTGCTCGCGCCGCGCTGGGCAGATTCGTTGGTACGCAGGGGAGTTCCACCTGGCTACGCCGAAGGACTTGCCGTACCGCTGGCCGCGTTCGTGGTCACCGCGCCAGTCATCGCTGGTATGGCGGGCACGGTCAGCCTCGTCTCGGTGGTCACCAATGTGCTCGCGGCACCAGTGGTCGCGCCGGTGACCGTGCTAGGCGTGCTGGCGACAGTGGTCGGGCCATGGTGGCCAGGCGCAGGGCACGTGCTGATTCGATTGGCAGATCCGGAAGCCCGGTGGCTCATCACCGTGGCCCGACACGGTGCGAGGGCACCCGGCGCGGCGCTGTCCTGGCCCGGCGGCTGGCTGGGCGGATTGTGCGCGGCGGTCCTGCTGGTCGTTGTCGTCGTGGCGGCGCGGTTTCGCCGATTCCGGCTGCTGGTGGCAATCGGGCTGGTCGTCGTGCTGCTGACGGTCGTGCCAGGCAAAGTCTTGGCTCCTGGCTGGCCCCCGGACGGCTGGGCGATGACGGAATGCGATGTCGGACAAGGAGATGCGGTAGTGCTCGCGACAGCCGAGCCCGGCCGCGCCGTAGTCGTCGACACCGGGCCGGAGCCGGGACCCGTCGACGAATGCCTGCGGCGGCTGGGCGTTGATCGAGTGCCGCTGCTGGTGCTGAGCCACCTGCACGCGGACCACATCGGCGGACTCGCCTCGGTCTTTGACGGGCGGGCGGTCGGTGCGATCGCGGTGGGACCGGGGCGTGCTCCGGCGTGGGCGTGGCAGTCGGTTTCCGGAGAGGCAAAGCATCGTGGCGTGCCGCTGGTGCAATTGAGCGAGGGACAACGGCTGGAGTGGCCGGGGCTGTCGCTGGATGTGCTCGGCCCGCGTTACGCCACCACTCGATCACCCGCGTTACAGGACGGGACGATGATCAACAACAGCTCAGTCGTCCTGCGCGCGGAAACCTCGGCTGGCCGGGTTTTGCTGACCGGAGACGTCGAACTGGCCGCGCAAGCGGATCTGCTCGCCGAGGGCGTCGACTTGCGGGCCGACGTGTTGAAGGTGCCGCATCACGGTTCGAGGTATTCGCTGCCGCAGTTCCTCGCGGCAGTGCGGCCGCGCACGGCGCTGATCAGTGTCGGCGCGGGCAACGGATACGGACATCCGAGCAAGTCCACAGTGGACGTTCTCGGCACGATGGGAGTGCTGGTCACCCGGACCGATGTCGACGGCGACACCGCCGTTCTGCCTGGAGGAAGCGGACCGGCGGTCGTCCGGCGAGGCGAGCCGCGGGGTCCGCCGCGGTAGGACGGCGGACCCCGGGCGGGTACGTCAGTAGCCGAGCGCCTTGGCGACGGCCGCGGCGGACGGCGGCACGGTGGCCTTCGGGCCGATGTGGTTCTCGACCGCGTCGAGGGTCTTGAGGCCGTCGCCGGTGATGAGGAGGACGGTTTCGGCGTCCGGATCGAGCTTGCCGCTTTCGACGAGCTTCTTCGCGGTCGCCACGGTGACGCCGCCCGCGGTCTCGGTGAAGATGCCTTCGGTGCGCGCGAGCAGCCGGATGCCTTCGACGACCTCTTCGTCGGTGACGTCCTCGATCGCGCCGCCGGTGCGGTTGACGACGTCGAGCACGTACGGGCCGTCGGCCGGGTTGCCGATCGCGAGCGAGCGGGCGATGGTGTCCGGCTTCACCGGCTGGACCACGTCGTGGCCGTTGCGGTACGCGGTGGAGACCGGCGAGCAGCCGGTGGCCTGTGCGCCGAACACCTTGTACGGGCTGGCGTCCACGAGACCGAGCTGGCCCAGCTCGCGGAAACCCTTGTCCACCTTGGTGAGCTGTGAACCGGAGGCGATCGGCACGACGATCTGCTCGGGAATCCGCCAGCCGAGCTGCTCGGCGACCTCGTAGGCGAGCGTCTTCGAGCCCTCGGAGTAGTACGGGCGGACGTTGACGTTCACGAACGCCCACTTCGGGTGCTCGCCGGCCAGTTCGGTGGCGAGCCGGTTCACGTCGTCGTAGTTGCCGTCGACGGCGATCAGGTCGCCGTCGTAGACCGCAGTGGTGAGGATCTTCGCGCGCTCGAGGTTCTTCGGGATCAGCACGACCGATCGCCAGCCGGCGCGGGCCGCCGCGGCGGCGGTCGCGTTGGCCAGGTTGCCGGTCGAGGGACACGCGAGCACCTCGAAGCCGAACTCGCGGGCGGCGGCGAGCGCGACGGCGACCACGCGGTCCTTGAACGAGTGCGTCGGGTTTCCGGTGTCGTCCTTGACCCACAGGCTCTTGAGGCCGAGTTCCTTCGCGAGCCGGTCGGCGCGCACGAGCCGGGTACAGCCGGGCTCGGTGTTCGGAGTCTCCTCGACGGTCGAGGGGACGGGAAGGAGTTTCTTGTAGCGCCAGATGTTGCGCGGGCCGGCCTCGATGTCCTCGCGGCGGACGCGGCCGAAGTCGTAGGCGACCTCGAGCGGCGAGAAGTCTTCGGCGGAAACGAATTCCGGAGCGAGCGGCTGCCGGTGCCCTTCTTCCTTCGACACCAGTTCGACGGCCGGACCGAGGTCGATCGTCTTGTTGGCGGAGGTGGCGCTGAGGGCTGCAGTCATCGCGAGGTTCCTTCCTCATCTGCCCCGCCGAAGCGGGCCGGAATTGGCACCGTGATCGTCAGCTACCCCGCGATCGCGGGATGACAGGCTGCACGCCGGTTGCCGGGGCTTCGTCGGGCCGTTCCCTCTGCCCCTCTGGATGAGCGGTATTCGATTGTCGGAGCGCCGGTGGGCGCGTCCTCGGCTACACCGTACGACATCCCGATCAGCTCGTGCCACGGAGGCGGCTCACATCACCGGGGCGGGCGGCCCGGCGGCCGGGTGAGAAGATGGCCGGGTGACCACCGCACCCGCGCCGCTGCACCTCGTCACGGGCGAGGAAGAACTGCTCATCGAACGGGCTGTGCGCGCGTCCCTCGACGCGGCCAAGGCCGCGGATCCGACGGCCGACCTCACGCGGATGCGGGTGTCCGATCTCACACCGCCGGTACTGGCTGAGCTGGTGAGTCCTTCGTTGTTCGCAGAGGGCCGCGTGATCGTGCTGGAGTCGGCGCAGGACATCTCGCAGGAGTTGTCCGACGCGGTCATGGCGTACGTGAAGGCCCCGGCGGACGGCATCGTCCTCGTGGTCGTGCACAGCGGCGGCGGGCGGAGCAAGGCCGCGAAGGCGCTGCCGGGCGCGTTGAAAAAAGCGGGCGCGGAGATCACCGAATGCCCGAAGCTCACCAAACCGGCCGAGCGCGAGGCGTTCGTCCGCAACGAGGTGCGCCGCACGGGCGGCAAGATCGACGGCGCGGGCCTGATGGCGCTGCTCGACTCGGTGGGCTCGGACCTGCGCGAACTGTCCTCGGCGGCGACGCAGCTGGTCGCCGACACCGGGGGAGTCATCGACGAGCAGGCGGTCCGGCGCTACCACACCGGACGCGCCGACGTGACCGGCTTCGCGGTGGCGGAAAAGGCCGTCGCGGGAGACCGGGCGGCCGCGATGGAGTCGCTGCAGTGGGCGATGCAGCTGGGCGTCCCGCACGTCCTGGTGGCCGACGCGCTCGCCGACGCGGTCCGCACGATCGCTCGCGTGTCCGCAGCCGGTCGAGGCAACCCGAACCAGATGGCGGGCGAACTCGGCATGCCGCCGTGGAAGATCCGCAAGGCTCAGGGGCAGTCCCGCGGCTGGGGCCAGGACGGCCTGGCGACCGCGATGCGGATCGTGGCGCGGCTGAACGCCGAGGTCAAGGGCGCGGCGGCGGACTCGAACTACGCCTTGCAGCGCGCGGTCCTCGAGGTGGTCGCGGCCAAGGGCGACCGCTGACGCAGAGACGGCATCGCCGCAGCGGACTGCTGCGTCGTCACCGTGGGAAAGGCGGCGTTCCGCTGGACGCCATGACGGTTACCCGTCTGCGGGCGCGGGCGGTTGTCGCCATGCCATCAGGGCCGAACCGATATGCGACCCCCGCAGACACGGAAAAGGCCCGGCAGCCGAAGCCGCCGGGCCCTCCGGAAAAGACTGCGCTCAGAGCTGGTTCGCGCGCTTCGCGAGAGCCGACTTCTTGTTCGCGGCCTGGTTGGCGTGGATGACGCCCTTGGTGACGGCCTTGTCGAGCTTGCGAGCGGCGTCGCGCTGCAGTTCGAGGGCCTTGTCCTTGTCACCGGCTTCGGCGGCCTCGCGGAACTTGCGGATCGCGGTCTTCACCGAGGACCGGATCGCCAGGTTGCGCTGGCGCGCCTTCTCGTTCGTGTCGATGCGCTTGACCTGCGACTTGATGTTGGCCATGGAGGCGTTCCTCTTTCACTCGGTGAAGGTCGCTGCCGCGTTCGCGTGGCTCCGGACCGGTCCCGAGGGACGGCCGGGTTTCCTCCTTGACGGAATGCCGCACGGCAACAGTCGAAAATCTTAACAGCCCTGCTCGCGGCTCCGGAGCGGGCCCCGGAGCCGGTAACCGTTCGGCATTCCGCCCGCGGCTCCGTTACGGTGGATTTCGGTAGTGCCTAGGGTTCCGTCGCCTGCCCGTGGTCCCGCAGAGCGGGTCGCGAAGACAACGAGGGCGGGCGGGCCTGGTCCGAGCGGCACCTTCGGCGGGGCACCGAGCCCTGCCGTTCATCTGACGGGACAAAAGCCTGGAGGACCCGGTCTTCGGCATGCGCTGAAAACCTGAAGGGGTCCGGATGAACACCACTGCCCTCGCCATGGTCCTCGTCGCCGCGGTCGTGCACGCCGCGTGGAATCTCGCCGCCAAACGGGTTTCCGGCGGCGGTCCGCGATTCGTCTGGCTGTACTACACGGTTTCCGCGGCGGCGATGCTCCCGGCGATCGCGGTGGCGCTGGCCGTCGAACCGGAACGTCCACAATGGACTTGGCTGCTCGCCGCGCTGGTCACCGCGGTCCTGCACGTCGTGTACGGGATCGTGCTGCAGCGCGGCTACGAGGTCGGCGACCTGTCGATCGTCTACCCGCTGGCCCGCGGCACCGGGCCGCTGGTGTCGGTGCTCGTCGCCGTCCTGGTCCTGGGCGAACGGCCCGGCGTGCTCGGGCTGGTCGGAGCCTTCCTCGTCGTCGCGGGCGTCCTGGTGATCAGCCTCGGCGGCAGCACCGGCGATGCCCACGCCCGTCGTGCCGGAGTGTTCTATGGCGTCGCCACCGGAACGGTCATCGCGGCTTACACGCTCTGGGACGCGCACTCGGTCACCTCGCTCGGCGTGCCTCCGCTCGTCTATTTCGGCGGCGGCGCGATCGGTCAGAGCATCCTGCTCGCGCCGGCCGCCGCCCGCGGCCGGTCCGAGGTCAAGCGGCTGTGGCGTGACCACCGGCGCGAGGTGCTGATCGTCGGATTCGCCTCGCCCGCCGGATACCTGCTGGTCCTGTACGCCCTGCGGATCGCGCCGGTCAGCCTCGTCGCTCCGGCGCGCGAGCTGTCGATCGTCTTCGGCGGGGTCGCCGCCTGGCTGGTGCTCCGCGAGCGCAACGCGGCGCGGCGGCTCGCCGGATCGCTGGTGGTGCTGGCCGGGATCGCTGCGATTGCGGTCGCCTGAGCGGCTCAGGTAGGCAGGAACCATGGACGTACTGAGCAGCCGGGTGCTGATCCACCCCCGCGACCACGAGGTGTCCACCGCGTTCTACCGCGACGCTCTCGGCCTCGCGATCGAGCGCGAGTTCCCTGGTGGCACGCGGTTTTTCGCCGGTGGCGGGTCGATCGAGGTGGTCGGGACGGGCGAAGCCGGGCCCGGGCCGGACGTCAACCTGTTCCTGCAGGTCCGCGATCTCCCGGCGACTCTGGCCGAATTGGCCGGACGCGGGGTCGAACCGGTGCGCGAGGCTCGTCGCGAACCGTGGGGCACCGACGAGGCGTGGATCGCCGACCCGGACGGGCTGCGGATCGTCCTCGTCGAGGTCCCGGAGGACCATCCGCTGCGGCGCGACAAGCGCTAGCTCGGCTTCACGGCCCGGAGCTGGGCGGCGAGCGCGGCGAACCCGGGCGGGTCCCAGGTCCAGGTCTGCAGGTCGGTGAATCCCGTGGCGGCGGCTTCGTCGGCGAGTTCGTGCCGGGTCACCGGAAGCCACTTCTCGTGCGCCGAGAGCAGCAGCCGTCCGCCTGGCCGCAACACCCGGAACAGCTCGGCGAAGCTCGCCGCGCGGTCTTCCCAGAGCTGGACGTTGTTCACGGTCAGCACGACGTCCGCGGTTTCGTCCACACAGCCGGTCTGAGCCGCGCTGCCCGCACGCACCTCGGCGCGGTCGCCACAGCGGTCCGTGCACAGATTGCGCATCTCGGGGGAGGGTTCGACGCCGATCACCTCGCCGGCGAGTCTGCTCGCCGCGTCGAGGCCGACCCCAGGCCCGGGGCCGATGACGAGAACAGTCTCGTCGGGTTCGAGCCGGGCCAGGTCGACGATGCGGTGCTCCGTCGTGGCGTTGCTGACCGCCATCAGCTTGCCGCCGAGCCTGCCCAGCAGGCCGCTGGGATGGCCGAAAGCCCGGTCGAGCGCGGCGTCGAGGACGCCGGGACCAGGCGAGGGGGAGGGTGAAGTGGTCATGCTTCGAGGTCATCACGAGACGCGCGGGACCGCATCGGGGATGACCCCCACCCGCACCCGGAGGTCCATGGGACGATGGGGTACGGACATCCCCCACCATCCCGAGGACAGCCCGAGTGACAGCGCCCAAGACGTTCGCCGACACCACCTTCACGCCGCCGGAGTTGATCCGCAACTTCTGCATCATCGCCCACATCGACCACGGCAAGTCGACGCTGGCGGACCGGATGCTGCAGCTCACCGGCGTCGTCGAGGAGCGGGCCATGCGCGCGCAGTACCTCGACCGCATGGACATCGAGCGGGAACGCGGCATCACGATCAAGGCCCAGAACGTCCGGCTGCCCTGGCAGGTCGACGGCCGGGATCATGTCCTGCACATGATCGACACCCCCGGCCACGTCGACTTCACCTACGAGGTGTCCCGCGCGCTCGAAGCGTGCGAAGGCGCGATCCTGCTGGTGGACGCCGCGCAGGGGATCGAGGCGCAGACCCTGGCCAACCTGTACCTGGCACTGGAGAACAACCTCCAGATCATCCCGGTGCTGAACAAGATCGACCTGCCCTCGGCCGACCCGGACAAGTACGCGGGCGAGATCGCGCACATCATCGGCTGCGAGCCGGACGACGTGCTGCGGGTCTCGGCGAAGACCGGCGTCGGCGTCGGCGCGCTGCTCGACGAGGTCGTGAAGCAGGTCCCGGCTCCGGTCGGCGACTCGGACGCGCCCGCGCGGGCGATGATCTTCGACTCGGTCTACGACACCTACCGCGGCGTGGTGACCTACATCCGGGTGGTCGACGGCAAGATCACGCCGCGCGAGAAGATCAAGATGATGTCCACCGGCGCCACGCACGAACTGCTGGAGGTCGGCATCATCTCGCCGGAGCCGAAGGCCAGCAAGGGCCTCGGCGTCGGCGAGGTCGGCTACCTGATCACCGGCGTGAAGGACGTGCGCCAGTCGAAGGTCGGCGACACCGTGACGGCCGAGCGGAACGGTGCGAAGGAGCCGCTGGCGGGCTACCGCGAGCCGAAGCCGATGGTCTACTCCGGGCTGTATCCGGTGGACGGCTCGGACTACCCGGAGTTGCGCGAGGCGCTGGAGAAGCTGCAGCTCAACGACGCCGCGCTGACCTACGAGCCGGAAACGTCGGTGGCGCTGGGCTTCGGCTTCCGCTGTGGGTTCCTCGGACTGCTCCACCTGGAAATCACCCGGGACCGGCTGGAGCGCGAGTTCGGGCTCGACCTGATTTCGACCGCGCCGAACGTGGTGTACCGCGTGGTGCTGGAGGACCGCAGCGAGGTGATCGTCACGAACCCGTCGGACTGGCCGGGCGGGCTGAAGATCTCCGAGGTGCACGAGCCGGTGTCGAAGGTCAGCATCCTGGCGCCGTCGGAGTTCGTGGGCACGATCATGGAGCTGTGCCAGTCGAAGCGCGGCACCCTGCTGGGGATGGACTACCTGTCCGAGGACCGCGTCGAACTGCGCTACACGATTCCGCTCGCGGAGATCATCTTCGACTTCTTCGACACGCTGAAGTCGCGTACGCGCGGTTACGCGTCGCTCGACTACGAAGAGTCCGGCGAGCAGGTGGCCGACCTGGTGAAGGTCGACATCCTGCTGCAGGGCGAGACGGTGGACGCGTTCTCCGCAATTGTGCACAAGGACGCCGCCTACACGTACGGAAACCGCATGGCGACGCGATTGCGCGAGCTGATTCCGCGGCAGCAGTTCGAGGTGCCGATCCAGGCGGCGATCGGTTCGCGGATCATCGCGCGGGAAACGATTCGTGCCATCCGCAAGGACGTGCTCGCCAAGTGTTACGGCGGCGACATTTCGCGGAAGCGGAAACTGCTGGAGAAGCAGAAGGAAGGCAAGAAGCGGATGAAAACCGTCGGCCGGGTGGAGGTGCCGCAGGAAGCGTTCGTCGCGGCACTGTCCACTGAGGACAACGGGAAGAACAAGAAGTAGGTCCACCTTCGGGTGAACGGCGGCTCCGGGTTCCCCGGAGCCGCCGTTTTTGTCGGTGGCGGCTGGTGTCCTCAATTGCGGACAGGGAGTCTCTGGCGCGAACAGGGAAAGGAGAGCACCATGACGGTCATGACGGACATCGAGTATCCGCCCGGGTCGGGCCCCATGACGGTGCACGACCTCGAGGGGATGCCGCAGGATGGCCGCCGTTACGAACTCATCGACGGAGTGCTGCTCGTGACTCCGGCGCCCGGATACCGCCATCAGAAGATCGGATACCGGCTCTACCACGTGCTGGAGGCGGCTTGCCCGCCGGAGTTCGACGTCCTCGGCGCACCATTCGCCGTGCACGTCGGCGATCGGATGGAGCTGCAACCGGATGTTCTGGTCGGCCGCAGCGAAGACTTCACCGCCAAGGATCTGCCAGTGCCGCCCGTGCTCGCCGTCGAGGTGCTGTCACCGAGTACGTCGATCCACGACTTGAACACCAAAAAGGCGGTCTATGAACGGCTGAGCGTGCCGAGTTACTGGGTGATCGACCCGGCCGCACCCGAACTGACTGTGTTCGAACTCGACGAGGACGGCTGTTACCAGCGGATCGCCAAGGTCGCCGGGGCCGAGGTTTTCGACGCGCGGCGGCCGTTCCCGGTCCGGGTGGTGCCCGAGGTGCTTGTCAGGAGGGGCTGATCGGCTCGGACCGAGCGTCTTGCGCGGGGTTCGGTCAGCCGTTCCCGATGATCTTGCCCACCTCCACGAACACCGCGGCTCGGCGTTCGGCGGCCATCACCCGGTCGTACTCCGCCCAGTCGTCGTGGGTGCCCGTGGCGGCGCGGAAAACGTCGCGCAGCAGGGACGGGAGGTCGTCGGCAGGGAAGGACGGGTCGGGGTCGTCCGGGCCGATCAGGCGGACCGGGCCGGTTGCCGAGAGCCAGCGCCAGCCGCGGCGGAACGTCACGGTCGCGTGGCCGTTGCGGCGCAGGAGCGCGAGCTTGTGCGCGCCGCCGACGGCGACGAAGCCCACGCTCGGCTTTCCGGTCACCGGGTCGTTCAGGATGCCCGCGTTCACCACGGACGCGTGCACGGTGCCGTCGGCGCGGGTCGTGGCCACGGTCGCCAGGCCGTTCTCCTCCACCGACAGCGCGCGGAGCTGTTCCAGGGTTGCCGTCATGCTCTTCTGCAACGCGGCGGCGACCCGGCGCATTTCCGGTCCGGCACTAGGCTCGGGGCATGTTCGATGATCTCGAGTTCCCGGTGATCGTGGCGCCGATGGCGGGCGGGCCGACGACTCCGCAGCTGGTCGGCGCCGTCACGAACGCGGGCGGGTTCGGTTTCCTCGCCGCCGGCTACCTCAGCCCGGAGACGCTGGACGCCCGGATCGCGCACACCGCCGACCTCACCGGCGGCCGGTTCGGCGTCAACCTGTTCGTGCCCGGCGGCCGGTCGGTGGCCGACCTCACCGCGCACCGCGAACGGCTGCTCGCCGAAGCCGTGCGCTACGGCGTCGAACTCGGCGAACCGGTCTGGGACGACGACGAGTACCCGGCGAAACTCGACCTCGTCGTGCGGCACCGGGTTCCGGTGGTGTCGTTCACCTTCGGTGCGCCGACGTCCGCCGAGGTGCAGCGGATCCACGAGGCCGGCGGCAAAGTCGCGGTCACCGTCACGAATCCGGAGGAAGCCGACCTCGCAGCCGCGCGCGGGGCCGACGCGCTGGTCGTGCAGGGCTTCGAGGCCGGGGGACACCGCGGTCTCTTCACCGACGATCCGGGCAGTCCGGCTGGCGGCGAGGAGTACGGCCTGCTCGCGCTGCTCCGTTTGCTCGGCGCGCGCACGAGCCTGCCGTTGGTCGCGGCAGGGGGACTGGTCAACGGAGCCGACGTCGTGGCGGTGCTGGCTGCCGGTGCGTCGGCCGCGCAGCTGGGCACGGCCTTCCTGCTCGCGACGGAAGCTGGCACCGGCGAAACCCAGCGGCGAGCGCTCGCCGAGGCTGGCCGGGCGACGGCGTTCACGCGCGCGTTCAGCGGACGCCCGGCGCGGGGCATGGTGAACCGCGTCCTGAGCGACCTTTCCGCCGACGCGCCCGCCGCGTACCCGCAGCTGCACCACCTGAGCAAACCGGTTCGCGGGGCGGCCGCGAAGGCTGGCGACCCGGAGGCGATGTCGCTGTGGGCTGGGCAGACGTATCCGCTCGCCGGTGACGGTTCCGCGGCCTCGATCGTGGCCCGGCTTCGCACGGAGGCGAAGGCCGCGACGGAACGGCTCGGCCGGTTGCGCTGAGACCTCCGCTGCGGTGAGGTCCAGTCCTGACAAGGCTTTCCGACGGAACCACGACGGCTGGACAGCTCGGCTGGGTGCGGTGCCTCGAGCCGCTGTGCGGTGCGGAGAGAACGGTGTTCCCTGCTGGAAACGCGGCGACCTGACCGGTCGCGGTGAGTCGAGTCGCTGGCGGCGAGCGAGCGGGATCTCTGCTGGCACCAGGACAAGCAGTACGTCCGGCCGGTTGCGCTGAGTTCCCCTGGCACCGCTGCGGATGCGTTCGCGTGCAGCCTTGGCGGAGCAAATCGAAACAACCCTGCGTGAATCCGGTCGCGGGCAGTGTTCGCGAGAGCAGGCCGCACGATCGCGAGGTGAAGACGGTGTGCGTTCGTGGGCTGAGAACGGTGCCCGATCGTGCGCCTGCGCGGAGGCCTCAGAGCCAGCTCACCGTCGGGCGATGACGACACCGCAGCTGCGGTGAGCTGTCCGGGCACCCGAGTGGCGAGACGGGCTCAAGCTAGCCCGTAGAACCCAGCGCAGCGCACAAAAAATGCGGGGGACACCGCAAAAGGCGTCCCCCGCATCAAAAAACCGCAGCATCAGTCCGAAGTGGACTTCACCCCGGGCTCCCCGTCGCCGGAGTCGGAGCCGGAGTCCGGGCCAGAGCCAGCGGACTCGCCCCGTTCCATGGCCGAATGCCGTTTGCTGTAGGAGAAGTAGATCGCCATCCCGATCAAGAACCAGATCGCGAAGCGCAGCCACGTTTCCGGCTTCAGGAACGTGATCAGCCAGATCGAGAAGATCACCCCGATGATCGGCACCACCGGCATGCCCGGCGTCTTGAACGTGCGCGGCAGCTCAGGACGCTTGTAGCGCAGCACGATCACCGCGATGCACACGACCACGAATGCCAGCAGGATGCCGATGTTCGTCAGCTCCGCGGCCTCGCCGATCGGGAGCAGGCCCGCGATCAGCGCCGACGCGCCGCCCAGGATCCACGTGATGCGCGAAGGGACCTTGCGCACCGGGTGGGTCTTCGCGAACCACTTCGGCAGCAGGCCGTCGCGGCTCATCGAGTAGCCCACGCGCGTCGCGCCCATCAAGAAAGTGAACAGCACCGTCAGGATGCCGATGATCGCGCCTACCGCGATGATCGCGCCCAGCCAGCCGAGACCGACCTTCGCGAACGCGCTCGAGAACGCGGCTTCCGGGTTGATGTCGGTGTACTTCACCATGCCGGTCAGGACCAGGCAGGCCAGCACGTACAGCACCATCGAGATCGCCAGCGAGTAGATGATCGCCTTCGGCATGTGCTTCTGCGAGTCCTGCGACTCCTCGGCCGCGGTCGACATCGCGTCGTAGCCGAAGACCGCGAAGAACACCGTTGCCGCGCCGGTGAAAGCGCCGCTGAGGCCGAACGGGAAGAAGTTGCTGTAGTTGCCGCTCTGGATGTGGAAGGCGCCGACCACGATCACCAGCAGCACCAGGCCGACCTTCAGATACACCAGCAGCGTTTCGAAGCGCGCCGCGTTCTTCATGCCCTGGTTGAGAATGAAGGCGATCAGCAGGCAGAGCAGCACTGCGAATAGATTGATCTTGTACGACCCTGATTCGACGCCCGCCGGTTCCGTCCCGGGCGCGCCGGACATCCAGTGCGGCAGCGAGACGTGCAGGAAACCGAGCAGATCGTTGAAGTAGCCCGAGATCCCGATCGCCACCACGGACACGATCGCGGTGTACTCCAGCAGCAGGTCCCAGCCGATGAACCAGCCGACGATCTCGCCGAGCACCGCGTACCCGTAGGTGTAGGCGGAGCCCGCGCGCGGGATGAGGCCGGCGAACTCGGCGTAGGAGAACGCCGCCGCGGCGCTCGCGATGCCCGCGATCAGGAACGAGATCAGCACGGCCGGGCCCGCGGTCTTGTTCGCGACCGCCCCGGCGAGCGAGAAGATGCCCGCGCCGATGATGCCGCCGACGCCGATCGCGGTCAGCTGCCGCAGGCCGAGCGTGCGCTGCAGGCCGGTTTCGCCGGCGTGCTCGATGGTTTCGATCGGCTTCCGCCGGAAGATCCCGGTCCCGGAGCCCAGGTTCGGGCCGCGCGGAGCTGACATCGATGTCTCCTCAGACTGGTGGTTCGCCGGACCCGGGTTCCGGGCCCTGGCAGGGCACCGTACCCGGAGGCGCCGCGCCTGTCACCGACTCCATAGTGTGACGATCTCGGCAGCCTGAGTCACCCGGTCGCGGAGTCGTCCTCGACGTCGTTGACCGTGGGCGCCGGGCGGGCGAGCGAGCGGACCGCGCCCGCGGCGAAGAAGGTTAGCAGTTCCGCGACCTCGGCCGGGTCGTCCAGCTGCGGGCAGTGGCCCCAGTCCTCGCGGACGACGAGCCTGCTGTGCGGCACCAGGGTGTGCAGCTTCCGCCCGGACGCGGCCGTCACCAGCTTGTCCTTGCCGCACGCGACCGCGAGCAGCGGGATCTTGATCTGGTCGAGCCGGTAGGCGTCGGCCAGCTCCGCGACGAGCTGTCGGGCCTCTTCGAGCCGGGACGTGGTGGCCCGGTAGTCGGGGAAGAGCGTGGTGAACCGCCGGACCTGGCCCGCGTCCGCGTGGCGCGAGTCGGCGTAGAGGATCCGCGGCACCAGCTGTTCGGCGACCGCGCGGACCAGAAAACCCGGAACCGGCAACGGAAGCGAGGAGTACAGCCGCAGCGGCAACGGGTTGCGTCCGACCGTGCGCACCAGCCACGAGTCGACGAAACCGGGCGCGGCGATCGACACCGCGCCCGCGGTCGGCAGCCGGTGGTTCTGTGCCGCGCGCAGGCTCATCGTGCCGCCGAGCGAGTTTCCCGCGAGCACCACCGGGCCAAGCACGGCCTGTTCGCGGACCACCGCGGCGGTGAACGCGTCGAGCTGCGGCAGCATCGGACCGGGGCGCAGCGGCTGCGCTTCGCCGAAGCCCGGAAGATCGACCGCGATCGCGGCGATGCCCGCCTCGGCTAGTTCTCCGAGTACCGGACGCCACGTGTCGGCACTGTCGCAATACCCGTGGAGCAACACGAGCCGGGGAGCGCGAGGTTTGTCGGTGCCCTTGCGGCGCGTGCGCTTGGGTGCGGGTGCCTCGGCGACGGGCGGCCCGACCTCGAGCACGCGCGTGCGCATGCCGGCGAACCGCCGGAAGGATTCCCGGATCGGTGCCGGTTCGCTGGGGTGCCGGCCGCCCCGGCCGGCGGGGACTGGCCGCTGCGTCGCGGTCATGTTCTCCAGGTTAACCGCCCAAGGTCGACTTCTGGTGGAACTTTGGGGGTCACTATCTGATTGCGAAGCTGGGGTGTTGACGATTCACTGGAGAACAGGTAAAAGCGCTGACCCGGACTTGTCCGGCGAGGAAAAGTCCAGGTCAGCGCCGTGCAGTCAAGCTCAGCGAGTGAAGACGATCTTGCCCGCGGTCTCCCCGGCGGCCATCGCGGCGAATCCCGCGGGGGCCTCCGCAAGGGGGAGCTGCGTGCCGATCTGCGGCTTGATGCCCTTCAGGTCGAGGTAGGCGAGCAGGTCGGCCAGCTCGTCGCGGGTGCCCATGGTCGAGCCGAGAACGCGCAGCTGCAGGAAGAAAACGCGCTGCAAATCGGCTGACGGGTCGGGACCGCTGGTCGAACCGGACACCACGACCACGCCGCCCGGCTTCAGCGACTTGAGCGTGTGCCCCCACGTGGCCTTGCCGACGGTCTCGAACACCGCGTCCACCCGCTCGGGCAGCCGCGCGCCGGACTCGAACGTCTGGTGTGCGCCGACGCTCTCGGCCAGCGCTCGCTTCTCTTCGGTGCGCCCGGTGACCCACACGCGGAACCCGGCCGCGCGGCCGAGCGCGATCAGCGCGGTCGACACCCCGCCGGACGCGCCCTGGACCAGCATCGTCTGACCGGGCCGCAGCTCCGACTTCACGAACAGCATCCGGTACGCGGTGAGCCACGCGGTGCCCATCGTCGCGCCCTCGGCGAAGCTCAGGCCGGCCGGCTTCGGCACCGCGTTGCGGGCCGGGACCACGACCTGATCGGCGAACGTGCCCTGGTGCTTCTCGGTGAGCAGGGTGCGCTTCGGGTCGAGCGTGTCGTCGCCCTGCCAGCCCGGCGCGTTGATCACCGAGTGCAGCACGACCTCGGTGCCGTCGTCGAGCGTGCCCGCTCCGTCGCAGCCGAGGATCATCGGGAACTGGTCGGGCTTGATGCCGACGCCGCGCAACGTCCACAGGTCGTGCATGTTCAGGCTGGCGGCTTTGACGTGCACCCGGACCCAGCCTTCGGGCACCTCGGGTTCCGGCCGCTCGCCGACGACCAGCGAATCGAGCGGGGACTCGGCGTTGGGTTCCTGCGCGTATACGGCGAACATGGCAGCAACCTACCTCCCCTGCCCGACCCGGCGCAGGCGAGCGCGCGTAGGCTCACATTCGTGTTCGAGGGCCTGGCCAACTGGTGGGACGGGGTGGAACTGTGGCTTGCCCAAGCCTGGTTCCCCGTCCAGTTCGTGCTGGTGATGGCGGTGCTCGTGCCGCTGTGCCTGCTCGCCGCGTGGGCCATCGACAAGCTGGTCGAACGCTTCGGCCGCTGGTTCGGCACGGCCCGTGACGACGACGGTCCCGGCCGCTCCTAAGCTGGCACACCATGGTCAACCGTAGGCGGATCACCGCTGCGCTCGTCGGTCTCCTCGTGCTGGTGCTCGGCGGGTGGCTCGTCAAGGAAACCGCCGGCTCCTCGGATTCGCCGGCGCCCTCGTCCTCGTCGGGTGCTCCCGCCGCCGCTTCCGGGAAGGTGCCGGGAGCCGATTCCAAGCTGCCGGTCAAACCCCTGTCGTCGCTGCCTTCGCAGGCGAAAGACACGTGGAGCCTGATCCAGAAGGGCGGGCCCTACCCGTATCCGCGCAATGACGACGTCGTCTTCCAGAACCGGGAGAAAAAGCTGCCCGCGGAGAAGAACGGCTATTACCACGAGTACACCGTGAAAACGCCCGGGAGCCCGGACCGAGGGGCCCGCCGGCTGATCACGGGGGCGGGGAAAGAGTTGTATTACACAGGGGATCACTACGCGTCGTTCGTCGTTGTGGATCCGGCACGGTGAGCGGCGACGGGACGGCGCGGGCCGCGGCGGACACGGCTTTCGCGCGCGGGGCTTATCCGCATCGGGTAGACGGAGCGCGGACGCTGGACAAACTGTCCACGTTGGACGCGATCGGCGAGGCGCTGTCTTTTCCGGCCTATTTCGGGCGGAATCTGGACGCGCTGTACGACATGCTCACGGATCTGTCGTGGTTGCCGACCGGCGAGCACGTGCTGATCTGGTCCGGTTCGGACGGATTGAAGGCCGCCGAGCCCAAGGCTTATCTGGCGGTGCGCAGCGTGTTGTCGGACGCGCAGCGGGCCATGGGCTCCGGCGACCGGCGGCTGACCTTGGTGCTGGTGGATTCCTGACCGGCAAAGGTCCGTGAGGGGAACCCTGAGGGACTCAGAGTCCGTGAAGGTTCCCCTCACGGACGGCGTCAGTCCTGCGGGACCCAGTTCGGCTTGCGCTTCTGGGCGAAGGCCTGGATGCCCTCCTGGCCTTCTTCGCTGGCGAAGAAGCCCGCGGAGAGGGCGTTCATGTCCGCGAAGCCTTCGGCCGGCGTGGCCGGACGCGGGCGGGCCAGCAGTTCCTTCGTGGCGGCCAGGGCTTTCGGGCCGCCCAGGGTCAGCGACTTGAGGTAGCCCTCGACCTTCTTGTCGAGGTCTTCCGCGGGCACGCAGGCGTTCAGAAGACCGATCTCCACCGCGCGCTTCGCATCGAAGACGTCGCCGGTCAGGAAGAGTTCGTGCGCGGCCCGCGCGTTCAGCCGCGGGAGCACCGTCAGGCTGATGACCGCCGGGATGACGCCGATGCGGACTTCCGAGAAGGCGAACGTCGCTTCCGGGACCGCGACCGCGATGTCGCACGCGGCGACCATGCCGATGCCGCCCGCGCGAGCCGGCCCGGCCAGCCGGGCGACGACCGGCTTCGGGCTCGTCCACAGCTGGTCCAGGATCTGCGGGAACTCGTTCACGCCCTGGTCGGACGAACCGGCGCCGCGGGCTTCCTTCAAGTCCATGCCCGCGCAGAAGACGGGGCCGGTGTGGGTCAGCTGCACCACGCGCACCGCGTCGTCCTCGCGAGCCTTGGTCAGCGACTCGCTCAGTTCCCGCCGCAGCTGCGCCGACAGCGCGTTGCGGTTGTGCGGGGAGTCCAGGGTGATCGTGGCGATGCCGGCCGCCACCTCGTAGTGCACCAGTTCGTCAGCCATGCCTGACACTTTCGCACACCGCCTGCCCGGGAGCGGGCGTGAAGTTCATGCACGAAAACACGTGCATGAAAACTCGTGCACCGCTACCTTGGTGGCATGGCAGAACCTCGTCCCGCTGATCTGAAGGCACTCAAGGCGCTCGCGAACCCGTTGCGGCAGCGGATTCTCGAGGTGCTCGCCGCGTCCGGACCCGCGACGTCGACGACGCTCGCCGAGCGGTTGGGCGTGACCAGCGGCGGGACCAGTTACAACCTGCGGGTGCTGGCGGAGAACGGGTTCGTCGAGGAGCTTCCCGAACGCGCACGCGGGCGGGAACGCTGGTGGCGGGTGACGGATTACGACCTGCGGCTGCCGCCCGCGCAAGAGCGGGAAGATCCGGCCAAGGTGGCGATCGGCGAGCTGCACCGGTTGTGGCTCGCGGGCGACACCGAGCTGTACGACCGGTTCGAGCGCGAGCGGCCGCGGTTGGGGGAGTGGGCGGACGCGATTCCGTACTCGCGCGGCGCGATCAACGTGACGTTGGACGAGCTGGGCGACTTCTTCGAGGCGTACCTCGCCTTGCTGCGCCGGTATCAGCGGCCGGACGATGAAACGCCGGAGGGGGCGCGCCGGGTCGAGACGCGGATGCTCGCGTTCCCGGCTCCGGGCGGGGAGGAGGCCGTCCAGGACTGATCTGGCGGAGGCCCTGGGTGCCGAGCGGCCACTCGGCACCCAGGAATGAGGGAAAACGTCGCACGATCTCCCGAAGCAAGGAGAACACTTCATGCTGCCCTGGGGCAAATCGCGGCTCGCCGCCGCGATCCTCGCGCTGGGCTCGGTCTTGCCGACCGCCCAGCCAGTACAAGCACCACCGTCCGCCGACGTCAGTTTCGCTGGCGCGGGCGGGATCACGTTGCACGGCACGGTATTCCGGCCGGACGGACCAGCGAAGTCCGCGATCGTCCTGCAAGGCGGATCGGACTGGCGGACGCGGGACAACCTCCGCGTGCAAGCCGAGATGTTCACGCGGCTCGGCGTGACAACGCTCGTGTATGACCGGCGTACCAGCGGCTATTCCAAAACCCAGCGCGATTACGGCGTGCTGGCGGACGATCTGGTCTCGGCGGCGCACGCGCTGCGGGCTCAGTCGGGAGTCTCGGAGGTCGGCGTCTGGGGCGTCAGCGAGGGCGCGTGGGTCGCGCCGCTCGCGGCGACGCGGACGGCTGACATCTCGTACGTGATCACGGTCGGCGGTTCCGGACTGGGCGGTGCCCGGCAGACCTCGTGGTATTGGGGGAATGTCCTTCGCCATCAAGGGATTTCCGGTTCGCTGCTGACGACGTTGCCGGTGCAGGGCACGCGGTTCGCGGTCGGAGCGGGACTGTTTCCCGAGGCGGATTACGACCCGGTGCCGGTGTTGCGGCGGCTGAAGCAGCCGATCCTGGCGTTGTGGGGAGACCTCGACATCAACCACGCGCCGGTCGAGAGTTCCCGGATTTTCGCGGAGGCGCTGGCCGGACACCCGAACCACACGATTCGGTTCGTCGCCGGCGGAGGGCCGGATCTGTACGCGACCAACGATGCCGGGTTCGACCGGCTGCCTCGGGCCGTGCCCGGTTATCCGGCGGTCGTCGGGGAATGGCTGGCGGATCGGCAGGGCTTGCACGTCGAGACCGCGGCGTTCACGCAGCGGCCGACAGAAGCGCTCCGGCCGCTCGGCTGGTGGGAATCTGTTGGGGCACAAGGGATTGTTCTCGCCTTGCTGCTCGGCGGGTTCGCGGTCGGCGGCGTGGTGTCGTTAGCGCGTCGCCGGGGGACTAGGTCATCGCGGTGGCTGGCCGGGCTGGGGACGGCGACTGTCGCTGCCTTCGTGGGATTGCTCGGCTGGGCGCAGCTGTCCGGGATGAAGGATCTCGGACCGGTGCTCGCCGGGCGGCCGTTGCCGTGGCTGGCGGTGCAGGCGCTGGCGGTCGCGACGGTGGTGGCGTTGGCGACGACCCTGGCGGGGCTGCGGAAACCGGACCGGCGGCGCGGGGCGATCGCGCCGCTCGTGGCCGGGCTGGTGTTCGTGCCGTGGGCGGTCTACTGGGGGTTGCTGCTGCCGTGAACCGGGCGCGGCCACCCGGGCGCAGCGGGTGGCCGCGGTCCGGATCAGCCGATGGTTGTCGTCGTGAAGACCGGGCTCGGGTTCGGGAAGCACGCCGTCGGCGCGGTCACGTCGCCGATGATGCTGCTGGCCACGGCCTTGAACGTCAGGCCGGGGTCGCTGTAGCTGGTGCCGGACAGTTTGGTCTCGATCGTGCCGGAGTCGCCTGCCTTGAGATGCGCGGTGACGGTCGGCAGTTCGAAGGTCGAGCCGCCGGCGATCGGGCCGGGGAAGCTCAGGGTCGCGACGCCGTCGGCGACGCTGATCGTCGGCGCGGTGTCGCCGAGGCCGGAACCGCCGGCGAGGTCGGCGCTGACGTAGGTCGAGTTCGCCGGGATCGGGAACTTCAGCGCGAAGGTGTTGATGTTCTTGACCTTGTTGCCGCCCACGTCGCTCGGGACGGTGTTGGGCGCCGGGTCGATGACGACGTCGAACGCGCCGCCGGGGGCGACCGTCGCGGGTGCGGTGACGTCGGCGTTCTGGGTCAGCGACACCTGCTGCGGGCCGACCACCGGTGCGTCGGCCTGGCAGTCGAAGTTGATCGCGGTCGCGGCGGACGCCGGGGCCGCGAGGGCGAGCGGAAGAGCGGCGACCGCCGTCAGCGCGGCCAGCCGGTAAAGGTGAGGTGCTTTCATCTGTGTGCTCCTACCTGCGGGTTTCACGGGGGAGAGAGAAAGCTGCGCAGCGATTAGAGAGTTACCGGCAAGTTAAGCAACGCGTCAAGGATTGACCGTTCACAGGCGCGCACCGTGACGGAAAATGTGAATACCGCTCACCTTGTGGCGGTAGGAGTGGTCTGATCGGCCGTCCGGGTCTACCGACGGTGGTCCGACAGGGCGAGCCAGGCCAGTTCGGCCCAGCGTCGCCGGGCGGGTTCCGGAACGTCGGCGCCGGGTGAGGTGGCCAGGAGCAATCCGACGTCGTCGGCGGAGATCCCCGGACGCAGGGCGCGGTCGTGCTGCGCGGTGGCGATGAGGGATTCGATCGCCTTGGCGGCGTGTTCGCGCATCGCTCGCAGCGGCTCGGGCGAGAGGTTCGAGAGTGCGGCGCGGAGGAGGCGCGCTTCGCCGAGATCGACGACGACTCGGCGGATCAGGTCGAGAAGTTCGTCGACTGCAGTGGTTTCGCCAGCGACGACCCGGGCTGTGGCGCTGTCGAGCATCTCGGCGATCACGGTGCCGAGGTCTTCGGCGATCTCGCGCACCAGGTCCTGTTTGGTCGGGAAATGCCGGTAGAGGGTGCCGACGGCGACCCCGGCTTCGGCGGCGATCTCGTCCATTCCGGCCTCGGGTCCGCGGGCGATCAGCAGGGTTCGCGCGGACGTCAGGATCGCCGCCCGGTTTCGTGCCGCGTCTGCCCGCACTGCCCGCTCCTTGCCGATAAAGGTGAACTAGTGGTTCACTATACAACATGAACGAGTGGTTCAGGTTAGAGAGCGATCAGCACGGCCGCGTCGCGGTGGTCACCGGCGCGAATACCGGGATCGGCTTCGAGACAGCCCGTGCGTTGGCTGAGCGCGGGGCGCGAGTCGTACTGGCCTGCCGGGACCTGCGGAAAGCGCACGCCGCGGCGAGCCGGATCGGTCTCGACGTGGAGGCAGTCCGGCTGGATTTGGCGTCCCTGGATTCCGTGCGGGAGGCGGCCGACGAGCTGCGCGACCGGCACGACCGGATCGACCTGCTGATCAACAACGCTGGCGTGACTAATGCGCCCGGCCGGACCGCGGACGGGTTCGAGATGCAGTTCGGCGTGAACCACCTCGGACATTTCGCGTGGACGGCGTTGCTGATCGACCGGCTGCTGGACGTGCCGGGATCGAGGGTCGTGACGGTCAGCAGCATCGCGCACCGGTTCGGCCGGATCGACCCCGACGACCTGCGCGCGGCCAGCGGATATCCGGCGTCGAAACTGGCCAATCTGCTGTTCGCCTACGAACTCGCGAAACGCTTGCGCGGCACCGAAACCGCCTCGCTTGCCGCTCATCCCGGAGGGGCGACCACAGAGATCTTCCGGCACTCGTCGTCAGCGTTCCGGAACGCGAACCTGGCGATCGCCCGGCTGTTCGGGCGGACGCCCGCGATGGGCGCGCTGCCGACTCTGCGCGCGGCGACCGATCCCAGCGCGGGCAATGGCGAGTATTACGGCCCGGGCGGGGTTTTCGAGATCCGCGGCTATCCGGAGCCGGTCAAGTCCAGCGCCCGCTCGCACGACGAAAGCCTGCGAAACCGGTTGTGGGAGGCATCTTTGCAGGCGACCGGGGTGGGCTGCCCGGTGTGAAGGTCAGGCGGCGGTCCGCAGCAGTCCGGAGATCGCGGCGGCGTATCGGCCGATCACGACGTCCGCCACCCGCGGATCGTCCGCCAGCGGCTCGGCGAGGAACGCGCTGGGGTCGGCCTCGCGGGCCAGCAAGGCGATCCGGTCCGGCAGCAGCCCGGGGGCCAGGAACCACGACGCCACCACGAGATGCCGCACGCCACGATCGCGCAGGTGAGCGGCAGCGGCCGGGATGTCCGGCTGGGTGGCGCTGGCGAACGCCTCGCTCACCGGAAGCCCGAGCTGCTTTTCCCAGCGTGCGGCCAGTCCGGCGACGACCGCGTTCGCCTCGGGATTGGAGGAGCCGACCGCGCTCAGCAGCACGCCGGTCCCGCTGCGGCGGCGGGCTCCGGCGAGCCGGTCGAGGGCGACGGCTTCGAGCGCCGGGTCGGCGCCGAGCACGTCCGACACCTGGATCCGGAACCCGGGGCACTCCGCGGTCACCTCGTCGACCAGCGCGGGCAGGTCGATCCGCGCGTGAAAAGCACTGCCCAGCAACAACGGCACCACGACCGCGGAGCGATGCCCCTGTGCGTAAAGCCCGCGCAGCACATCCGTGACGCGCGGCTCCGACAGGTCGAGGAACGACTCGTGCACGTCCAGCCCCGGCGCCTGCGCACGGACGACGTCGACCAGCGCCCGCACCGTCGCGGCGGAGCGGGGATCGCGACTGCCGTGCGCGACGGCGACCAGGGGCGGCGTCACGAGAACCGCTCGCCGACGAGACCGGCGGCGAGGGTGTCGCCGTCCTTCGGGTCGATCACCAGGAACGCGCCGGTGCGCGGGCTCACGCCGTAATCGTCCACCGGCAGCGGCTCGGCCAGCTGCAGGCTGACGCTGCCGATGTCGTTGAGCTCCAAGCTTTCCGGAGAGTCCACACTGGACAGGGTCTGCTCGTCGAACCGGGCGTGCAGCTCGGTGGTGAGCCCCTGCACGGTCCGGGCGCCGTGCTTGATCAGCACCCGCGCGCCGGTTTTGAGAGGCTTCGAGGAAAGCCAGCACAGCGTGCCGGTGATCTCGTCGGTGACCTCCGGTGACGCGTCGGCGGCCGCGATGAGGTCGCCGCGGCTGATGTCGATGTCGTCGGCGAGCAGCAGGGTCACCGAGGTTCCGGCACCTGCTTCTTCGAGCGGCCCGTCCGCGGTGTCGATCCGCTCGATTCGGCTGCGGATCCCTTGCGGCAGAACGACAATCTCGTCACCCTGACGCACTGTTCCGGCGGCGATCTGACCGGCGTAGCCGCGATAATCCGGATACTCCGGGGTGCGCGGGCGGATCACGTACTGCACCGGGAATCGCAGCGCGGAATCGTGCGGATCCGGTGCCACCGGGACGTTTTCGAGGTGCTCCAGCAGCGACGGGCCGTCGTACCACGGGGTTTTCTCGGACCGAGTCGCGACGTTGTCGCCGACCAGCGCGGAAACCGGGATCGAGACGACGGACGCCGCGTCGTAGCCAAGGGATTCCGCATGCGCGGTGAACTCCTTGGCGATGACGCCGAAGGTGTTCTCGTCGTAGTCGACGAGGTCGATCTTGTTCACCGCCAGCACCAGTTGCGGCACTCCGAGCAGCGCGAGCACGGCCGCGTGCCGCCGGGTCTGCTCGACCACGCCGTTGCGCGCGTCGACCAGCAGCACGGCGAGCTGCGCGGTGGACGCGCCGGTGACCGTGTTTCGGGTGTACTGCACGTGCCCCGGGGTGTCGGCGAGCACGAACGACCGCTTCGGCGTGGCGAAGTACCGGTACGCGACGTCGATCGTGATGCCCTGCTCGCGCTCCGAGCGCAGGCCGTCGACGAGCAGCGACAGGTCCGGAGTGGACAGTCCTTTGTCGACGGACGCGCGGGTGACCGCGTCGAGCTGGTCGGCGAGGACGGACTTGGTGTCGTACAGCAGCCGCCCGACCAGCGTGGACTTCCCGTCGTCCACGCTGCCCGCGGTGGCCAGCCTCAGCAGGCTCGACATCAGAAGTAGCCCTCCCGTTTGCGGTCTTCCATGGCCGCCTCGGACATCCGGTCGTCGGCGCGGGTGGCACCGCGTTCGGTGAGCCGCGAAGCCTGAACCTCGGCGATCACTTCGTCCACAGTGGACGCCGTGGACTCGATCGCTCCGGTGCACGAACCGTCGCCGACGGTCCGGTAGCGCACGCTCAGCTCGCGCACGTCCTCGCCGGGACGCGGCCCGCCCCACGGGCCTTCGCTGAGCCACATGCCGTCGCGCTGGTAGACCGCGCGCTGGTGGGCGTAGTAAATCGAGGGCAGCTCGACCTTTTCGCGGGCGATGTAGTTCCACACGTCGGCTTCGGTCCAGTTGGACAGCGGGAACACGCGGACCTGCTCGCCCGGACGGTGCCGTCCGTTGTAGAGGTTCCACAGCTCCGGCCGCTGCCGGCGCGGCTCCCACTGGCCGAAAGCGTTGCGCAGGCTGAAGATCCGCTCCTTCGCGCGCGCCCGCTCCTCGTCGCGGCGACCGCCGCCGAAGACCGCGTCGAACTTGTTCTCCGAGATCGTCTCCAGCAGCGGCGTCGTCTGCAGCGGGTTGCGCAGGCCGTCGGCGCGTTCCTCGAGCCTGCCGTCGTCGATCCAGTCCTGGACCTTCGCGACGACCAGCCGCAGCCCGTGCTTCTCGACGACGCGGTCGCGGAATTCGAGGACCTCGTCGAAGTTGTGCCCGGTGTCCACGTGCAGCAGCGGGAACGGCACCGGCGCGGGCCAGAAGGCCTTGATCGCCAGGTGCAGCATCAGCGTCGAGTCCTTGCCGCCGGAGAACAGGATCACCGGCCGGTCGAACTCGCCCGCTACCTCGCGGAAGATGTGGATGGCCTCGGACTCCAAGGCGGCGAGGTTGTCGACAGCCGCGTCGGCAGCCGGTTCCGCCGTCGTCATCAGTCCTCCTGTGTTAGCCATCAGCCATGCAATCCGCACTCGGTCTTGGACTGGCCCGCCCACCGGCCGCTGCGCGGATCCTGCCCCGCCTCGACCTTCGCGGTGCACGGCGCGCAGCCGATCGAGAGATAGCCGATCGACACCAGCGGGTTCTCCAGGATCCCGTTCTCGTGCAGGTAGCCGTTGAACTCGTCGTCGGTCCACGCCGCGATCGGGTTGATCTTCACCAGGCCGTTGCGGTCGTCCCAGGTGACGATCGGCGTGTTCGCGCGGGTCGGCGCGTCCACCCGGCGCACGCCGGTGACCCACGCCGAGTACTTGCCGAGCGTCTGCCGCAGCGGCACCACCTTGCGCAGGAAGCAGCACTGGCCGGGGTCGCGTTCGTGCAGCTTCGGCCCGTACTCCGCGTCCTGTTCGGCGACGCTCTGCTCGGCCTGGGCGTTGACGATCCGCACGTCCGGGTACACCGTCTGCACCGCGTCGCGCACCCCGAGGGTTTCGGCGAAGTGGTAGCCGGTCTCCAGGAACAGCACGTCCACCGCGGGCTTGACCTTCGTGGCGAGGTCGATCAGCACGGCGTCCTGCATGTTCGACGCCACGATGAAGTCGTCGCCGAAGGTCTCGGCCGTCCAGCGCAGCGCCTCCTCGGCGGTCGCCTCGGCCAGCTCCTTCTCGGCGCGTTCGGCCAGCGCCCGGTAGTCCGCCACCGCGGTCACTGCAGCACTCCTTCGTCCGCCCGCAACGCCCACTGCGGGAACCGTTCGCCAGGTTCGCGGCCCGCGACGTACGCGCGCACCACGCGTTCCACGTAATCGACCAGTTCGCCGGCGGTGACCTTGTGGCCGCGCAGCTTCCGGCCGAACCCGGCGTCGAGGCCGAGCCCGCCGCCGAGGTGCACCTGGAAGCCCTCGACCTGATTGCCGTCGGCGTCGGTGACGATCTGGCCCTTGAGCCCGATGTCCGCGGTCTGCACGCGGGCGCAGGAGTTGGGGCAGCCGTTGAGGTGCACCGTGACCGGCGTTTCCAGCTGTGCGTTGAGGTCGGCGAGCGACTTCTCCAGGTCCGCGACCAATTGCTGCGCGCGCACCTTCGTCTCGACGATCGCGAGCTTGCAGAACTCCAGCCCGGTGCACGCCATCACGCTGCGCCGCCACGGCGACGGCTTGGTCTGCAGGCCCAGTTCGGCCAGTTCCGTCTCCAGCGCGGAGACCTTGTCCCCGGGCACGTCGAGCACGACCAGCTTCTGGTGCGGGGTCAGCCGCACCCGCCGCGAGCCGGCGCGCTCGGCCGCGTCGGCGACCGCGACCAGCGTGCTGCCGGACACCCGCCCGGCGATCGGCGCGGCCCCGACGTAGTAGTTGCCGTCCTTCTGCGGGTGCACGCCGACGTGGTCGACGGGGGTCGCGGGATTCTCCGGCGGCGGGCCGTCGAGCAGCTTCCGCTTGAGGTACTCGGTTTCGAGGACCTCGCGGAACTTTTCCGCGCCCCAGTCCTTGACCAGGAACTTCAGCCGGGCCCGCGAGCGCAGCCGCCGGTAGCCGTAGTCGCGGAAGATCGAGACGACGCCCGCCCAGACCTCGGGCACCTCGTCCAGCGGGACCCACGCGCCGAGCCGCTGCGCGAGCATCGGGTTCGTGGAGAGCCCGCCGCCGACCCACAGGTCGAGGCCGGGTCCGTGCTCGGGGTGGTCCACGCCGACGAAGGCGATGTCGTTGATCTCGTGCACGATGTCCGGCAGCCCGGAGATCGCGGTCTTGAACTTGCGCGGCAGGTTCGCGAACCGCGGGTCGCCGATGTAGCGGTCGAGGATCTCGTCGACGGCGGGACTGGCGTCGAGCACCTCGTTCTCGGCGATGCCGGCGACCGGGGAGCCGAGCACGACGCGCGGGCAGTCGCCGCAGGCCTCGGTGGTGCTCAGGCCGACGTTCTCCAGCCGGGACCAGATCGAGGGCACGTCCTCGATCTGGATCCAGTGGTACTGGACGTTCTGCCGGTCGCTGATGTCGGCGGTGTCGCGTGCGTGCTCCCGCGAGATCTCGCCGACCACCCGCAGCTGCTCGGTGGTGAGCGCGCCGCCGTCGATGCGGACGCGCATCATGAAGTAGCGGTCGTCCAGCTCTTCGGGCTCCAGCAGCGCGGTGCGGCCGCCGTCGATGCCGGGCTTGCGCTGGGTGTAGAGGCCGAACCAGCGGAACCGGCCGCGCAGGTCGCCGGGGTCGATGGAGTCGAAACCGCGGTGCGCGTAGATGTTCTCGATCCGGGAGCGGACGTTGAGCGGGCTGTCGTCCTTCTTCGAGCGCTCGTTCGGGTTCAGCGGCTCCCGGTAGCCGAGCGCCCACTGACCCTCGCCGCGCTTCTGGCGAGTCCGAGGCGCGGCGCCCTTCGCGGGCGTTTCACGCGGGGGTGCGGACATGGAGATCCTCCGGGCGGGGTTGTCGAGGCGGCTCCGGCGGCCCGCCGCGGCGTCGGCGCGGGGCGGGAGCGGGGCCGGTCGTCCAGGTGGTGGGCTGGGCAGGCTTCGGCGGGAGTCAGCGAACAGGCCGGCAGAGCGCGCTCGCGACCCGGAGAAGGTCGACGTGGCGGCGCGCCACGAGAAGGACACCGGCTGGACTCACCGGCTCAGATTGCCACGCGGGCCGAACGTCGTCCAAGGGCGTCCGGATCGTGGGAGAAGGCTCACGCGGGGGGTGCGAAACCGTCGCGGATGTGCATTGGCCGGTCGATCTGCCAGGACTTTCCCGGCTTTCGGACGCATCGTGGGACGGTGCCGGGCGCTTGTCAACCGGGCGCGCGACGGACGGCGCATCGTTCGGCGGCCGAACTTTCCCCCGGGTGGCGCAGGCCAATCTCCGGAACTTGAGCTGTCGCTTTTACGTCCGTGAAGGACCCCTTGAGGGAATCTAGGTCCGTGAAGGGGCCCCTCACGGACAGCCGAGGGCAATGCCAGGGGCGCCATCGACGCGCGTCTCCGCAGTCGTGACAGGGCCGAGGCAGCTGCCGATGGACCGAAACGCCGGTTTGCGGTCCGTGAGGGGAACCCTAGGGAATCAGAGTCCCTCAGGGTTCCCCTCACGGACGACCAGCTCGCTTCCGCCAGCTCTTCGACCTGGATAGCCGCGCCTGCGGCAGGCATTGGGCGCGGGGGCGCGCGGGAGTCCGCGCGCGGCGGGGGAGAATGGACGTCGTGCCTGTTCCCGACACTCACCGCCCTCCCGCCGGACTGCCCGAAACCGCCCTCGCCGGTCTCGGCACCCGTCCGTTCGGCGTGTACGTCCACGTGCCGTTTTGCGCGACCCGCTGCGGCTACTGCGACTTCAACACCTACACCGCGGGCGAACTCGGTTCCGCCGCCTCGCCGCGGTCGTGGCTGGACGCGCTGCGGCGCGAGCTGGAGCTGGGCGCGGAGATCCTCGGCAACGCGCCCCAGGCGGAGACGGTGTTCGTCGGCGGCGGAACGCCGTCCATGCTGGGTGCGGACGGGCTGGCCGAGGTGCTCGACGGCGTCCGGTCCGTGTTCGGGCTCGCGCCGGGCGCGGAGGTGACGACCGAATCGAACCCGGAGTCCACTTCGCCCGAGTTCTTCGCGGGCATCCGTGACGCGGGTTACACCCGGGTGTCGCTGGGCATGCAGTCCGCGGCCCGGCACGTGCTGAAGGTGCTGGACCGCGTCCACACTCCTGGCCGTCCGGTCGACGCCGCGCGGGAAGCCCGGGCCGCCGGGTTCGAGCACGTCAACCTCGACCTTATTTACGGCACGCCGGGGGAGCGCGTCGAAGACCTGCGCGCCTCGCTCGACGCTGTTCTCTCTGCGGGCGTCGACCACGTGTCCGCGTACGCGCTCATCGTGGAGGACGGCACCGCGCTGGCCCGCCGGGTCCGGCGCGGCGAACTGCCCGCGCCGGACGACGACACGCTGGCCAGCTACTACGAAATGATCGACTCTGTCCTCGCTGGCGCGGGTTTGACCTGGTACGAGGTATCGAACTGGGCGACGGACGAGGCCGCGCGGTGCCGCCACAACCTCGGCTACTGGCAGGGCGGCGACTGGTGGGGCGCCGGGCCGGGCGCGCACAGCCACGTCGGCGGCGTGCGGTGGTGGAACGTCAAGCATCCGGCCAAGTACTCCAGCTTGCTCGCGGAGGGGCAGAGCCCGGAGGCGGACCGCGAGGTGCTGACCGAACAGGACCAGCACCTGGAGCGGATCATGCTGGAGCTGCGGATCTCCGACGGCATGGCGTTGTCGGCGCTCGACGAGTCCGGGATCAAGGAAGCGCGGGCGGCCGCCGAGGAGGGGCTGCTCGAAGTGTCCGATTTGGACAGTCGAGGCCGCGCGGTGCTGACTGACCGCGGCCGGTTGCTCGCGGATGCCGTGGTCCGGCGGCTGGCCGGCTGAATTTTCGCCCGCCGGGCATAAATCCGTTCGATCGTTTGTTGGGCTAAGCATACGAGCGAGGGAGACGCGTATGCCGCAGGCGGTCAGATACGGCGAACACGGCGGGATCGAAGTGCTGCAGCTGGCCGAAGTGCCTCGGCCGGCGCCCGAATCCGGGCAGGTGCTCGTGCAGGTCCGGGCCGCGGGCATCAATCCGGGGGAAACGAAGATCCGCGTCGGTGCGCTGGCGGAACGCTGGCCGTCCACCTTCCCGTCCGGGCAGGGCAGCGACCTGGCCGGCGTCGTGGTCGAGCTGGGCGCGGACGTCGAAGAAATCCATGTGGGCGACGAGGTCGTCGGCTTCGTGCACACCCGCTCCAGCCATGCCGAGTACGTGCTCGTCCCGGCGGAGCATCTCGTTCCGAAGCCGAGCGGGCTGTCGTGGGAGGTCGCGGGCAGTCTGTTCGTCGCTGGAACCACCGCGTACGCCGCGGTCGGTGCGGTGTGCCCGCGCGAGGGCGAGACCGTCGTCGTGTCCGGGGCTGCTGGCGGAGTCGGCTCGCTGGCCGTGCAGCTGGCGAAGCTCACCGGCGCGACCGTGATCGGCATCGCGAGCGAAGCGAACCACGAGTGGTTGCGGGAGCACGACGTCGTCCCGATCGCGTACGGCGAGGGGCTCGAAGAGCGGCTCCGCGAGCTGACCGGCGGCGAGGTGCACGCGTTCATCGACACTTACGGCGACGGTTACGTCGAACTCGCCTTGCGGCTTGGCGTCTACCCCGGCCGGATCGACACGGTGGTCGACTTCGACGCCGCGGAAAAGTACCGGGTGAAGACCGAGGGCAACATCGCCGGGGCGAGCGCCGAGGTGATGCGTGACCTCGTTGCCTTGGCGGACAAGGGATTGCTCGACGTCGAGGTCGCCGCGACGTACCCGCTGGCCGAGGTTCAGGCCGCCTACCGCGAGCTGGAACAGGGCCACACGCGCGGCAAGATCGTGCTCACTTTCTGACCATCGCCGCCAGCCCGGCCACGAACGCCTCCAGGGCGAATTCGAGCCGGGCCTGGCTGGTGTCCGCGTTGAAGAATTCCCCGGCCTGCAACAGGTTCGGGAAGGCGCTCGCGGGCAGCGACTGCATGTAGTCCGCCATCTGCCGCTCGCGGTCGCTCATTTTCTCCGGGTCGTAATCGCCGAACGTCCAGCCGCTGGCTTCGTAGGCGAAAGCCTTGGTGTACGTGCTCAACGCGTCGCCGGCGAACATCGCCTGCCGCAGATCCAGACCGCCCGCGCGCAGCAGCTGAAGCATGACTTCGCCCTGCCGCAACGAGTTCGGCGTCACCGGGATCGGCGTCTGCCACGCGACTTTCGCGATGCCCGGATACGCCACCATTGCCCGGATCTGTTGCCGCACTTGCTCTTTGACCTGTTCGGTCCACCGCTGCGGATCCGGTTCGGGACACGGTACTTCGCTCAGCGCCGCGTCGAGCAACAGCTCGTCCAGTTCCTCTTTGTTGGCCACGTACGCGTAAAGCGACGCGGGCCCGGTCTCCAGCTGCTGCGCGACCCGGCGCATCGAGACGGCGTCGATGCCCTCGGCGGCGAGGATTTCGAGCGCGGTTTTCACGATCAGTTCCTGCGACAGCATCTGCTTCGCGGCGCGCCGGCGCGGGCTCGGCGTCCGGCGCCAGGGCGGGGGCGGGGCGGTCATTCCCGAAGCCTAGACGAACCCGGCGCTTGACGCGAACGGTGTTCGTGAGTACAACTTGACTCGTACGCGAACGACGTTCGTTAAGGAGAAAAGCATGTCGCAGCGCGAAGAAGTCCTGGGTGTTCTCACCCGTCTCGCCGACGCCTGGAACAGCGGCGACGCCGACGCCTACGGGAATCTGTTCACCGAAGACGCCGATTACGTGACTTTCTTCGGACTCCGGTCCGTCGGCCGCCAGGCGATCGTGGACTCGCACCGGGAGCTGTTCCAGGGACCGCTGAAAGGCTCCAAACTCACCGGCTTCGGCGAGCCGCGGGTGCGGTTCCTGCGGGACGATGTCGCGGTGGTCGTGACCGGCGGCGGCTCGTCGCTGACCGGAGGTGACGACCCGGCGGCGGAAGGGCGCGAAAGTTCGCTGACCTATGTGATGGTGCGGGGCGACGAGGGCTGGCAGATCACCGCGTTCCAGAACACGCGGGTCTCGAAGCCGTGGGAAGCATGAGGACGATCGTCGAGGTCTCCGGAGTCGTTCCGGCCGCGCCGGCGGAGGTGTTCGCGCGGCTGGAAAGGCAGTTGACGGCTTCGGATTACTCGATGAAGCTGGAAGTCGACCGCGAGCACCGGTTTCTCGCCGCGCAGGGCGGTTGGTGGTATCGCGGAGAATATGAGGTCGCCGACGATCCGGCCGGCTCTCGCGTCACGCACCGCGTCCGGAACGCCGCGACCGGGCAATGGTGGGGAGTATTGCTGGCGAATCGGTTTTTCGTCGGGTTCCGGGACCGGGTCGGGTCGGGTTTTCGGGCAATGCTCGCGGAACTGGGGGACGGCGGCACTGGGCGGAACGGGGGAAGGCGCGTACCGTGGGAGCCGCGAGTTAGGTAAACCTTACTGAAACAGGGGTGTTCGATGGCCGAAGGTCCGGCGCGCAAGGGGAGGCCCGCGGTGCGGCTGGAGGTGCTGCGCAAGGAGCACCTCACCCCGCACATGATCCGGATCGTGGCCGGCGGCGAAGGGCTTCGCGATTTCCGCCCGAACGAGTTCACCGACGCGTACGTGAAGGTGATCTTCAAAGTGGACGGGGTGGAGTATCCGGAGCCGTTCGACCTGAACCGGATCCGCGAGGAACTGCCGCGGGAGCACGCGCCGCGGTTGCGCACGTACACCGTCCGCTCGTACGACGAGGCGGCGGGAGAACTGGTGCTCGACTTCGTCGTGCACGGCGACGAGGGGCTTGCCGGGCCGTGGGCGCAGCGTGCCCAGCCTGGTGACGAGCTGCTGCTGGCCGGTCCGGGCGGGGCGTACGCGCCGCGCGCCGACGCTGGCTGGCACCTGCTGGTGGGCGACGAATCGGCGTTGCCCGCCATCGCCGCCGCGCTGGAGGCGCTGCCGTCGGGGGCGTTGGCGCACGTGTTCCTCCTCGTGGCGGACAAGTCCGAGCACCAGCCGCTCGTGACCAAGGCCGACGCACAGGTCACGTGGCTGCACCGCTCGGCGTCCGACGATCTGGTCGCGGCGGTGAAGGCGCTGCCTTGGCCGGACGAGGACGTGCACGCGTTCGTCCACGGCGAGGCCGGCTTCGTACGGGAGTTGCGGCGGTACCTGTTCGACGAGCGCGGCGTCGCGCGGGACGCGGTGTCGCTGTCCGGATACTGGCGCGAGGGCAAGACCGACGAGGCCTGGCGCGAGGAAAAGGCAGCGGAGCGGAAAGCGGCTGCTTCGGCGTAAGGTCGCCGCCATGGCGACCGAGGTGAAGGTGGAGGCCGATCCGGCCGACGCGGGTTTCGACGGGGCACGGCTGCGGCGGATCGACCGGCATTTCGCCCGGTATGTCGAGGACGGCTTGCTGCCGGGATTCCTCGCGGTGGTGAGCAGGCACGGCCGGATCGTGCACGTCGCGTCGCACGGCGCACGCGACGTCGAGGCCGGCGCCCCGGTCGAGACCGACACGATCTGGCGGATCTTCTCGATGACGAAGCCGATCACCTCGGTGGCGGCGATGACGTTCGTCGAGGAAGGCATGATCGACCTCACCGACCCGATCTCGCGGTGGCTGCCGGAATTCGCCGAGCCGCGGGTGTACGCGAAAGGTTCGGCGCTGGCTCCGGTCACCGAGCCGGCGACCGAACCGATTCGCTTGTGGCACCTGCTTTCCCACACCGCGGGCCTGACGTACGGCTTCCACCACACGCACCCGGTCGACGCGATCTACCGGGCCGGCGGGTACGAATGGGGGACGCCGCCGGGGCTGGACCTGGCGGAGTGCACCAAGGCGTGGGCGCGGTTCCCGCTCGTGTTCCAGCCGGGTGCGGAGTGGAACTACTCGGTGGCCAGCGACGTCCTCGGCCGGTTGGTCGAGGTACTGGCGGGGAAACCGCTCGACGAGGTGTTCGCGGAGCGGATCTTCGGCCCGTTGGGCATGACTGATACTGGCTTCTGGACTTCGGACACCGACCGGTTGGCGGCGTTGTACCTGCCTGCGCCGCGGACGAAACAGCTGGTGCGCAACGACACCTTCGGCGCGGCAGGCATGTCACGCCCGGCTTGCCTTTCAGGCGGCGGCGGTTTGGTGTCGACGGCGGCTGATTATCACCGGTTTACGCAGATGTTGTTGCGCCGCGGGGAACTTGACGGTGTGCGGGTGCTGAGTCCGCGGACAGTGGACCTGATGACGGCCAATCATTTGCCGGGTCATGTGGATCTGGAGGCGTACGGCCGTCCGCTGTTCGCGGAGATGCCTTTTGACGGGTATGGGTTCGGGCTGGGGTTCTCGGTTCTGATCGACTCGGTTAAGGCGAAAACCCTTGCTACGCCTGGTGAGTACGCGTGGGGCGGGGCTGCTTCGACGGCGTTTTGGGTGGATCCGGACGAGGATTTGACGGTGGCGTTTTATACGCAGCTGCTGCCGTCGTCGACCCATCCAATCCGGCAGCAGCTGCGACAGTTGGTGTATCAGGCGATGCTGGACTGATCACGCGGTCAGCTTGGGAATCACCTGCGACCCATACGCCGCCATCGTCTCCTCCCTCTCGTCGTGCATCAGGTACAGCGCGAACTGGTCCACCCCCAGCTCCGCCAATTCCTCCAGTCTCGCGATGTGTGCCGACGCCGGGCCGAGCAGGCAGAACCGGTCGACGATCTCGTCTGGGACGAACGCGGTCGACGGGTTTCCGGCGCGGCCGTGGTGGGAGTAGTCGTAGCCTTCGCGCTCGCGGATGTAATCGGTCAGCTCGTGCGGCACCGGGCCGGACGAGCCGTATCGCGACACTAGGTCCGCGACGTGGTTGCCCACCATTCCGCCGAACCAGCGGAGCTGTTCCCGTTGGTGCGCCAGGTCTTCGCCGATGTACGCGGGAGCCGCGACGCAGATCGTGATTCCTCCTGGATCGCGGCCGGCGGCGCGGGCGGCGTTCCGGACCGCGCCGATGGTCCAGCGGGCGATCGCCGGGTCGGCGCATTGCAGGATGAAACCGTCCGCGTGTTCGCCGACGGTTTGCAGCGCCTTCGGGCCGTATCCGGCCATCCACATTTCCAGCCGACCGCCGCGGATCCACGGGATGCGGACCGCGGTGTCGTTCATCGTGACCTCGCGGCCTTCGGCGAGATCCTTGACCACGTGCATGCATTCGCGCACGGTGGCCAAAGTGGACGGTGGGCGGCCGACGACCCGGTGCGCGGAGTCGCCGCGGCCGATGCCGCAGACCGTGCGGTTGCCGAACATGTCGTTGAGCGTCGCGAAGGTCGACGCCATCACCGACCAGTCCCGCGTGCCCGGACTGGTCACCATCGGCCCCACGACCAGCGCCGACGTCGCTTCCAGGATCCGCGCGTAGATCACGAACGGTTCCTGCCACAGCACGCACGAGTCGAACGTCCAGCCGTACCGGAACCCGGCGTCCTCGGCGGCCTTCATCATCCGCACGACCTCCGCCGCGGGCGGATCGGTCTGCAGCACGATCCCGAAATCCATCCGGCCTTCTTCCCTCCGCCGCCCTCAACGGAGCGGCTTCGCCACGCTGTGTTTCCTCGAACTCAATTCAAGTACTGATTGAGTTCACGAGACAAAAACTTCCCATGTCCGGCGCTGCCTTGGAATCCGTCCGGCGAAACCACGACCCGGCCGCGCGACAGTACAGTGTGGACCTTCCCGGTGAGCGAAAAGCCTTCGTACGCCGAGTAGTCCACGTTCATGTGGTGCGTCGCCGCGGACAGGGTCTGCGTTGCCGAAGGGTCGTACACCACGATGTCCGCGTCCGAACCAGCCGCGATCACGCCCTTGCGCGGGTACAGGCCGAACATTCGCGCGGGCGTCGCCGAGCACGTCTCGACCCAGCGGCCCAGCGAGATCTCGCCCGCCACGACGCCTTGGTGCAGCAGGTCCATCCGGTGCTCGACGCCCGGAATCCCGTTCGGGATCGCCCGGAAATCGCCGCGTCCCAGCTCTTTTTGGTCTTTAAAGCAGAACGGGCAATGGTCGGTCGAAACCACGGACAGGTCGTTCGTACGCAGCCCGCGCCACAGGTCCGCCTGGTGCGATTTCTCGCGCAACGGCGGAGAGGCCACGAACTTGGCACCCTCGAAATCGGGTTTAGCCAGGTCCTCAATGGACAGATAGAGGTACTGCGGGCAGGTCTCGGCGAAGACGTTCTGTCCGTTGTCCCGTGCTTCGGCGACCGCAGCGAGCGCCTGTGCGGCCGACAAATGCACGATGTACAGCGGTGATCCGGTCACTTGCGCGAGCCGGATCGCCCGTGAGGTCGCTTCGCCCTCCAGCTCCGGCGGCCGGGTGAGGCCGTGCTGCACCGGGTCGGTGTGTCCGGCGGCGACCGCCTCCGCGGCCAATTCGTCGATCGCGATGCCGTTTTCCGCGTGCATCATGATCGTCGCGCCGATTTCGCGCGCCTGCTGCATGGCGCGCAGGATTTCCCCGTCGGTGGAGTAGAAAACGCCGGGATAGGCCATGAACATCTTGAAGCTGCCGACTCCGGCGTCGACGCACGCCCGCATTTCCTTCAAACTGGAGTCGTTGACGTCCGACACGATCATGTGGAAGCCGTAGTCGATCGCGCAGTTGCCGTCCGCTTTGGAATGCCATTTGTCCAGAGTGGACAGCAGCGACGTTCCCTTGGCCTGGACGGCGAAGTCGATGATCGTCGTCGTCCCGCCCCACGCGGCGGCGATGGTGCCGGTCTCGAAGGAATCGACTGAGTGCGTGCCGCCGAACGGCATCTCCATGTGCGTGTGCGCGTCGATTCCGCCGGGAAGCACGTACTTGCCGGTCGCGTCAACGGTTTCATCACCGGTCAGCGTGCCGGGTGCGCCGACTGCCGCGATGGTTTCGCCGTCCACCAGCACGTCGGCGGTGATCGCGCCGGACGGCGAAACTACTTGCCCGCCTTGGATCAGGATAGTCATCAGGCCTCCGCGAGCGGGCCGTAGCTGTCCGGGCGGCGGTCGCGGTAGAACTGCCACAGGTCGCGGACCTCGGCGAGCCTGCCCATGTCGAGATCGCGGACCACGATCTCCTCTTCGGTGTCCGACGCCGCCTCGCCGACGAGCTGGCCGCGTGGGTCCGCGAAGTACGATTGGCCGTAGAAGTCGTTGTCGCCCAGCGGTTCCACGCCGACCCGGTTGATCGTGCCCACGTAGTACTCGTTCGCCACCGCGGCTGCGGGCTGCTCCAGCCGCCACAGGTATTCCGACAGCCCGCGGCTTGTCGCCGACGGGTTGAACACGATCTGCGCCCCGGCCAGCCCGAGTGCGCGCCAGCCTTCGGGGAAGTGCCGTTCGTAGCAGATGTACACGCCGATCCGGCCGACCGCGGTGTCGAGGACCGGATAACCGAGGTTGCCCGGCTTGAAGTAGAACTTCTCCCAGAATCCCTTCACCTGCGGAATGTGGTTCTTGCGGTGCATCCCGAGGTATTTCCCGTCGGCGTCGATCACCGCGGCGGTGTTGTAGTAGACGCCCGGTTGTTCCTGCTCGTACATCGGCACCACGAGCACCACGCCGTGCCGCTCGGCGACCTCCTGCATGAGCTTCGTGGTGGGGCCGTCCGGGATCGCTTCGGTGTAGGAGTAGAAATCAGCGTCCTGCACTTGGCAGAAATACGGGCCGTAGAACAGTTCCTGCAGGCACACCACCTGCGCGCCTTGCGAAGCCGCCTTGCCGATGGCATCGACCGCGTTCGCGATCATCGACTCCTTGTCACCCGTCCACCGCTGCTGGATCAAGCCGGCTCGGACCGTGTCAGACACTGGTTTCCTCCTCGTTCCGGTGCGCGTTCAAAGGAAGGCTGAACAGGAGGTAGGCGGCGAAAGCGCCGACAAAGCCCACTGCCCAGTTGTAGTCGTACAAAGGTTTCAGGAACGGGATCAGCCCGTCGGCCGGGAACGGTCCGCCGTAGGCGCCGCCGACCGCGAGCACCGCGCCGATCAGCGTCGCGACGAGCGCGCGCCAATGCCAGCCCGCGGTGAACCAGTACTGCCCGCTCGGCAGGTACAGGTCGGCCAGCTTCAGCCGGGTCCGCTTCACCACCCAGTATCCGGCGACGAGCACCCCGGCGACCGCGCCGAGCAGCCCTCCGTAGAAACCGAGCCAGGCGAAAATGTAGATGTCCGGGTCGGAGTAGAGCCGCCACGGCTGGATCAGGATGCCGATCACGCCGGTGATCAGCCCGCCGAGGGCGAAGGTGATCCGCTTCGGGAAGGCGTTGGAGAAGTCGTAGGACGGGCTGACGACGTTCGCCGCCAGGTTGGCCGAAATCGTCGCCAGCACCAGCGCGATCAGCGCGACGACCACCACGACCGGGCTGGAGAACTTGTCCGCCAGCTGCGCCGGGTCCCAGATGTCCTGCCCGTAGAGCACGTGCCCGCCGGACGTGGTGAGGATGGCGACGACCGCGATGAACGTCATCGTCGTCGGCAGCCCGAGGATCTGGCCGCGCATCTGCTTGCGCTGGCTGCCGCCGAAACGCGTGAAGTCCGGCATGTTCAGCGACAGCGTCGACCAGAACGCGATCATCGCCATCAGCGACGGCGCGAACACCTTCCAGAACCCCGGCCCCCAGCCGAGTTTCCCGCCGTCGTGCAGGATCGGGCCGAGTCCGCCCGCCTTCACCAGCACGTAGCCGAGCAGGATCAGGAAGCCGACCGACACCAGCGGCGCGGTCCAGTTCTCGAACTTGCGGACCGCTTCCATGCCGCGCCAGATGATCAGCATCTGCACGAGCCAGAACACCGCGAACGACAGCCACATCGTCCAGTGCTGCCCGGCGATCACCGCCGAATCGCGCCAGCCGGATCCGGCGAGCCGCCCGACGATCACGTAGATCGCCTCGCCGCCCACCCAGGTCTGGATGCCGAACCAGCCGCACGCGATGAACGCGCGCAGCAGCGCGGCGAGATTCGCGCCGCGCAGGCCGTAGAACGCGCGGGCGAACACCGGGAACGGGATGCCGTATTTGGTGCCGGCGTGGCTGTTGAGCAGCATCGGCGCGAGCACGATCAGGTTCCCGATGGTGATCGTGATCAGCGCTTGCAGCCAGTTCATGCCGAGCGCGATGAGCGACGCGGCCAGCGCGTAAGACGGGATATTATGAGCCATTCCCATCCAAAGCGCGAAATAGTTGTAGGTCGTCCAGGTCCGCTTCTCGACCGGGACCGGGGCCAGTTCGTCGTTGAAGAACCGGCTGCCTCGCAGCGCCCGCACATCGCCGAGGTCCACCCGGCTGTGCTCACGTGTCGTCGGCTCCATTGCGGAATCCTGCGCGCCGGGCGGGGGCCGGGGGCAGAGACAGACTGTTCACTGTTCGGCCGCCCTTGGCGCAGTCTGTCGATTGCGCCGAACCGCGCCGGGGTGCATGACCTGCGTCACACCGGGTTCGTCATCCCGGGGCAAAACGGCGGAAACATCTCCACCGGATCTCCACATCTCACCCGGATGGCCTCCACGGCGGTTGCCTAAAGTCGGCGGCATGGACAACGGGGGAAGACGGGTGCTGGTCGTCGAAGACGACCTCACCATCGCCGCGTCGATCGATGCCCGGCTGAGCGCCGAGGGATTCTCCGTGACAGTCGCGCACGACGGGCCCGCGGCGGTCGATGCGGAGGCAGCGACCAGTCCGGACCTGGTGGTTCTCGACGTGATGCTGCCCGGGTTCGACGGCCTCGAGGTGTGCCGCCGGATCCAGGCGCGGCGGCCGGTGCCGGTGCTGATGCTCACCGCCCGTGCCGACGAGACCGACCTGCTGGTGGGCCTCGGCGTCGGCGCGGACGACTACCTCACGAAGCCGTTCTCGATGCGCGTGCTGTCCGCGCGGATCCAGGCGTTGCTGCGGCGCGTGGAGCGGTCTTCGGCCGCGGCGGAGGAGCGGATCGTGCTGGGAGACCTGGAGATCGACATCGCTGAACGCCGGGTTCGCCGAGGGGGCGAACCCGCCCAGCTGACGCCGATCGAATTCGATCTCCTGGTGCATTTCGCGCGCCGGCCGCGCGCGGTGCAGCCGCGGGAACGGCTGCTGAACGAGGTGTGGGACTGGGATGTGCACGCGACCGGAGCCGGCACCCGGGCGGTGGACAGCCACATCAAGGCGCTGCGGCGGAAACTGGGGGCGGATTTGATCCGGACGGTGCACGGCGTCGGCTACGCGTTGGAGGTTCCCGCGTGAGAGTGCTGGTGGCGAAAGCCGTCGATCTGCTGCCGCGGCCGCTCGACCCGATCCGGTCGGTGAAGCTGAAGCTGGCGATCCTGATGGTGGCGTCCGGCGGGATCGCGTTCGGGTTCTTCCGGTACCAGATCGGCTGGCTGCCGCCGCAGACGACGGTGATGGCGATTGTGATCGCGCTGGTGACGTCGCAGATCCTGGCGCACGGCATGACCCGTCCGCTGCGCGAAATGACCGCCGCCGCGGGCGAAATGGCGAAGGGCGACTACACCCGCCGCATCCGGGCCACCGCGCGCGACGAGGTCGGCTCGCTGGCGGCGGCGTTCAACCGGATGGCGGCCGATCTGTCCACTGCGGACCAGCAGCGCCGGGAACTGATCGCGAACGTCTCGCACGAACTGCGGACGCCGATCACCGCGTTGAACGCCGTGCTGGAGAACCTGGTCGACGGCGTCGCCTCGCCGAATCCCGCGACGTTGCGCACCGCGCTGAACCAGACCGAACGCCTGGGCAGGCTGGTCGCCGAACTGCTGGACCTGTCGCAGATCGACGCCGGAACCCTGCCGCTGGACCGCTCGCCGGTCGACCTGGCGGACCTGCTGGACGAGGTCGCCGCCGAAGCGGAGGCGATGGCCGCGGCGGCGGGCCGGGGAGTCCGGTTCACGGTTTCGGTGACGCCGCCGGGCGCGACGGTGCTCGCCGACCGGGAACGGCTGTACCAGGTGGTGGTGAACCTGCTGGAGAACGCCGCCCGGCACGGTCCGGCCGGGGGAGAAGTGGCGGTGCTGGCGCGCGTCGAGGCCGGACAGGCGCGGATCGAGGTGCACGACCAAGGGCCGGGGATCGCGGAACCCGACCGGGACCGGGTGTTCGAACGGTTCACCCGGGGAGAGCGCGCCGGGGGCGGCGGGACCGGGCTGGGGCTGGCGATCGTGCGGTGGGTGGTGGAACTGCACGGCGGGACGGTCGCGGTGGTCGACGCGGAACCGGGCCGGGCGGCTGCCGGGGGAGGCGGCGGGCCGGGGTGCCGGATCCGGGTGACCTTGCCTGCTTGAAC
>NZ_PQIA01000216.1 GCF_003385235.1 Amycolatopsis circi | reverse complement strand
TACAGCTACGAGGCCGGGCGCCGACGCGCGCTCGCACGACCGGTTTGCCGTTCGCACCGCCCGCCTCCACAACACAACCCCGCCCCCCGACCCGTCGCCGGCAGGATCGCCGCCGGCGGACGCCGACGACCCGGCCTGACGAGGCCGGGCAATCGGTGCTTCCCGCCTCCGGATCCCGCCGCCCCGCTCTTCTGCTCCCTTCCCCCGCCGAGCACAAGACAAGAACCGAGGTTCTTCCATGACGTCGAACATCGAGCGTTCCAGCTCCTCGCCGTCGGACGACACCCTTTCCCGCCCGGCAGCCGGGCCCTGCTGCCGCCTCCGCGTCGCCAGCCGCGGCGCCTGCGCGGAAAGACCGCGCCCGCGAAAGCTGTCCATCGTCATCCCCGCGCTCAACGAGCGCGTCAACATGCCGCGCGTGCTGGCCACGATCCCGCGCTCCGGCCTCGCTTCCCTCGGCTACGAGATCGAGGTGATCGTGGTCGACAACGCCTCGACCGACGGGACCGGCGAGGTGGCGGCCGCGCTCGGCGCGCGCGTGATCCGGCAGCCGCGCCGCGGATACGGGCACGCCTACCACTCGGGTTTCGCCGCCGCGACCGGCGACGTGATCGCGACCGGCGACGCGGACTGCACGTATCCGTTCGACCACCTGCCCGGACTGCTGGGCACGATGGCGGACCGGCAGCTCGATTTCCTGTCCACCAACCGGCTCGGCCACGAGAACCGCGAGGCGATGAAGCCCTCGCACCGGATCGGAAACCGGGTGCTGACCCTGATCAGCCGGCTGTTCTTCCGCTCGCCGTTCCGCGATTCGCAGTCCGGGATGTGGGTGTTCCGCAGGCACGTGTGGCACCACCTCGACATCCGCTCCGGCGGGATGCCGTTCTCCCAGGAGATCAAGAACGACGCCTATGTCCGCGGTTTCCGGTGCGGCGAAACGCCGATCGAGTACCGGATCCGCGGCGGCGAAGTGAAGCTGCACGCCGTCCGCGACGGCCTGCGCAATCTTTCGCAGCTGGCCGTCCACCGGGCGCGCACCGTGCGCGGGCCGGCGAACGTGCTCTGCACGGGCGAAGCCGGATGCGTCCTGGCGATGGCGGACTGAGCGTGGACGACTCTCCAGGGGAAGACCCAGGCAACGGCCGCAGCTGGCTGAAACTCGCCGGTGCGATCTCGGCAGTGGTGGTCATCGGGGTCGTGACGGTCCTCGTGTGGCCGGCCGCCGGGAGGCTGTTCCGGCAGTCCTTCACCGAGCAGCCCGAGACCTACACCGAGCTGTATTTCGTCGGCACGCCCGAGTTTCGGGGCGGTGCCGTCACCGCGGAGGTCGCGCTCGTGCGCCACGGTCCCGCGCACGCGGACTACACCGTCGTGGCGGCGCTGGAGACCTCGTCGGCGGACCGGCTCGCGGGCGTGTCGCGGCGCGTGACCCTCGAGCCCGGCCAGTTCACCACGCTGGACTTCCGCCTGCCGGTCCCGCCCGGGCACGTCGTGGACGCGATCGCGGTGAACGTCGCGGGCGGGATGGAGAACCTCCGGTTTCGCTTGCCCGGCAACGCTTCCTCGACGGGAGGCAGACCGTGACGGCCCGCCGCCGGATCGTCCAGATCACGCCCTATTACCCGCCGCACCTGGGCGGGATGGAGGCGGTAGTGCAGCACCTGGCGCTGCAGCAGGCGCGGCACCACGACGTCACCGTGCTCACCACGACCGTCGGTGCTCGAGACTCGCCTCGGCGCGAACTGGTGCACAACGTCGCCACCATTCGCACTACCGCGCTCGACGTCGCGCACACGCCGGTGTCCGCCAGTGTCGTGCCCGCGTTGCTGCGGACGCCGAAGACGTCGGTGTGGCATCTGCATGCCGCACACGCGGTGCTGCCGGAGCAGGTCGCGCTCGCGGCTGCGGTGCGGCGGCAGCCGTTCCTGCTCCACTTCCACCTGGACGTCGACCAGTCCGGGAAACTGGGATGGCTGCTGCCGCACTACAAACAGCACGTTTTCGGTCGCGTGCTGCGGGCTGCCGCCGGGGTGCTGGTGCTGACCGAGACGCAGCGGGATTTCGTCCGCACCGCTTACCGGGTGGACCCGGCGCGGATCTTCGCGGTGCCGAACGGAGTGGCCGCCGAGTTCTTCCTGCCGCCGCGGGCGCGACGGGAAGCGGTGCTGCGCCTGCTGTTCGTCGGACGGCTCAGCCCGCAGAAGAACCTTGCCCGGCTACTGCACGCGCTGCCCCGGGTGCGCCAGCCGGTCGTACTCGATGTCGTCGGGGACGGGGAACAGCGGCAGCAGCTTGAAGAAACGGCGCGGCAGCACGGGATTCCGGGTGTGCGGTTCCACGGTCGGCTGCACGGTGCGCCGCTGATGCACCGGTATGAGCAGGCGGATCTGTTCGTGCTGCCGTCGGATCGCGAAGGAATGTCGCTCGCCGCCCTCGAAGCCATGGCCGCCGGGCTGCCGGTGCTCGCGACCGACGTTCCCGGGAACACCGAACTCCTGCGCGGGATCGGAGCGCTCACCCCGACTGATCCCGCCGCTCTGGCCGCGGCGATCGACGAGTTCGCCGCGGACGAGGACCTCCGACAGCGCACCGCCGCGGCCAGTGCAGCGGCGGCTCGGGAGTTCACCTGGGCCGCGGTGGCGCGGCGGGTCGAGGACGTCTACGCCGAGGTGCTGCCGTGACGAGACCCAGTCAGCGCACCGTCGTGCTCGGATCGGTGCTCGTCGCCGGTGCCGTGGAGCTGATGCCCTGGCGACCGGCGGTGCTGGTGACCGTCGCCGGTCTGTGGCTGGTGCTCGGCGCCCCGGCGTGGCTGTGCCGTCGGATTTCCACCAGGATCGTCTCCACCCGGGAGGCGCAGTGGTTGCTGGGCCTGGGTTTCTCGGTGCTGGCAGCGATGGCGGCCGCGCTCGCCGTCAACACCGTGCTCCCCTGGTTCGGCGTCTCGCGCCCTTTGACGACCGTCTCCCTCGCCGTGGCCCAGACCCTGACCGCGGCCGGGCTCGCGTTCCTGGACCGACGGCTTACCGGCACCTCGCCGCCAGTGCGCGGGCTACGGCTGATGCCGGTGCGCGACGTCGCACCCGTCGCGGTCCTCGGGGTCCTCGCGCTGGTGGTCGCGGTCGCCGGGGCCATCCGCCTGAACAACGGATTCACCGGCGCGACCAGCCTCGTCGCGTTGTTCCTCATCGCGGCGCTGCTCGGGCTCCTGGTCGTCCGGGCGGGCCGGTACGGGGACGGGGTGATCGCGTTCGGGATCCTGTGCGCGGCAACGGCTTTGCTGCTGCTGACGTCCCTGCGCGGCTGGTACGTCACCGGACACGACATCCAACGCGAGTACCTGCTCTTCCAGCTGACCTCGGCCAAGGGCTACTGGGACATCTCCGGCTACCCCGACGCGTACAACGCCTGCCTCAGCATCACCCTCCTGCCCGCTTCGCTGGCCAAGCTGACCGCGTTGCCCGGCTTGGCGATCTTCAAAGTCGTGCTGCCCGTGCTGTTCGCCGCAGCCCCGGTCGCGGTGTACCGCACGACCCGGAATCTCACGACGAAACGGGTCTCCCTCCTCGCCGCGGTCTACTTCCTCGCGTTCCCCACGTTTTTCACCGACATGCCGTTCCTCGGCCGCCAGGAAATCGCGTTCCTCCTGCTCGGCTGCGCGGTTCTGGCGCTGAGCGACCGCACTTCCCCACGGCGCGCGCGCCGGATCGCGTTCACCGTCCTGTTCGCCGGGATCGTGCTGTCGCACTACTCCACCACTTACGTGCTGATCGGCGTCCTGGTGCTGGGCAAGGCCGCCAGCGGCGTCATCCGGGTGGTGTCGCCCTTGCGCCGCCGTCTCGCCGAACGCGCGCCGAAGGAGGCGACCGATTTCGTCGTCTGGCCGATGATCGGCATCGCGGTCCTGTGCTCGGCGCTGTGGACCGGACCGGTCACCGGAACCTGGCATCAGCTCGAACACACCGCCGCGGCGACCGCGCAGGACCTGTTCCATCCCGACCAGGTGCAACGCGGTTCCTCCGACACCGCCTACTCCATCTTCAGCTCCGCCCCGGTCAGCCCGCAGCAACGGCTGCGCGACTACGCCGATTCCACCCGGGCCAGCACCGGCAGCGAGCCGCCGACGGCGTTGTCCGCGGCAACCACCCAGGTCGCCCCCGCGGACAACCTGCCGCTCACCGCGGCCGGTTCCGCGCTCGACCGACTAGGCCTCGACGTCCCTTGGATCAACGGCCTGCTCCGGACCTTGTGCGCGGACGGGCTGCAACTGCTGCTGATCCTCGGGCTGGCCGGAACCCTCATCGCCACCGCGACGCTGTTCCGGCCGACGCACGACCTGTTCGTGCTCGCTGCCGGTGGCCTCGGCGTGCTCGCCGCCGAGATCGCCGTGCCGCAGCTCTCGGTGGACTACGGGCTCCTGCGCACCTTCCAGCAAGGACTGTTCGGGTTCGCGCCGTTCATCGCGATGGGATCGGTCTGGGCGTTGTCGTGGCTCAGAAAACGGTGGCGACTTCCCGCCGCGACCGCCGTGGCGCTCCTGCTGTTCCTCGACCTCACCGGTGCGCTGCCCCGGCTGTTCGGCGGCTATCCCGCGCAGCTGCACCTGGACAACGCCGGGCAGTACTACGACATCTACTACGCCCACCCGCAAGAACGCGCCGCCGTCGCCTGGCTCGAACAGCACACCGCCGCGCGGCGAATCCAGTCCGACCGCTACACGTTCAGCCGGCTCCAGACGCTGATCGACGGCCGAACCGGCGACGACATCTACCCCACGCTCGTGCAGCCGGGTTCGTTCGTCCTCCTCGGCTATCCGACCGTCCGCAAAGACGAGGTCACCGTGTTCTACCAAGGCGATCTCGTCACCTACCGCTATCCGCTGCAGTTCCTCGACGCCACCAAAAACAAGGTCTACAGCAGCAACGGAACGAGTGTGTACCGATGACGTCTTCCCGTCCGCTCCGGATCCTGCTCGTCTCGCACTACTACCCGCCGCACGTCGGGGGAATCGAGAACGTCGCCGCGCAGCAGGCCCGGACGCTCGCCGCGCGCGGCGCCGACGTGACCGTGTTGACGAGCGCTGGGCCGCCGGTCGCTGACCATGGCGTTCGAGTCGTGCGCGTTCCGACCTTCAACGGGGTGGAAAGCCGGACTGGGGTGCCGTTTCCGGTGTTCGGGCCCCGGCTGTTCCGTGCGGTGCGCGAATGGGTGCGGTGGGCCGATGTCGTCCACCTTCACGACACGCTTTACCAGTCCTCCTGGGCCGCTGGGTTGCGAGCCACGCGAACCGGCACACCGCTTTTCCTGACCCAGCACGTCGCGGTCGTCGAGCACCCCTCGACGGTGGTTCGCGCAGTGCAGCATGCGGTGTACCGGTCTATCGGGCGGCGGTTGTTCCGGGCCAGTCGCGAGGTCTTCGTGGTCAACGATTCCGTTGCTGTCTTCGTCCGGGGATTCCGGGGCAGCAATGCGGAACTGCTTCCCAACGGCGTCGACACCGCCCGGTACCGCCCCGCCTCGGCTGGAGAACCGGGGCTGCTGCGGGAACGCTGGGGGCTGCCCGCCGACCGGGTCCTGGTGCTGTTCGTCGGACGGCCGGTGCCGAAGAAGGGCTACGACCTGCTTCTCGCGGCCCGGCACCACGACTACGACCTGGTCTTCGCTGGCGATCCGCCCAAGCACCTCCCCGCTGATCCCGCAGTCCACCACCTCGGCGCGCTGAACCCCGGCGAAATCAGCGACCTCTACCGCGCCTGCGACGTCTTCGCCCTGCCCTCGACTGCGGAAGGATTCCCCCTGACTGTCCAAGAAGCCATGGCCTCCGGCCTCCCCATCGTCACCACCGACGACCCGGGCTACGCCTCCTACGGACTCGACCGAACCCAGGTCGCCCTGATCCCCCGCGACGCGGCGATCCTGCGCACGACACTGCGGTCCCTGGCCGCCGATCCCTCCCGCCGCGAAGCCATGGGCCGCTACTCCGCCGGTTTCGCCGCCGCACAGTTCTCCTGGCCAAGACACGCGCAACGGCTCGAAGAGAGCTACCGCGCCGCCCTCGGCACGATCGAGGTTCCGGCATGACCGCACTCACCGGGCCCGTGCCGGCCTTCGCCGCCCGGCTGAAATCCGACCCGCTGGTCCGCAACTCGTTCTTCCTCATGGCCACGACCGCACTCGGCGCCGGGTCCGGATTCGTGTTCTGGATCGTCGTCGCGCGGCTCTACCCGCCCGCCGAGGTCGGCTGGGCGAGTTCGCTGCTCTCGGCGGTGACGCTGCTGAGCTATTTCAGCGGGCTCGGGCTCAGCTCCAGCCTCGTCCGGTACCTGCCCACGACGCCGTCCCGCACCGCGCACGTCAGCTCCGCGCTCACCTCAGTGGCCGTCACCGGCACTGTCCTCGGAGCCGGATTCGCCCTCGTCGCGCCGCTGGTCTCACCCGGATTGTCGTTCCTCAGCGGGTCATTCCCGGAGATCGTGCTGTTCGCGCTGCTGGCGATGGCCGTCGCGCAGAACCTGCTCACCGACTCGGTTTTCGTGGCCCTGCGCGCGGCGAAGTACAACATGCTGCTCAACGGCGTCCTGATGAGCGTGGTGAAAATCGGCCTGCCGATCGTTTTCGTCGGCGCGGGCGCGATCGGCATTTTCCTGTCCAGCACGGTTGCCTCGGCCGTCGCCGCGGTCGCGAGCATCGTCGTCATCCGCCAGCGCCTGCGCATTCCGGTGCGGCCGCGGGTGTATCCGAAGACACTGCGTTCGACGCTGGCGTACTCGCTCGGCAATTATGCCTCCAGCTGCCTGAATCTCGTGCCCCTGCTGGTGATTCCGCTGCTCGTGCTGCGCTCGCTCGGTCCGGAGGCGTCGGCGGGCTACTTCGTGGCGTTCCAGATCGCCAACTTCGTCAACGCCGTGCCGTTCGCCATCGGCGAAGCGTTGTTCGCCGAAGGTTCGCACGAACAGGAAGACCTCAAGCATCTGGCGAAACGGTCCGCGCTGCTCATCCTCGCGATCGTGGTGCCCGCCGTCAGCATCACCGTCGCCCTCGCGAAACCCGTGCTGACGCTTTTCGGCACCAGCTACGCCGCCGACGCCCGGAACTGCTTGGTCGTCCTCGCGGTCTCCGCTTTCGCGGTCGCTTTCAACACGTGGTCCGGGTTTCTGCTCAAGGTGACCCGCCAGCTCCCTGCGATGAATCTGTCGAATCTGGTCTACGCGGTTGTCACCGTCGGTCTCGCCGCGCTCGGTGCGCAGCACAGCCTCGTCTGGATCGCGGCGGCCTGGGGTGTCGGCAATCTCGCGTCCGGCCTCGTCGCGGTCGCCGCGCTCGCACTGCGCGGGTTCCGCTTGTCTCCGAGCGACAAAGGAGGTTCGGATGAGGATCGCGCACATCGTCAACGTCGGCTTCGAAGCCGGCGGCGCGGAGCGTAGCGTCCGCCTCGTTTCCGACGGACTGCGGCGTCGCGGGCACCAGGTCCTCGTCATCGCGACCGACCACCTGCTCGACGATCCCGCCGTCAGCGACCGGCAAGTCTTCGCCGACGTCCTGGTGCCCGCCATCCGCGGAAGCGCGGTCCGCCGCTTCGCCGGCTACTTCTGGCACCGGCGCGCCTACCGGCAGGTGAGCGCCGCGCTGCGCGCTTTCCGGCCGGATGCGGTGCACCTGCACACCATCGGCGAGTTCAGCCCGGCCGTGCTCAGCGCGTCGGCGGCCTACCCTCGCGTGCTCACCGTCCACGGGCCGGAGGACTGGACCGGGCAACTGCTGTCGTGGAACCTGCGCAGCCGGATCGAAGGCCGCCCTCGACTGTCCACAACGGACACCGCACGGCTGGCCTATTTGCGCTTCCTGCAACGACCGGCGTACCTGCGTCGCCTCCGCACCGTCGACCGCGTGCTGGCCCCGAGCCGGTTCCTCGCCGACGCCGTCCAGCACGATCTGCCAAGGACACCGATCCACGTCGTCCCGAACGGCGTGCCGCTGCCCGCCGCCGAGCCAGTCCCCGACGCCTCCCGCGCGCTGTTCGTCGGACGCCTGGAGCCGGTGAAAGGCGCGCACGTGCTCGTGGACGCCTTCGCGACCGTCGCCCGCCGCCTGCCAAACGCCCGGCTAACCCTGGCTGGTGACGGAAATCAGCGGGCTGTCCTGGAAAAGTCCGTCAGCGAACACGGTTTGGCCGACCGCGTCCGGTTCGCCGGATGGCTCGACGAGCCAGCCCTCGCGGCCGAGTACCGCGCGGCGTCGGTGGTGGTGATTCCGTCGGTGTGGCCGGAGAATTTCCCGACTGTCGCGCTGGAAGCCCTCGGCGTCGGACGGGCGGTCGCGGCCACCGACGTCGGCGGCATCCCCGAACTGATCCGCCCCGGCCACAACGGTTTCCTCGTCCCGCCGGACGCACGCAGCCCCCTCGCCGACGCACTCTCCCGGCTCCTGGGCGACCCGGCACTGCGGCGGGTCATGGGCGCGCGCTCGGCCGGGCTCGCTTGCTGCCACAGCTTCAGCACTTTCCTCGACCGGCTCGAACAGCATTACCAGGAGGTTCAGCCATGACCCGCTCTTCTCGCCCCGGTGCCCCGGGATCGCCGCGCATCACCTGCCCCGTCCGGCACTCTCGCCAGAAAGTCCAGCCATGACTCGCTTATTCCGCGCCTTTCGCCCCGGTTTCGCCGCTCTCCGTCGCCGCCCAAAGCCCCTGACTCGCGCGGCAGGAGCACGCCGGTCCGGAGAACTGCCGGGGAGCTTCGTTCGCTGCGGCGGCCCGGCATCGCCGCCCATCACCGCCGTCGCCCCGGCAGCCCACCGCAATGCCTTCGCCGCCCCACCCGAGCGCCCCCGTCCGGAAGCCCGGGTGCTCCGCGGCTTCCGCCCCGGTACCCCGGCGATGCCGCCCATCACCGCCGCCAGCAATACACCCCCCGCCTCACCCGAGCAGCCCCGCACCACGATCCGCGCGCCCCGCA
>NZ_PQIA01000219.1 GCF_003385235.1 Amycolatopsis circi | reverse complement strand
CATCGTCGTCCCCGCCACCGAGCCAGCCGGATCTGCTCGTGCCCACCCCAGCACCGACCCCGTCCGCGCAACCACCGGACGTGATCATCCAGCCCATCCCGATGCCCGAACCCCCGGCACCGCCGCGCGCCGCCCCGGTGAAGGCAATCCCGAAACTGCCCGAGAAACGCGCGGCCAAAGCGCGCGACAACGTCAAGAAGCAGCGTCGCTGGGGTCTCACGGCGATCCTGCTGATCGTCGGAGGAGGTGCAGTAGCGGCTCGAGCACGGCGTGCTCGTTAACGCGGCGGTCGTCTCGATGACGGACGTTGTCCAACTCGGCCGTCGAGACTCCCCCAGGCGTCGAAAAGGCGCCAGAGGAGGAGAAAGCCGATGAAACGCGTGAAGATCGGGCTGGTCGCCGGGGCGCTGGTGCTGCCGCTGGCCGTCACGGGCCCGGCCGAGGCCAAGGGCCGCCCGGACGACCATTACCGGGTGCGGGCCGGGCACACGCTGCAGGTGCGCGGCGACGCTCAGCGCGACGGCGCGGTCGTGCGGCACACCGAGCCCGGGCACGGCGCGCTGGCCATCGGCCCGAACAGAGCGTTCCGCTACACGCCCGCCGCCGGGTTCACCGGCCGCGACACGTTCACCTACACCGTCAGCGACGCGGTCCGGCTGTACCCGACGGACTTGCCGCCGCTCGGCACGCTCGGCGGCGTCAAGATCACCGGCGCCGGATACGGTTCCGCGCTCACCCCGGTGCCGGGCTCGCGCGACGAGTTCTACGGGCTGGCCGACCGCGGTCCGAACGTCGACGCGCCGGACGGGTCCAAAGTGGAGCCGATCCCGTCGTTCACCCCTGCCATCGGCAAGTTCCGGCTCAAGGGCGGGAAAGCCGTGCTGGAGCGGAACATTCCGTTGCGCGCGGCCGACGGTTCGCCGTACAACGGCCAGGTCAACACCTTGGCGAGCACCGGCGAGACCATCGTTGACCTCAAGGGCGCGAAACTGCCCGCGTCGCCGAACGGCTACGACTCCGAAGGCCTGGTCGCCCAGCGCGACGGGACGTTCTGGGTGTCCGACGAGTACGGCCCGTTCATCACGCACTTCCACGCTGACGGCCGCGCGATCGAGCGGCTCTCGCCGTTCGACGGTTCGCTGCCGAAGGAACTCAACAACCGCGTGCCGAACAAGGGCATGGAGGGCCTCGCGCTCACGCCCGACGGCCGGACGCTCGTCGGCATCATGCAGTCCGCGCTGCAGCAACCGGACCTCACGAAGAAGCCCAGCAAGGTCCCTGCGCTGCGGATCGTGACGGTCGACCTGAAGACGCGCGCCACGCATGAGTACGCCTACCTGCTCGACAACCCGGACGAGACCGGCACCGCGGTCTCCGAGATCACCGCGCTCTCGGCAACCCGGTTCCTCGCGGACGAGCGCGACGGCAAGGCCGAGCCTGGCGCGTATAAGAAGCTGTTCGAGATCGACCTGAGCAAGGCGACCGATCTCGGCCCGGCGGCGAAGGTGCCTGGCGCGACCTACGACGCGGCCAAGGGCGGGCTGCTCGTCGACGGTGGCAAGAGCATCGAGGCGTACGTCGGCAAGGCGACCACCGCAGAGGCTGCTGACGCCCTCAAGAAGGTCGGCGTGACGCCGGTGACGAAGAAGCTGTTCCTCGACGTCGGCGGACTGGTGACCGGGCTGGACCCGAGCGGCGGCTTCTTCGGCCACGACAAGGTCGAAGGCGTCGCGACGACCGACGGCGGACGCACCGTGGTGATCAGCAATGACAGCGACTTCGGCATCGACGGCGTCGCGAATTCGGCGGCTCCGTACACGCTGCACGCCAAGACGCAGCCGAACGGTCGACCGGACGACGGCGAGTACCTGCAGGTGGACATGACGAAGCTGCCAGCTCGGACGCGCACGCTGACGGTGACCGTCGACGTGCGCTGACGTGCGCTGAGGACCGTCAGTACTTGAACTGATCCACGTTGTTCTGCGTGATCAGCAGGGGATCGCCGAGCAGGACCGTCCGGGTGGCCGCGTCGTAGCGCACCGCGGGAAGCTCCGGGCTCACGTTGTTCCGGGGCCGCAGCGGGGTGCCGGTCGCGAGCTGCTCGGCGGTCCAGGCGGTGAGGTAGCCGAGGGATTCGACGTTCCACAGCACCGTCATGGAGCAGGAACCGTCGACCAGGTACGGCTTCATCGTCTGCGGCGTGCCGGTGCCGACGGTGAACACCTGGCCGATCTTCTGCTGATCACGCACCGCCCGCGCGATGCCCGGCGTCGCCGTCGTGCACTGGCCGATCATGCCGGTGAGCTTCGGATGCCGGTTGAGGATGTCCTTCGCCAGCTTCGTCGCGGTGGTGGTGTCCTCGCCGGCGTACACTGTCTCGACCAGCTTCGCCCGCGGATAGTGTTGTGCCGCATACGTTTTCTCGGCTTCGATCCACGAGTTGAGGTTCGTCGCGGTGCGCCCGCACGAGACGATCGCGTACTCGCCGGCGCCGCCGGTTTTCTTCATCAGCGAATCGACCAGCGCCGAACCGATGCCCTCGGCTGTCGTCTGGTTCACGAAGACCTCGCGCTGCGAATCGGCGGCGTCGGTGTCCGTGGTGAGCACGTGGATGCCCTTCGCCCGGGCCTCCGCGATCGTCGGGGCCAGCTCCGCCGGATCGTTCGGGGCCACCGCGATGACGTCCACGCGTTCGGCGATGAGCTGCCGCAGGATCGTCGTCTGCGCCTCCGGATCGACGGTCGCCGGCGCGCGAGTGAACCACTTCGCGCCGAGCCGTCCGGCGGCCAGCATGCCTCCGGCGTTCATCGCGTCGAAGTACGGGATCCCGCCGATTTTCGGCACGAAGGCGATTTTCGCCGGCTCCGGAGCCGAATCGGACAGGACCGGCGAGCAACTGCCCGCCACCGCCGCCGCGGTCGCCACCAGCGCCGCACTCAGCACGAGCGTTCTGGTCCGCCCTCGCATCCCCCACCGTTCCCCGGCTACCTGACCTGGGAGCCGAAGGTAGGGCCAGCGGCGGCCGGGGGTCAACCGAAAGCGATCAAACGGTTACGCAAAAGAGTTCAACCGCCGGATGGCGCAGCCTCCTCTCCGCCCGCCGGACACGTCCCGTCCCCGGGCAGTTCACCGGTCAGCAGGTAGTGCGCGGCCTTGTCGTCGACGCACGGGTTCGGCTCGTTGAGGTAGGCCGCATGGTTGCCGCCGCCGTCGACGAGCAAGCTCGAACCGCGCAGTACCCGGTGCATCCGCCGCGCGCCGACGAACGGTGTCGCGGCGCCGTCTTTCCCTTGCAGCAACAGGATCGGCGGCACCGGACCCGAGCCGATCCGGACCTCCGGCGACGGCGGGACCTGCCAGAACGCGCACGGGGCGCTGTACCAGCTGTTGAGCCAGGCGAACAGCGGCGCGGTTTTGGCCGACCTCGCGGTGTCCGCGTGCCAGGTCGCCCAGTTGCGCGGCCAGCCGGCGTCGGCGCAGTTGTACGCCAGTTGGCCGGGGTCGACCGCGTACCGGGCCTGTCCGGCGGCGACGTTCAGCCCGGTCGAATCCCCGCCGCGGTGGCTCGCGACCGCCTGCATCAGCGACGGCCAGGCCCAGTCGCCGTACATCGCGGACGACAGCAGATCGTCCAATTCGGACACTCCGGTCTTGCCGTCCGCCGGTTGCGCCGCGAGTTTCTCGCGCAGCTCGTTCCACGCAGCCTTCACGGCGGATGCGGTGGTGCCGAGGTGGTATGTGCTGTCGCGCTCCGCGGTCCAGGCGAACAGTTGCTCGGCCCGCGCCTGCAACGCCGGGTCCTGCTGGAACTGCGTTCGATACGTGGTGACCGTCGGATCGACGACGCTGTCCAGGATCATCCGGCCGGTGTGCGCCGGGAACAGCGTCGCGTACGTGGCGCCGAGCTTGGTTCCGTAGGAATAGCCGAGGTAGTCGATCTTGTCTTTGCCGAGCGCCTCGCGGATCCGGTCCATGTCCCGCGCGGCGTTCTCGGTGGTGAGGTGCGGAAGCAGGTCTTTCCCGTTCGCCGCGCACTGCGCCGCGATCTGCTTGGCCAGGTCTTCGCGGTTCCGCTCCTGCCGAAGGCCGGCCGGTTGGTACGGCACCGCGGGATGCGGCGTGAGTTTCGTTGTGTCGCCACAGGAAACCGGTGTGCTCGCACCGATTCCGCGCGGATCGAAGCTGAACACCGCGTACTGCTGCGCGACGTCCTGCGGCAGCTGGCTGAACACGAGCTTCTCGGTGCCGAGCCCGGACGCGCCTGGCCCGCCGGGGTTCACCAAGAGGAAGTGCGGCGAGCTGAGACTGCCCATGCCGGACACGGTGAGGGTGATCTGCTTGCCGTCCGGCTTCGCGTAGTCGAGCGGCACCCGCAGGCTCGCGCACGACACTTGCCGGGGCGCCCCGGCCGGGCATTCGCCCCACTTGAGCGGCGACGACTGCGCGCTCGCTGGAGCGCTGAGGAAGCTTCCGAGGAACAGAACAAGGACGAATGCGGCGGCGCAACGGCGCGCCGAGTTGATCACCACACTTCCGGTTATACCGATTTGCCGGACGCGCCGGGGGACAGTCATCACATCGGGCGACCTTGCGCCAGATATACCCCGCAGGGGTATAGTCAGCGGTATGAACGAGCACGGAGCGTCTTGGTCCACCGCTGCCCAGGCGACGCTGCACTGCCTCACCGGCTGTGCCATCGGCGAAGTGCTCGGCATGGTTCTCGGCACCGCGTTCGGTCTGCACAACGCAGCCACCGTGGTGCTGTCCATCGTGCTGGCGTTCGTCTTCGGCTATGCCCTCACCATGCGCGGCGTGCTCAAGTCGGGGCTCGCGCTCGCGGCCGCCTTCAAGGTCGCGCTCGCCGCCGACACGGTGTCGATCGCGGTCATGGAGGTCATCGACAACACCGTCGTCGTGGCGATTCCGGGTGCGATGGACGCGGGGTTGTCGAGCGGCTTGTTCTGGCTGTCATTGGCTTTGTCACTCGCGATCGCTTTCGTGGTCACGGTTCCGGTCAACAAGTGGATGATCGGACGCGGTCGTGGGCACGCCGTCGTGCATGCCCACCACCATCACTGAGGTTCAGCAGGACGGCACCGGCGAATCGGCTCGGAGATCGGCCTCGGACACATAGTGTCCGGGGCCGATCCGGTTCCAGCGCGTGGTTCCGTCCACCGCTTCGCCGCGCACGGAACACTCGATCGGCACCTGAGCGGAATCGGCGGCCAATCCGGCTGGCGGCGCGTCGTTGTCCGCGGACGTGCGCACGACCACCGGGGCCCCTCCGGTCACCACGCCGGTGGCCGGAGCGGTGCCGGTCCACAGGAAAGTGACGTCGACGTAGCTGCTGCCTTTGAGGCCGAGGCCGTCCCAGAACGTGCCGTCGGCAAGGTCGAGACCGGCCGGATTCCGCACGGTGCGGCCGTGTTCGTCCTTGCCGCCGTTGAAGCCGTCTTGGTACGCCGCTTGTGCTTCCGGCACGCCTTGCGGCAGTGAACCGAACTGCGCGCGACGCTCGGCGGGGTTCCAGTAGTCGTCGTGTTCGTTCCACGGCCCGACATCCCACACCGGCGCGTACTCGCAGCGCGTGCCGTCGGTCCGGCATACCTTGACGGTGAAGGTCCCTCTTCCCTTGGAGGACACCGTTTTCGTCGACGGGAGCGCCACGAAATGGTCCCGTTCGGTGATCCGGTGCCCGCTCGAGGTGGTGCCGCCGACGAGCCCTTCGCGGGTGGCGTAGAGGCGGTAGGTCAGCGGTCTTTCCAGGACTCTTCTGCCGTGCTTCGGTGTGGCCGAGACGGGAGCGGGGGTCGACAAAGCGATAACCGCCACTGCGAGAAGGACGTGACCAGCCGCTTTCCTGGTGTTCATCAGCGCATCGTGGCCCGGCGCGCGGGATTGGCCGCGCAACCGGGCCCGCGCGTCAGGCGGACACGATCCGGTGCGGTCCGGTTTTGCGCGGCCGGTCGTCGACCGGGGCGTCGGCGGACAGTTCCCGGCGGATGGCCCGGGCGCGTTCGGCATAGCTGCGGGACCGTTCGGGCTGGCTGAGCGCGGAATGGAGTTCGCCGAGGAGCTGCGACACATGGGCTTCGGAACGGCGGTCCCCGTTGCGGCGGTGCACGCTCAGCGAGTTCACCAGCAGCAGCTGCGCGTGCGCGAGATCGCCGCTGTACAGGCAGAGTTCGCCCAGGTTCTGGTTCGCGTAGCCGACGCAGTGGTCGTCGCCGAGATCGATGAAGACGGCGATGGCGCGCGTGACGTGCTCGCGGGCCTCGGCGAGGTTGCCCTCGCGCTGGTGCAGAAGCCCGAGTCGTTGCAGCGCATGGGCTTCTCGATGCCGGTCGCCGATCTCGCAGGACAGCTCCAGCGCGTCGGTGTACCAGCGGCGGGCGGTCGCGTAGCACTTGCGCGCGACCCAGATCGAACCGATCGCGATCCGGATTACCGCTTCGCCGTGCGGATCGCCCGCTTCGCCGAACAGCCGGAGCGCTTCGTGACAGGGTTCGAGCGCGCGGTCGGTCTGGCCTTGCATTCGTAACACGGTGCCGAGGCCGGCGTGTGCTTCGCCGAGCCCTTGCTGGTCGCCGATGCGTTGGTACAGCTCGCGCGCGGCTTCGAAGGCGACCAGCGCGTCTGCGTCGTTGTCTTGGTACAGCAGGACTTGGCCGAGGTTGCGCTGGACGACTGCCTCGCCGCGGAGCGCGCCTGCCCGGCGTGCTGCGTCCAAGGCGAGCAGATGGGTGGCGTGCCAGTCGTCCTGGTGGCCGCGGAGGTCGAAGTACGGGGTGAGGGCCACGGTGAGCCGCCAGGTCAGGTCGTCGAAACCGCGTTCGGCGGCCAAGCTGACGGCGGCGACGCAGGTGGCTCGTTCGGCGGCGAACCAGGCGGCGGGGTCGGTCAGCAAGCGGTCTGCTTCCGGCGGCAGAGCCGGGGCGGTGTCGTCGTGGTACTGGCCGAAGAAGTGGATCGGCATTCGCTCGGCGGCTTCTACGGCCAGCGCCAGATATCCTTCGAGCACGCGGCCGATCGCGGCTTGCATTTCGTCGGGTTCGGCCAGTTCGGCGGCGTACACGCGCAGGAGGTCGTGCAGGCGGTAACGCGGCTGGCCCGCGACGTCCGTGGCGACGAGTTCCACCAGGTGCGCGTCGACGAGCACGTCGAGGACGTCGTCGGCGGACGGGCGGCCCAGGACAGCGGCGACTGCCCAGGCCGGGAATTGCACTGGACCCAGTGCGCCTAGCCGGCGGAAGGCCGCGGCGGCGGACATGGGCAGGAGGTCGTAGCTCAGGGTCACGCTTGCCCGGACCGCCAGATCGCCGACGCGCAGCTCGTCCAGGCGGCGGTGTTCGTCGTGGAGGCGGTCGGCGAGGATGCGCAGCGACCAGGTCGGCCGGTGGGTGAGCTTGGCTCCGGCCACGCGGATCGCCAGCGGCAAATGCCCGCACTGGCGCAGGATCGCGACGGCGTCTTCGGGTTCGGCGGCTACTCGCTCGTGGCCGACGATCCCTTCCAGCAGGCGCGCGGCTTCCGGCTCGGGCAGGAGATCGACGTCCACCGGGACCGCGCCGGGCAGGTCCGGCAGGCGGATTCGGCTGGTGACCAGCACCGCGCACGCGCCCGCGCCGGGGAGCAGCGGGCGTACTTGGGCGGCGCTGCCCGCGTCGTCGAGGACGATGCACATCCGTCGTCCGGCGAGCTGGGAACGCAGGAGTGCGGCGCGTTCTGCCAGGTCTCGCGGGAGGCCGGGGTCCGGGATGCCCAGTGCGCGCAGGAGTTCGGCCAGCACGCTCATGGGCGAGCGCGGGGACGACGAGGTTCCGGCCAGGTCCACATGCAACTGTCCGTCGGGGAAAACGGCGCGGACCGCGTGCGCTACCCGTACGGCGATTGAGGATTTGCCGATTCCTGGTGCGCCGGACAGGACGACGATCGTGGGGCGTTCCGCTTCGGCGTGCTGGCGGAGTTTCGCGACCAGGTGCTTCGTTACCTCGCCGCGACCGGTGAAATCCGGGAGATCCAGGGGCAGCTGGCAGATCGGCGGGATCTTGGCGCAGGGAACTTCGAGAGTCGTGCGGAGTTCGCGGAGTGCTGCGCCGGGGCTCGCGGACAGTTCGTCGGCGAGGGTTCGTTCGACTAGTTCGTACGCTTCCGCGGCTTCGCTGCTGCGGCCTGCGTCGCGCAGCGCGGTGATCAGGTGGTGCCAGAGTTCTTCGCGCAGCGGGTGTTCGGTGACCAGGGCGCGGAGTTCGGCGATGACTTCGTTGTGGCGGCCCAGGGCTAGACGGGCGCGCAGGCGTTGTTCTTGTACTGCCAGGCGTAATTCGTCCAGGCGGGCGACCTCGGGGCCCCAGGTTGGGTCGTGGGGGAGGCCTTCCAGTACTTCGCCGCGCCAGAGGGCATGGGCTTCGTCCAGGAGAGTCAGGGCGGTTTCTGGGCAGTCTTGGGTTTCCCAGGCTTTCGTTGCTAAGCGGGTGAACACGAGGTGGTCGAGTTCGTCTTCCGGGACGGTGAGGAGGTAGCCGGAGGCTCGGCTCGTGATGCGGTCGGCTAGGTCGGGCGACGTTTCGGCCAGGCGTCGGCGGAGGGAGTGGACGTAGGTGCGGATGTTGGCGGCTGCGGAGCGCGGGGCGGTGGTCGGCCACAGGACTTCGACCAGGGCTTCGGTGGACACGACGATGTTGGGCTGGAGGGCCAGTGCGGCCAGCAGCAGCCGGGGCTTCGGGCCGCCCAGAGGTACGGCCCGGCCCTCGGCGACGACCTCCAGCGGCCCCAGGATCCGGAAGGTCAGCGAAATCAATTTACCCGCCTTGGCGGCAAGGTCCCCATGGTCGGCATGCTAGGAGCGTTTGCGCCGGTTAGCTAGATCCACTGGGGGAGGAATGACCCATATGGGGTGATATCGGGGGTGGATGTCACGGGGTGTTCGCCTGGGATGGGGTGAATTGTTTTCACGTGCGGCTCGTCGCCTGGCGGCGACATTGCTGCCCTGGTTGCGTGGGGCACCCCGAAGCTTGATTGTGCTGACGGTCGGTGGGTGCTTGTCGAGGCGGGAAAGATGCCTTGACAAGCACCCGCCGACCGCAGGGAGGCTTCGTATCGGGGTGCGGG
>NZ_PQIA01000218.1 GCF_003385235.1 Amycolatopsis circi | reverse complement strand
TGCTGACGGTCTGGGGGTGCTTGTCAAGGCATCTTTCCCGCCTTGACAAGCACCCCCAGACCGTCAGCACAATCAACCTTCGGGGTGCCCCACGCAACCACCGGGCCAATGTCGCCGCCAGGCGACGAGCCCCGGCAACACCGCGCAACACAGCGCAACGGCACGTCACCGCCCCCACCAAAAGCCCCACCGGTTACGCTATTGGTTCGAGGCCGCACGAAGCAGCTGGAGGTGCGGGTGAGCCAAGAGCTCGACGCCAACGTCCCCGCCAAAGGCGGTGCGACTCCCGCCAAAGGCGGCGCCACCCCCGCCAAGAGCGGTGCCACCGCGGCGGACACCGGGACCCGGCCCAACGGAGCCGCGCCGAACCCCTCCGCGACCCGTCGCGTCCGCGCCCGCCTGGCCCGGCGAATCACCGCCCAGCGCGCCGCCCCGGTCAAACAGGTCCTCGAACCCCTGGCGGTCATTCACCGCGAACTGCACCCGAACTCCGACCTAGGCCAACTCCAACGCGCCTACGACGTCGCCGAAGAACTCCACCGAGAACAACGCCGCAAATCCGGCGACCCGTACATCACCCACCCCCTGGCAGTAGCCACCATCCTCGCCGAACTAGGCATGGACACCACCACCCTCGTAGCGGCCCTGCTGCACGACACAGTGGAAGACACCGGCTACTCCCTGGAACAGCTGAAGGCCGACTTCGGCGACAAAGTCGGCGAGCTGGTCGACGGCGTCACCAAACTGGACAAGGTCAAGCTCGGCACGTCGGCCGAAGCGGAGACCATCCGCAAAATGGTGATCGCGATGGCGAAGGACCCGCGGGTCCTGGTCATCAAGCTCGCCGACCGGCTGCACAACATGCGCACGATGCGCTTCCTGCCGCCGGAGAAGCAGGCCCGCAAGGCTCGCGAGACGCTCGAGGTGCTCGCCCCGCTGGCGCACCGGCTCGGCATGGCCACGGTGAAGTGGGAGCTGGAAGACCTCGCGTTCGCGATCCTGCAGCCGAAGAAGTACGACGAGATCGTCCGGCTGGTCGCCGACCGCGCGCCCTCGCGCGACACCTACCTGCGCAAGGTGATCGCGGACCTGACGAACAACCTGGTGTCGTCGCGGATCACCGCGAAGGTCGAGGGACGGCCGAAGCACTACTACTCGATCCACCAGAAGATGATCGTCCGCGGCCGGGACCTGGACGACATCCACGACCTGGTCGGCGTGCGGATCCTGGTCGAGGACGTGCGCGACTGCTACGCCGCGATGGGCGTGGTGCACGCGCTGTGGCAGCCGGTCCCGGGGCGGTTCAAGGACTACATCGCGCAGCCGCGGTTCGGCGTGTACCAGTCGCTGCACACCACGGTGATCGGGCCGGACGGCAAGCCGCTCGAGGTGCAGATCCGCACCTACGACATGCACCGCACCGCCGAGTACGGCATCGCCGCGCACTGGCGGTACAAGGAAACCAAGGGCACCCACGCCGGCAACAACGGCATGGAGCTGGACGAGATCGCGTGGATGCGGCAGCTGCTCGACTGGCAGCGCGAGGCCGCGGACCCGGGCGACTTCCTCGAATCGCTGCGCTACGAACTGGCCGCGCGCGAGATCTTCGTGTTCACGCCGAAGGGCGACGTGATCACGCTGCCCGCGGATTCGACGCCGGTGGACTTCGCGTACGCGGTGCACACCGAGGTCGGCCACCGCTGCATCGGCGCGCGCGTGAACGGGCGTCTGGTCGCGCTCGAGCGGAAGCTCGAGAACGGCGAGGTCGTCGAGATCTTCACGTCCAAGGCGGAAAGCGCCGGGCCGAGCCGCGACTGGCTGCAGTTCGCCGGTTCGCCGAAGGCGCGCGCGAAGATCCGGCAGTGGTTCGCGAAGGAGCGCCGCGACGAGGCGATCGACGCGGGCAAGGAAGCGATCACCAAGGAGATCCGCAAGGTCGGGCTGCCGATCCAGCGGCTCGTGTCGGCGGAGTCGATGGGCTCGGTGGCGACCGAGCTGCGGCACGGCGACATTTCTTCGCTGTACGCGGCCGTCGGCGAGGGCCACACCAGCGCGAAGCACGTGGTGCAGCGGCTGGTCGCGCTGCTGGGCGGGGTCGAGGAGGCCGAGGAGGAGCTGGCCGAGCGGGCCACGCCGTCCACGGTCACGCGCCGCCGCGGCTCGAACGACGTCGGCGTCATCGTCAAGGGCGCCAGCGACGTCTGGGCGAAGCTGGCGCGCTGCTGCACGCCGGTGCCGGGGGACGAGATCCTCGGTTTCGTGACGCGCGGCGGCGGCGTGAGCGTGCACCGGACGGACTGCACGAACGCCGAGGACCTGCGGACCCAGCCGGAGCGGCTGGTCGAGGTGGAGTGGGCGCCGTCGTCGTCCTCGGTGTTCCTGGTGGCGATCCAGGTCGAGGCGCTCGACCGGCACCGGCTGCTTTCGGACGTCACGAAGGTGCTGGCGGACGAGAAGGTGAACATCCTGTCGGCCTCGGTGACGACGTCGCGGGACCGGGTGGCGGTGAGCCGGTTCTCGTTCGAGATGGGCGACCCGAAGCACCTCGGGCACGTGCTGAAGGTCGTGCGCGGGGTCGAGGGCGTGTACGACGTGTACCGGGTCACATCCGCATCCTGACCGTCCACTGTGGCCGGGCCGTTAGGGTGCTGGCATGACGGACGGACTCGAGTTCACCCGCGAAGGCGCCGTGGCCCGGCTGACGTTCTCGCGCCCGGAGAAGATGAACGCGATCACCCACGGCATGTGGGCGGCGATCCCGGGCGTGGCGGCCGAGGTCGAGGCCGATCCCGAGCTGAAGGTGCTGGTGCTGACCGGGGCCGGCCGGCATTTCTCCGCGGGCGCGGACATCGGCGAGTTCCGCGAGCTGCGCTCGACCGCCGACGCCGCGGCGAAGTACGACGAGGCCGTGGACAGCGCGGTGGCGGCGCTGACCGCGATGCGCAAGCCGACCGTCGCGATGGTCCAGGGCAACTGCATCGGCGGCGGCTGCCAGATCTCGGTCGCCTGCGACTTCCGCTTCGCCGCGGACGACGCGCGCTTCGGCATCACCCCGGCCAAACTCGGCATCGTCTACCACTTCGCCTCGACGCGGCAGCTGGTTTCGCTGGTCGGCCCGGCGCACGCCAAGTACTTCCTGCTGTCCGGCGAACTCGTCGACGCGCTCCGGGCCCGCGAGATCGGGCTGGTCAACGACGTTTTCCCGGCCGCGGACCTGGAAGCCGCGACGGCCCGGTTCGCCGAGACCCTGTGCGGGCGGTCGCAGGCGTCGATCCGCGGGATGAACCGGATCATCGAGAAGATCGTCGCGGGCCAGGAGAAAACCGACGACGAGGTCGAGGAGATCCGGCTCGCCGCGCTGCACGGGGAGGACTACGCGGAGGGCGTGGACGCGTTCCTGAACCGGCGCGCGCCGAAGTTCGCCTATCGCTAGCTCGGGCGGATAACCGGTTGACTGGCCGGTGAGACTGGGGCCTGTGGCTCTGACAATCCATCACCGCAGCCGGAATCCGGAGATCTTCCGGACGGTCGACCACGCCGACTTCGACCGGTCGTGGCCGGTCTTCATGCACCACAACCCCACGGGCCATCTCTACTACGGCGAACTCGACACCGTCGCCGACTACGTGCTGCTCGCGACGGACGGAGACGAGCCGGTCGCCAAGGCCTACTCGACGCCCTTCGGGTTCGGCGGCCGCGGTCGCGAGGAACTGCCCGACGGCGGGTGGGACGAGGTGATCAGGTGGCAGCACAGCGACCGGCTGGCGGGCCGGGAACGCAACGCGGTGACCGCGCTGGAGATCGTCATCCGCAAGGAACAACAGGGCGCCGGACTCGCCTCGGTGATGGTGAATGCTCTGCGGGACAACGCTTTCCGCCTCGGACACGACGTGCTCTACGCTCCGGTGCGCCCGTCGCGGAAGGCGGAAGAACCCGAGACGCCGATGAGCGAGTACGCCTTCCGGGTGCGCGACGACGGTCTGCCTTACGACCCGTGGCTGCGGGTCCACGTGCGCGCGGGCGGGCGGATCCTGAAGGTCTGCCCGGTGTCGATGACCATCCCGGGCACGCTCGCGCAGTGGCGGGAGTGGACCGGCCTGCCGTTCGACACCGACGGCCCGGTGGTCGTGGAAGGCGCGCTGAACCCGGTTCTGGCGTCGGTGGCGCACGACTCCGCGGTCTATGTCGAGCCCAATGTCTGGGTCGAGCATCGCAGGCCTTGAGGCTGCGTCAGATCTCGTCCCACGGTGCGGCTTCGTAGGCCGTTGTCAGGAGTTCTGTCGCGGTGGGCGAGGTGCGCAGCGGCACGTCGTCCACGGAGGCGACGGGGCGGCCGATGGTGGCGGAGTTGGTCACGAACATCGCGTCGAATTCGGGGAGTTCCGCCGGGTATACCGGTCGCGTCTCCTGTGGAACCCCGGCTGCGCGCAGCTGTTCCTCGAGGACCAGGTACGTGATCCCCGGCAGCACGGGGGCTTCCGGCCAGACGATCGTCCCGTTGCGCAGGAAGCCGACGTTCCAGATGGTCGCCTCGCTGATCCGGCCGTCGGCGGCGAGGAAAACGGCGTCGTCGTACCCGGCGAGGGCGGCGGCGCGCGAATGCTGCGTGAGACCGAAGCCGCCGAGGTGCTTCACGTGCGGCAGATCCCGTTGGTAGGAAACGGATCGCAACCGCATCGGCGTTGAGACGGGGGAGGCGGGCGGCGCGGTGCGCACGAGAATTTCGGGTGTCATCGCGACGTCGTGCGGCGAGGACCGCGAGAAAATGATCACTCGCACCGACAACGCGCCCTGACCGGCGACGAGCCGCCGGATGTAGCCGCGGACCAGTTCGGTGTCCAGTTCGCTGCCGAACACCTCGCGGGTGCTCGCCGCGAGCCGGTCGAGGTGGTAGCGGAGGCCGCGCACGCGCCCGTCGCGGACCTGCATCGCGGTGAAATGGCCGTAGCTGGTCGCCGCGGCGGCGAGATCGGCGGTGCCGGGAGTGGCGCCGCCGATCTCGACTCGCACAGTCAAGTCAGGAAACCGTGACCGCGGTGAACTTGACCGGCTGCTTGGGTTCGCCGGTCGAACCGTCCTGGCCGATCGCGCCGATGCCGTTCTTCGCGATCTTGTCGAGCACCTTCAGGCCCTCGTCGGAGATGCTGCCGAAGATCGTGTACTGCGGCTGCAGCGGCGCGTTGCCGTAGACCATGAAGAACTGGCTGCCGCCGCTGTTCGGCTGGCCGGTGTTGGCCATCGCGAGGACGCCGCGGCCGTACTTGGAGGTGTCGACGACCTCGTCCGGCACGGTGAAGCCGGGGCCGCCGCGGCCGTCGGTCGTCACGTCGCCCTTCGCGTCCGGGTCGCCGCACTGCAGCATCTGCAGGTCGGTGACGCCGAGGCGGTGGCAGATCGTGTCGGTGTAGAAACCCTGCTTCGCCAGGCTCTCGAACGCCTGCACGGTGCACGGCGCGAGCGCGCGGTCCAGCGTCATCGGGATGTCGCCCTGGGTGGTCTTCATCGTGATGTTCACGGTCCCGCTCGAGGACACGTTCTTGCCGTCCGGCACGGTCGCCTTCTTGCCCGACGGCGGCTTGCCGCTCGGGTCGGCCGGGTACGAGCACGTCGTCGGGTTCGGCAGCGCCTTGGGGCGCTTGGGGAGCGCGGTGCGCTCGGTGGGGATGTTCGTGACGCTCGGGACCGGCGGCGCGGAACTCGACGGCGGCGGCGCGGCGGCCTGCGGGTCGCCGCTGCCGCCGCTGTTCACGATCCACACCACGAGACCGGCGACGATGAGGACCACACCGCCGACCACTCCAGCGCCCACGATCTTGCGTCGCTTCGCCTGTTCCGCCCGGCGCACGAGCTGCCGCTCGAGTTTGCGCTTTGCGGCTTCTCGGCGCTGCTGGTTGGTCGCCACCCGCCCTCCAGTTTCCGCTCGAAGTCACACGTCTGAGGTAGCGGCAGTGTATGGGCACAGCCTGTTAGGACTCCGTACAGGGGCGGCTAGTCTTCACCGGGTCGTGATCAAGGCCGCTTCCGGGGAGGAGGGTTCGGTGCTCGTCGCCGGGTTCGCCGCGGGTCCGCTGCGCTCGAATTGCTATCTGCTGGCTCCCGCCGCCGGGGGTCCGTGCCTCGTCGTCGACCCGGGCGAGGGCGCCGCCGAACCGCTGGCCGAGGCGCTGGCTGAGCACGATCTCACGCCGGTCGCGCTGCTCGCCACGCACGGCCATCCGGACCATGTCGGCGCCGCCGCGGAACTGTCGGGCGCGCACGAGGTGCCGCTGCGCCTGCATCCGGGCGAGGCCGAGTGGTACGACGGGCCGTTCGACCCGCTCACCGGGAACGACGTCGAGGCAGCCGGGCTGGCCATCAGGGTGCTCCCGCTGCCCGGGCACACGCCGGGGTCGGTGGCGTTCGCCGTCGAGACCGGCGAGGGTGGCAGGCTGGTGTTCACGGGGGACACGCTTTTCGCCGGATCGGTCGGGCGCACCGGCGGATCCGGCTCCGACCTGGAGAATTCGTTGCGCACACTGCTCACGCTCGCCGACGACACCGTCGTGCTGCCCGGCCACGGCCCGGCTACGACCATCGGGCGCGAGCGCGCCGGGAATCCGTTCGTGCCGGGGGTCGGGCAGTGACCGAGAAGCCGGTCGAGCGGCTGCCGCTTTTCGCGGACGAGCCGAAGCTGCGTCGTCGGCGGGCGTGGTCCGGGATCTTCGGCGTGTTGATTCTGGCTGCGGCGTTCGGCGGGATCGTCGGGTTGATCGGCGGACAGGTGGCCGGGCTGATCGTGGCGGCGGTGGTGGCGGTGCCGCTGGTTTACGTGGTGCTGTATGCGGCTCGGCGGCGGATCTGGTTGGCGGGGACGGAGCTGGTCGTGCGTACTTGGGGGGTGCGGCGGGTGGATTTGCTGTCCGCGCCTCGGTTGGACGTGGTGATCAGTGATGTCCGGGGGAATCGGACGGTCGCGTTGCTCGTGAATGCGGGCCAGCGGAGGCGTGCGGTGAAGCTTGATTTGGCGGTGTTTTCCGGGACTGGGGGGCGGGAGTTGGGGGCGCTCCAGTTGCGGCGGCTGGCGGATGCGGTGCTGAACAACACTGAGGCTAATGGGCTGGTGTTTTCGGAGTTGTTAGTGGCGGAGCTGCGGGCTGAGGCTCGGGGGGATGCGGTGGCGGAGAGACCGTTGTATCGGTTGGCTTCGGCTGCGCCTAGCGGGAAGTATTTGCAGCGGTTTCCTATGGAGGCTGTTTCTCGGTTTGTGGCTACGTTGGGGTGAGTGGGGGCGAGTTGGAGTGAGTTGGGGAGGTCGGTCGCCAGCTGTGTTTGATTGCGCCGACTTCGTCGTCGCGGCGGGATCGCCTTTAGGTCGGCGTCTGGAGGGGCAGTGCGCACGGCCTGGGGGCCGTGCGCACTGCCCCTCCAGACGCCGACGCGATCCCGCGTTGTTGCTGGGTTTGGGGTGGTCCCGAAGGGGGTTAGTCGTGTCCTGCGGGGGTTCTTGTGTGTTGTTCTAGGGCGTCTACTCGGGCGCGGATTTGGTCTAGGTGGTCGGTTAGTTCGGGGAGTTCTTCGGCTACGTAGGCGAGCAGGCGTTCTAGGTGGCGCAGGGTGGCGCGGACCTCGTCTAGGGCGGCGGCGATTCGCGGGACGGTTTCGGCTGCTTCCAGAGCGGACGCGAACAGGCGGCGGACCAGGTGCACGGTGACTCGGGGTCCGGCCAGGACGGCTGAGAACACAGCCCCTCCTACGGGTGCGGGGTCGCGGTCTTCGTACCTCATTCGCGACGGTCGCGTCCGACCGGGGGCTGCCGGGGTGTTACTAGTGTGATTCTGCGGGTTTCGTGGTGCTGATGAGGTGTTCTACCGGCTCGCGGGCTGCGATTAGGGCGGCTAGGACCGTCGTTACTGGGACTGCTGCGACGATGCCTACTGAGCCTGCCAAGGTGCGGATGATTTCCCCGGCGATGTCTTCGCTGCCTAGCAGGGCGCCTAGTCCTACGCCGGAGATCGCGGAGTAGAGCATTACCGGCAGGGCGGCTCCGGCGTAGGCCATTACCAGGGTGTTCACTGCGGAACCTACGTGGTCTCGGCCGATTCGCAGGCCTGAGCTGTACAGCTCGCGCCAGCTCAGGGACGGGTTCGCGCGGCGCAGTTCCCAGACTGCGCTGGTTTGGGTGATCGTGACGTCGTCCAGCACGCCCAGTGCGCCGATCACGATGCCTGCCAGTAGCAGGCCTCGGGCGTCGATGCCGTGGCCTAGCGAGGCGATCAAGGTTGTGGTGCTGTCGTCTAGGCCGGTCAGCGACGCGGCGGCGGAGAAGATCGCTGACAGGATTCCGATCAGCGCGAGGCTGACCAGGGTGCCCAGTACGGCGACTGAGGTTCTCGCAGAAAGGCCGTGGGTCAGGTACAGCGCGATGAACATGATCGCGCCTGCTCCGGCGATCGCGACCAGCAGCGGGTTTTCTCCGGAGAGGATCGCGGGCAGCACGAAGAGCACGATCACGACGAAACTCAGTACTAGGGCGACTAGCGCGGCGAGACCTTGCCAGCGGCCGAGTACGAGTACGGCGACTGCGAACAGTGCGGCTAGCAGTACCAGCGGCGTGCCGCGTTGGAAGTCGACCAGGGTGAACGACTGCGGATCCAGCGGGTTGCCGCCGTTGTAGGCGAGGACGACCTTGTCGCCCGCGGTGAATCGCGGTGTGCTCGGTTCGATCGGGACGGTCAGCCGCACTGGTTTTCCGGCTGCTGGGCCGTCGGACATTTGCAGGTCGACGGTGAGGCACGGTTTCGCGTTCGGGTCCGGTTGGGAGCCGACTTGCACCTGGCCGGGCTGCAGGCACGGGCCGGACGTCGCGGTCGTGATCGCGGCCTGGACCGGGGTGCCTTGCGGAACAGCGCTCTTCGGCAGCGAGCTGCCCCACGGGTACAGGACGATCATGCCGACAACGGTCGCGACGGCCAGCGGGGCGAGGAGCCAGATCAGGAGTTTGCGGACTCGTTGCGACGCGGGGGCGGCCGGGCCGTGTCCATGACCGTGGCCGTGGCCGTGCCCGGTTGGCGGCGGGGTTTCCTTGGCGGCGGCGGGTTTCGGAGTGTCCTTTTCGGACTGCGGCTGCCGGGCCGGGGAGC
>NZ_PQIA01000213.1 GCF_003385235.1 Amycolatopsis circi | reverse complement strand
ACCGCTGAGTGGAGGGGTGGATCATCGGACGCGGGGCGGGGTGTGGGCCGCTGTCCGTTGCTTCCGTCTGATGTGGACAGCTCTCGTCCGAGAAGACATCTGGCGGCCACGCGCGCATCGCCTGCTTATGGTCCGGTGCGGGCGGCGACCGGACTGGAGCATCGCCGCTCCCGTATTTCTTTCCACGCAGCAGTCCGACGGACCGCCCTCGAAACCGACAAATTGCGGTCAGCGGGAAGGACCCAGCCGAGCCGGGTTGCCGAGGATGTCGTTGGCGAGTAGGGCGGCCTGTGTCCGGCTGTCCACCTGAAGCTTCGCCAGCAGGTTGCCGACGTGCACCTTCACCGTGCGCTCCGCCAGGCCCAGCTCCGTCGCGATGTCGCGATTGGACAGGCCCCGGCCGAGCAGGAGCAGGACTTCGCGTTCCCGTGGGGTGACTCCCTCGGCGGTAGGCGTGCGGAGGGTCGCGGCCACCCCCGGGCTCATCGCCGTGACGCCTTCGTGGGCCGCGCGGACTGCGGCTGCGAGTTCCGTTCCGGTGCTGTCCTTGAGTACGAATCCGCTCGCTCCCGCGGCCAGCGCACGCCGGATTTCGGGCGCGCGGCCGATCGTGGTGAGCATGACGACCTTCGGTCCGTTTTGCTGCCGGATTCGGTGCAGGACTTCGATCCCGTCCATCCCCGGGAGATAAAGGTCCAACAGGACGACGTCGGTGGCGGCGTCGAGCGCGGCGAGCAGTTCAGGGCCGTCCGGGTGCGCGCCGAGTACGTCGATGTCCGGCTGGGCGGCGAGGATCAATGCGAGGCCCTCCCGCACCAAGGCGTGGTCGTCGACGACGCGGACCCTGATCACCACGGCAGTCTACGCTCGCTTAGTGCGTTGGTTCCGCGACCGAAAGACGTTGCTCGACCTGGGAACGGCAGTGCTCGTCGCCGTCTTGCTCGGGGTGGGCGGGGTCTGGCCGCCCACGGCGGGTCCCGCCCTCGTGACCGGGCAGATCCTGCCGCTGGCCTTCCGCCGCCGGTTCCCGGGGTGGGTGCTCGCCGTCGTCACCGCGGCCACGCTTGCCAGTCTGCTGACGACCCAGCCCCACAACATCGATTACGTCCCAGTGCTGATCGCGTTGTACACAGTCCCGAGCGCGCGCCGCGCTTCGGTGCGCTGGGGGCTCGGTGGGCTGTCCGCCGCCGCGGTCGGGGCCGCCATGACCGTGTCGAAGGGCCCTATCGACGGCGCGTTGCTGGCTGTCGCCGTCTGTGTCGTGGCGTGGCTGCTCGGCGCCGAACGGCAGCGGCATGCCGCCGAACGCGCGGAGTTCGCGGCGCAGCGCACGCGGTTCCGACTGGCGCGGCTCGCCGCCGAACGGCGGGAGCAGACCGCGCGGCGGCTGCATGACACCCTCGCGCGCACCACCACGGTCATGCTCGTGCAGGCAGAAGCACTCCTGGCGGTCGGCGAGCTGGCCGACGCGGACCGCGCCAGGGTGGACGCGATGCTCGCCGCGGGGCGGGACGCGCTGGGCCAAGTCCGCGAAACCCTCCGTGACTTGCGGGATGACAGTGAGCAGCCGCCAGGGCCCGGGGTCGCCGCTGTTCTCGCCGAACTGTCGGCGGCAGGTCTCGTGCTCGAGGAAGAACCTGCCCTGCACCGGATTCCGGGACAGGTGCGGGATCTCGCCGACCGGATTGTCTCCGAAGCGGCCATCAACGCCTTGCGGCACAACGGTCCTGGTGTCCGGCTGCGCGTCGGCGTCGAGGTGAGTCCCGAGTCCGTCCGGATCGTGCTGCGCAACGACCAGCACGGACAGCCGACCGCCGGTGCCGGGTACGGGCTGGACAGCCTGCGCGCCCAGCTTGCCGCCCGAGGCGGTTCCCTCGACGCGGGTCCAGCCGATGACGGCGGCTGGTCGGTCGTGGCGGTCATCCCTTGCCTTGCAGAGCCAGCAACTGCGACACAGTGACGAACCGATAGCCGAGCGCCCGCAGCCGGTCGATGGTCGGGCCGATGGCCTTCCGCGTCTGCTCGCGCCCGGAGTACATGGGGTGGAACAAGACGATCGAACCGGGCCGCACGTGCGTGACGGTGTAGTCCGTGATCGCCGCGGCGCTGCGGTCGATTTCGGGGAAGGAGTTCGGTTCGACGTCCCAGGTGATCGTCTTCCGGTGGTGCTCGTGCAGGTAGTACGGAAGCGCGAACAGCTTCTTGCCGTTCGGCGGGCGGACGGTGATTTCGCCGGGGTAACCAGTGGCGCGGATCAGCGCGTCGGTGCGCTCGATCTCGCTCGCCGCGTGGCCCGGCGTGATCAGCACCATTCGTTCGTGGGAGTAGGTGTGATTGCCGATCTCGTGTCCCGCCGCGGCGATGGCGCGTCCGAGGTCCGGGTGAGCCGCCAGCTCCGAACCGATGAGGTAGAACGTCGCGTGGACGCCGCGCACGGCCAGCGTGTCGAGGACGGGCTGCACCCCGGCCGGGTTCGGACCGTCGTCGAAGGTCAGCGCGACCGCTTTCTGCGTTGTTTCCACGCGGGCGGTGAGGCCGCCGAAGAACTGGAAGGTTCGGGAATCGGCGATCCGGAACAGCACATAGCCGCTGACGAGGAGCACGACCAGCACCACGGCTACGGCGATCGACCAGCGGCGCGCCCGTCTGGACAGGGAGAAGCGGATCATGCGGGCGAGCTTGCCGACGGGGCAGCGGGTCGGGAAGCCGCGAAGGTACTAGTCCTTCCGGCACACAGACCAATACGGTCGGCCGCTGGTGCCGCCGAGCTCGCGACGGCGCTGCGCACGGTGTGGCTGGCTGTGGGGGAGCGAGGGCGTTATGGGTGCCGCGACGCGATGCGCTGCAGTCGTGAACTCACGGCAACGGAAGCATTGGGCGGCAAGGGAATCGCCTGTCGCGCCGGGTTGACGCGGCCCCGCCGCGGGCGGGGCCGGTCCCGGAACGGTCAGGCGTTGATCTGCCTGGTTTCGCCGTTGCCGCCGATGGCGATCTTGCGGGGCTTGGCCTGCTCGGCGATCGGCACCCGCAGGGTGAGCACGCCCGCGTCGTAGTCGGCCTTGATGCGGTCCGCGTCCAGTGTGTCGCCCAGGAACAGCTGCCGGGAGAACACCCCGCGCGGCCGTTCGGAGACCTGGACCTCCGCGTCCTCGCCGTACTCGGGCCTGCGTTCGGCTTTCACGGTCAGCACGTTGCGCTCGACGTCCAGGTCGATCGACTCCGGCGCTACGCCGGGCAGGTCGAACTGCACCACGTAGTCGTTGCCGGACCGGTAGGCGTCCATCGGCATCACCGCCGGACGGGTCGCGGTGCCGTTGCCGCCGAAGAACTGCTGGGTCAGCCGATCGAGCTCCCGGAACGGGTCAGTTCGCATCAACATGACCATGCGCCTCCATTCTCCTTCCCTGCTGCCCGCCGTCCGGCGCGCTCGGCCGGAGGCGGGCGGTCGCGTGTTTTTCCGTGGGCTGACGGATCGGGTGGTCGCCGCGGAGATCCGGCCCCGCCGCCGGACAGGGCGGCGGGACCGGAACCAGTTCGGGTGAAAAGCAACTGTGCTGATCTGTGCGCGTGGTGGTCTATCACCTCCCCAGCGAAGTCACCGCTGCAGTGCTCCCGCTCCGCATCGGAGGGGATCGCTCCCGGCGCTCTGTCGGCCAGGCCCGCCACACGCTCGTCGGGACCGGACGCTCGGCGCGTCCTCCGCTCCGCGGACGGGGTTCGTCGCCGGGCAGCGGCGCCTCGCCGAAGCTCGTGGCCACGATCGCCTCGAACTCCGCGCGCAGCCAGGCCGGATCGGCGCAGATCAGTTCGGCGAATTCGCCGGCAGTCGCGTCCCGGCGGCTGATGGTGTCCGACATCGTCGATCACTCCCCGGCCACGTCGTCTCAGCACCAAGGTCAGCTCTCGCGTCCAGAAATTTCTATAGCGCGCACTGAAGATTGTGTCAAGCGGTGAGTCGAGATAATCTTGATCCGGGCGCAGAGGAACGCCGCAGGAGAGGAGGTGCGCGTGGCCGGACTCCGCCGCTGCTCCCGCCGTCAGCTGACCCTCGTGGTGCGGCTGCGCGAACATCTGGACGAGGGGCATTCCCTCGCCTCGGCCGCCCGGATCGTCGGCCCTGCAAGACGAACTCGCCGACGCCCGCGACGTCATCACCGGTGTCCGCGCCCGGCTCGTCGAAGGATTCTCTTGTGCTGCGCCTGCCGCGCGGATGCGGATGCGGTCGCCTCGGTACTGTCGCTTCACATGACCGGCTCCGAGATCGTGATCACCGTGGACCTGGTCCGCGACCTGCTGCGGGAGCAGCATCCGGACCTCGCCGGACTGCCGATCAGCGAGGTGCCAGGCGGCTGGGGAAACCAGATGTGGCGGCTCGGGGACGAACTGGCCGTGCGCGTGCAGCGGATGGACCCCACCCCGGAATTCCAGCTCAAGGAGCGGCGATGGCTGCCCGTGCTGGCCTCGCGCCTGCCGCTCCCGGTGCCGACGCCGGTGCGGTCCGGCGAACCGTCCGCGCGTTTTCCCAAGCACTGGACCGTGATGACGTGGGTTCCCGGCGAACCGCTGGACCACGGCACGATCAGCCGCGGCACCCACGCGGCCGACACGCTGGCGGACTTCCTCCGAGCGCTCCACGTGCCAGCGCCCGCCGAGGCTCCGATCGCCACGGACCGCGGAGCCCATCCCCGGGACTGTACGGACGGTTTCGAGCAATTCCTCCAGGCCGTCGCGGTCGACGACCTCGCCGCCGACGTCCGCGCTGTCTGGGACGACGCCGTCGCCGCCGATGCGTGGGAGGGGCCGCCGGCGTGGGTGCACGGCGATCTGCATCCCGCGAATGTCGTTGTCTCGGACGGAACGCTCTCGGGCATCGTCGATTTCGGCGACCTGTTCGCGGGCGATCCGGCGTGGGACCTCGCCGCTGCCTGGGTGTTGCTGCCCGAGGGCATGGCTTCGCGGTTCTTCGACAGCTACGCGCGGGCGGACGAGTCGGCGATCCGGCGCGCCCGCGGGCTGGCTGCGGTGAAGAGCCTTTTCCTGATGCTCATGGGACAGAACGGAGACCGCGGTCTCCCCGGCGGCAAGCCGCATTGGGGACCCGCGGGGCGGGCGGCGCTTGATCGGGTGCTGAAGGGCGTTTGACGTCTCGCGGCCGGAAGGCTCAGTCCCACCACAGCACGACGGCGAGCTGACGACGTGCGGCTTCTTCGTAGAAGTCGCGCAGGATGGTGTGCTGCTCGGCCACAAGCTCAGCCAGATCGCCGAGCACCTCGCGCGCGGTCGGGCCCAGTTTCGCCTCGATCTGCTCCGGGTCCGACGGCACGACGGAGTGGACAGCTTCCGGGGCCAGGGAAAGCAATGCTTCGGCGACAGCTCCGACCTGCGGCGGGTCCAGCGCGGTCACCGGATGCTCCCAGATCCCGTAGAGATAGTCCCGGTAGGCCGGATTGACTTCTTCGTCGCCGTCGAATCCACGCTGCAGCAACGCAAAGGTCCGTTCGTCGGCCCCGGCCAGCTTCCAAACCCGTTTCAGAGTGACTGGCCACCAGTTCAGGTCGAGGTGGTCCGTCTCCGGGGCCGCGGTGAACGAGCAGAGTTCGTCCAGCGCTTCCGCCGATTGCCGACAGGCGGCGAGGTGCGCGGCGGGGATGCGGCGAGCTGCTGGGTCACGGCCATGCAGCACAGTATGTCAAGGCCGCTTCGAATGTCGTCGGCTTTAACTCGCCCTGAGGTCAATGGCAATCCCCGTGTTGTGTCCACTGTGGATCAGTCGCCGTCGCCGGATGCATCGAGGGCTTCGGCCGCGACGCGCAGGGCGGCTTTGCTGGTTTCCGGATCCGGGTGCGTGGGCGAAAGCGCCAGTGTGGTGACTCCGGCCTCGGCAAGGGCCTGCATGCGGTCGGCGATGCGTTGTTTCGGGCCGAGCAGCGAGGTCTGGTCGAGGAATTCCGTCGGAATGGCGGCCATGGCGCCGTCGTAGTCCATCGTCAGGTACCGCTCGCGGACCTCGTCGGCGGCGGCCTCGTAGCCCATCCGGGCCATGAGGTCGCGGTAGAAGTTCTTCTCACGGCTGCCCGCTCCGCCGACGAACCCGGCGACATAAGGGCGGGCGTAGTCGGCCGCCGACCGCCAGTCGTCGCCTACGGCGAGCGGGACGGTGGTCGCCACGTCGAATCCGTCGAGCGTCGCGCCGGTTTTCGCGCGTCCGGCGCGGATCCGGTCGAGGGATTCGCGGCCGTGTTCGGGGGAGAAGAACAGGCCGAGCCAGCCGTCGGCGATTTCGCCGGTGAGTTCGAGGTTCCGCGGGCCCAGGGTGGCGAGGTAGAGCGGGAGGTGCTCGCGGACCGGCGGCACGGCCAGCGGCAGCGCTTTGCCGGGGCCTCCGGGCAGCGGGAGCCGGAAGTGCGCGCCGTCGTAGCGGACCCGTTCGTAGCGCAGCGCTTTGCGGACGATGTCGACGTATTCGCGGGTGCGCGCCACCGGTTTCCCGAACGGGACGCCGTACCAGCCTTCGGACACCTGCGGGCCGGAAACGCCGAGCCCGAGCCGGAATCTGCCGCCGGAGAGGTTGTCCAGGGTCGCCGCGGTCATCGCGGTCATCGTCGGGCGGCGGGCCGGGATCTGCAGGATGGCGCTGCCGAGATCGATGCGTTCGGTGCGCGCGGCGAGCCAGCCCAGCACCGTCGCGGCGTCCGAACCGTAGGCCTCGGCCACCCACACGACGGAAAACCCGAGCCGGTCGGCCTCTCTGGCCAGTTCGAGGTTCGTCGAGTCGTTGCCAGCGCCCCAGTATCCGATGTTGAGTCCGATTTTCACCCTGGCGACGTTACCGTTGGTAACTGACAGGGCACTGGTCGTTCCCGGCGTTCAGGGGGTGCGATAGGGGTTGCCGCGAGTCCACAGTGGACTCCCCGGAATACGCGACACAGGGTGTCGTGATTCGCCTGGGAGGCTTGGCTGCGCAATCCGTCGCACACAAAGGAGTACCAGATGGGATCCCAGCTCAACCCGTGCCTCGCCTTCACCGGGAACGCGCGGCAGGCGATGGAGTTCTACCGGGAAGTCCTCGGCGGCGAACTGGAACTGGGCACGTACGGCGATTTCGGCTCGCCGGAGGCTCCCGGCGCCGACGCGGACAAGATCATGCACTCCGTGCTCAGCACGTCGGACGGCTACCCGGTGATGGCGTGGGACGTTCCGGAGAGGGTGCCTTTCCAACAGGGCAACAACGTCGCGCTCTTCCTCGGAGGTGACGACGTCAAACTCCGAGACTACTTCGCGAAGCTGTCCGCTGGCGGCACCGTGACGCTGCCCTTGGCGAAGCAGTCGTGGGGTGACGAGGCTGGTTCGCTCGTGGACAAGTTCGGGATCACGTGGATGGTCAACCTCGCCCGGCGGCGGGCCTGAGTCTTGAATGCCGACAGTGCGCGTCGCGGTCGTCCGAGCGGGGCTCAGTCCGGGATTTCGCCCATGGAACGGCACAGGCGGCGCAGCAAATCGGCAAGTTCGCGCTGGTCCTCGCCGCTCAAGCCGCTCACCAGCTTTTCTTGTTCGGCGAGTTCCACGGCGACCGCCTCGTCGACGAGGGCCAGCCCGGCCGGAGTGAGGCGGATCAGCGCGGTGCGGCGGTTCGCCGGATTTTGCTTGCGGTCGACCAGGCCCGCGGCCACCAGCCGGTCCAGTCTGCTGGTCATCGTGCTGTTGCCGGCGAGCATCCAGCGCGCGATCTCGGACAGCGTCAGCTCGTACGGCGCTCCCGCGCGCCGCAGGGTGGCGAGGATGTCCAGGTCCGCGTGGAGAACGCCGTAGCCCTTCAGGGTTTCGTCGAGGCGGCGGGTCACCCGGCGCGCGATCCGCGTCAGGCGGGCCAGCACCGACAACGGGGCCGGGTCGAGGTCCGGGCGTTGCGCGCGCCATTGGTCCAGGACGTCGTCGACGAAGTCACGCTCCATCCTCGTACTCTACAATGACGGACATTACGACCTCGTACCTTTCGGCTCCGCAGCGAAGGAGAGGGAAAATGCCCGGAGTGATCGTCGTCGGCGGCGGGCCGGTCGGGATGCTGCTGGCCACCGAACTCGGCAGGCACGGCGTACCCACCACAGTCGTCGAGAAACTCACTGCCACCCACGACGAACCACGCGCGGGGACTTTGCACGCGCGTACCGCACAGTCGTTGCTGCGGCGCGGTTATCTGCCCGTGCCGCCGCCGCGGGACCCGCGTGCCATTGTCGAGACGCCGTTCCATTTCGGCGGACGCCCGGTCCTGACGCTGGAATCGCCCGCTCTCGAAGGTGCGCCGATGGTCGGGCAGGCGCAGTCCGACATCGAGCGGTTTTTCGAGGCGCAGGCCCGTTCGCTCGGCGTCACGATCCTGCGCGGCCGCCGGGTGACCGGGGTCCGGGACGACGGCGGGCAGGTCAGCGTATCCACCGACCACGGCGAACTCACCGCCGACTACGTCGTGGGCTGCGACGGCGCGCGCAGCATCGTCCGCGAAGAGGCGGGGTTCACCGGGACGACCCATCCGGCCACCTTCGCCGGGCTTCTCGGCCTGGCCAGGCTGGGCGACCCCGCGCGAGTGCCCGGCGGCTGGACGCAGGGGCCGAGCGGCTGGACGCTGATCAACGTCAACCCGGCCGGGCACAGCCGGATCCTGACGCACGAGTTCACCGAGCCGTTGCCGGAACGCGGTGCCCCGGCGGGTATTGAGGATCTGCAGGCTGCCGCCTCGCGCATCCTCGGCCACGACGTGCCGATGTCCGACGCGACGTTCATCGGCCGGTTCAGCGACTTCACCCGGCTCGCCGACTCCTACCGGCGCGGCCGGCTTCTGCTTGCCGGAGACGCGGCCCACGTGCACGCCCCGCTCGGCGGGCAGGGGCTCAACCTCGGCCTGCAGGACGCGTTCAACCTCGGCTGGAAGCTCGCGATGGTCGTCGCGGGCACTGCTCCGGACGAACTGCTGGACACCTACCACGCGGAACGGCATCCGGTCGCCGAAGCCGTCATCGAGAACACCCGCGCCCAGGCCGCGCTGATGCGGCCCGAGCCGGAGTTCGAGCCGCTGCGCGCGCTGGTCGCCGACCTTCTGTCCACTTCGGACGGAAACCGAATGCTCAGCGACCGGATCAGCGCGCAGGGCGTGCGCTACCGCGACGGCCGCGGCATCGCGGGGGAGTTCCTGCCGAACTTCCCGCTCGGCGAGCGGACGGTCGCTGAACTGCTGCATCCGGGCCGCCCGGTCCTGCTGCTCGGCCCAGATGCTGCCGGGGCTGAGGACGCGGCGGCGAAGTGGAAGGACGGGGTCGACGTGGTCGCGCACGACGAGGACCTCGGCGAACCGGCGATCCTGCTGCGCCCGGACGGCTATGTCGCGTGGGCGGGGCGGGAGACGGAGGGGCTTGCTGCGGCTCTCGTGGGGTGGTTCGGTCCGCGTTAGGT
>NZ_PQIA01000217.1 GCF_003385235.1 Amycolatopsis circi | reverse complement strand
AAGATCAAAATAGCGGCGGCGTTCCGCCGCCAGCCTCACACGACCCCGCGGCAACCGGCCCTCGCCGACCTCGAACACAGCAACCCCTGCACAACTCAGGCGTTGCAACGACCGCTAGAACCCAAGCTGAGTCCCTCAGGGTTCCCCTCACGGACTTGGTGGCTTGGGGCGCAGTAGCTTGGGTGCATGGGTGATGAAAAGCGCGAGCTTCCTCCGATTCCTGATCGGCTGCCGGTGACGGTGGTTGACGCGCACACTCATCTCGACGCGTGTGGGGCGGAGACTGCGGCTGATGTTGCCGCGATGGTCGACCGGGCCGAGCGGGCTGGTGTCGCGCGTGTTGTCACTGTCGCGGACGATCTTGCTGCTGCTCGTTGGGCGTCTGAAGCGTCCACGTGGGACTCGCGGGTCTTTGCGGCGGTGGCTATTCATCCCACGCGTACCAAGGAATTCGGGGCCGCTGAACAGTCCGAAGTGGAGCGTCTGGCGCGCGGGGAGCGGGTGGTCGCGGTCGGCGAGACGGGGCTCGATTACTACTGGGACTACTCGCCGCACGATGCGCAGCAGGTGGCCTTCCGTTGGCACATCGACCTCGCGAAGCGGCTCGGCAAGGCGCTGATGATTCACGATCGCGACGCGCACGAGGACGTGCTTCGCATTCTCGACGAGGAAGGCGCGCCCGAGACGGTCGTCTTCCACTGCTTCTCCGGCGACGAGCACATCGCGCGCCGTTGTATCGACAAGGGTTACATCTTGTCCTTCGCGGGCACGGTCACCTTTAAGAACGCGCGCGGGCTGCATGAGGCTGCGCGGATCGTGCCGCGCGGGCAGTTCCTTGCAGAGACGGACGCGCCGTTTCTGACCCCTCATCCCTACCGTGGGCGGCCGAACGAGCCGTATTGCACCGCTTACACCGTCCGCTACCTCGCTCAGCTGCGCGGTGAAGCGGTTCACGAGGTGGCCGAAGCGGTCCGGACCACTGCCGAACGCGCATACCGGCTGCCTTCCTGATTCCGTAGTGTCACAACGGGTTGCACGGATTGCGACATTCGAGATCGTGCATTCGTCCACCTGATGAGTGACGCAAGTCACGACACTCCGGGGGGTGTTTGCGCAACCTGCCGACACCCGTTACTGTCCCGTGATCGTGCCGGTCGGTTACGCGCAGCGGAGCCGGCTGATACGCCCACCAGTCACGTCAGTGCACGTCGGGGAAGCGGAACCGGGGTTGGTACGACCTGGGACCGTGACGATGGCGCTGGCTGGGGGTGTCGGACTTGAGAGGCGCGCCTGATGGCGTGTCGCGAACGAAGGGCGACGCGCGAAACACGCGCGATGTCTTGGGAAAGGGAACGACCCGGTGACTGGTAGTCGGCAGGATGACTCGCGTCTTGACGCGGGTTCGGCATATTTTTCCTCCTCCGCCTCTTCGGTGGCCGTGCTCGACCGCGAGCTCGAGGACACCGCCTACGGGCAGATTGACTTCTCCGACGAACTCCGCGTGACCGAGCAGGACGTGCTCGCCGCGCTCGGCCCGGACGCCGACCTGCTGATGTCGGAAATCGACGTCGACGTCGACGAGCTGATCCGGCTCATCAACGCGGAAACCACGATGCTTCCGCCGCTCGTCCTCCCGGACGAGGTCGAGCAGGACCGCACCGCCTCCCCGCAGGCCAAGAAGGCCGCGGTCGAGGAAGGGCTGCGCGAGGCGACCAAGACCTGGAAGCGGCGCTTCCTCAAGGGCGCGGTGCTTTCGCTGCTGGTCACCGTCGGCGGTGGCGGCGCGGCGGCGCTCGCGATGAACAAGAGCATCACCGTCGACGTCGACGGCCACCAGCAGACCGTGCACAGCTTCGGCGGCACCGTCGGCGACGTCCTCAAGGACGCGGGCCTGTCCGTCGGCGAGCACGACGCGCTTTCGCCCTCGCCGCAGGCGGCGGTCGGCGACGGCGGCGTCATCAAGCTCGAGCGCGGCCGTCAGCTGAACCTCGTCGTCGACGGTGTGTCGCGGCCCTCCTGGGTCCGGGCGACCACGCTCGGCGAGGCCATGAACCAGCTCGGCATGGGCAGCATGGTTTCCCAGGGCGCGTGGACGTCGATGCCGTCCTCCGGCGACCTGCCGCTCGAGGGCTCGACCGTCCAGGTCAAGACCCTCAAGCACATCACGCTCTTCGACGGCACCAACGCGCCCCGCCAGGTGAGCACCAACGCGGTGACCACCAAGGAGCTCGTCTCCGACCTGAAGCTGAACCTCGGCCCGGACGACGCGATCGACGGCGGCCTCGACGTCAGCCTGAAGAACGGCGCCGAGGTCCACGTCAGCCGCATGGGCGTGTCGATGGTCAACCAGGAAGAGACCATCGACCCGGACGTGCAGAAGGTCGACGACCCGACGCAGCTGCAGGGCCAGCAGAGCGTCGACGACCCGGGCACGCCGGGCAAGAAGCTGGTGACCTACAAGGTCACGAAGAAGAACGGCGAAGAGGTCTCGCGCGAGCAGGTCTCGGAGAAGACCCTGGTCGAGGCGAAGGCCAAGATCATCAAGGTCGGCACCAAGAAGCCGCCGCAGCCGGCGATCGGCGACGGTTCCGCGTGGGACCGCATCGCGCAGTGCGAGTCCGGCGGCAACTGGGCCATCAACTCCGGCAACGGCTACTACGGCGGCCTCCAGTTCGACAAGCAGACCTGGAACGCCTACGGCGGCGACCAGTACGCGGCGCTGCCGAACCAGGCCAGCCGGGAGCAGCAGATCGCGGTGGCCGAGAAGGTCCGCGATGCTCGCGGCGGCGGCTACGGCGCCTGGCCGGTGTGCGGCAAGAAGGCCTGACCCGAGTTTTTCCAGCAGGCGGTCGTGAGCTTCGCGCTCGCGGCCGCCTGTTTTCGTACGCGGTGTGGCCGTGCCGATGGCGCTGGGTAGGCTCGTCCGGTGGTGGAACTGCTGGGGCCTGCCGAAATCCGCGGGCTGGCCGACGAACTCGACGTCCGGCCCACGAAGAAGCTCGGGCAGAACTTCGTGCACGACCCCAACACGGTCCGCCGCATCGTCGAACTCGGCGGCGTGCAGCCGGGGGAGGTCGTGCTGGAGGTCGGGCCTGGTCTCGGGTCGCTGACGCTGGGGCTGCTCGCCGCTGGCGCTCAGGTCGTCGCGGTGGAGATCGATCCGGTGCTGGCCGCCCGCCTGCCGCGCACGGTGGTCGAGCGCGCCCCGGAGGCAGCGGAACGGCTGACCGTGGTCGGTGCCGACGCGTTGCGCGTGCGGGCTGCCGATCTCCCGGCTGAGCCGGTGTCGATCGTGGCGAACCTGCCGTACAACGTCGCGGTGCCGGTGGTGCTGCACCTGCTGGCCGAGCTGCCGTCGCTGCGCAGCGGGCTCGTGATGGTCCAGACCGAGGTCGCGGATCGGATGGCGGCCGGGCCGGGCAGCCGGACTTACGGCGTGCCGAGCGTGAAGCTCGCTTGGTACGGCCCCGCGCGAAAGGTGGCCGCGGTGCCGCGTGCGGTGTTTTGGCCGGTGCCGAACGTCGATTCCGCACTGGTTTCGTTCACCCGGACTGACCCGGTTTCCGGAGTGGATCGCGCGCGGTTGTTCGCGGTCGTGGATGCGGCGTTTTCGCAGCGGCGCAAGACTTTGCGGGCCGCGCTGGCTGGGTGGGCCGGTTCTGCCGAGCGGGCTGGCGAGTTGCTCGTCGAAGCGGGGATCGACCCGAAGACGCGCGGGGAACAGCTCGACGTGCACGCGTTCGCGCGGATCGCGGCTGCCGGAAACTGACCCCCTCCCGCGGCACTCGCTTGCGATGTCCAACGGCGGCATCGCGGCGGGTATTCCGCTTGCGGGGCTTTAGTTTCGTTGCGTGGTCTGATGATCTTGCTTCGTCGCTGATCGTGGGTCATTACGGGCGTCGCAGCTACTCTCGGTCATCGCGCGACTGCGGCTGAGATGGCCGGTTACCTGTGACGGGCGGCTCGTCAGGGCCCTGGCATTCGGGGGAGTCCGATTGCTCCGCGGTCCGGGTTGTTCAGCGCCGCCGGTTCGAGGTGCTTCGCTCCGCTGACCTATCCCGACCCGGTTGCGGACTCGGTGACCCGAGCGTCGAGGACCCCGGGCGCCTGCCGCTTGACAACGAGAAAACTCTTGTTCCATAACGGCTCTTGATCGTCCACAGTGGAACGAACTCGTTCGCTGCAGGTGGCTGTCGCGAGGGTTTCGCAGGTCGAGGCAAGGTTCGGGGACCGAGGTTCCGGGTTTCGCGAACCGGGACGAGGTGTTCCGGTATGCGGGCACCACCAGACGTGTGATCTGCACCAACGAGCTTGCGTTCAGCCAATGGGATCGGCTTTACTCGAAAGCGTCCATCCCGAGCGACTGAGAGACCTGGCTCGCCGAAGTCGCAGCAACCACCCTCCGCAGGGCAGGTGCTACCGCCAGGACCGATGGAGGCTGTTTTCGATGAAGAGGGTCACCCGCCCGCTCCTGCTGACCCGCCGGCGCGTAGTCGACGAAGGTCGCCGCTCGGTATGTGCGTGTCAACGCTCCATGGTCATCGCCTGATCGTTTTTTCCGCAGTTTCTTGCGCCGTCCACTGTGGACGGTAATTCGATGACGCCTGGCGCGCCCGGAATCGGCGCCGCGCCTCGTTTGCCTGGAGCCCTTTCGTGATCACTGTCGAAAACGTGTCCAAGTCCTTTCCCTTCCACGGAAATCGTGTTGCCGCGCTGCGCGACGTGAGCGTTGACGTGCAAGCCGGCTCGCTGTTCGGAGTCGTGGGTCCGTCCGGTTCCGGCAAGTCGACCCTCGCCCGCTGCATCGCGCTGCAAGAGCGCCCCGACCGCGGCGTCGTGCGGCTCGACGGCCTCAACACCGCGACGCTCGACGGCAAGCGGCTGCGGGAGATCCGCCGCCAGCTCGGTGTCGTCGGGACCAAGCCGGAGCTGCTCGCCGAGCGCACCATCGCGGGCAACATCGCCAGCCCGCTGGAACAGCTCGGCGTCGACGGCCCGCAGCGGCGCAGCCGCGTCGGCTCGCTGCTCGACCTGGTCGGCCTCACCCCGCGCGCCGCGCAGAAGCCGGAAGAACTCACCGACGGCCAGCTCCGCCGGGTCGCGGTCGCCAAGGCGCTCGCCGCCGGACCGGCTGTGCTGCTCGCCGACGACCCGACCGCCGGGATCTCGGCCGAGGACGCCGGCGCGGTGCTCGCCGTGCTCGACCGGGCGCGCGCCGAACTGGGCGTGACGGTCGTCGTCACCACGCCGGACGCCGACGTCGTCCGCCGGGTCTGCGACGACGTCGCGGTGCTCGACAACGGCGCGATCGTCGAGCGCGGCACGGTGCTCGACCTGATCTCGACGCCGGACAGCTGGACCGCGCAGGCGGTGCTGCCGTCGATCGAGACCTCGCGCGCCCAGACCGCGAAGTACGACCGCGCGGTCGACATCGTGCTGATCGGCTTCGCGTCGGTGGGCGCTTTGCTGCCTGAGGCGGCTAGCCGCTTCGATGTGGAACTTGCCACTATTGGTGGTGGCCTCACCCGTATTGGGGACACGCCGATCGCTCGGTTCCGGTTGGGGGTGCGTGGGGAGCGGGCTGACGCTGCGTTGTCGTGGATCTCTGATCGGGGTGCGCACGTCAGCCAGGTGGCTCGTGGGCCGCAGAGTGTGGTTGCTGCTTGATTTACTTTCTGCTGCAAGACGTTTCGCGGGCCGCTCCGTATTCGGGGCGGCCCGTGGCGTGTCTGATTTGGCGGGTCAGCCAGACAGCTGTGTTTGATGGCGTCGGCTCCGCCGCCGCGGGCGGGATCGCTTTTAAGCCGACGTTTGGGGGCTGACCGGCGTGAGGGGCCTTCGGCCTGTCACGCCGGTCAGCCCCCAAACGCCGGCGCGATCCCGCGTTGTGGTCCAGGTCCGCCTTGCGGGTTTTCGTGAGTTTGGTTGATTTTTCGCCAGCGCCAGCGCCAGCGCCAGCGCCAACGCGATCAGCGGCGTGGGGATGATTTGCGCGGTCGCGGTCCGGAAGTCTGTGGGGGTCGGCGCGCGGAGAGGGTGTCGCGCTCGCGGTCGTGGCATCCGCCGTTCGCGGATTCGTCCCGGAGGTCGGCTTCTCGGGCCGTGTGTCCGGACTTTCGGGACAGGCGTCCTGAAGTTTGGCCGTGAATCCGGGCGGGTTTTTCTCCTGGTGAGCCCTGGCGGGGCGGTGCCACGTAGGCTGGACGGGTGCTCGCAGTCGTTCCGCCACCAGTCACCGTCCGGGTCCCGGCCAAGGTCAACTTGCACCTGGCCGTCGGCGACCTGCGGGCGGACGGGTTCCATGAGCTGGTCACCGTCTTCCAGGCGCTTTCGCTCACCGACGAGGTGACCGTCGCGGCCGCCGACGAGCCTGGGCTCGAGGTGTACGGCGAGGGGGAGCGCACGGTGCCCACCGACGGCACCAACCTCGCCTGGCGCGCGGCGTGCGAGCTGGCCTCCTACGCCGGACGGCCGGACGCGGATGCGCCGAAGGTGCGAATCGTGCTGCGCAAAGGCATTCCGGTCGCCGGTGGCATGGCGGGCGGGAGCGCGGACGCGGCGGCGGCGCTGGTCGGGCTCTCGTCGCTGTGGAAGCTCGACATCACGCGCGACGAGCTGGCCACCATCGCCGGGAGCCTGGGCAGCGACGTGCCCTTCGCGCTGTACGGCGGCACTGCACTTGGCACCGGTCGCGGCGAGCAACTCGTGCCGGTGCTCGCGCGGCACACATTCCACTGGGTGCTGGCCTTCGACGAGGAAGGCCTGGCCACTCCCAAGGTGTTCGGCGAACTCGACCGGTTGCGTGCCGACGGCAAGCCGCCGCGGATCGGGTCGCACACGCCGGTCGTGGAGGCGCTTGCGTCGGGGGATCCTCGCCAACTCGCTCTGCTGCTCGGCAATGACTTGCAGGCGGCTGCGGTGTCGCTGCGGCCCGGTCTGCGCCGCACGCTGCGCGCCGGGGTGAACGCGGGCGCGCTGGCCGGATGCGTGTCCGGCTCCGGGCCTACGTGCGCGTTCCTGTGCTCCGACGCGGAAACTGCGGTCGAGGTGGCCGCGGAGCTGTCCGGCGCGGGAGTGTGCCGGACGGTCCGGGTGGCGCACGGCCCGGTGCCCGGAGCCCGGGTGGTCGGCGGCGACGACGCGCCGCGCAACGTGCCGCCGCGCGTGCACGCCTGACCAGCGCCTGAACCCAAGCTTGAATCAACAGTCCACAGTGGAAAGGATCCGGATGGCCAACCTGGTCAACCTGGAATCGGTGAGCAAGTCCTACGGCGTGAAGCCGTTGCTGGACAACGTTTCCCTCGGGATCGCCGAGGGGCAGCGCATCGGCGTCGTCGGGCTCAACGGCGGCGGCAAGACGACGCTGCTCGAAGTCCTTTCCGGACTGAGCGAGCCGGATTCCGGCCGGGTGAGCCAGGTGCGCGGCCTGCGGATGGCCGTCGTCACCCAGCGCACCGAGTTGCCGGAGGGCAGCACGGTCGGCGATGTGGTGCTGCAGCGCTACGGAGCCGAACACGAGTGGGCCGCCGACGCACGCGTCCGGTCTATTGTGGACGGTCTGGGCATCACCGCGATCGGGCTCGAGACCCCGACCGCGAACCTGTCCGGCGGCGAGCGCCGCCGGGTCGCGCTGGCCGCCGCGCTGACCGGCGAACTGGACCTGGTGGTGCTCGACGAACCCACTAACCACCTTGACGTCGAAGGCGTGCGCTGGCTCGCCGATCACCTGCTGGCCCGCCGGATCGCGGTCGTGGTCGTGACGCACGACCGGTGGTTCCTCGACACCGTCGCGAGCCTCACCTGGGAGGTCGCGAACGGCCGGGTCGAGCAGTACGAGGGCGGTTACGCCGACTGGATTTTCGCGCGCGCCGAACGTGCCCGCCTCGCCGCGACCGCGGAGGAGAAGCGGCAAAACCTGGCGCGCAAGGAATTGGCGTGGCTGCGGCGCGGTCCGCAGGCGCGTTCCTCGAAGCCGCGCTACCGCGTCGAGGCCGCCGAAGCGCTGATCGCGGATGTGCCGCCGCTGCGCGATTCCGTGGAGCTGATGGCGTTCGCGAAGCGCCGGCTCGGCAAGACCGTGCTGGAGCTGGAAGACGCTTCGCTCAAGGTCGGCGACCGGACCTTGCTCGATCACGTGACGTGGCGGATCGGCCCCGGCGACCGGATCGGTCTCGTCGGCGTGAACGGCTCCGGCAAGACCACGCTGCTGAAGCTGCTGGGCGGCGACGTCGAATCGCCGACCGGACGACGGGTGCAGGGCAAGACGGTCGCGCTCGCGCACCTGCGCCAGGAACTCGACGACCTGCCCGCCGATCTTCGAGTGCTGCAAGCGATCGAGCAGATCGCGGGCCGCGTCGTGTTCGGCAAGCAGGAGATGACCGCGTCGCAGCTCGGCGAGAAGCTCGGCTTCCCCGCCGCTCGGCAATGGACGCCGGTCGGCGACCTGTCCGGTGGCGAACGGCGCCGGCTGCAGCTGTGCCGGTTGCTGATGGCCGAGCCGAACGTGCTGCTGCTGGACGAGCCGACGAACGACCTGGACATCGACACCCTGCAGCAGCTCGAAGACCTGCTCGACGGCTGGCCGGGCACGATGGTGGTGGTCTCGCACGACCGGTACCTGGTCGAGCGCGTCTGCGACGCCACGTACGCGCTCCTCGGCGACGGCAAGGTCACGCACCTGCCGGGCGGCATCGAGGAGTACCTGCAGCGCCGCGCCCGCGCGAAGGAAGCCGCGCCGCGTCGCGAAGCACCGGCGGCGGAGAAGACCGAGGCCAAGCGCAGCGCGGCGGAAACCCGTGCGGCGCAAAAGGAATTGGGCCGGTTGGAGCGGAAGCTGGACCAGCTCGCGAAGCGGGAAGAGAAGCTGCACGCGGCGCTCGCGGAAGCGGCCACCGATCCGGAGAAGCTGATCGAGCTGAACACCGACCTGAAGGCCGTCCTGGCGGAGAAGGACGACGTCGAGGCGCGGTGGCTGGAGACGTCCGAACTCGCCGAGTGACTCGTGAGTGGCTATACCGGTTCTAACCGGTGTCATGTCTCGGGTCTTGTGTCAAGGTTTTGTCTTGGGTGTTGTGTCGTGGTTGGTGGGTGGGGTTAGGCGGCTGGGGTGAGTTTTCCTTGGTATCGCTTGGTTTCGTCGAGGGTGAGGGTGCCGAGGACGTCGCCGTCGGGGGTGTAGGCGGTGACGTGGCGGCCGTTGCGCAGCAGGGTGAGGGTGGCGCCGGCGTGGCGGCGGCCGGCGGAGAGGGTGTGGCGGCCGAGGATGGCGGTGCCGTTGTCGGTGACCTTGATGAGGTGGACGGTGGCGTCGTCCTGGCGGGGCAGGTCGCCGGGTCCGCCGTGGGCTTTCGCGGCGTGCCAGAAGGCGTGCGGGGTGGTGTCGAGGCTGCCGTGGCGGCGGCGGGTGTTGTAGCGGGCGCGGACGGTGTCGAGGCGCTGCTGCAGCTCGGCGGGGGGGGTGTACCTAGGCGGCTGTTGCTCATACACCTCTGACGTTGCCGACGCATA
>NZ_PQIA01000214.1 GCF_003385235.1 Amycolatopsis circi | reverse complement strand
ACCCCGCCCAACCCACACCGCCACGCCGGACACCAACACCACAAACAAGATCAACTTAAGCTACACGGCATTGGGTTCTAACCGGGATAAACACTCACGAGGCCGCAGCCACCTCCGCCGCTGCTTCCGGTTCCTCCGGAGCCACCGCCGGTTTGCGCTGCAACCGGGTCAGCGCGACGCCGACGAGCACCACGAGCATGCCCGCGATCACCCGCAGGTTCAGCTGCTCATGCAGGAACACCGCGCCCAGCAACACCGACACCACCGGCAGCAGATAGCCGACCACCGACGCGGCTACCGCGCCTTCGCTCGCCAGCAGCTGGTAGTTGAGCGCGAAGGCGATCCCGGTCGAACCGAGGCCGAGGATCACCATCGCGATCACCGCGACCGGGCTCAGGTGCACCGGAGTGAATCCGCCGAACGGCATGGCCAGCACCAGGAAACCCGTGGCCAGCAGCATCTGCCCGGCGGCGATCGCGTACGGCGAGGAGCCGGTGTTCGACAGGTACCGTCCTTCGTAGACGAACGCGAACCCGTAGCTCGCCGCTGCGGCGAGGCAGGCCAGCGCGCCCCAGCTGAGCAGTCCGGATGCCTGCCACGGCGCGAAAATCAGCAGGATTCCGCCGAGCCCGAGCACCAGGCCGGCGATCCGCGTGGCGTTCATCCGGTTCGACGCCCCGAGGAACGGGGCCGCTACGAGCACCCAGAGCGGGGTGGTGGAGTTCAGCACGCCGGTGATGCCGGAGTCCACAGTGGTCTCGCCGACCGCGAAAAGCAGGAAGGGCAAGGCATTGTGGAAGAACGCCGCGACGAGCAAGTGTCCCCAGGTGCGTCGTTCCGCGGGCAGGCTCCGGCGGCTGATCAGGCACAGCGCCAGCAGCACTGCCGCGCCGAGCACGAGCCGCGCCAGCACTAGTTGCACCGGAGAAAACGCCGCGAGTCCGAGCTTGATCCAGAAAAAACTCGAACCCCACATCAACGCGAGCGCCGCGATCCTCAGCAGCGTCTTCGTCTCGCCCACCCCAGGTTCCTCCTTCGCCTCAGCAGCCAGCTTCGCCGCGGTGAGGTGTAAGGACAAGCGAAAATAACTGCAGGGACGGTTAAGCAAAGCTGTAGGATCGAGACCATGCTCGATGTACGGCGCATGCAGGTGCTGCGCGCGGTGATCACGAGCGGTTCGATCACTGCTGCGGCAAGGAATCTTGGGTACACGCCGTCGGCGATCAGCCAGCAGCTGGCGGTGCTCGAACGCGAGGCGGGCACGCCGTTGCTGGAACGCGTCGGCCGCGGCGTCCAGCCGACTCCGGCCGGAACGCTGTTGTCCGAACACGCCGAGACGCTCAGCGCGGAGCTAGCCCGAGCCGAGGCCGCGCTCACCGAGCTGAAGGAAGGCCGTACCGGCAAGCTCGCCATCCGCTACTTCGCCACGGCGGGCGCGACGATGGTGCCATACGCGGTGGCCGCGCTGCGTCGCGAACATCCCGGCGTGTGGCTCGATCTCAAGCTCATCGACCCGGGTGACCCGCTCACCGAGGTCGAAGAAGGCCGCGCTGACCTGGCGATCATCGTGTACCCGCGGCCGTCGGAGCCGGGCCGGGGCATCGAACTGGTGCCGCTGCTGGACGACCCGTACCGCGCGGTCCTGCCGCGCGCGCACCGGCTGGCCCGCAAACGCGTCCTCGACCTGACCGATCTCGCCGACGAACCGTGGGTCGGCGTCGATCCGATCCCCGGCGCGTGCCGAGCGATCCTGGAAGGTGCCTGCGCGTCGGCCGGTTTCCACCCGAACGTGGTGGTCGAGTCCGAGGACTACCCGTCGGCACAAGGGTTCATCGCCGCCGGGCTCGGCGTCGGGCTGGTCCCGGAGCTGGGACTAGGGACGCCACATCCGGGCGTGGTGGTGCGCCGCGTCCGCAATCCGCAGCCGAGCAGGCACATTCACGCCGCGGTGGCCGCGCGGGTCGCGGGAAGTCCGGCCGTGCAGACGTTCCTCGAAGCCATGCAAGAGGCGACCGAGAACGTCGCCTGACGCTGGCTCAGACGAACAGCAGCTGCGAAATGCCGATCCCGATCAGGATCGCGCACAGGATCGCCGCGACCGTGAGGATGATCCGTCGACGCGCGGCTGCCTTCTCCCGAACAGCCTGCGCGGACGCGGCTTGCTGCGCCGGGGTGGGCGTGTAGCGAGCGGTCGGCGGCTGCATCGCTTGCTGCTGCATCGGCTGCGCCGGAGCGGGAGCCTGCGGCACCTGCTGGACCGGAAGCTGCATCAGCGGTGCCGGTTGCTGCGGTGGCAGGATCTGCTGGGTAACGTCCGGCCGGATCTGCTGCGTGGCCTCGGGCAGATTGGGCTGCTGCGTCGGCACCGGCCGCGACGCCGGAACGGTCGGCAGCGCGGGCGCGGTCGGCGGGATGAACGCGGTCTGCTCACGCCCGACGGTGATCGCCTTCAGCGCGTGCACGGTGTCGTCCATGGTCGGCCGGGCCGACGGATCGGCGCGCAGCATCTTCTGCAACGCACCGGCGAGCGGGCCCGCGTTCTCGGGCGGCCGCTCCGGGGACTGGCCGTCGTCGCCGAACGGCGGCACGCCCTCGACCGCCGTGTACAGCGTCGCGCCCAGCGAGAACACGTCTGCAGCTGCAGACGGGGGAGCGCCTCGGGTGACCTCAGGCGCCCGGTAGGCGGCGTGCGGACCGCCGCCGGTGATGCCGATGTCGGTCAGCTTGACGCTGCCGTCGTCCGCGAGCAGCACAGTGTTCGGTTCGAGCGTGCGGTGGACGATGCCCGCCGAGTGGATCGACGCCATCGCGTCGCCGAGCTGGATGCCCAGGAACGCGGCCTGTTCCGGCGTGAGGCGGCCGTGCTCGCCGAGGAACACCGACATCCCGCGCGACGGGATGTACTCCATCACCAGCCACACGTCTTGGCCGTCGGGCAGCACGTCGTACACCGTGATCGCGCACGGATGGTCGATCCGGGCCGCGGCCTTGCCCTCTTCCATCGCCATCGCGCGGGCCTGTTCGGCCCGCTCCGGCGGCAGGCCGACGGGCAGGTACATGCGTTTGACGGCGACGGTCCGGAACAGCCGCGTGTCGAACGCGAGCCACACGATGCCCGCGCGACCGCGCCCGATCGGCTGGTCGAGCCGGTACCGCTCGCCGACGATGCTGCCTTCTGAACTCAATGCTGTCCCTGGATCGCTTAGCTGGTCGCGCTAGCTGTCGGCGACGCCGGAGGTGAGGTATCCGACGGCTTCGGCTTGGTAGCCGACGTCACCGGCGAGTCTCGTGTCCTCGACGGCTCCTGCGTCGGAGTGTCCTCCGCCGTAGTGGCCCGCCGCGAGTGCCGCGTCGACTGGGTCTCTCGTGGTGCGCTTTCCCGGAAAGACGTAGGCGGGGACGTAGTGGTTGCTTCCGAAGGCGGCTGTGTGACGGACGTCGGAGCGACCGCGGACGACGAAACGGGCGGCGCCGGCTGCGAGGCGTCCGGCGGATTGCCCGGCGTCAGCAGCCACACGCCAAGCGCGACCAGGCCGGCCACCACGACACCGCCGATGAGCGCGGGCTTCTTCCACGCACCGGGCTTCTCGCCTTCGTCGTCCTCGGGCGCGGTCTGCACCCGGGTCCGAGGCGCGGGGTCCTCCTCGTACGGATCGTCCTCGAAGTGCTCCGGCACCTGGACCGCGCGCGTAGCGGCGAGGCCGTTGCGGCTCGGGTCGCCGTAGAGCGGCGGCTCCTGATAGCCACCCTGCTGGTAGCCGTGGTCGTCGTAGTCGTCCTCCGGGTAACCGGAGCCCGGCGGGTACGGGGCCTCGTCGTAGTACTGCTGCGCACTCGGGTCGTATTGCTGGGTGACGCCCGGGTTGTCGAGGAGCGTGCCGGAGTGGCTGGCCTGCTCGTCGTCGTGGTGCAGCAAACCGGCCGCGGCCGCGCCGCCCGCCGCACCGAGCGCTGCCGCGCCGAGGGTGCCCGAGGACGAGGCCATCATCGTGTCGCCGGCAGGACCGCCGAGCGGGGTCTCGCCGCGCGCGACCGCGGACAGCAACTCCTCGCATTCGTCGGCGGTGGGCCGGTGCTGGGTTTCCGGGTGCAGCAGAACCGCGAGCACGCTCGCCAGCGGACCGGACTGCCGCGGCGGGTTGATCTGCCCGGCGGCGACCGCGTGCAGCAGGCTCAGCGTGTTCTCGGACAGGCCGAACGGCGGCTGTCCCTCGCAGGCGGCGTACAGCGTGGAGCCGAGCGAGAAGACGTCCGATTCAGGCCCGGGGTCGCCGCCGATCGCGACCTCGGGGGCCAGGTAAGCGGGGGTGCCGGCGATCATCCCGGTCTTGGTGACCGTGACGTCGTCCTTGGCGCGCGAGATGCCGAAGTCGGTGATCTTCACGGTGCCGTTGCCGGCGAGCAGGATGTTGCCCGGCTTGATGTCGCGGTGCACGATGCCGACCGCGTGCGCCTCGCGCAGGGCGGCGGCGATCTGCGCGCCGATCCGGGCGACCTCCAGCGGCGGCAGAGTGCCTTTTTCCTGCAGCACCTGCGCCAGGCTGGTGGAAGCCAGGTATTCCATGATCAGGCAGGGCTGGCCGTTGTCGTCGGTGACGACGTCGAACACGGTGATCGCGTTCGGGTGGTGCAGCCGGGCGGCGATCCGCCCCTCGCGCATGGTGCGCTGCCGGGCGTCCTCCGCCTCGTGGTTCTCCAGCCCGGGCTGGAGAAGCAGTTGCTTGATGGCGACCGTACGGCCCAGCACCTCGTCGTGGGCGCGCCAGACGGCCCCCATCGCGCCGGAACCGATCTTTCCGACGATCCGGTACCGGTCGGCGACCAGACGACCCTCGTCGCTCACGCGACCTCCCTTTGGGGCTCCGACTTGCCGGGGCGGGACTTGTCTACCCCAAAGGGGTGACTTCGAACCCGCCGCGGCACCGGAGCGTAGGCACCTGCTGTGGACCGTGTGCCGGTTTTGCCGAGACCGACCCGTGACAAGGCTAGGCGCTCACTCTGCGCACACGCACGCGGCACACTTCGGGCGTCCGGGCACAACCACGTTCGCGCAGGTCAGGAGTAGACCGCGGACAGGACGCGGGCCTGGGAGATCACATCCTGCTCGACGACGTCGAACAATTGGGTCACGCGGACCAGGGTGCCGTCGGCCTGATGGACCAGCGCCACGGCGAAGACCGAACCGTCGTCCTGGACGTGCAATTCCTGGACGTCGATCGAGTCGGCCCCGCTCCACGCGCGGACCAGATCGCCCGTTTCGCCGCGCGCGACGCTCGGCGTGAGCAGCGAAAGCGCGTTCTCCGGGTGATGGTCGATCGAGGCGTAGAACTTGCGCACCGCTTCGAGCTTCACCGGATCCGGCGCGGCCGCCGACGAGGTGGCGGACTTCGTGCGCGACTCCGACGAGGACGGGGTACTCGGCACAGCCGACGACGAGGTGCCGGAGGTGGTTTGCGGAGTCGTGGCGCCCGAACTCGACGGCGTAGTGGCCGCCGAGTCGGTCTGCTTGGACTGCGTCGTGCTTTCGCTCTGCCCCGACGTCGTGCCGCCGGACGAGTGGCTCTTGCGCTGCTGCGGCACGGCCTGACCGCCGAGCGCGGCCGCGCCGCTGAATCCGGCGGGCATCGCGGCTTTCCCGGCGACCGGAACGGCGGGCCGCGGGCCGCCGCTGAGCAGCGAGGCGGTGACGACGGCGCCGGCGACGAGCGCGCCTGCCCCGACGAGCCCGGCCAGCTTCGCGCGACGGGCGAGCTTGCTTTCGGGCTGCTCGGCCGGTTCCTGTGCCCGGACGACCGGGCGGAGGGTGCGCGGCGGCAGGTATTTCTGCGGTTCGCGGAACACCTGCTCGAGATACTCGCGGTCGGCTTCGGCCACGTCCTCGAGCAGTTCCGGCGGGATCACGTCCTCGACGCGCACGGCGTCGGGTTCTCGCCGGGTTCGCTGCCGTTCAAGCACGAAAATCCTCGCTCTGGGGTTCGGGGCGGGACACGACACGGTGGCGGTGTCCCCGGGGCGGCCCGGACTGCCGATTCGTGGTCGGCGCCAGACCTCGTAGTCGCCAGGTAACCCTGTGCCGACAGGCGGCCGCCAGACTCCGTCGCCGGAATGCCGCCGTCGTACGACGAACGGCAGCTTATGTCACCCGACCGGAGGAGGGAACAACCGCTCACCGCTCCGCACGTGCATCGGCATTTGCAGACAGTGTGCTGGTCAGCGGCCGTCGTCGGTGATCTTGCCGTTGTCGTCGAAGGTGAGCGTCTGCTGCTCGGTGCTCTTGCTGCCGTCCTGGTGCGTGACCTCGACGGTGTTCACCGTGGTGCCGTGCTGCGGGTCGATGGTGACCTTCTTGACCTCGAAGTACGCGACGTTGGCGTAGCGCTTGCGCAGGCCCTGCGGACCCTGCTGCTTGAGGTCGCCGGAGGTGACCGACGAGGCCGCCGACGGGTCGGTGGTGACGTTGTTGAAGAACTTCTCCGAGTTGTTGCCCATGGTGTTCGGGTCGGCGGCGGTATAGACCGGCGGCTCTTTCGTTTCCCGCTGAGCGGGAGTGACCGGCGGCTTCTCCGGCGGCTCGCTCGACGAGGGCGAGTCCGTGGTGGTCGGCGCGGACGTCCTGCTGCCGGTGCCGGGCCCGGACGGCGTGGTCACGTCGGCGGAGTCGCTGCTCGCGGAACTGCTCGGACTGGAGTCCTGCTGCGGGTGCGTGCCGTTGTCCGAGGTGACGCCGTCGGGGCTGGTGCTGGCGCCGCTGTGCGGGCCGTTGCCGCCGACCCCTCCGTGCTGCCCGTTCGGGATGAGCGCGCTGAGGTTCGGGTTTCCGCCGTTCTGCCGGCCGGGCCAGCCGCCGCCACCGACCGCGTCGGTCGTCGTCGTGGTGGGCCCGCCAACCAGGAAGGTCCCGGCGAACAGCAGCCCGACGACCACCGCGCCGGACGCGCCGGTGGCGAACCACGCGGCCTTGCGCCAGGTCTTCGGCGGGGTGACCGACGCGGGCACCGAGCCGAGATCGAACGTGCCGAGCCCGTCCAGCAGCGGCGCGGCGTACACGCGCACCTCGTCGTCCTGGTGCTCTTGTTTCTCCCGCGTCGAGACGGCCGGTTCGCCGAGGGTGATGCGCTGGCGCCGGGGAGGTTCTTCCTCGACCGGGTTCAGTTCGACGCGTTCGCGGGGGCTGTCCGGCCGGTTGGCCAGCGCGGCGGAAGTAGTGGCGACGCGTTCCTGCCGGGTGCGCCGGGTCGGCTGGGGGAGCGCGCTTTCCGGCGGGGCGAAGGCGCGGTGCTCCTCGGGGATCCGGTTCTGCGGAGGCGCGAAGGCGGCCCGGGATTCAGGCTGCCTCGCCAGCGGGGCTTGACGGCCTTGCGATTCGGTTCGGCGGCTCTGCGGTTCTCCTGGCTGGCCAGGAGAAACGACGGACTGACGGGGCTCGGCCAGCCGATCCGGGACGGCGGCCTGGCGGCGCGGAGGTTCGACGGGGGCTCGGCGGCCCTGCGGCTCGACCGGCGCCCGGCGGCGCTGCGGCTGCGGCAACGGAGGCTCGCCGAGCGGCAACGTGCCGCTCGCGGTGGGGAAAACCGGCTGGTTCGGGGCCGGGCGGTTCCCGTCGTCGGGCACCCGGTTAGCGCGCGGAGCAGGTGCGCCGCGCTGCTGTGGATTCTCGCTGCCCCGCTGAACCGGAGCGCCCGGAGCGGTGCGGTGCCGGTGATGGCCGGCGGCGCGGGGCGGCACCACGGGAGTCCAGGTGCCGTCGGCGCGGACTCGGTGCCGTCCGGGGACGGTGACCTCGGCGTCCGGCATCGCGCCGGGACGGTCAGCGCGCCGCGAACCGCCCATCGTGTTTCCCGTCATGCCGGTCCGACCCCTCCGCGAGAGGGGCGTGACGGCGCCGGGGTGCTCGTCAACCCGAACGGAGCAGGCGAGCGGAGAACGGCGCTTGCGTCCACACTTGCGAACTCCCGAGCAAATGCACGCGCACGCGGAGAACGGCGCGCGGAGCCGCAGCTCCCGCGCGTCCTCCGGGCATAGCCCGGCGTAGACGCCAGGGTCCTCACGAGCTTCACAGTAGGAAACCGGCAGGCGAATGTCTTCACCCATCCTGCAACTTGCACCGGTTTCACTCGACCGGGCGCGCCCGAACGGGCGGCACGTCACGCAGCGCAGCATGCCGCCCGGTATTTCCCCAGTTCGGGGGCTAATCAGCCGCCGCTGCGGTACTTCGCCTGCGTCGACTGGAGGGCCTTCACCGAAGTCGCGCCGCTACCGACCGCGATGACGATGGCGAGGACGTCCAGCACGACGTTGCCGGAAGTGAGCAGCCAGGCGAACAGCGAGGCCGCGGTGGCACCGCCGGCCAGTGCCCAGCGGCCGCGCACGTACTGCGCCACCGGAGCCCCGCCCGCCCGCTTGCCGGCCGCGTTGTTCAGCATGGCCAGGTAGCCGACGTGGCCGAGGGACGCCAGCACGCTCGCGATAGCGATGATGACGGCGATGATGTTAATCATGTGTCCAGTCTGCCCGGTTTCCGTGCGGTGCGAATCGGGGATGCCCCGGATACCGGGTCAGCGGCCCAGCCTGCCGCGGCCGAGATTCAGCAGCAGCATCGCCAGCTGACGGCCTTCCGGGCCCAGTTCGCGGTAGCGCGCGAGCACGTCCATCTCGCGGTTGTAGACGATTTTCGTGCCGCCCGCGGCCATCCGGGCCGCGCCGATGGTCTTCGAAACCTCGACCCGGCGTTTCACGAGCCGGAGGATTTCGGAGTCGAGCCAGTCGATCTCCTCGCGAAGCGACGAGATGTCGTCGCCCGCCGGGGTGTGCTCGGCGGGCTGTCCGTCGGCGTTCTGCGTCTGCGCGTTCATCGGGACCTCTCTGAAGTCCGGACTCCCCATGGCCCTGGGACGGCGAAAGCCCCGGGTCCAGTGGACTCCGGGGCTGCGGGTGATGGCGGGTGGGGCACTACGCGATCACGGGAGCCGGAGTCCGGGTCCCGTAAAAAAATCGCTCGCTGCTGTGCCGCACGGGTTCAGTATGGCACAGGCGCGCCCGGTCGCCGCCGGAACGCCCGCACCCGCGCGTGCAGCACCAGGCTGATGAACAGCCAGAACAACGGCATCGCCGGCCAGAAGAACAGCGCGCCGCCGATCGCCCAGCGGACGATCATCAAGGTCGCGAGCACCGCGACGATCCCGAGGTGGACGCGCAACGCCGGATGTTCGCGCAAGGCGGCCCGGGTGAGCGGCCAGCCGCCGCCGCGCGGTCGGGCCGGGGCCGGGCGGGGAAGGTCGGAGGTGAGTTCGCCGAGTTCGTCGGTATAGCGGACGGCGTAGACCGCGCGCAGCCGCTCTTCCACCTCTTCGAGAGTGAGCCGTCCTTCGGAACCGGCGGCCTGGATGGTCTCGGCGACGCGCTCGCGATCGCCGTCGGAAGCCCTCAGCCGGGCGGGAATCTTGTCGTCCATACCGTTCGATGCTCCGCGCCGCGGGGGCCTCGCGCGTCGGGCGCGAGGCGACACTGCGGCGTACGTCGACAAGCGCAGGCCGACCCCGTGGCTGTTCCGGGACTGTCGTACCCCCGGGGTAGCGTTGACAGACGATGGACACCCTCTTCGATC
>NZ_PQIA01000209.1 GCF_003385235.1 Amycolatopsis circi | reverse complement strand
GGTTAGAACCGGGATTGCCGCGCACGAGGCTCCGGCGCGGAAACCCGCGCGCGCTCCGGGGTCGGGCGGGTTAGGTTGCCGACGTGCCCGACGCCGCGCGGCTGCTCGCCGCTTACGACCGCGAAGTCCGCCAAGCCGAGCTGACGCGGGCCGAACCCGGACAACAGCTCACCGTCGACGGCCCGCTCGCCCGGCTCACCGGCGGCCGCCGCGGTTTCGTCTCCGGCCCGCCCGACCTCGGCGTCACCGGCGACGCCCTCGACGAGCTGATCGCCCGCCAGCGCGCGTTTTTCGCCGCCCGCGGCGAGGAGTTCGAGTGGAAAACCCGCAGCCACGACCGTCCCGCGGAGCTTCCCGAACGCTTGCTGGCCGCCGGATTCACGCCGGAGGAAACCGAAAGCGTCCTGATCGCTCCGCTGGACGCGGTCGCCGCCTCTGCCCCGCCGTCGGCCAACGTGGTCGTGCGAGAAGCCGGCAGCCCCGGCGATCTGCTGCGCATCGCGACCCTCTCGGCGTCCGTCTTCGGTCATGACGAGGCCGCTGTCGCCGCCGATCTGCTCGCGCGGGCTCGCGCCGATTCCGGGACCACCACGCACGTCGTCGCCGAAGCGGACGGCCGGTTCGTCGCCGCGTCCCGGCTGGAACTGGTGCCCGGCACCGGGTTCGCCGGGCTGTGGGGCGGCGCGACTCTGCCCGAATGGCGCGGCCGCGGCCTCTACCGCGCGCTCGTGGCGCACCGGGTCGGTGCGGCGCGGGCTCGCGGAGTGGCCTACCTCCAGGTCGACGCGCTGCCCACCAGCCGTCCGATCCTCGAACGGCTCGGCTTCACCGCGGTCACCGAAACGACGCCGTACGTGTGGAGCCCGCTCAGCCGATGAGGCGCGTCGCGTACGGCATGATCCCGCCGTAGCGGACCGGGGCCACGCGCACGTAAGAACCCGACTGCGGGGCTTCGACCATCTGCCCGTTGCCCAGGTAGAGCGCGACGTGGTGGATGCCGCCCGAACCGCCCCAGAAGAGCATGTCGCCGCGGCGCATCTGCGACAGCGGCACCCGGCGGCCCGAGGTGTACTGGTAGCCGCTGTAGTGCGACAGGCCCTGCACGCCGGCGAAGGCGTAGATCATCAGGCCGGAGCAGTCGAAGCCGATCTTGCGGTAGTCGCCGTAGCTGTCGGCCACGCCGCCGTCGCGGATGCCGCGGGTCGGGCCGCTGCCGTTGCCGCCGCCCCACGCGTACGGCATGCCCACCTTGGACAGCGCCCGCGCGATCACGGCTTCGATCGAACTGCCGGCCGCAGGAGACGGACGTCCGCTGCTTCCGCCGCCGTTGTCATCGCCGCCGTTGTTGTTGTTCGCCGCGGCCGCCCGCAGCGCCGCCTGCCGCGCGCGCTCCTCGTCCTCGCGCTGCTTCTGCGCGACCCAGTCCTGGTAGCGCTGGCGCTGTCCCTGCAGGCCGTTGACCTTCGCCTGCGCGGCGTACAGCTGCTGCTCGACGGAGTTCTTGTTGGCTTCCAGCTGCGTGTTCTGCGCGGCCTGGGCCTGCTGCGCGGACACGGCGGCGGACTGCGCGGAGTCCGCGGTGCCCTTCGCCCGGGTGGCCGCGTCCTGCTTCTGCTGCGCGAGTTCCAGCGCCTTGCGCGCGGCGGAGTCCTTGTTGGCCTTCTCGGTCTGGGCCTGCTGGAGCCGGTCCATCGCGTTGAGCCGCGAGCCGCCGATGGCGTTGAGCAGCTGGGCGCGGGCGAGGAGGTCCTTCGGGCTGTCCGAGGTCAGGTACGCCGAGACCGACCCGATCGTGCTGCCCTGCTCGAAGCTGGCGGCGGCGAACTTCTTCGCGTCCGCGCGGGCCTTCTCGATCGCGCCGACCGCCGCGTCCGCCTCCTGGCGCGCGGACTTCGCGTCGTTCTGCGCCTGCGTCGCCTCGTCTTGCGCGGTCTGCAGGTCGACCAGGGCTTTCATGGCCTGTTCCTGCTTCAGCTCGACGTCGTCCTGCAGCGAGCTGAGCTTCTGCTCGGCCTGCGCGAGCTGGTTGGTGAGCCGCCCGACCTCGCCCGCTTTCGCGTTCGCGTCGCCCTTGGCGTCGGTGATCGCCGAATCGCTCGGGTTCGGCGGCGGAGGAGGCACCGCGAGCCCCGTGCCGGTCGCGCCGAGCAGCGCGACCAGGGCGACTGTCGCGACCGTCAGGCCGCGCCGGGCCCCGGCACCGCGCACCAGCGCGCCCGCCGTACCGGACCGTCCCCGCCTGGCCTTCACGCCCGCCACCTCCGCTCGCCGGCCGCCTTTTCGGCGAGCACGGACACACCGCGTACCACTGCAGTCACACCACTATCACAAGCAACAGGAAGAACTTACACACCGCGGAGATCATTTCCCCTGTTCGGGGGACCTGCGGGGACCGCGTGTCCGCATGGCGCACGTCACTCCGCGTGTCGTCTTGAACGAAATACAGGACACGCGTACTGTTTGGGTCGAGAAGACGAGGTGTGCCCTCCCGGTTCCGGTCCTACGGTGGGGGTGCGCAAGACTCGCCCGGGTCGACCCGACGACCCGGAAACGACACCGAACTGACCCGGGAGGACACGCCGGCGGCGGCGTGGAATCCATGCCACTGGAGTTAGACGTGACTGCACCTAGCAAGGACAGCTTCGGCGCCAAGGACACCTTGCAGGTGGAAGAGAACTCGTACGAGATCTTCCGCCTGGACAAGGTCGAAGGCGCCGCCCGGCTGCCCTACAGCCTGAAGATCCTCCTCGAGAACCTGCTGCGCACCGAGGACGGCGCGAACATCACCGCCGACCACATCCGCGCGCTCGGCGGCTGGGATCCGAACGCGGACCCGTCGATCGAGATCCAGTTCACGCCCGCCCGGGTGATCATGCAGGACTTCACCGGCGTGCCCTGCGTGGTCGACCTGGCCACCATGCGCGAGGCCGTGACCGATCTCGGCGGCGACCCGGACAAGGTCAACCCGCTCGCCCCGGCCGAGATGGTCATCGACCACTCGGTGATCATCGACGTGTTCGGCCGCGCGGACGCCTTCGAGCGCAACGTGGAGATCGAGTACGAGCGCAACCGCGAGCGCTACCAGTTCCTGCGCTGGGGCCAGGGCGCCTTCGACGAGTTCAAGGTCGTCCCGCCGGGCACCGGCATCGTGCACCAGGTCAACATCGAGCACCTGGCCCGCACGGTCATGGCCCGGGGCGGCCAGGCCTACCCGGACTCCTGCGTCGGCACCGACTCGCACACCACCATGGTCAACGGCCTCGGCGTGCTGGGCTGGGGCGTCGGCGGCATCGAGGCCGAGGCGGCCATGCTGGGCCAGCCGGTGTCGATGCTGATCCCGCGCGTGGTCGGCTTCAAGCTGACCGGCGAGATCCCGGCGGGCGTCACCGCGACCGACGTCGTGCTCACGATCACCGAGATGCTGCGCCGCCACGGCGTGGTCGGCAAGTTCGTCGAGTTCTACGGCGAGAGCGTCGCCCAGGTGCCGCTGGCCAACCGCGCCACCATCGGCAACATGAGCCCGGAGTTCGGCTCCACCGCGGCGATCTTCCCGATCGACGACGAGACCGTCCGCTACCTCAAGCTCACCGGCCGCTCGGCCGAGCAGGTCGCGCTGGTCGAGGCGTACGCCAAGGAGCAGGGCCTCTGGCACGACCCGGCGCACGAGGCGCAGTACTCGGAGTACCTCGAGCTGGACCTGTCGACGGTCGTCCCGTCGATCGCCGGCCCGAAGCGCCCGCAGGACCGCATCGAGCTGACCGACGCGAAGTCCTCGTTCCGCAAGTCGGTGCACGACTACGCCGAGGACGAGCAGCCCACCCCGCACACCAACGTCGACGAGACCGTCGAGGAGACCTTCCCGGCCTCCGACCCGGCCGCGCTGTCGTTCAAGGACGAGACCGCCGTGCCGGTGCAGTCCGCGGCGAACGGGGCCACCGGGCGGCCGACCAAGCCGGTCAAGGTGTCCACCGCCGACCGCGGCGAGTTCATCCTCGACCACGGCGCCGTGGTGATCGCCTCGATCACCTCGTGCACCAACACGTCCAACCCGTCGGTCATGCTGGGCGCGGCGCTGCTCGCGCGCAACGCGGTCGACAAGGGCCTGTCGGTGAAGCCGTGGGTCAAGACGTCGATGGCCCCGGGTTCGCAGGTCGTCACCGACTACTACGACAAGGCCGGTCTCTGGCCGTACCTCGAGAAGCTGGGCTACCACCTGGTCGGCTACGGCTGCACCACCTGCATCGGCAACTCGGGCCCGCTGTCGGACGAGATCTCCGCCGCGATCCAGGAGAACGACCTCACCGCGGTCTCGGTGCTCTCGGGCAACCGGAACTTCGAGGGCCGGATCAACCCGGACGTCAAGATGAACTACCTGGCGTCCCCGCCGCTGGTCATCGCCTACGCGCTGGCCGGGACGATGGACTTCGACTTCGCGACCCAGCCGCTCGGCCAGGACGGCGACGGCAACGACGTGTTCCTGAAGGACATCTGGCCGTCGCCGCAGGAGATCCAGGAGACCATCGACTCCGCGATCACGCAGGAGATGTTCAAGAAGGACTACGCCGACGTGTTCGACGGCGGCGAGCGCTGGAAGTCGCTGCCGACGCCGACCGGCAAGACCTTCGACTGGGACGCCGAGTCCACCTACGTGCGCAAGCCCCCGTACTTCGACGGCATGGCCGCCGAACCGGCCCCGGTGCAGGACATCTCCGGCGCCCGGGTGCTGGCGAAGCTGGGCGACTCGGTCACCACCGACCACATCTCCCCCGCCGGCGCCATCAAGGCGGGCACCCCGGCCGCGCAGTACCTGGTCGAGCACGGCATCGAGCGCAAGGACTTCAACTCCTACGGCTCGCGCCGCGGCAACCACGAGGTCATGATCCGCGGCACGTTCGCGAACATCCGGCTGCGCAACCAGCTGCTGGACGACGTGCAGGGCGGCTACACCCGCGACTTCACCGTCGAGGGAGCCCCGCAGGCGTTCATCTACGACGCGGCCCAGAACTACGCGGCGGCAGGCACCCCGCTGGTCGTCCTGGGCGGCAAGGAATACGGCTCCGGTTCCTCGCGCGACTGGGCGGCCAAGGGCACGTCGCTGCTGGGCGTGCGCGCGGTGATCACCGAGTCGTTCGAGCGCATCCACCGCTCCAACCTGATCGGCATGGGCGTCATCCCGCTGCAGTTCCCGGAGGGCGAGTCGGCGTCGTCGCTGAAACTGGACGGCACCGAAACGTTCGACATCGAGGGCATCACGAAGCTGAACGAGGGCGAGACGCCCCGGACGGTCCACGTGACGGCCACGAAGGAAGACGGCTCGAAGGTCGAGTTCGACGCGGTCGTCCGCATCGACACCCCCGGCGAAGCGGACTACTACCGCAACGGCGGCATCCTGCAGTACGTGCTGCGAAAGATGACCCAGTCCTGACGGCCTGAAACACAGCACTTGTGGCCCGCCCCGGTTCCCCCGGGGCGGGCCACACTGCTTTCCGACCGCACCGGCCCTCCGTGAGGGGAACCCTCACGGACTCAGAGTCCCTCAGGGTTCCCCTCACGGACCTCCACTGTCCGTGAGGGCCCCCTTCACGGACTCAGATTCCCTCAAGGAGCCCTTCACGGACCACCCACCAAACCGCAGCCAGCGCACCCAACCCACCAGTGCACCCACACCACCCCCGCACCCCGATACGAAGCCTTCTCTGCGGTCTGGGGGTGCTTGTCAAGGCATCTTTCCCGCCTTGACAAGCACCCCCAGACCGTCAGCACAATCAGCTTCGGGGTGCCCCACGCAACCCCCGTGCGCAATGTCGCCGCCAGGCGACGAGCAGCACCCACACTAACCCACCAAAGCCCCAGTCTTAGGATCCAACTTCAACACCTCCGCCTTCGGACGCGAAAAGTCGAACATCCCCGTCAACGGCGCAGCCATGACATCAAACGACCCCCCACCAACCCGCCCAAGATGCCAATTGTCCTCAATAAACCGCAACACCGAAGTCTGATCAGTCATCGCATGATCAACATAATTAACCCGGCTATAAGGCGAAATCACCAACAAAGGCAGCCGAGGCCCATACCCGCACCGATCCGCGAATCCACCCAACTTAACCGGCTTCGAAGTACAAACCGAAGCATCCTGCGCCGAATCATGCGAACCATTCACAACCCTAGGCGCAACATGGTCATACCACCCGTCCGAATCGTCATAAGCCAACACGATCGCAGTGTTCTTCCACTCCGCCGAAGCCTGAATCCGATTGACCTCGTCAGCCACGAAAGCCTGCTCGTCCAACGGATCCGAATAACCAGCGTGCCCGTCCTGATACTCCGGAGCCTTCAAAAAACTAACCGCAGGCATAGTCCCCGCAGCAAGAGCGTCATTGAAGTCCCGAACGTCGTACTGATGATTCGCCTGATCCTGCTGCCCCACCGCATGCAACGACGACGGCGGAAGATGCTTCCGGTTCGAGGTCGACTGGTAATACTGGAACGGCTCATGATGCGGGCTGTAGTCAACAGACGCCTGCCCGCCCACATTCGGATGCTTAGTCCCGCAGACCGCGTACCCGTTCACCTCGCCAGTAGGCCGGAAGCCGCCCTCGAACCAGCCCCACGTAACACCACGCGAATTCAACAGATCGCCGACGTTCCGCCCCTGGAACGCACCGAGATTGTCCTTGGCGGTGTGGTTCTTGTCCGAGCAGTCGTCGAACGCCGGATCCGGGTCGGTAATCATGGTTCCGACGCCGTGCGAATCCGGCGAAGCCGCGGTATGCGGGTCGACCTTCGGCTCGCCGGTGACCGAATCGACCGGCTGCAGGCCGTGCGTCTGACCGGAAATCAGGTCGATCGCGCCGGGGCTGGACGGGCCGAAGACGGTGTTGAAGGAGTTGTCGTTCAGCGCGTAGTGCTGGGCGTAGTTCCACATCGCGGTGACGGTGTTGCCGTCGAAGTAGTTCATCACCAGGCCGGGCTCGCCGAACAGCACGGGCTGCCCAGTGCACTTGTCCTTCTCGGTGTACTCGACGAACTTGTCCATCTTGCCGCCGTTGAACGCGGCCTGTTCCTTCTTGTAGTCGTGCGCCTGGTCGCAGGTGAGCGCCTGGTCCGGGCTGAGCCGCTTCGGGTTGTAGGCGTTCGGGTTGTGCTGCAACAGGTCCGGGGTGAGGCCATTGACCTTCGGGGTGCCGGGCGCGGCGTGGAACGGGGTGCCGTTCTCGTTGGTGGCGTTCGGATAGGTCCCGAAGTAGTGGTCGAAGGAGATGTTCTCGCCGAAGATCACCACGACGTGCTTGATCGGCGTCGACGTCGTGAACGTCTCGGCGGCGACCGCGTGTGCAGGCGCCGAGGTCGACGCCGAACTGCTCGCGCACGCCGCCGCCAGTGCCGCGGTCGCCGCCAGCGCAGCTGCCGCGGTGGCCCGCCTCCTGGTCCGCTTCATCCGATGCTCCTTCCGCTCAGCCCAGCGTTGCCCGGCCGTAGTGGTCGGCCGGGTCCGTCACGCCCGGGAACAGGTGGAAATACCCGCCCCCGAACGGCGAGACGTAGTCGGTGAGCGGCTCTCCGGCGAGCCGCTTCTGCACGGCCTCGAACTGCTGCTCGACGTCGCGCTGGTAACAGGTGAAGACGAGACCCAGGTCGAGGTTGCCGTTGGAGTCCACGCCGCGGTCGTAGTTCACCGCGCGGCGCAGGATCCGCTGGCCGTCCGTCTGCGGGGTGCGCGGGTTCGCGAGCCGGATGTGGCTGGTCAGCGGGATGACGGTGCCGATCGGGTCCTCGGCGTAGCGCGGCACGTCCTGCTCGGCAGCCCCGTCGAGCGGCGCACCGGTGTCGCGGCGGCGGCCGATCATGTTCTCCTGCTCGGACAGCGACACCCGGTCCCAGAACTCGACCAGCATCCGGATCAACCGGATGACCTGGTAACTCCCGCCGTCGTCCGTCCACACGAGACTGTCCGCTTCGGACGGTGCCGGGTTCGCGGTGCCGTCCTTGAAACCGAGCAGGTTGCGCGGCGTCCCGGCCGGACGCGGCGGCGAGCTGAACCCGTCGATCTTCCAGCGCAGTTGCATCCCGCCGCGGGTCGCGCGGGCGATGTCGCGCAAGGCGTGCAGCACGGTGTCCGGTTCGGCGGCGTTGAGGACGAGGCTCAGATCGCCGTGGCACCATTGCGGATCGAGCGCGTCGTCCGGGAACGTCGGCATCTGCTTGAGCTGCGGCGGTTTGCGCGCGGCGAGCCCGTACCGGTCGTCGAACAGCGACGCGCCAGCGCCGACGAGCACCGACAACTGTCCTTTCGGGACTTCCGGACCGAGGACACCAGAATCGGCGGGCGGCCCGGTGATCCCGACCGACGCGGGCGCGCCGCCGCTGGTGAGGAACCGCGCGCGGTCGGTGAGTTCCTTGAGCAGCGCGGTGAGTTCGGCGCGGTTCTCGGCGACGACGTCGAACGCGGCGACGACCGAATGCCTCGCGGGTTCCGCCAGCACGGCCGTCTGGCGGGGACCGTGGAACGCCACCGCTCCCCCGGCCGCCGTCGCGCTTCCGGACAGGCCGACCAGGCTCGCGCCCGCTCCGGCGGCGGCCGCTCCGCGCAGGAAGGCGCGCCGCCCCAGGGTCACGAGGTCCTCCTCGGCTCCGCGATCGCCGCGACCGGAGCCAGGCGTTCAGTCAACTCGGAAACATCGGCGTTGATCCGCTGCCGCTGCTTCCGGTCCAGCGCGGACAACGGCGTACCCGCAACCGCCTGCAGATCACGATCCGTGCGCGCGACCCACGCATCGAGATCCTTCAAACCGGGAAACCGGGTCGTCAGCAGCGGACGCAACACATCAAGCACCGCACGGGTGCCAGTCAGGTTCGCGCGTGCGGTCGCAAGGTTCGAGCCGCTGCCGTAGTCGGTGCGTCCAGTGAGTTCGAACTGGAGGGTGTTCTCCATGATCTCGTGCGCGCGCAGTCCGAGGTCGTTCTGGTCGATTTGTGCGTCGGCGAACGAGGTGCGCAGCTTCTGCGCCGCTTGGTCGAGCTGGTCGGCTATCGGACTCAGAGCGGGCATCGGTTCGTTGTGCCACAAGCCGTTCTCGAGTCGATGGAAGCCGGTGAAGCCCGGATCCGCCGCCCCGGCGGGCAGCCCGGCGGTGGTGCCGTTGATTGCCCCGTCCGAGTCGCCGAAGGCGTTGTAGGCGGCGCCTAGCCGTTCATAGGTCAAGTGCGCGGTGAGCCAAGCCTGTTGCGCCGCACCACGATTGCCCGAGCGGACGGCTTGTGCCAGCGCGGCGGTCTGGCCGGTGAGCGTGCCGAGGCCGTCGGCGACGTAGGCGTGGTATTGCTTGAGCGGCCCGAGCAGGTCGGCGTTGGTCACCGGGACCACCGCCGGTCCGGGACGGTCCGCGCCGCCGGTGACCTGGACCGCCGGGCCGACGAACGGCGTGCCGTCTTCGGGTGCGCAGCGCAGGGCGTATGCGCCGTTGGCGAAGTTCACCGGCAGGGCGCGCGTCGTGCCTGGGCCGACGCCTTCCAACTCCCCGAAGACTGTCCCGGTGGCCGGGTCGACGAGGTCGACTTCCATCGTGACGGCGGCGTTGTTGCGCACCTGGAGGTTCTGCGGCCCGGCCGGCGGCGCGGTCCCGCCGTCGCCGCAGGCCTGTCTCTTAT
>NZ_PQIA01000212.1 GCF_003385235.1 Amycolatopsis circi | reverse complement strand
ACCACCGCCCCGGAACTCCCGGTCGCGAAGATCGCCGTAGACATCCCCCTGGCCCACCTGGACCGCACCTTCGACTACCAAGTCCCGGAAAAGCTGCACGAATCCGCAGTCCCCGGCTGCCGAGTCCGAGTGCGCTTCGCGGGACAACTAGTCGACGGCTACCTCATCGAACGCACCGACACGACGGAGTACGAGCGGAAACTTGCCTACCTGGAGCGAGTCACCTCAAGCGAACCTGTTCTCCCGCCGTCTTTGCACGCGGTCTGCCGCTCAGTAGCCGACCGCTACGCCGGAACTCTGTCCGACGTCCTGCGCCTGGCCCTGCCCCCGCGGCACGCGAAGGCAGAAGGCGAGCCGCCCGCAGACCCGGCCCCCGCACCAGACGCGCCGGACGTCTCCGCCTGGTCCCGCTACCAACGCGGCGAAGCCTTCCTGGAAGCCGTAGCCGAAAGCAAGCCAGCGAACGCGGTCTGGCAAGCCCTTCCCGGCGAAGACTGGCCCCGCCGCCTAGCCGAAGCAGCCGCCATCGCAGCGTCCCAAGGCCGAGGCGCGGTCTTGGTAGTCCCGGACCACCGCGACCTCACCCGTGTGCACGACGCGTGCATCGAGTTGCTGGGGGAGCAGGGTGTCGCCGCGCTGATCGCCGGTCTGGGGCCCGCCGAGCGATACCGTCGCTGGCTTTCCGTGCTGCGCGGCGCAGTCCGGGTAGTCGTCGGCACTCGCGCGGCGATGTTCGCCCCCGTCGCAGATCCGGGACTGTTCGTAGTCTGGGACGACGGAGACGACCTGCACCTGGATCCGCATGCCCCGTACCCCCACGTACGGGATGTGCTGATGGATCGGGCCCACGCAACGAAATCAGCCTTCCTGGTCGGCGGGTTCGCTCGAACCGCCGAAGCGCAGCTGTTGGTGGAATCCGGCTGGGCACAACAGATCCAGGCCAATCGCACCGAACTCCGCGCCGCCGCCCCGCGCGTGACCCCCGTCGGCGAGGACTTCGACGTAGCGCGCGACGAAGCTGCCCGAGTCGCCCGTCTGCCCGCAGTCGCTTTCGAAGCGGCCCGCCAAGCTTTCGCCGCCGGATTACCAACTTTGGTTCAAGTCCCGCGCCGGGGTTACGTCCCCGGATTGTCCTGCGGCCAATGCCGAACGCCCGCGCACTGCCGCCGCTGCGCCGGTCCGCTCGCCTTGCCCGGCGGTTCGGTGGACGGTGCCCCGCGCCCGCCCGCCTGCCGGTGGTGCGGCGTCCCGGAGACCGCTTTCCGTTGCCCCGCTTGCGGTTCCGTCCGATTGCGGGCTGTGGTGGTCGGCGCGAAACGCACCGCCGAAGAACTGGGCCGGGCTTTCCCTGGGGTGCCAGTCCGAACGTCCGGCGCCACCGAAGTCCTGGCGACCGTCCCCGGCCGCCCGGCGCTGGTGGTCTGCACGCCAGGCGCGGAGCCGGTCGCCGAGGGCGGTTACGGCGCGGCGCTGCTGCTGGACGGCTGGGCGCTGCTCGGCCGTCAGGATTTGCGTGCCGCGGAAGAAACCCTCCGCCGCTGGATGGCCGCCGGTGCGCTGGTCCGCCCGGCGTCGAGCGGCGGCCGGGTGGTCGTCGGCGCGGAAGCCGGGCTGCCCGTGGTGCAGGCCCTGGTGCGCTGGGACCCGGGTTGGCACGCCAGCCAGGAACTGGAGCAACGCCGGGAGCTGGGTTTCCCGCCCGCGATGCGAATGGCGAGCGTCGAGGGAAGCCCGGCCGCGGTGGCGAGCTTGCTGGACGACCTCCCGCTGCCGGACACCGGCGAGGTGCTCGGCCCCGTCCCGCTGGGCGACTACGACGACGAGGGCAACGCGGAACGAGAGCGAGCGCTGGTGCGAGTAGCCCGCCCGGACGGCCGCGCCCTGGCGACGGTAGTCCGAGACGCGGTAGCCCGCCGCGACGCCCGGAAGGCGGTTGAGCCGGTGCGGGTGCAACTGGATCCGCTGGACCTGATTTAGACGGTTGCCTCCAGCCGGGTTCGTTCACCCGGATTCAGCTCGCGGTCGTGCGCGGGCCGGCTGTTGTCGGGCGGTTCAATCCGCCGATGCAGACAGCCACTCAAGGGTGCGCGCGGGCCAGGACGACGCGCGGCGTGATGCCGGGGCGGCGCTCGCAATCCGCTCAAACCGCTGCGCGCGCAACTGGATCCGTTGGCCCTGGTTTAGGCGGTGGCGCCAGCGGGATTAGTTGACCCGGATTGAGCCCGCGGTCGTGTGCGGGGCGCTGCTGTTGGGCGGTTCGATCCGCTGCTGCAGGCAGTTGACCAAACCGGCGCGTGTGCAGCTGGAGTCCGCTGGCCCCGGTTTAGGCGGTGATGCCCACCTGGGTTCGTTGGCCCGGATTCAGCGCGCAGTCGCGCGCAGGCCGTTGCTGTCGCGCGGCTCGGCGGATGCAGACAGCCACTCAAGGCCGTGCGCAGACCCGGATGACGCGCCGCACCGGCCCTCGCAATCCGCCCAAACCGCCGCGCGCACAACTGAAATCCGCTGAACCCGAGCCAGCCAACCGCTCATTCCCGCACAAACCCCCACCCCGAAGCAGTTTTCCGGACCACTGCGCGATTTCCGTTTGAACCGGTTCGTCCCGGGGTGTATTGGGGACGTGGGAGCCGGGGGCGAGGCGGGGTCGCGCAGGGCAGCCGGTTGCTCCGTCCGGAGGACTGGACTGCGGCATCCGCAGTCTTCGCGCCTCCCCGGCGCACACTTACTCTTGAGGCCGGGCGGCCATGATCAGGACCGCGGCCCGGACCGGTTCCGGGGCGGCCTCCCGTTCGCGTGCCCCGTGCCCGGTCCTGCGGACAGGAGTCGGCGTTGATGGGCGAGGTCTCGATCCGTCCGGCGGAACAGGCGGACCTCGCGGTGCTGGCGGAGGTCCTCGGCGAGCAGGGGTTCTACGAGGACCGTTTCACCCGGCAGGCGAAGGGGCTCGGCGTCCTGTTCACCGCGTGGTGCGCCGCGCGGCCGGTCGGTGCCGTGTACCTGTGGCTCGAAGACGCCGAAGAGCCGCCGATTCGCGGCCATCTTCCGGGCGTTCCGCTGCTGAACCACCTGGAAGTCGCCCCGGACGTGCGCAACCACGGCATCGGCGCGGCTCTCGTGCACGCGGCCGAGGACTACCTGGTCGGCCACGGCCACGCACTCGGCGCGCTCGCGGTCCGCACGGACAACACCCGCGCCGCTCGGCTGTACAGCCGCCTCGGTTACCGCGATTGGGGCCACGGCACGGTCGTTTGCTACGCGGAGCGTGTATCGCCGGACGGGCGCACGATCTCCGAGGCTGAGCGTTGCCACGTCCTGGTGAAGGGGTTGCCGGACAACGCGCCGCTCGCCAGCCGCACCGGCGAACGCTGAACCTTCAGGACTTGTGCACGATCTCCGCGATCCCCAACGTGTCGAACGCGGAGTCCGGATCCCCCGGTGCCCCGTGCCGTGCGCGCAGCGACAGAAGATGCGTCTGCCAGGTCTCCCGGTCCCGCTGCCAAGCGCGCAGGTACCGGACGCACAGGTCCGGTTCGATCAGCAGGCTGCGGCCGAGCGCGGCCTTCAGCGCCGCGATCATCCGGTCCTGGTACGCGCCGGTCAGGTACGGCGCGTCCTGCACCTGGCGCAGCGTGGTGCGGATGAACGCCCGACGGCTTTCCAGGAAGCTCGCCCAGTACTCGGCGTCCGCGTCGGCGATGCTCATGCGGTTGTCCAGCAGGCAGTAGATGCCCTCGGCGAGCGCGTCGCCCAGTTCCTCCGACCGGGCGCGCACGGTGTCGCGAAAGGGGTCGTAGTCGTGCTGGTACGCGGCCCCGGTCACTGCGGTGGCGCGCAGCCCGGTCCCGCTGAGGAGAAAAAACCAGTCCTCGTTGTAGATGTCCGGGAAGAACGAGGAGAACGCGTCGCGCCCGACCGCCAGCGCGCCGCCGCCGACGAACGTGTCCTGCTGTCCGCCGGATTCGCGGTAGGCGTGGCACACCACGGAGTTGTCGGGCATGCCGGTGTTGGCGAGGCCGACCGCCGCGTACTCGTCGAGCAGGCCCGCCGCCGCGCGCAGGTCGTCGGGGCGCGAAAGATGGATGTCGTCGTCGAGGAAGAGGATGCGCTGCCATCCCGCGAGGTCGGCGACGAGCACGCCGAGGTTGCGCTTGAAGCTCGTGTCGGCGCGGCGCAGCAGGCGCTTCGCCTGCAGCAGCCTGCTCGTCGCGAAGGGTGGCACGGCACCGAGACCAGCGGCTTCGTCGGTGTCGATCGCGCGGACGCGCACCCCGTCGCGCTTCGCGGCGAGCACCGCGTCCGTCGCCCGCGCGTTCTTGCTGCACAGCAGCAGGACCGTCGCGTCCACCTCGCGGGCCGCGCGGAACGCGTCCTTGAGGTAGGCGGCGGGCCGGCCGTTGGGCACGATGATCGCGTCGAGCCGGGCCTGCGGCGCGTCCGCGGCGGCGACGTGGTCCAGCAACCGCTGGTGCGTCGTGTGCTGCGCCGGCGCTGCGACGGTCGCGGTCATGCGAGGCTCGATTCTGGCCATTCGTGCAGCCGGTTCTCGCGCAGGGTCCAGTCCGGGGTGAGCCCCTGGTTGTCGAAGACCGGGACCCGGCTGATGATGCTGAAAGAGTCCGCGCCCGCGAAGCGCTGGTCGAGGTAGGACTGATTGCGGTCGCGGAAACGGCGGTCGGTCAGCGCTCGTACGGCCCCGAGGGTGCCGCGGCCGTACATCCCGTTGCACACGGTCACAGTGCGCTTGCGGTTGAGCGGGCTGACGCCGTGGTAGAAGTGCGCGACGTCTTCGATCAGAGTGCCGTTGCGCAGTTTGGCGCTGAAAAACCGCGTCGACCCGTCCGCGCAGGTCACTTCGAACCCGCTTTCCAGCTCCGCCTCCTCGTCGCCCTTTCGGCTGAGCTGGCGGACCGGCACGTCGACCCGGTCGAGCAGCGCGCGGGTCTGCGGGTTCCAGTCGACGCCGCCGAGCAGCACCAGGTGCGCGGTGTACTCGTCCGCCGACAGCGTCGTGTTCTGGTCAGTGGTGCGGAAGGTGACGTTGCTGGCCGGGTTGCACGCGCGGATGTGGCCGTAAAGCTCGATCAGCGCGTCCGGGTCGGCGTAGGTGTAGAGGTTCACGTAGTCCGGGCTGGACGGGTCGGTGTAGGCGACGCGGTACTTCTCCGGCAGCTGCGCGCAGACGATCACGATGTCCTGGTTCGGCGGGAAGTGCCACAGGCTCGACGGGGCGAAGACCGGCTGGGCGGGCGGGTCGTCGAGGTCGCCGCGCAGCGCCTGCAGCTCCGCGAGCAGCTCCTTGCGGACGGTGTGCTCGTCGTCTGTCAGGTCCTCGATGTCCAGGAGGTGAAGTTTGGGGCCTTGCACCGAACGGCGGGTGGCGAAGAAGGTCGCGTACGCCTCGAGCCGCGGCGGCGGGGGCGTCACCGGCTTCGCCACGTTCTCCCACGCCGACAGCAACCCGGTGCTGACGCCGAAGGCCTCGGCGAGCTGTTTCTGGGTGAGCACCACGTCGGACCAGCTCTCCTTGCGCAGAGTACGCAGGCGAGCGGCGAGCGCGGGGTTGGGCTGAGACACGACTTCAGACCCTTCAGTGAAGTTCAGTCAGGCGTGAATGGCGGGGATTCTACACCCGGGACGCCGGGATGGCCGGACGGGCCGGGGTGGAGTGTCGGCGGGCGTTCAGGGGTTGCCAATCTCGGACTGGACCAGCATCTGAATCGAAGATGTCGTGTGCGCGACACCATTGTTTCAGTCCGGAACCAGCCTTATAGTAGCTGCTGTGAAAGTCTACTAGATTTCAGTAGCTTCCTGAAATAGGGGGGCGGTCATGGACACCTCAGCAGTACCGGCACCAGTACACCGAGTCATCGTGGTGGTCGACATCGAAGGGTCGACCACCCGCACGAACCCGGCTCGGGCCGGGCTCCGTTCGGTCCTGTTCGCCCTGCTCGACGAGGCGTTCCGGGCCGGGGGCATCACCGAGCGGTTCCGGGATCCGTTCGTGGACCGCGGCGACGGGGCGCTGTGCCTCGTCCGGCCGGTCGACGAGGTGCCGAAGACGGTCCTGCTCGCCCGCGTGGTGCCCGCGTTGACCGAACTGCTCGCCCGGCACGGCGACCAGGACCCCGAACTGGCCTTCCGGCTGCGTGTTTCGGTGCACGCCGGCGAGGTGCACTACGACGCGCACGGGCCTTACGGCGAAGACATCGACATCGCCTGCCGCCTTCTCGACGCACCGGATCTGAGACGCAGGCTGCGCGGTTCCTCCGGTCCGCTCGCGCTCGTCGTCTCGAACGCCATCCACCGCTCGGTCGTCCGCCACGGCTACGCCGGGATCGACCGCAGCTCCTTCGCCCACGCCTTCACCGTGCGCTTCGGCGGACAGCGGACCCGCGGCTGGGTCCGCACCACCGACGCCGTCCGGCCGGGAGCGGGACTGATCGCCTGAGCGGTCCGGCCGACGACGAGGAGGGGGGACCGCCGTGGAAACGATCGGGTTCTGGCCGGCGCTGGGGGCCGCGGACCGCGCGAAGTTCGAAGAGCTGTCCGTCCGCAAGGCCTACCGGCGCGGGGACGTGCTCTGCCGCGAAGGCGAGCGGGCCTCGGTGGTGCTTCTCCTGCTGGCCGGGCACGTCCGGATCACCAACGCGACGCCGGACGGGCGCGAGGTCGTGATCGGCGTCCGCGGCGCGGGCGACGTGATCGGCGAACTGGCCGTGATCGACGGCGGACGCAGGTCGGCGACAGTGCAGGCACTCGACGAACTCGACGTGCTGGTCGTGCCCGCCGCGCGGTTCGTCGCGCTGTGCCGGCGCGAGGCGGCGATTTCCTGGGCGCTGCTGCAGGTTCTGGCCGACCGGATGCGCGACGTCGGACGGCAGTGGCTCGACATCGGCGGCGGGACGAGCACCCGCCGGGTGGCCGCGCAGCTGATGCAGCTGGCGGTGCAGCACGGCGTGCGGCGCGGCACGGACATCGAAGTCGCGGTGCCCGGCACGCAAGCGGAACTCGCGATGACAGCGGCGATTTCGCGCGAATCGTGGGCACGGGTGACGCGGGAACTCCGCCGCCAGGGGGTGATCAGCACCGCGCGCGGCCAGGTGACCGTCCACCGGCTCGCGGAACTGCGGCGGCTCGCCCGCTGAACGTGTCAGCTGACACAGATTTCCCGGCGTCGCCGGGGTTTTCTGGGAACACACCACCGAGGGAGGCAGTCATGGAACCGTTTCTTCCCGCTCCTCAGCCGGTTCGCTGGCGTCGGGGGGTGTACGCGGCAGCTCTGGTCGTCCCGTTCACCGTCGCTCAAGTGTGGGCGCTGCTGGTGCTGCTGAGCTTCGAATCGCTCCACGGTCTCGTCGGACAGGCCTTCCTGGTGACTCTCGCCGGTTCGGTCATCGCGACGGCCGTCGGCTGGCGCTGGGTGTGGCAGCTGGGTTCGGAACGCCGGCGCGTCCGGGCTCGCGAGGAAATGCTGCGGCGGGCGTACGAGAACATGCGCGAATTCGGGCGCGAGGACTTGCGCGAACCGCGGATACAGGTGCGGTCGTGAGCACCGTGCTGGCCGCCGCGGAGACCAGCGGGCAAGGCGTGCCGGCCGCGGTGCTCGTGCTCGCTCTGGTGGTCCTGGTCGCGCTGATCCGGGTGCTGCGCTGGATCGCCGGGGTGGCGGTGCGGCTGGCCGCCTCGGTCGCCGCGGTGTCCGGGCTGGTGGTCGGAGTGTTCGGCGTCGGCGGGCTGGCGACCCTGACCGCGGTGGCGATGGCAGCGTCGAAATGAGTGTGGACACCGGTTCTGCCGCGGGGCAGACTCGCCCGCATGCCCACGACCGGAAAGCGAATCCTCGCGGTGCTCTCCGTGGCCGCTCTGGTGTCCACGGCCGGGGCGGCCAGCGCCTCGGCCGCCGTTCCGACTCCTAAATCGCCTGTCGCGACCGGCTATCTCGGCGCGGTGTCGAGCATCGACGCCGACGCCACGGCCATCGGCACGCAGGTACTGCGCGGCGGCGGCAATGCGGTCGACGCGGCGGTCGCCGTCGCGGCCGCGCTCGGCGTCACGGACCCGTTCTCGGCCGGCATCGGCGGGGGCGGGTTCTTCGTGTACTACGACGCGAAGACCGGCAAGGTCCACACGCTCGACGGGCGGGAGACTGCTCCCAAGAGCGCGGACGAGAACTTGTTCGTGGAGAACGGCAAGCCGTTGCCGTTCGCGGATGCGGTTACCAGCGGGTTGAGCGTGGGGGTGCCTGGTACTCCGGCTACGTGGCGTGACGCGTTGCGCAAGTGGGGGACGAGGTCGCTGGCGCAGTCGATCGCTCCGGCGGAGCGGTTGGCGCGCAAGGGATTTGTGGTTGACCAGACGTTCCATGACCAGGTCGCGCACAATGCGGACCGGTTCGCTGCGTTCCCGTCTACCCGATCGTTGTACCTGCCTGGCGGGCAGCCGCCGGCGCCGGGGACGGTGTTCCGCAATCCTGATTTGGCTGCCACTTACGGGCAGTTGGCCCGGCGGGGCACGGATGCGTTGTACCGGGGCGATATCGGGGCGGATGTCGCCCGGACTGTTCAGCGGCCGCCGGTTGATCCGGCTTCCTCGTTGAAGGTTCGGCCGGGGAAGCTTTCGGTTTCCGATCTTGCCGCGTATCAGGCCATTGAGCGGGTGCCTACGCATGTGGAGTACCGGGGGCTGGACGTTTACGGGATGCCCGCGCCTTCTTCTGGCGGGCTTACCGTGGGCGAGGCTTTGAATATTCTGGAGAATTACGATCTTCGCGGGGCCAGCAAGGCGGATTATCTTCAGTATTTTCTGGAGGCTTCGCGGTATGCGTTCGCGGATCGGAACCGGTGGATTGGGGATCCGGCCGTTGTTGATGTTCCGGCTCGGGAGTTGCTCAGTCAGAAGTTCGCGGATAGCCGGGCTTGTTTGATTTCTCGGGACCACGCTGCGACCAGTCCGGTTGCGCCTGCTGATCCGCGGAATCCTCAGCCTTGTGCGGCTGGTGCTGTTGGTGCTCCTACGCCTTACGAGGGGGAGAACACTACTCATCTTACTGTGGCGGATAAGTGGGGGAATGTTGTTGCTTATACGCTGACTATCGAGCAGGAGGGTGGCAGTGGGATTGTGGTGCCTGGGCGTGGGTTCTTGTTGAACAACGAGTTGACTGACTTCTCGTTCGTGCCGGTTACGCCTGGGGTTCCGGATCCCAATTTGCCCGGGTCTGGAAAGCGGCCTCGGTCTTCTATGGCTCCTACCGTGGTGTTGCGGGACGGGAAGCCGTTTTTTGCTACTGGGTCGCCTGGGGGTGCGTCGATTATCACGACGGTGCTGCAGGTTCTGCTCGGGCGGATTGATCGGGGATTGTCGCTGGAGGAGGCTATTGCTGCTCCTCGGGCTTCTCAGCGGAATTCTGCCAAGGCTGATGTTGAGGCTGGGTTTTTGGCTCAGCCGGAGACTGCGGATTTGCGGGGGCGGGGGCAGGGGTTTTCGTCTTCTCCTGCGGAGATTGGGGCTTCGACCGGGGTGGAGAGTTTGCGGGATGGGCGGTGGGTTGCCGCTGCGGAGCCGGTGAGGAGGGGGCAGGGGGCCGCTGAGGTTGTGTTGCCTTGGCGGTGGCCTGGTTCCTGAGCGGCTCGTCGCCTGGCGGCGACATTGCACCCGTTGGTTGCGTGGGGCACCCCGTCGCCCATTGTGCTGACGGTTCGGGGGTGCTTGTCAAGGCGGGAAAGATGCCTTGACAAGCACCCCCGAACCGCAGGGAGGCTTCGTATCGGGGTTGGGGGAGGGGCTGGGTGC
>NZ_PQIA01000215.1 GCF_003385235.1 Amycolatopsis circi | reverse complement strand
CAGAGTGAGGTGTGTATAAGAGACACGATACGAAGCCAAAAACGCGGCGCGGGGGTGCTTGTCAAGGCATCTTTCCCGCCTTGACAAGCACCCCCGCGCCGTAGTCACAATCAGCTTCGGGGTGCCCCACGCAACCACCACGGCAATGTCGCCGCCAGGCGACGAGCCGAGAGCCCCCGCACGAATCAATTAGTCCCGCGACGACGCAACTTCAACAGCACCAGCAACGCGCCACCGCCAACAATCAACACCCCAGCGATCCAAAACAGCCAAGCGTTGTCGAACCCAGTGTTGGCCAACCCGCCACCGGTCCCGTTCTGATTCCCAGCAGGAACCGCAGCCGGAGCGCTAGTCGTCGTCGGAGCAGCAGAAGAAGCAGCACTGGACGGAACCGAAGTAGGCGCAGCAGTAGGCGCGGAAGAAGTCGGCTTCGCCGGCGAGGTAGGCGTGTCAGTAACCGGCGGCTTGGTCGGCGCGGTCTTGACCCCGCAAGCGAACCACCGGTCGATGTTGGGCTGCGACCCGTCATGGTTGTGCGGCGCGACCAGGTCCGTCCACGGCGCGACCTTCGGGAGCTTCTTCGCGCCCGGCACGTAAACCGAGTGGCCGTCGTCGCCGCCCACGACCACGATCGCCTGGACCGTCACGCCTTCGGCGGCCTCGGTGATGGTCAGCGACTTCTCGCCGTTGCCGCCGGTGAACTTGAGGTCGCCCTCGTCCAGCTTGCTGCCGCTGACGCCTTCGACCTTGCTGCAATCGGTGATCTTCGTTCCTGGGACTGGGTTTCCGCGGTGGTCGCCGGTGGTGCAGGCGAACGCCGACGTAGCCGTGCCCAGAAGGGCGAGACCGGCGACCGCGGCAACGGCGAATCCGGCGCGAAGTTTGGTGGGGATGGGCATGGAGTTACTCCTCGAAGGAAAATCCGAACGGGGGACAGCACATGCGAAAACCACGACCCTCCGTAGGAACCCCGACCACTGTTCGCGCGAATTACCCGCTAGTGATTAACCCGTCAGAGGGAGACGACGCGGAGAGTATCGCACCCGCAGTTGTCCGATCACCGTGGGTTCGAGACGCCGCCCGAACCGAAATCCGCGAGTTGCGCACCCGTGACCAGGCACGCGAAACGGCCCGCCGCCCTAGAGGGGCGACGGGCCGTTGAGCAGCGAAAACAGGTCAGTCGGCGACCGGCGGCGCGGGTTCCGCGACCACGCCGCCCTTCTCGACGCCCGCCTGCCGCTTCCCGAGCAGCGAATGCCGGCGGCTGTAGGCGAAGTAGATGACCACGCCGATCACCATCCAGACGACGAACCGCAGCCAGGTCAGCACGGTCAGGTTCAGCATCAGCCACAGGCAGGCCAGGATCGCCAGCGGCGCGATGACCCACACGGCGGGCACGCGGAACGCGCGCGTCAGGTCCGGGCGGGTCTTGCGCAGCACCAGCACGCCCGCGGACACGAGGATGAACGCGAACAGCGTGCCGACGTTGACCATTTCCTCGAGCTTGTCGGCCGGGAAGAACGTCGCGCCCGCCGCGACCAGGCCGCCGACCACGAGCGTCGCGCGCTTCGGCGTCCCGCGGTCGCTCGTCTTGGCCAGCGAACGCGGCATGAGGCCGTCGCGGGACATCGCGAAGATGATCCGCACCTGGCCGAGCATCAGGACCATGACGACGGTGGTCAGACCGGCCAGCGCGCCGAAGGAAATGACGTTCGCCGCCCAGTCGACGCCGTTCGCGGAGAACGCGGTGGCGAGCGTCTTGTGGCTGCCGTCGCCCGCCGACGTCGAAAGGTCGGTGTAGGGCGTCATGCCGACGACCACGAGCGACACCGCGACGTACAGCACGGTCACGATCGCCAGCGAGCCGAAAATGCCGCGCGGCACGGCCCGCTGCGGGTTGCGGGTCTCCTCCGCGGTGGTCGCGACGATGTCGAACCCGATGAACGCGAAGAACACGATCGACGCGCCGGCCAGCAGGCCGAAGATGCCGAACGAGCTGCTGCCGCCGCCCGCGATGAGCGAGAACAGCGACTGGTCGACGCCGCTTTCGCCGGAGCCCGCCGGTTTGCCCTCGGGGATGAACGGCGTGTAGTTGCTCGACTTGATGTAGAAGATGCCGAGGATGACCACGAACAGCACGACGGCGACCTTGATGCCGGTGATCACCATCGAGAACCGCGACGACAGCTTCGTGCCGATCACCAGCAGCGTCACCAGGGCCAGCACCACGATCAGCGCGCCCCAGTCGAAACCGAACCCGCCGCCGAGATCGATCGACGTCTTGGTTCCCTTGCCGAAGATGTACTCCAGCACCGTCTGCAGATAGGACGACCAGCCCTTGGCGACCGCGGCGGCGCCGACGGCCAGCTCCAGGATCAGGTCCCAGCCGATGATCCACGCCATGAACTCGCCGAAAGTGGCGTAGGAGAACGTGTACGCGCTGCCCGCGACCGGGACGGTGGAAGCGAATTCGGCGTAGCACAACGCGGCGAGCGCACAGGCGATCGCCGCGATCACGAACGCGACGGACACCGACGGACCGGCGAAGTCGCCTGCCGTGCGCGCGGTGAGTGTGAAGATGCCGGCGCCGATGACCACCGCGACGCCGAAGACCGTCAGGTCCCAAGCGCTCAGGTTCCTGCGGAGTTTCGTCTCCGGGTCATCGGTGTCCGAAATGGACTGCTCGATTGATTTGGTGCGCCACAACCCAGTGCCGGGCAACGTTGACCTCCTGCGGTGACCTTCGTGGGGACCGGGCGCCACCCTAGCGTGTCAGTTGGGCGCCAGCTGTCCGGACAGTCAGCGCGTCTCGCGGTCGAGGTCGGGTTCCAGGTAAATCAGCGTCGCGACGGGGACTTTCGCGCGTACGCGGGCCTCGGCGTCGTCGATCGCGGCGGCGATCGCCGCGGTGTCGAGACCGGGCACGAGCGCGAGCTTCGCGGCGACGAGCAACTCGTCCGGGCCGAGATACTGGGTGCGGATGTGGATGACGCGCTCGACCTTGCCCGCGGCCAGTTCGTCCACAATGGTCGCGAGATCGGTTTCGGTCGCGCCCTCGCCGATCAGCAGGCTCTTCATCTCGATGATCAGGATGATCGCGATGACGCCGAGCAACGCTCCGATGAAGACAGTGCCGATGCCGTCGAAAACGGGGTCGCCGGTCAGCACGGACAGCCCGACGCCGAGCAACGCGAACACGAGGCCGAGCAGCGCGCCGGAGTCCTCCAGCAGCACGACGGGCAGTTCGGGCTCCTTGGCCTGGCGGATGAACCGCCACCAGCTCACGTTGCCCTTGATCTTGCGCGATTCGCCCACCGCGGTGAGGAAGCTGTAGCCCTCGAGACAGATCGCGACGAGGAGAATGACCACCGCGACGACCGGCGTGTCCAGCGGCTGCGGCTCGATGATCTTGTGGACGCCCTCGTAGAGCGCGAACGCCGAGCCGAGCGTGAAGAGCATGAGCGCGACGATGAACGAGTAGAAGTACCGCTCCCGGCCGAACCCGAACGGATGCTCGCGGGTGGCGCGCCGCTTGGAGGTCTTCTGCCCGAGCAGCAGCAGCCCCTGGTTCGACGTGTCGGCCAGCGAGTGCACCGCCTCCGCCAGCATCGACGACGACCCGGTGACCAGGAAGCCGGCGAACTTGGCCACCGCGATCCCGGCATTGGCGGCGAGCGCCGCGATGATCGCCTTGGTTCCCCCGCCAGCTGACACTTCCCGCTCCCCTGCTCCGCGCCCGAATTGCCCGGTGGGAGCCTAGAGGAGCCTTGGCGGCGGGAATCGCTGGGCTGTCACCGGGATCGGTTTTCCTCGCAAAAGGTATCCGATCAGATACCTTTTTCTGGTATCCTATCGGATACTTACCGGACTCGAGGACGACGATGCATACAGCCGAACTCCTGACGACGGCGCGCAAGGCGGCGGACTTGAGCCAGCAAGAGCTGGCCGACCGAGCAGGCACGTCGCGCCCGACCCTGTCCGCGTACGAGAGGGGCAGGAAGTCGCCCACTCTCGACACAGTCACCCGCTTGCTCGCCGGAGCGGGCTTCACGCTCACCCTCGAACCTCAGCTCCTTTTCCACGAGCTGACCGCCAACGGCCGCTCGATTTCGGTGCCAACGAACCTCCCCCGGCTGCCGATCGAGAAGGCGTTCGCGACGGTTGTCCTGCCGATCGAACTCAACTGGTCGGAACCGGACCGCCGATTCGACCTCAGGGCACGCACGGAGCGAGCCCGGGTCTACGAGATCGTGCTGAGGGAGGGCACCAGCGACCACATCGCGGAGTACATCGACGGCGCATTGCTGATCGACCTGTGGGAGGAGCTGGTCCTTCCCCGGAACGTCCGAGCCGCCTGGACTCCGCTCATTGACAGCGTTCGGCCAGTGGCCGCAACGTGACCGCTCCGGAAGGGCTCACTTCGTTCCAGGTGACCGTCGCACGACTCTTCTTCGAACTGACTCAGAGCGAAGGGTTCCTGCTCGCGGGCGGCGCGGCCCTGCTTGCACAACAGTTGACTACCCGGCCAACACAGGATCTCGACTTCTTCGCCAGCCCCGGGCATGGAGATATCCCGGCTGCCCGGAACGCTTTGGAGTCCGCCGCGAAAGCTCGTGGCTGGCAGGTCGCCAGGATCCGCGACAGCGCCACCTTTTGCCGCCTCGTCGTGCGCGGGCCGGAGAACCTGGTCGTCGATCTTGCGCTCGACGCGGCGCCCAATCTCCCGCCGACGTTGACCTTTCTGGGTCCGACCTTCGACCGAGAAGAACTCGCGGGACGGAAGGTGGTCGCACTCTTCGACCGCGCTGAAGCGCGTGACTTCACTGACGTGTACGCGCTGTCCGCCACCTACCCGAAGGACTTTCTGCTGACCCGCGCGGCGAGCAGGACCCTGGCTTCGACACCGCGGTGTTCAGGGAGATGCTCGCCTCGCTGTCCCGCTTCGGAGACCGGGACCTGCCGATCGCCCTCGCCGAGGTCCGCGCACTGCGCCGCTTCTTCGCAACTTGGTCCGCCGAGCTGAACGCCTAAAACCAGCTCACAACTCGCAAGCCCCGGCAGTAGCCCGGAACAGCTGCGACCGCACCCCGCTCGCCGACCGCACTCGCACCGCAGGATCCGCCGCAGGCAGCCACACCGACTGCCCCCGCTGCAGCTCCACCTGTTCGCCGTCAGAAGCGAGCACCAGAAGATCCCCTTCGGTGCACAACAGGATCTGCGGCCCGGCCGAATCGACCTCCAGCTCGGCGTCGTCGCCAGCCGACCATTCCATTCGCGACAGTTCGAATTCCGGGGCGTCCGTGTGGTACACCGCCATTCGCTGGCCAGCGCATTCTCCGTGCTGCACCGGCATTTCTCCGCACGCGAAGTCGACCACGCGCAGCAGCTCCGGCACGTCCACGTGCTTCGGGGTGAGCCCGCAGCGCAGGATGTTGTCCGAGTTCGCCAGGATCTCCACCGCGGTGCCGTGCAGGTACAGGTGCAGGTTCCCGGCGGGCAGGTAAATCGCCTCGCCGGCGCGCAGAGTCAGGCGGTTGAGCAGCAGCGCGGCCAACACGCCAGCGTCGCGCGGGTGTGCCTCGCCCAGTTCCAGGATCGTGCGGCATTCGATCGCGAACTCGCCGTGGTCCTGGACGTGCCGGACGCACGCGTCGAGCACCTCCGGCAGCAGTTCGTCCAGCGCGGACTGCGGCAGGGTGATCCAGGTGGTGAACAGAGCCCGCAGACCGGCCGGGTCCGGTTGGGCTTCCAGCAGTCCGGTGTACTTGCCCAGCCCGGGCGTCTCGATCGCCTTCAGCAGCTTGACCGTGCGGTCCGGGTCGCGGAACCCGGCCAGCGCGTGGAACTCCGTCAGCGCGCAGACCAGCTCCGGCTTCGCCGTCGGGTCCGGATAATTACGGTTCGCGGCGTCGCGCGGGATGCCGAGTTTCTCCTCGCGGGCGTGTCCTTCGGCAGCCTGCGCCGCTGACGGGTGCGCCTGCATCGACAGCGGTTCTTCCGCAGCGAGGATCTTCAGCAGGAACGGCAGCCGGTTGCCCCAGCGTCGCGCGCAGTCCTCGCCCAGCTGGCCGACCGGATCGGCGTCGACGAGTTCGAGCAGGCTCAGTTCGGCGCCGTCCGGGCCGAGCACGTGCGACGGGTCCCCCGGGTGCGCTCCCATCCACAGCTCGGCTTCGGGGTGCGGCGCCGGCACCGGGCGGCCCTGCAGCTGCGGGATGGCCGTTCGCGATCCCCAGGCGTAGGGCCGTACGGCGTTGCGCAACAGCTCCACTGTCAACTCCCAATCCTTCCCGTCGGCACTGGGCCGACGCACGCGGCGGCGGAACCGCCTGCCCGCGTTCCCCCCTGCTCCCTCAGGCGGAGGCCGGTTCGTATCTTCCGGCCCCGCCGATGCTGCCCGCCGCCAGCCCCAGGTACACCGCGGCCAGCTCGAACCGCAGCGCCAGCACCGCGGCGCGGACGATCTCGTCGGCCTCGATCTCCTCGGCGGGCGCGATCAGGTCCGCACCCGGCAGGAACTCCTCGGCTTGGTACCGGGCCGCCTCGGTGGCCGGGCCGGTCCGCACCGACAGCAGCAGCACCCGCGTCGCGACTCCGCCAGGAGAGTCGTCCGGGTCGGCGAAAATGTCTCGCTCCACGCCGCCTGATTGCGCGACCCAGCGCAACGCCGGGCGGGCGAGCGCCTGCCGGTAGTCCTCCACGTCGCACACCAGCGCGGCGTGGGCGGCGAACGCGTGCGCCGCGTGCTCGCCGACCGCCACCGCGACCGGGTCGAGCCCCCACAGCAACGGCACCCGGTCCGCGACCCGCAGCGCCAGCGCCTTCGCCGGATTGGCGAACGACTCGCGTGCCAGGTAGTCCTTCTCCGCTTCGAGGTCGAGCTGGTCGGCGAGCGCCTGCACGTCCGCGACCAGCAGGCCGAGCGCGTTCGCGGTGAGCAGCCCGGCGGCCAGCCCGCGCGGGAACGCCAGCTCCGGCGGCACCGGCACGCGCGGCGCGAGCAGCACGCCCTTGCCCGCCACCGACGCCGCGACCGGACCCTCCGCCGGCCCGGACAGCACCACCGACGCGCCGAACCGGGCGGCGCGCTCCAGCGAAGCGGCCAGCTCGCGGTCGCCCGCGTCGTCGGTGTGCGCGAACACCACGTCCAGCGCGCCGATCCAGGCCGGGACGGATTCGGCCACCACGACCGGCACCGGGCACGCCGGCGTCAGCAGCGCGGCCAGCAACCGGGTGAGCGTGCGGCTCACCCCCGGCCGGTCGATGAGCACCAGCGAACGCGGGCGTCCGACGTCCAGCCGGTCGCTCAGCTCCAGTTCGGCCGCCGCCTCGGCGGTGGCCCGCACCTGCGCGCCCGCCATCGCGGCGGCGCGCAGCAACCCCGCGCGGTCGGCATCGGCCAGCCGCGCGGAGTCGTCGAGCAGGGAATCGTCAAGCATGGTCAAGCACTGTCGCCATGGGCCGCGCCCGGCTCGGCCGAGCCGGGAAGGGTCGCCTCGTCGAGCAGCAGCACCGGGATCCCGTCGCGGACCGGGTACACCCGGCCGCATTCGGTGCAGGTCAGCGCGTCGGCCTCGGCGTCGTCCGGCGTGCCGGGACGCAAGGGCGCGTGATCCGGCGACGGGCACGCGAGGATCTCCAGCAGCTGTGCGTCAAGCGTGATGGCCATAGTTCCTCCATACCACGCGTCGTGGGGATGTTGAGGGCGCGTTCCGGACACAATCCGGCACCAGCGGGTCAGGCCCGGACAAGGGCGAGCACCTCGGCGGTGAGCGCCTCGACCGCGGCGCGGTCGGCGGCCTCCACGTTGAGCCGCAGCAGCGGTTCGGTGTTGGAGGGGCGCAGGTTGAACCACGCGCCGCCGGGCAGCTGCACGGTGAGCCCGTCCAGCTCGTCGATCTCGACGCCGGACTTGCCCGCGTACGCGTCCTTCACCGCGAGCATCCGCGCGACCTGGTCGCCGACCGTCGAGTTGATCTCGCCGGACGCCGCATAGCGCGAAAAGTCCTGGGTGAGCGCGGACAGCGTCCCGGTCTGCTCGCCGAGCGCCGCGAGGACGTGCAGCGCGGCCAGCATGCCGGTGTCGGCGCGCCAGAAGTCGCGGAAGTAGTAGTGCGCGGAGTGCTCGCCGCCGAAAATCGCACCGGTGCGGGCCATCTCGGCCTTGATGAAGGAGTGCCCGACGCGCGTGCGCACGGGTTTGCCGCCGTGCTCGGAGACGATCTCCGGCACGCCCTTCGACGTGATCAGGTTGTGGATGACCGTGCCGCCCGGCTCCTTCGCCAGCTCGCGCACCGCGACCAGTGCGGTGATCGCGCTCGGCGAAACCGGCTCACCGCGCTCGTCGACGACGAAGCAGCGGTCCGCGTCGCCGTCGAACGCCAGCCCGGCGTCCGCGCCGACCTCGCGCACCTTGGCCTGCAGGTCCACGATGTTCGCCGGGTCGAGCGGGTTGGCCTCGTGGTTCGGGAAGGTGCCGTCCAGCTCGAAGTACATCGGCACGACGTCGATCGGCAGCCCGTCGAAGACCGTCGGGACGGTGTGCCCGCCCATGCCGTTGCCGGCGTCGACGACGACCTTGAGCGGCCGCGAGCCGGAGAGGTCGACGAGGTTGCGCAGGTAGGCGGCGTAGTCGCGGAGGACGTCGCGCTCGGAGACGGTGCCGCGCTGGCCGTCGAAGGCGGGAACGCCCTGCTCGACGGTGTCGCGGATCTCGGCGAGGCCGGTGTCCTGCCCGACCGGGGACGCTCCGGCGCGGCACATCTTGATGCCGTTGTACTTGGCGGGGTTGTGGCTGGCGGTGAACATCGCGCCGGGCAGGTTGAGCGATCCGGAGGCGAAGTAGAGCTGGTCGGTGCTGGCCAGGCCGATCGACACCACGTCGAGGCCCTGGGAGGTCACGCCGTCGGCGAACGCCGCGGCCAGGCCGGGCGACGAGTCGCGCATGTCGTGGCCGATCACCACGGCCGGCGCCTCGGGCTTGATGAGCAGCGCGAACGCGGCCCCGAAGTCCCGGACGAGGGCGGCGTCCAGCTGCTCGCCGACCACGCCGCGAATGTCGTAGGCCTTCACGATGCCCGAAAGGTCTGGCACGCCTTCTCCCCGCCGCTAGTTCCGTGGCGACGCCAGTCGCGCCGCGGGCGAAAGCCTACCGGGCGGGAGGACGGCTCAGGCGCGCCCCGGGAGGACGCGCAGATGGCCGCGCCTGCCGGAGGGGCCTTCCGGCTCGGGCTGCGCGGCGGGGACGTCGGAGCGACCGGCCTCGCGAACCGCCTCGGCCAGCGCGGTCAACTCGTCGGCGGACTGCTCCGGAGCGGCGAAGGCCCCCTCGTGGCGGACGACTTCCCAGCCCTTCGGGACGGTCAGCCGCAGCGCGTGGGCCTCGCACAGGTCGTAGGAATGCGGTTCGGAAGCGGTAGCCAGCGGCCCGACGACCGCGGTCGAATCCTGGTAGGCATACGTGAGCGTGGCGACAGCGGGTTCGAGGCAACCCGTTCGCGAACATTTCCGTACGCTCCGCACGATCCGAAACGATAGCGCGTCGGCGCAAGCGAGTACCCGGCGACACGCGCGTTGTCCTGGCGACCGCATAGACTTGGACGGTGGCGACGGCTCGTGACTATCGACAACGGCAGCGAATGCGAAGGGACCGGCACGGCCGGGGCCTGCGCGGAACGCTCTATCCAGCGTCCCTCCCCGCAGCCGCGAGCCGAGCGGAGCGCTTCGACGCGCTGGTACTGGACGCCCTGGAGCCCATCGAGGCCCGCTGGCGACACGAGTTGACGAAACTGGACGTAGCGGTAGACGACGTCCCAGAAGTCCGGCTGGACGGCCGCGCCCCAGCAGACGGCGTACTGCACGACGGCGCAGTACCGCTGTCCCGCCTGGTCCCAGCCGGAGTAGACCGAACCGGCCTCCCCACCCGCGCCAGGATCGTCCTGTACCGACGCCCGCTGGAAGCACGCGCAAAAGACCCGTCAGAACTCGCAGACCTAGTCCACGACGTCCTAGTCGAGCAGGTCGCAGGCTACCTAGGCGTAGAACCAGACGTAATCGAAGGCGACTGACCCTTACCGGAGTCCGTGAGGGGAACCTTCACGGACTCTGAGTCCCTCAGGGTTCCCCTCACGACCCTCCACCGTCCGTGAGGGACCCCTTCACAGACTTAGATTCCTTCAAGGGCCCCTTCACGGACCGCCCCGCTCACCGCCGCCGCGCTGCCCGAGCCGGAAGGCCCCTCCGGCAGGCGCGCCCCGGGAGGACGCGCAGATGGCCGCGCCTGCCGGAGGGGCCTTCCGGCTCGGGCTGCGCGGCGGGGACGTCGGAGCGACCGGCCTCGCCGAGACCCGCGACACCGTCGAGCAGGGCGTTCCCGCCTTCGACGGCC
>NZ_PQIA01000208.1 GCF_003385235.1 Amycolatopsis circi | reverse complement strand
GTGGACGAGGTTGGTTGCGTCGGGGACGTGGGCTGGGTGGGTTCGGTGGAGGACGTCGGCTGCGTCGGCGAAGTGGGCTGGGTCGGCTCAGTCGAAGTCGGCTGGGTTGGCGAAGTCGGCTGGGTCGACGTGGGCTGAGTCGGAGACGTCGGCTGGGTCGGCTCGGTGGACGACGTCGGCTGCGTCGGGGAAGTGGGCTGGGTCGGCTCAGTCGAAGTCGGCTGGGTTGGCGAGGTCGGCTGGGTCGACAACGTCGGCACGGTCGACGAGGTCGGAGAAGTCGGTGTCGTCGGTGTCGTGCTGGTGCCGCCGCCCGGCTTGATCTCGAAGGTGCCCAACTGCTGGTTCTGGCCGGGGACAGCAACGCAGTCCGAGGTGAACGTGCCGAGGTCGGTCGGCTGGCCGGACGCGTTGCGGGGCGTCATCGTCGTGCTGAAGTTCCCGACGGTCACCGACGCGGTGCCCGCGCTGGGGAACGTCACGGCCGGGGCTTGGCCGCTGGTCTTGACGTGGAACGCGCCCGACGGCGGCACCGGCGTCGACGGGATGGTCAGCGGCAGGCCGAGGTTCAGCGTCTTGTCGACGGGATACTTGAGCTGGGCCGCCGCTTTGGCCGAACCGTCCAGCGTCGTCGCGCCGACCAGCGCGAGGCCTTCCGTCGCGGTCTCCGGCACGGTGACGTCCACGTCGAACTTGATCGGGGTGGACGCCGAACCCGCGACCGCGTTGTCCGGCAGGTTCGTGTCGATCTTCACCGCGAGCACCTGGTCGCCGATGAGCGGGAACGGGCAGGTGTAGTTCACGGTCAGGCTGGCCGGCGCGGCCTGCGACAGCCCGGCCCCGGCCAGCGCGGCGGCCGCGACGGCGCTCGAGACCGTCACGATGGCCAGCGCATACGCCGGTTTTCTCGACTTCCACGGAAACTTCACGGCTCGTCACCTCGGGGAATCGGGACAATATTTCCGGAAAATACCTCCGCGATTACCCTCGCGACAACCGCCGGATAATTCTTTGTCAGGCTGGTCGGAATGCCTTGAAGAAAAAGGGGCACCCGGATCATGACTTGTCATGCACGTGCTATTCGCCGCACGGGAAACTGTCACGCGCAGGACAGCGACCGGCGGGGTTCTTGCCTTTCCCGGCCACGGCTCGTTACCTTTCCGGAAAAGGGAAGGAGCGGCCATGCGCCCGCCGGTCATCGCCGTGACGGACCTCGTGAAGAAGTACCGCGAAGTCACCGCGCTCGCGGGAATCAGCCTCACCGTCGCCCCCGGGACGGTGCTCGCGATTCTCGGGCACAACGGAGCCGGAAAAACCACCCTGATCGACATTCTCAGCACGCGCGTCCGGCCGACCTCGGGCACCGCCCGGGTCTGCGGGCACGACGTCGTGCGACGCGGCCGGGCGATCCGGCGGCGGATCGGGGTCACCGGGCAATTCGCCGCGGTCGACGACGCCCTTTCCGGACGCGGGAATCTGCTGCTGATCGCGCGGCTGCTGGGCGCGAAACCGGCGCAGGCGCGGGCGCGGGCCGCCGAGCTGATCGCGTCGTTCGGGCTCGAAGCCGCGGCGGACCGCCCCGCCCGCACCTACTCCGGCGGCATGCGCCGACGGCTCGACCTGGCCGCGGGATTGGCGGGCGCGCCGGAAGTGCTGTTCCTCGACGAGCCGACCACCGGACTCGACCCGGTGAGCCGGTCCGCGCTGTGGAGCGTCGTCGAAGACCTCGCCGCACGCGGCACCACGATCGTGCTGACCACCCAGTACCTCGAAGAGGCGGACCGGCTGGCCGACCACGTCGTCGTCCTCGGACTCGGGCGCATCACCGTCTCCGGCACGCCCGCCCAGCTCAAAGCACGGCTCGGCAGCCGCACGGCGACACTGACCCTCGGCAGCGAACTCACGTTGCGGCGCGCGATGGACGCGGTGTCCCGCCTCGGCCTCTCGACGGGCCGCGCCGGGCTGACGCTGACCGTCCCGCTGCGCGGCCCCGGCGACATCACGGTGCTGGTGCGCGCGCTCGACGCGGCCGAAGCTCCGCTGCGGGACCTGACGGTGACCGAGCCGACGCTCGACGACGTGTACCTGTCCCTGCACGCGACGGCGGCGGCCTCGTGACCCAGTCCCGCCACCGCGCACCGGTCGCAGTGCTCGCCGATCCGGTGACCTGGCCCGAAGCCGGTTTCTGGACACAGGTCCGCGTGCTCGCCGCCCGCTCGCTGCGCACCGCGTTCGGCGACTGGCGGCTGATCTTCTTCGGCTTGCTGCAGCCGGTCGTGCTTCTCGTGCTGTTCAGCCAGGTGTTCAGCGGCGTCGGGGCGTTGCCGAGCGTCGCGGCCTACCAGGGATATGTGAACTTCCTGGTGCCCGCGACGCTGGTCAACATCTCGATGACGACCGCGATGAGTTCGGGTGCGGGCCTGCTCGCGGAGATCTACAGCGGGTTCACCGCGCGGCTGCGCTGCCTGCCGATCTCGTTGTTCTCGGTGCTGATGGCCCGGACCCTCGCCGATTCCGCGCGGCTCGGCGTGCAGTTGGTCGTGACTTCGGCCGCGAGCGTGCTGTTGCTCGGCTTCCGCCCGGCGGGCGGGGTCGTCGGGCTCGGCCTGGCGTTGGTGCTGACGCTGGTCGTGGGCTGGTGTTTGAGCTGGGTGTTCGTCGCGATCACGACGTGGCTGCGCAAGGCCGAAACGCTCCAGGCCGCGTCGTTCGTGGTGATGTTCCCGCTGATGTTCTCCTCCAGCGCGTACATGCCGCTGGACTCGATGCCGCAATGGGTCCGCGCGGTGTCGGTGGTCAACCCGCTGACGTACGCGATCGACGCGACCCGCGCGCTGGCTCTGGCCCGCCCGGTCGGCTGGTCCGTCGCGGCGGCGCTGGCGATCGCTGCGGTAGCCGCGGTGGCGGGCAGCACCCTGGCCGCGCGCACGTTTCGCGAACGCGCTTAGGCACTGTCCGTGAGGGGAACCCTGAGGGACTCTGATTCCCTCAGGGTTCCCCTCACGGACCTAGCCCGCGACGCTACGCCAACGACTCCAAGCGGGATGCCGCCTCGGGCGCACCCCCGGCCGCGGCGAACGACGCGCCGATCCGGGCGGCGCCCGCGCGATACTTCGGAGCCGACTCCACCGCTTCGCGAATGTCCGCGGCCTTGGCCCGGTCGAACCGCAGCCGGACCCCCGCCTGCGCGGCGACCACCTGCTGCGCCAGCATCGACTGGTCGTCGCGAATCGGAGCGAGCACCAGCGGCAGCCCCGCCGCCAGCGCCTCGCACACCGTGTTGTGCCCGCCGTGGCAGACCACCACCGACGCCTGCGCGAACACCTCGACCTGCGGAATCCGCCACGCCAGAGCGACCTCCTCGCTCTCCAGCGTGCCCGTCGGATCGACGACCAGGCCTTGGACGTGCGGCATGCCGGCCAGCGCGGCGACGCTCTCCGCGAGAAACCGCTCTCCGACCGAAGCATTGGCCGTTCCGAGCGTCACCACCACCAGCGGCCGAGTGTCCATAAAGGATCGAGCGAATCCGTTGGGGGCGGCGGGAAGCACCGGTCCGACGTAACAGACCGGTGCCGCCACCCGGGCTCGCCCAGCCAAGGCCCGCGTGGTGAACGCCAGCACCAGGTGCGGCGAGAACCGCAGATCGGCGACGCGGGCTCCGTGCCGCGCGCACAGTCTCGTCCGGAGCCCGGCCGCCCAGGACGCGATCCTCGGCATCGAGGCGAGCGGGTCGGCCAGTTCGGTGGACGTCGAGGCCGACGTCGCCCACGGCAGCTCGCACCGCGCGGCGACCAGCGCGCCCGCCAGCGCCTGCTGGTCGGCCACGACGACGTCCGGGTGAAAATCCTCAACAGCGAGCTGAACTCCCGGAACCATCGCGTCCGCGAGCGGGACCAGATAGGACTCCCAGAGGTATTTCAACGCGGCGAACCCGCGCAGCTCCGGCGGCCGGAGCGCCACCGAAAACGGCCGCGAGTCCCCCGCCGCGAACACCTGTCCGGTGACCGATCCGGGCACTCCCGGCGAGGGCCCGCACCAAGCCACCTCGTGGCCGCGCGCGGAAAGCTCCTCGGCCACTCCGCGCAGCGGCGCGATGTGCCCGGCCAGCGGCGGGACAACCAGCAGGAACCTCATGCCGAATGCCGTCCGATCCATTCGAGCACCAGCTTGCGCACCTCGCGATGCTGTTCCACCAGCACCGAATGCCCCTGTCCCTCGAACACGTGCAGTTCGCCGCGCGGCAGCACCGAGGTCAGCGCTTCGAGGTCGTCGGCCTGGTAGCCGTGGCTGCCCAGGACGGACAGCACCGGGCAGCCGATCGCCGCGACCTGCTCCCAGGTGAGCAACGGCCCGAGCGGCACCTCCTCGGCCATCTTCGTCGAGGTGATCCGTTCGGCCGCCATCCGCGCCAGCCGCCGGTGGTGCGCGCTGAAGTTCGCCTCGATCCAGTCGTAACTCTCCTCCGCCTGAAGGAAATGCACGGTGTGCGCGAGGATTTCGCTCATTTTCCCGGCCCACGACTCGGTCGCGGGCTCCGATTCGATGCACACGATGCTGCGGACCCGCGCCGGATTGGCGACCGCGTAGCTGTAGGCGAGCGTCCCGCCGAAGCTGTTGCCCACCAAGTGCACCGGCCGCTCGACGCCGAGCTGGCACAGCAGGTCGTCGAGGTCGGCGACGAAGTCGGCCAAGGTGTAGCCCCGCACCGGCCGCTCGGTCTTTCCGTGGCCGCGCAGGTCGTAGCTGATCACGTCGATGCCCGCGGCCGCGACCGGAGGCGCCAGCGTCAGGTAGAAGCTCGCGAGGCTGTCGGTGCCCATGCCGTGCAAGAACACCACGGTCTCGGCGCCGCCGGCGTGCACGAGCTGCACGTTGGTGCGCAGCCCGTTCACCGTCATCGTGGGCACGTGCGCTCCCCCACGAACCGGGCGATGTCGCCGACGGTCAGCCCGATGACGTCGTCGAGATCCTTCTCCGCCAAGTACTCGGCGAGGTTGACGTCCTCGCCGAAGTGCTCGGCCAGGATGCTCGCGAAGGTCACCAGGTCGATGCTCTCCAGCTGCAGGTCCTCGTGGAACGTCGTGTCGGGCGTGATCTCGACGCCGAGCACCTCGGCGTCGCCGACTAGCTCGCCGAGCAGTTCCGCGACGACGTCGAAGACGGCCGAGGCGTGGTCGATGGTCATGTCGTGCTCCTGAGTTGTGCGATGGCGGTGTCCCCGTTCAGCTCGACGGCGACGGAGAGGTCCGGCAGCTCGCGGCCGCGGCCGGACACCCGGCCGTCGGCGTGCACGCGGATCTCGGCCGGATAGATCGCTTCGGCCAGCTCCGCACGGACCGCGTCCTTCGCGGCGATCCGGGTCAGCAGCCAGCCGCGTTGCTCGCGCGGTGGCACTGCGGCGAATTCGGCCCGTTCCTCGGCGGCGAGGTAGACACCGGCGTAGATCTCGCGCGCGGCGACGGTCGGCCAGCGGTCGGTGACGCACACGCGCCCGCCGTCCAGCCGCTCGGAAAGCAGGTGCTGGTCCGGGAAGGCGTAGACGCGATGGGCCGCGCGGTCGCACGGGAACCGGACGTCGCGCCAGCCTTCGACGGTCGCTAGCACCCGGCCGTCGCGCACCAGTTCGGCGTCCATCTCCAGGACGTCGGGCCGGGGCAGCCGGGCCCGCACGAGGCATGCGACCCGGGTGCCCGGCCCGGGTTCCGCCTCGTGCCAGGCGATCCGGCCGATCGAGCGGGGGAAGGCGAGCAGGCCGTCGGACCGGGTCGCCATCAGCCAGCAGCCCAGCAGCTGGCCCACGTTGTCGAGCAGCCCGCCGGGAGCCGACGGCACCACCAGCTCGCCTCGGATGTGCTGCTCGCCGAGACCGGTCAAGCGCGCCAAGCCTTGGTACGCCGGGCCGTGGAACATCTCGCGGCGCGCATAGATCTCGGCCGCGGCCAAGGGCGGCGGCGTCTCCGTTGCGGGAATCCCGGCGCGCGGAGGCGGCGGCGCGAACTCTCCCAGCTCGACGGTCAGCAGCGCGTACGGTCCGATCTCGACGGTCACCTGATCGCCCCGGCGGCTGAGCGACAGCGGCACCCGCTGGGCCGGGGCGGCGATCAGCCACCGCGAGAACACCGCGTCGCGCACCGTTGCCGCGGTCGTGCCCGGCCAGGTCCGTTCGACGGCCCGGCAGGCGAGGTCCACCAGCGTCGTCGCGGGCACCACCGGGCGGAAGTCGGTCTCGTCGGGCCAGTCGTCGCGCTGCCGGAAGAACCGGTGGTCGCGCAGGTACGGCATCGCGGCCAGTGAAACGTCCACAGTGGACTCGACCGGACGCTGGACGGCCGCCGCGACGACGTCCGCCGCGGTCCGGCGGGTCTGGTCGAGCAGCGCGGCGAACTCCGCGGCGATCGCCTCGGGCACCCCGGCGGGCAGCTCCGGCCGGCCGCGGTCGTCGAGCAGCCCGCGCGCCCGCTCCCCCAGCGACAGCAGCGGCCGTCCGGTGTTGAGCCGGATCCGCCGCGGCTTCGCGGCCGCGAAGTCGGGGTCGCCGCCTTCGGCCCACAATGCCGTCGCGACCCGGCGGAGCTGTGCGAGCCCGGAGCGCGTGCCGGACCCGGCGGCGACGACCAGGCGCCGCCGGTCGCCGAGGGTGTCGGTGACGAACGAGCCCAGCTGACCGGCGCCGACCTGGACGAACACGCGGAACCCGGCGTGGTGCAAAGTCTCGGTCAGCTCGCGGAAACGGACCGGGCGCACGAGGTGCTCCAGATACAGCTCGCGAATCGCTTCCGGCTCGGCGGGATAGGGCCGCGCGGTGGTGGCCGACCACACCGGCACCTCGGGTTCGCGCAGCTCCAGCTCCGCGGCGAGCCGGGTGAACGGGGCCAGATGCGGCCGCAGCAACGGGGTGTGGAAGCCGGACCGGAACGGCAGCGTCCTGGCCACGATCCCCTTGCCGCGGCACGTCTTCGCGAACTCCGCCACCGCGCCGGGCGGGCCGCACACGATCGTCTGCCGCGCGGCGTTTTCGTGGGAGATCACGAGGCTGTCGGTGAGCAGCTCGGCCGCCCGGTCGGCCGGGCAGCCCAGCACCAGGTAGTCCGCGGCGGGCAGCTCGAAGCCTTCCGGCCAGTACCGGTCCAGCAGATCCGGCTCCGGGCGGTACATTCCGGCGGCCTGCATCGCGGTCCACTCGCCGGCGCTGTGCCCGGCGAGCGCGTCCGGGCGGATCGCCAGTCGCCGCAACGCCTGGTCGAGCACGAGCCCGGCCGCCGACACGCTCGCTGCCCGTGCGGGCACGCTCGCCGTCGACCAGCGCGGAAGGTCGAGTCCGAACTGCCGGGCGACGTCGGCGAGGCGCGGTTCGGCGTCCGCTTCCAGGCCCGGGTACAGGAACACGGTTTTCCCGTGCGGCAGCAGCGGATCGGCGGTGCACCAGAGATCGGCGCTGTGCCACGCCTGGCCGGTGGCCGCGACTTTGCCGATCACCTTCCGGGCCATGGCCAGCTTGCGCTCGTCCGGGCCGACGATCCCGATCCGGCACCGCCCGTCCCCCGGCTCGCCCGGCCGGTCAAGCCGTTCCAGCAGTTCCTCCGGAGAGTTCGCGGCCAGGCGCAGCACGCGCTCCGGCTCGGTGACGCGCGCCTTGCGTTTCGGCGCCGGGTCTCCTGCCCCCACTACCAGGTGCGCGTTCACACCGCCGAACCCGAACGCGCTGACCGCCGCCACGCGCGGCAGCGCTCCCCACGGCTGCGCCTCGGCCAGCACCCGGAACCGCGTCTTGTCGAGCAACGGGTTCGGGTCGCCGCAGTGCAGCGTCGGCGGAAGCACCTCGTGATGCAGCGCGAGCGCCACCTTGACCAGCCCGGCGACCCCGGCCGTCGACAGCGTGTGCCCGATCATCGACTTGACCGAGCCGATCACCGCCCGCGGACCGCCCGTCGTGCCGAACACCTCGGCGACGGTGGTCAGTTCGGCGGCGTCCCCGGCGGGCGTGGCCGTGCCGTGCGCCTCCAGCAGGCCGATTTCCGCAGGGTCCATTCCTTCCCAGGCCCGGCGCAGCGCGAGGGTCTGGCCCGCGACGGACGGGCTGAGCAAGCTCGCACCCCGCCCGTCGCTCGACGTGCCGCTGCCGCGGAGCACGGCATACACCCGGTCGCCGTCGCGGCGGGCGTCGGCCAGCCGCTTGAGCACGACGATCGCGGTGCCCTCCCCGATCAGCATTCCGTCCGCGGCACGCGAGAGCGGACTGATCCGCTGGCTTGGCGACAGCGCGCCGAGCTGGGTGAACAGCGACCAGAGCGTGTCGTCGTGCGTTTGGTGCACTCCGCCGGCCAGGACGACGTCGCAGCGGCCCCGGACCAGTTCCCCGATCGCCTGGTCGACCGCCACTAGCGACGACGCGCACGCGGCATCGACGGTGTAGGCCGGGCCGCCGAGGTCGAGCCGGTTGGCCACACGGGCCGCGGCGAGATTGGGCACGAGCCCGGCGGCGGTTTCCGGCCGGAACTCGCCCAGGGTTTCGCGCATCGCCGTGCGCAGCCGGTCGAGCACGTCCGGCCCGGCGGACGGCATCAGCTCGCCGACCGTGCGAGTGATCTGGCGGACCGTGCGGACCCGCTGGTCAAACCCTTGCAGCCCAGGAGAAAGATAGCCGCCGCGACCGAGTACGACGCCGATCCGTTCGGGGTCGCCGAGCCTGCTGAGACCTCCCGCGTCGTCGACCGCGGCTACGGCGACCGCAAGCGCTGTCAGCTGGTCTGGCTCGATTCCGGACAGGGAGGTCGGCGGCACGCCGTGAGCGGCCGGGTCGAATTCGAGGGTGTCCGGAGTGAACCCGCCTCGGCGGCCGTGAGTCCGGTCCGGCGCGGTGCCGTCGTGGCCGTGGAACGCCGGGTCGCGGCGCTCCTCCGGGATCTCGGTGACGGCGTCGGCGCCTTCGACAAGGTTCCGCCAGTACTGGTCCACAGTGGACGCCCCGGGGAGGAATACGCCCATCCCGACGAGCGCGACCGGCTCCTGCTTCACCATAGCGACGCCGTGTACAGCACCGCGCGATCAGTTCCGTAGGCGAGTTCGCGCAACAGGGCCGCGACGCCTTCCCCTGCGTCGAGCAGGGTGACGTCCCGGCGTTCGTACTCCCGGGCCAGCTCCGGCGACACCATCCCGGCGTGGTCTCCGCCGGGGGCCCACGGTCCCCAGTGGACAGTGACCGCCCGGCCGGGCCAGCTCGTGCTCAGCGATTCCAGCACGTCGTTCGCCGCGGCATAGTCGGTCTGCCCGCGATTGCCGAGCACAGCGGCGATGCTGCCGAAGAAAGCGACGAACCCGGGCTCGACCCCGGACTCCGTCAACGCCGAGAGCAACGCCCGTGCACCGTCCACTTTGGTCTCGAAGACGGTGCGGAACGACTGCTCGTCTTTGTCCGCCATGAGTTTGTCGTCGATCACGCCCGCGGCGAAGACCACGCCGTCGATCCGGCCGTGCCGCGCCACGAGGTCTTTGACCAGCTGGTGCACGGCATTCGCGTCGCGGACGTCGAGCGACTGGTACGCGGGGTCACCGCCGGCGGCCCGGATCTCGTCGAGGGTGCGGCCGATCTCGCGTTGCGCCAGGAGGGTTCGCACCCGGTGTTCGATGTCGGCCACCGACCCGCCGCGCCCGGCGAGCACCGCCCGCATCGCAGCGGGATCGGAGGGAAGGTCGTCTGCTTCGCCGGGCCACGGGGTGCGTCCGGCGAGTTCGATCCGGCAGCCGGACGCGGCGAACGCGACCGCCGCGCGGGCGGTGATCCCGCGGGCCCCGCCGACGAGCAGGACCAGCGAGTCCGGGCCGAGGTTCAGCGCGGCGAGTTCGCCGCCGCCCGGTCCGGCCCCGGAGTAGGCGATCGACCCGAGATCCTGGAGCTGCGGCTCGATCGTGAAGCGGCCGTCGTGGTCGTGGCCGACGACGGACGGGCCGTCGCTGCAGGCTTCGTCGACCAGCACCTTCGCGCGGTCCTGTGCGACCTCGACGAGCCGCGTGGTGCCCGCGCGTTCCAGGGCGGCCGAGCGGACCAGGCCGCGGAGACCCGCAGCGCCCGGTTCCGCGGCGATCAGGACGGTTCCGTTCAACGCCTTGAGCCGGGTGAACACCTCTGGGGCCTCGACGCCTTCGGTGAGCAGCACCGTGAGATCGGCGTTCTCGGGGACGATTTTCGCTCCTGCGCAAGCGAAAGCCTCGCGCACCGACTCGTCGTCGCCCAGCACCGCCACGGACTTTCCGCGCAGCCGCGCGGGATCCGGGTCGAGCGGGACCGGCACTCTGGCGAGCCGGTACCGCTTCGGCGCGGCGGCCGTCGGAGCGGGCGACAACCAGCTCTCCAGGTGCGCGGTGAGGGCATTCGCGGTCCGGTCGCGGCTGAGCTGGTCGGTGCGGTCGTCAGCGGGCAATCCCAGCCTGCCCAGCAAGGTTCCGGCGATCTCGGTCCGTTTGATCGAGTCGATCGACAGGTCCGCCTCGAGGTCGAGGTCGCCCGCGATCATCTCCGCCGGGTAGCCGGTGCGGTCGCTGATCACGCCGATCACCGTCGTCAGCACGTCGTCGGGCGCGGCCTCCGCCGCCGGTTCCGGGGCGGCTGCCGGTTGCTCGATCGCAACCGGCGCCACCACCGGTGTCAGGGCGGGAACTGGAGCGACTGGAGCGGCCACGGTTCCCAGGTACCCGAGCATCACGTCCCGTTGCGCCGCAACGAGTTCGCGGGCGGTGCGGAGGAAGTCGACGATCGCTTGGTCGCGGCTGGGGGCGGGCTCGGTCATCGCGGTGCTCCGTATCCGTCGGGCCGGCGGGAGGGC
>NZ_PQIA01000017.1 GCF_003385235.1 Amycolatopsis circi | reverse complement strand
GGGTAGTGGTGGTCGAGCAGTTTGTCCGCGGTTTGGTGCAGGCGTTCGACCTTGCCGCAGGTCTGCGGGTGGTACGGGCTGGAGTGGATCACCCGGATCCCGTGGTCGCGGGCGAGGGTGCGGGAGAAACGGCTGGTCAGGGTCTTGTCCTTGGCGCGGTCGCGGTGCGCGAACGCGGCGCCGTTGTCGGCCAGCGCCATGCCCGGGGCGCCCCATTCGGCGATCGCCTTGTCCATCGCGGCCAGCGCCGCCTCGACCGTTTCGGCCGGTGCGACGTGGGAGGCGACCCAGGCCCGGGAGCAGTCGTCGATCACGTCGACGGCCACGACCTTCGTGCCGTCGGCCAGCGTGTGCCGGGTGCCGTCGATCTGGTAGCAGTCCCTCGGCCGGGCGTAGGAGAACCGCCGCCAGGACGACCGGGGCCGTTTGGCCGGGTTCTTCGCCAGCAGGCCCGCCCGGTCCAGGACCCGGTTGACCGTCGCCCGGACCGGCACCCGCCAGCCCCGCCCGGCCCAGTCCTGCTCGGCGGCGAGCGTTTCCAGCGCGGCCCGGATGTTGTCCGCGCCGTTGTCCGGGGCCAGCTCCCCGCGCAACCGCACGATCGCCGACACCACCTGCTCCGGCGTCGCGGTCGGACTGGTCCTCGGCCGACGCGACCGCGGCTCCCACCGCCCTTCTTCCTCGATCCGCTTGCGGTGCCGGTAGAACGTGCGCGGATTCACCCCGTTGACCCGGCACCACTGGGCCACGTTGTCGATCTTCGCACCGGCAACCAGAGTCGCGTCCATGAGACGCATCATCGCCTGCTTCCTCGCCATGGCCCAAGCCAAAACGACGACCAAGCGACACATCACCAAAGACACGCCCTACGCCACAACTCATGAGACTGAACACCGGTTAGAACCGGCGTAGCCACTCACGAGGCCCGCGAGGAGCTGCCGCAGGCGTATCTGGACCGGGTGCGTCCGCGACCCGTCTGACTTCGGACATCCGCTGTTCACGCCGCCTAGGGCAGTGCCGGAAAAACCGGACAGTAATCTGACGCACATGAGTCGGTTTGTGGACACACTCGTCGGGACTGCGGCGGACCGGGGGCAACGGCGCGGCATGGTGACCGGCGAGCCCAAGGAGCCGGTGCGCCGGACCTGGGCCCAGGTGCACGACGAAGCGCGCCGGATCGCGGGCGGGCTGGTCAGCGGCGGATTGAAGCCGGGAAGCGCGGTGGCGGTGCTGGCCGCCGCCCCGGTGCTCATCGCGCCGACCGTGCAGGCGGTGTGGCTCACCGGCGGCAGCGTGACGATGCTGCACCAGCCGACGCCGCGCACCGACCTCGCCGAATGGGCCGAGGACACGGTGAAGGTGCTCGAGATGATCGGGGCCGAGTTGGTCGTGCTGGGCGAACCCTTCGACCAGCTCGCCCCGGTGCTCGAGGGCAAGGGCATCAGCTACCGGCTGATCTCCGAACTGGCGGCCGCGCAACCGCTGGCCGAGATCGTGAAGACCGCCGAGGGCGACACCGCGCTGCTGCAGCTGACCAGCGGATCCACCGCGGAGCCGAAGGCCGTCCGGATCACCTACGGCAACCTGTACACCAACGTCAAGGCGATGGTCGACCGCGCGGAGTTCGAGTTCGACACCGACGTGATGGTGTCGTGGCTGCCGACCTTCCACGACATGGGCATGGTCGGCTTCCTGACCGTGCCGATGACGTTCGGCGTCGAACTGGTCAAGATCACCCCGGTCGAATTCCTGACCGGGCCGCTGATCTGGCCGGAGCTGATCAGCAAGTACGGCGGCACCACGACGGCCGCGCCGAACTTCGCGTACGCCATCGTCGGCAAGCGCATGGCGCGAGTCGAGGACGACAACGCCTACGACCTGTCGAAGCTGCGCATCGCGCTCAACGGCGCGGAGCCGATCGACGAAACGGCCGTGCAGACCTTTGTGGACGCCGGAAAGCGGTTCAACATGCCGCCCGAGTGCGTGTTCCCCGCGTACGGCATGGCAGAGGCGACGCTGGCGGTCTCGTTCGCGCCGCTGTTCACCGGCCTCACCCTGGACGTCGTCGAGGCGGACGCTCTGGAAGCCGACAACCGCGCAGTGCCAGTCCCCGAAGGCGACCCTCGCCGCGGCACGGACGAGGTGCGCTCGTTCGCCCTGCTGGGCCGCCCGCTGGACGGCCTGGAAGCGGACATCGTCGACGAATCCGGTGCCGAACTGGGCGATCGTCAGGTCGGCGAGATCCGCCTGCGCGGCGAGGCCGTGACGCCCGGCTACCTGACGGTCAACGGCCCGGTGGACACGCAGGACCCGGACGGCTGGATGAAGACCGGCGACCTGGGTTACCTGGCCGACGGCCAGATCGTGATCTGCGGCCGCCGCAAGGACGTCATCATCATGGGCGGCCGCAACCTGTACCCGACAGACATCGAGCGTGCCGCTGGCTCGGTGGACGGCGTCCGGGCAGGCAACGCGGTCGCGGTCCGCCTGGACGCGGGCAGCCGTCGCGAGCGCTTCGCCGTGGTCGTGGAGTCCAAACTGGCCGGTGACGCCGCCGAGGAAACCCGCTTGTCCAAGGAAATCGCCGCCCGGGTCCGGGACGCGGTGGACATGCGCCCCTTCGCAGTGGTGGTGCTTCCGGCGGGGAGCTTGCCCAAGACCCCTTCCGGCAAGGTGAAGCGGGCGGCTACCGCGGCGCAGTATGCGGAGAAGATCGCCAAGAACGCGGACAGTTGATCTTTCCCGGCCGTTCGCGGGTTTTCGCCAGGCGACCGGGCCGCACCTGAACGCGACGAAGGCCGCTTCGAGGGTTCCTCGAAGCGGCCTTCGCGGCAGAATTCGCGGAATTACCGGCCGGGCAGCCGTTCGGCCGGGGCTTCGGCGACGACGGGCCAGGCGGCGCGCCCCGCGGTGGCCTCGCTGTGGTCCCGGCTTCCCGGGATCATCGGGGCCCGCCGTCCGGAGCGTTCGGCCAGCTGCGTCTCCGCCTCGTCAAGAAACTGGTCGACCTCGCGCTCGTCATATCCGCGCTTGCCGATCAGCGGCTTGGAGAACAGCACGTGGTGGACCTCGGCCGCGGTGAGATCGTCCTCGTCGGCGATCGTCTTGGCGATCCGCCGCACGAAGTCGTCGACCTCCTGCTTGGCGTAGCCGCGACGGCCGATCGGGGCGTTACCGAAAGCGACCTCAGCGAGATCCTCGGCGGTAAACGACATGGATCATTCTCCGATTCAGGGTCGGGGTGATGCGTTCTCCTGAACCCGTCCTAACCGGTCCCGGCGACCCCGGGAAGCCCGCACCCGCCGGGACGACTCGATCAGGGCCCCAGAAGCCGCCCATCGAGTGAGAATTCCGTCACGCACGGCCACCGCGACTCACCCACACGCACAACGGCCCAAACGACCCCGACGAGGTCGCGCGCAGTATCGCCGATCCGCCGATCCGGAGTGTGGAAGTCCGTGAGGGGAACCCTGAGGGAATCAGAGTCCGTCAGGGTTCCCCTCACGGACTTCTGCGGGACGGGCAGAAGGCTCAGGCCGCGTGAAACGCGTTCTGCGCCGCCGCCAGCCCCTGCGAAAGCAACGCCTCAGTAGCGTCCGCGCACCGGTCGACCTCGAACGGGAGCTCCTTGCGCTCGACCGTCGAGAAATCCTTCAGCACGAAATCCGCCGGATCCTGCCTGCCCGGCGGCCGCCCGATGCCGAAACGCACGCGGTAGTAGTCGCGCGTGCCGAGCGATTTGGTGATGGACCGCAGTCCGTTGTGCCCGTTGTCGCCGCCGCCGAGCTTGAGCTTCAGCGCGCCGAAATCGACGTCCAGCTCGTCGTGCACCACCACGACGCCGGACGGCGGGACCTTGAAGAACCGGGCCGCGCCGACCACCGGACCGCCGGAGAGGTTCATGAACGACCGCGGCTTCACCAGCACCACGCGGGAGCCCGAAAGCCTGCCCTCGAGCACCTCGGCCCCGCTGCGATGGGCCTTGAACTTGCCGCCGACCCGATGGGCCAGCTCGTCGAGCACCATGAACCCGACGTTGTGCCGGTTTCCGGCGTACTGCGGCCCGGGATTGCCAAGGCCGGCGAGCAGAATCAGCTCGCCGGCCCCGGGCAGGTCTTCACTCACGAAAGCGAGTTTATTCGGCGGCTTCGGCAGCGGCTTCCTCGGCTTCGGCGTCCTCGTCAGCGGAGCCGCGCGGGGCCTCGTTGACGGCGACGACGAGCGCCTCGGGGTCGGTGACCAGCTCGGCGCCCGCGGGCAGGCTGATCTGGCTGGCGGTGATCTGGGTGCCCGCCTCGATGCCCTCGACGGAGACCTCGAACTGCTCCGGGATGTGCAGCGCCTCGACCTCGACCTGGATCGTGTCGATGTCCTGGGCGACCAGGGTGCCCGGGCCAGGGGTGCCGGAGACGACGACCGGGACGTCGACGGTGACCTTCTCGCCGCGCTTGACGACCAGCAGGTCGACGTGCTCGATGTAGTTCTTGAGCGGGTGGACCACGATGGTCTTGGTCAGCGCCAGCTCGACGGCGCCCTGCAGGTCGAGCGTGATGACGGCGTTGGTGCCGTTCTCGCGGACGACGCGGGCGAACTCGATGGCCGGCAGCGCGAAGTGCCGCGGGTCCGAGCCGTGCCCGTAGAGCACCGCGGGGATTTTGCCGGCGCGACGGGTGCGGCGGGCGGCACCCTTTCCGAACTCGGTGCGCGGTTCGACGGAAAGACGTACCTCGGACACGGTGTAGCACTCCTTCAATCACACGACGTGCGGCAGGGGGCGGCGGGATCGTCGATCTCTGCTCGGGGGCGGTTGTGCACGGCGGCGAGATTGCGGGCGTGAGCAGACCACGGGGCTTCTCGAGCCGCCGCGTCGATCACGCCGGGCACCTACAGGCGCACCCGCCTCGCCGAGACAACCCGAGAAGTGTAAACCAGCCGGTCCGCGCGGGCACGCACCGGGTAGGGAGAGGCTCCCCCGGGCGGGTGGGTGACGACACAATTCCCGTCCCGCCCGCCGTTCTCGCGGGGGTGGCATGATTCCCGCGGAAAGAGGGGCGGCCGACATGCGGGTTCGATGGACTGCGACAGCACTGGTGCTGCTGGGCGGGCTTCTGGCGGGCTGCCAGGTCGCGGTGACGGGCACGGCGGGCCTGTCCGATGCCGACCGGCAGCTGGCTACGCAGCGTGCGCAGCAGCAGACGGCGGTCGACGCCGCGCTGCAGGCGCTGGAGCAGGCGCCGGCGTTGCAATACGACGCGACGCTGAAGGACGGCGCCGGCAACCCGGCGACGCTGACGTATCGCGTCGCGCGCGACGGCAACGGCTTCGGCGCGCTGCCGTTGGAAGGCAAGTCCGTGCGGATCACCGAACCGGACGGGCAGCTGTACCTCGCGGCCGACGCGGACTACTGGAAGTCGCACGGCCTGGAGGAGAACAGCACCCAGTTCGGCGGCGGATGGGTGCACACCGTCGGGAGCGAACTGCCGGTCGACCCGGCCGCCCGGCTGGCCCCGCCGAAGCTCGCCGGCGAACTGCGCAAGGCGCTCGGCGGACTCGGGACCGGCGCGCCGCGGAAGCAGAAGCTGCCGGACGGCACCGAGGTGTACGACCTCGGCGGCGCGCTGCAGGTGACCACTGCCGAACCGCATCGGGTCACCGGGTTCGCGCCGGCGCTGCTCGACCCGCGCGGCGGCCCGAAGCTGGGTGCGGCGTTCCGCGTCCGGCCGCTCAGCGATGCTGAGATCAAGCAGTTCCACACCGATTTCAACGCCGCGGTCGACGCGGTCGGGCAGCCGTTCGACGGCCTCGCGCAGGCGAGCGTCACGGTGCTCAACGACAAACTCGACTGCCAGGACTACGTCGGTTCCTGCAAGACCACAGTGGACGTTTCGAACAGCGTCGTCGGCAATCAGCCGGGCTCGAAACCGAACGTGCACATCAAGCTTTCGGTGGAGATCAGCGCGGACACGCTCGGCTCGCAAAGCTGCGCCACCGAGGGCGACGCGGCCGCGGACGCGACCATCACGATGTCCTGTTCGGTCAAATTCAGCCTGCCCAACCGCACCGCGAGCTACCAGGTGCTGGCGAAGCCGACGGCGGTCGCCGAGGTGCGGTCGCCGGTCGACGCGAACGCGGTGAAGGCGAAGCTGGCCACCGCGTTCGCCGCGCTCGGCGGCTGACCTGCACGCTCACCTCGGGGTGCGCTTCTTCCGTTGAAGTAGCCGAAGACCGATCCTTACCATCGGCTGCGACGAGACGGACTTTCTTTTCGAGGAGCGGCAATGAGCAAGCTGGTGGTGTTCGGCGCAACGGGATTCGCCGGCGGCCGGATCACCGACGAGGCGCTGCGGCGCGGGCACTCCGTGACCGGGGTCGCGCGCAAGGCCGAGGGTTTGCCCTCCGGTGTCGAGGCGCGGTCGGGGTCGATGCACGACGCGGAATTCGTCGCTTCGGTGGCCAAGGGCGCTGACGTGCTGGTGATCGCGACGCCGGGCCGCGCGGACGACGAAGGCCGCCGTCTGGTGGACGCCCTGCCGACGCTGGTGGAAGCGGCTCGCGCGAACGGCGCGCGGCTGGCGATCGTCGGCGGCGCCGGTTCGCTGCGCGTCAGCGAGGACGGGCCGCGCGTGATCGACACCCCGGAGTTCCCGGAGGAGTACAAGCCGGAGGCGGGCAGTCACGTCCTCGTCCTGGAGGCGCTGCGCGAACTGCCCGGCGACGTCGACTGGTTCTACGTCAGCCCGGCGGCCGAGTTCGGTTCCTGGATCCCCGGCGAACGCACCGGCAAGTTCCGCCTCGGCGGCGACGTGCTGGTCAGCGACGCCGACGGCCGCTCCCACATCAGCGGCGCGGACCTGGCGATCGCGTTCCTGGACGAGATCGAAGAGCCGAAGCACTCGCGCGCCCGGTTCACGCTGGCGTACTGAGCGCGGAACCCGGTGATGCTTCGCGGCACCACCGGGTTTTGCAGTGCGTCAGCCGGGAGATCCGGCGGTGCAAAGGAATTTCTCGGCGTGCGCCGGGTCGAGCGCATTGGTGACCAGGTTCCAGACGTTGAGGTCGTAGGCCTCGCCGATGTGCCCGACGGGGTCGAACGGGCAGGTGTCCTGGACGTATTCGTTCGTGACGCCCTGCTCGCGCACGAAAGACGTTTCGGTGGGCGTGACTAGTTCGTCGACCCGCGACGTGAGGACGGTGTAGCGCACGCCGGGCTGCGCGATGGGACCGTTCGTGAGCGTCTGGACCGCGCTGCCGTCGGTGATCAGGTTGTCGCAAGCTGGGCAGCCGACCGCGGCGAGCGCTTTGCCGACCTCGTCGCGCGCTCCCAGCAGGTAGGCCAGCTTCGTCAGCCCGGCGAATGTGGTGCCGTGCGTTGGCGGCGCGATCGCCACGACGGAACCGATCCGGTCGGCGATGCCTTGCGTCTTCGTGACGTACAGGGACTGGAATCCGCCCTCGGAGTGCCCGACCAGATCCACTTGCACCGCACCGGTTTCCGCCAGTACTTCGCCGACGAACTGCTTGATTTCCGTTGCGGAGTCAGCGATCGGGCGAAGTCCGCCGACTACCGGAAACTGCGGGTACGCGCCGTAGGTCCGGCTGAAGGTGCAGTATCCCTTGGCAGCGACGTGATCCTGCAGGTAGTTCAAGTCCTCATAGGACGTCGCGCCGAGTCCGTGCAGGAACACCACCGGACGCGGATGCGCCGCGCTCGGCCGGCATCCGGGATCGTTGACGCCGCCGGTCCTTGCCGCGGCGGTGGCTGGGGCGGCGAACGCGGCGGTCAGCAATGCCGCGGCGGCCAGGACGATGCGCAACCTCATCGGAGCGGTCCTTCCCTGTCGTCCTTGACAGTGGATACCCGGGGGTATTGGATACCTGAAGGTATTGAGCGGACTGATCCAGTGTCAACCCCCGGATGAGGGAGAAGCCGATGACCGGCCGGACGCGGCCGACACGGGCGGAGACCCGGCGGCGCATTCTCGACGCGGCCTTCGCCGTGTTCGGGGAACAGGGCATCGCCGCGACGAAACTGACCGAGGTGGCCGCGGCGGCCGGGCTGACGAAAGGCGCGGTCTACTCGAGTTTCGCGTCGAAAGACGAGCTGGTGCTGGCGTTGATGGAAGAGCACGCCGCGCACCGGCTCGAAGCGAGCCTGGCGGGTTTCGCGGGAGCGGACGACGGCGGCGCGGGATTGGCGAACGTCGCCGCGGTGCTGATGTACGAAATGCGCGCCGACGCGGTGTGGCACCGGTTGCTGGCCGAGTTCTTCGCGATGGCGCACCACGACGACCGGCGGCGCGACGCATTGCGCCGGCGCCGCCGGGAAGTTCGCGACACGATCGCGCGTGCGTTGAACCGGCTCGCCGAGGGGTTGGACCTCGAACTTCCGTTGCCTGCCGAGGAATTCGCCGTCGTGCTGCTCGCGTTGAGCAACGGATTGGCCGTGGAAGCCGACATCGACGACGAAGCGGTGCCAGACGGTCTCCTCGGCCGAGTGCTGACGTTGATCGCCGGGGACGCCGTCGCGAAGGTGCAGGCGGCGGCTAGCGACCCCGCAGTTCAGCCACCACCGGCGCGAAAGTCTCCATCATCGCCTCGAAAACGGTGAAGTAGGAGAAGCCGTACCGCTCGCGGTGCGCGATCAGCTGCTGCACCATTTCGTCCACCGTGCCGAAGAGGAGCTGCGGTGCGCGCAGCAGCTCGTCGACGTCCGCTGCGCTGCGTTCCTCGGTCTCGACGTGCCATTCCGCAGCGGCTTCGCGGCGGTCGTCGGTGACCACGACGCGCTGGATCAGCATGTTGTAGTCGATCTCGCGATCCCCTGCCAGGGAACGGAAATACGCGATCCGCTCGTCCATCGCCACGTCGTTGTCGAGCACGAACGTGCCCGGCGGACGTCCGCGATCCTGGCGGAGACCGGCGAACCCGGCGATGTCCGCGTGTTCCGCCGCGAGCTTCAGCACGCCGTCGCTGTTGCCCGCGATCAGCAGCTTCGGCATGCCGCCCTCGTCCTCGACGCGGGTGCGCAGCTCGGCGAGACCTTCGGTGAGGTACGCGATCCGGTCGGCGGCTTTGCGCCACGGCAGTCCGGCGTCGTCGAACTCGTGCTTCATGTGGCCCGAACCGAGGCCGAGTTCGAAGCGGCCGCCGGTGAGTTTGTTGGTGGTGGCGACGTCGCGGGCGAAGAGCGCCAGGTTATAGAAGGGCACATTGGACACCAACGTGCCGACCCGCACCCGCTCGGTCACCGCCGCCGCGGCCGTGAGCGCCGGGAACGGCGACAGCCGCCCCGGCCCGAGGTGATCGGGCACAGTCAGGTGGTCGTAGCCGAGTTCCTCGGCGCGCCGGCATTTCTCGGTCCACTCAGTGCCGTCGGCCGTGAGCCGCAGACTGACGCCGAATTCAAATTTCCCCATGGCTGCGACGCTAGCCAGTCCCGGACGGGTGATGCATCAGTTTTCGCCCCCGGCGGAACCCGGTTTTTGTCGTACCCCGTCGCTAGCTTCGAGGGCATGGTGTTGTCGATTGAAGAACGGGAACAGTTTCTGGCCGAACCGCACATCGGCGCGCTCGCCGTGGTCGAGCGCCCGGACCGCGCGCCGTTGACGGTGCCGATCTGGTACCAGTACACCCCGGGCGGCGAGCTGTGGGTGATCACGGAACCGAACTCGCGCAAGGCAAAGGCGATCGAGGCGGCCGGACGGTTCAGCCTGATGGTGCAACGGGTCGAGCCGACGGTGCGGTACGTGTCGGTGGAGGGTCCGGTCGTGCGGACGCGGCCGGGCAGCTACGAGCTGACGTGGGAGATGGCGTCGCGGTACCTGCCTGCCGACAAGGTGGCCGGGTATGTGGAGTTCGAGCGGACGCAGCTGGGGGAGCACATGGCGATCCATATGCGGCCGGAGAGGTGGTTGTCCTCGGACATGGGCGCGGTGTGACGGTTTGACTAGGGCGCGAAGTGAGGAGCGGAGGGTTGTCTTTGGCTGATGACAATGGCGCGGCTGCTCGGTAGCGGCGGTGCGGTTCGCGGGCGGAGCTGGACGCGGCGAAGCCTTAACGGATCCGACGGCCTGGACGGGCTGCTTCGGTCAGACGAGGCGAGGTGCGGCCTCGGAGAGGCGAGGTGACACGGCTGGAGTGGGGCGGTGTGGCCGGGCTGGGCGATGCGGCCGGGTCGAGGTGGCGCGGCTGGGCTGGGCCAGACGTCGCGGCCTCGGCGGGGTGGCTTGGCTGGGCTGAGGGATGCGGCCTCGGCGGGGGTGGCTCGGCTTGGCTGAGGGATGCGGCCGGACCAGGCGACCGTGGCTCGAGTTGAGCGGTGGTGGGGCCTGATGGCGCGGTCTCGGCGGGGCAGCGCGCGCGGCTGGCCCGAGCGATGCGGCCGGACCAGGTGACGCGTCTGGAGTGGAGTGGCGCGGTTGGGCCGAGGTGACGCGGCTGGAGTGGGTGACGCGGCCGGGCCGAGGTGACGCGGCTGGGCTGGGCGATGCGGCCGGTCGAGGTGGTGCGGCCGGTCGAGGTGGTGCGACTGGGCTTGGGTCGACCGTGGCTTGAGCCGAGCGACGGTCGGGCCAGATGGCGCGGCCTCGGCGGGCAGCGCGGCTGGGCTGGGCGATGCGGCCGGAGTGGGGTCGCGCGGCTGGGCCGAGCGACCGTGGCTCGAGTTGAGCGGTGGTCGGGCACGATGGCGCGGTCTCGGCGGGGCAGCGCGGCTGGGCTGGGCGATGCGGCCGGGCCGGGTGACGTGGCTGGGCCGGGTGACGCGGCTGGGCTGGGCGACCGTGGCTCGCATTGAGCGGCGGTTGGGGCCCGATGACGCAGCCTCACCGGGGCGACGTGGCTGGGCTGGGCGATGCGGTCTGGATTGGACGGTGCGCCTAGATCGGCGGCGCGGCCCGGAGCAGTCGACTTTGCCTAACGTTCGGTGTGCCTGCGCACGGCGGCAGCACCGCCTGCCTCACACCGGGCCGCCCGGCGCGGACAGCACTGCTTAGGCGTGCACCACCCCGGCAAACGGGCGCAGTCACCAAACGACGCGACCCGAGCCAGCGGGTGCGACCTCATTCAGGCCGCGCCGCCAACTCGGGCCGCGTAGTTCAGAACCGTTCAGAAAGCTGCCGAGATTCAGGCGTTGCCGTCGAACAGCGAGGTGACCGAGCCGTCCTCGAACACCTGCTGGATGGCCTCCGCGAGCATCGGCGCGATGGACAGCACGGTCAGCCCCGGGAAGCGCTTCTCTTCCGGGATCGGCAGCGAGTTCGTCACGATGACCTCGCGCGCCTTGCACTGCGAAAGCCGCTCGGTGGCCGGGTCGGAGAGGATGCCGTGCGTGGTCGCGATGACCACGTCCGCCGCGCCTTCCTCCAGCAGTGCCTCGGTGGCCTTCACGATCGTGCCGCCGGTGTCGATCATGTCGTCGATCAGCACGCAGAGCTTGCCCTCGACCTTGCCGACCACGCGGTTGGCGACCGCCTGGTTCGGCTTGTCCGGGTCGCGCGTCTTGTGGATGAACGCGATCGGCCGGTCGCCGAGCTGCTGCGCCCACTTCTCTGCCAGGCGCACGCGGCCCGAGTCCGGCGAAACGACGGTGATGTCCGCGTTGCCGTACGTCGACTTGATGTGGTCGGCGAGGACCGACTGTGCCATCAGGTGGTCGACCGGGCCGTCGAAGAAGCCCTGGATCTGGGCGGTGTGCAGGTCGACCGTCATGATCCGGTCCGCGCCCGCGGTCTTGAACAGGTCCGCGATGAGCCGCGCCGAGATCGGTTCGCGGCCCTTGTGCTTCTTGTCCTGGCGCGCGTACGGATAGAACGGCATGACCACGGTGATCCGCTTGGCGCTCGCGCGCTTGAGCGCGTCCACCATGATCAGCTGCTCCATCACGTACTCGTTGATGGGCGTGGTGTGCGCCTGGATCACAAACGCGTCGGTACCGCGCACCGACTCCTCGAACCGCACGAACAGCTCGCCGTTGGCGAACGTGTGCGCGGTCTGCGGGGTGATCGTCACGTTGAGGTGCTTGGCGACCTCTTCCGCGAGCTCGTGGTGCGCACGCCCGGAGAAGAGCATCAGATTCTTCTTCGGCGTACCTGACTTCGGACTCATGCTGGCGACTCCCCGTCGGTTCCTGCTGCTGACTCGGACACAACGGTGTCCTGCTGCTGGGCGGCGAGAGCGGCTTCCGCCGCCTCCGCCGCGGGCGTGCCCGGCCTGCGCCGGACCGCCCAGCCTTCGATGGTGCGCTGCGGACCGGCCGACAGCGCCAGTGAGCCAGGCGGGACGTCGTCGCGGATCACCGCACCGGCTCCACTGTAAGCGCCGTCCCCGATCCGCACCGGCGCGACCAGCGTGTTGTCCGCCCCGAGCCGGACATGCGAACCGACAACGGTCTGGTGCTTGCTCACCCCGTCGTAGTTCACGAACACACTGGAACAGCCGATGTTGCTGTGGTCGCCGACGATCGCGTCGCCTACGTACGTGAGATGCGGCACCTTCGTTCCGGTGCCGATCTGCGCGTTCTTCGTCTCGACGAACGCGCCCAGCTTGCCCTTCGCACCGAGCTTCGTGCCCGGCCGCAGGAACGTGTACGGGCCGACATTCACGCCGTCGCCCAGCTCAGAGCCCGAACCGTGCACGCGGACGACCGAAGCGCCCGCGCCGATTTGCACGTCGGTCAGCGTGGTGTCCGGGCCCACAACGGAGCCCTCGCCGACCGAACAACGGCCCTTGAGCTGGGTGTTCGGCTCGATCAGCACGTCGCGCGAGAGCGTGACGTCCGCCTCGATCCAGGTGGTGTTCGGGTCGGTGACCGTGACGCCCTCGCGCTGCCAGCGGCGCACGATGCGGCGGTTGTACTCGGCCCCGAGCACCGAAAGCTGCACGCGGTCGTTCACGCCCTCGGTGACCCACGGGTCGTCAACCACGAGCGCGCCGACGCCCTTGCCGTCCTCGCGCGCGATGCCGAGGACGTCGGTGAGGTAAAGCTCACCCTGCGCGTTGTCGGTCGACAGCCGCGACAGGCCGTCGATCAGCACGGCCGCGTCGAAGGCGTAGACACCGGAATTGATTTCGGTGATCGCCCGCTGGTCCGGCGTCGCGTCCTTGTGCTCGACGATCGCGCTGACCGAACCGTCGGCACCGCGGACGATGCGGCCGTAGCCGGTCGGGTCGGCGACCTCGGCGGTGAGCACGGTGACCGCGTTGCCCGCCTTGGTGTGCTCGGCCCGCAGTGCTTCGAGGGTTTCGGTGTCCAGCAGCGGAACGTCGCCGTAGCTGACGACGACGGTGCCGGTGAGTCCTTCCGGCAGTTCGGCCAGCGCGCACGAAACGGCGTGCCCGGTGCCCTTCTGCTCTTCCTGCACGGCGGTGGCGACCTCGCGGCCGAGCGCCTCGCCGACCCGGTCGAGTTCGGCGCGCACGGCGTCGCGGCCGTGTCCGATCACGACCACCAGATGCTGCGGCGCGAGGCCGGCGGCGGCGCGCACAGCGTGTTCCACCAGCGGCCTTCCGGCGATCGGGTGCAACACCTTAGGAGTGGAGGAACGCATGCGGGTGCCCTCACCCGCAGCGAGGATCAGCGTGCTCAGCGGGCCGCTCACGAGTCTCCCAACGATTCACCGGTGCGTTGACGAGCACCAACGATCCTACGTGGGGTTCTCCGCGCTCCACGCGGGGTCGGTCGGAGCCGTTTCCCCAGGCCAGCCGCCCATGCCGTCGCCCGCCATCGAGTTGGCCGACGCCACCTGGTTGCCACCGCCGCGTTTCGCTTCGTACATCGCCGCATCCGCGCGCGCGAGCACCTGCTCGGCCCGCTCCTGCGGACGCAACGACACGAGACCAATGGACAGCGTCACACCGTGCGACAGGTGATGAGGCAGTGTCGCGACGGATTTGGCCGCGCGACCGAGCGCCATCTTCGCCGCCGACGCCGGCGCGGTGGGCAGCAGCACGATGAACTCGTCGCCGCCGTAGCGGGCCACCACGTCGTCGCCGCGCAGAGCGTCGCGCAGAGTGCTTGCGACAACACGCAAAACGTTGTCGCCCTCGGCGTGCGACTGCTTGTCGTTGACGCCCTTGAACCCGTCGAGGTCGACCAGCGCGACCGCGAGCGGCTGCGCGTCCGCCGACGACGCCAGCGCGCGCAGCCGTTCGTCGAGCGCGCGCCGGTTCGGCAGGCCGGTGAGCGGATCCTGCAGCGCCTGCTGGGTGATCGCACCGTGTTCGGCGGACAGCCGTTCATGCTCGCGGCGCGCGTTCAGCGTGGCGATCTGCGATTCGCGCAGCGCCCACATTTCGGTTTCCAGCGCGGTCGCGTAGTCGATCAGCGACTGGCTCGCGGCTTCCGGGTCGAGCCGGGCGAGTTCGCGGGAGAGAGTGAGCCGCATCGAGGGCTGCGAGACGTCCTCGGCCAGCACGTCGCGGGCCTCGCGCAGCACCTGCAGCGCGTCGCTGCGGCGGCCGGCCTGGTCGAGGCAGCGGGCCAGCGCGATCGCGACCAGTTCCTGCTCGTGCGGATAGTGGTGGCCGAGATGCATGCCCTGCAGCCGTTCGACGTGCTCGGCGGCCGGGTCGTGCAGCGCGAGCGCCGCGGCCAGCACGCCGACCTGGTCGACCGCGGACACTCCGATTTTGCGCGGGAACAGCGATTCGGCGAACGGGCCTTCCGCGGCCACCGCCATCGACGCGGCGGTGCGGAACTTCTCCGCCGATTCGTCGTACTGCTCGATCCGCTCGAGCCGAAGGCCCCAGCCGAGCAGCATCTTGACCCGGTTCATCAGCTGCAGGGTGATCTCGTGCGGGCTAGCGCTTTCCCGGATCGCCTGGTGCGCGCGGCCGATCACCTCTTCGGCGGCCTCGTAGACGCCGAGCTGGTTGAGCACTATCCAGCAGTCGATGAGCGCCATCGACTGCATGCGGTTCCAGTTGCGGACGCCGATCTGGCGGTCCGGAATCGTGGAGTCGTCGAGGATCGCGAGCGCGCGGGCGATCTCGGTGAGCGCGGCGTCTTCTTGCGCGGCGAGCACGAGCCGGCGCCCGCGCAGCGCGTGCGCGTCCGCGCGAAGAAGGGACAGACCGTGCCGGCGAGTGTGCGCGAGCATTTCGTCGAGCCGGGGTTCGGCCTCGGCGGCGAGGCCGCGGGTGACGAGCCGGGAGAAGGCGGAGGCGCGCAGCAGCTGGGCGACGAGCGTGGGTTCTCCCCGGCGCAGAGTCTCCTCGAGCAGCTCGTCCATGATCTTGACGATCTCGAGCTGGTTTTCGTGCTCCTGGCGCTGAACGGCCGCGATGAGTTCCCGCGCGCGCCCCACCAGCCACGCGTCCGACATCTCGACCAGGGTCGGGCGACGGGCGCCCGCGGGGTCGCTCGGTTCCTCGCTCAGCCGCCCCCACTCCCATCGCCCTCGCCGGATGTGCAGCTCCGCCGCCAGGATTCGAACCTGAACTGTCAGAACCAAAATCTGAAGTGCTGCCGATTACACTACGGCGGATCGGTCCTGGTCAGGATAGCGATGATCGAGGACGGGGGCGCCAGGAGGGGGAGGCGTGCGCCACAGGGCCGTCCCGGGCACCGGGCAATCGGACTTTTCGGGCCTCCACAGCGCCGGAAACCTCCTGTACCGTAACTTACGACACCGTAGGTAAGGGCACCCTTCGCCAGGGGTTGTGAGAGGAAAGAAGTGAGCGCATGACGGCCACCCTCGATCGTTCTCAGTCAGCGGGCGACCCGCCGAAGGGCCCCAAGCCGATCATCGACGGACAGCGCGGGATCGGCGTTCAGCTGTCGGTGTATTTCGGGGTGCTGCTGCCGATCGTGGCGCTGCTGGTCGCGGTTCCGTTCGCCTGGGGCTGGGGACTGACCTGGACGGACGTCGCGCTGTTTGTCGTGTTCTACGGAATCAGCGGGCTGGGCATCACCGTCGCCTACCACCGCTACTTCACCCACGGTTCGTTCAAGGCGAAGCCGTGGCTGCGCGTCGTGATGGCGATCGCGGGCAGTGTCGCGTTGCAGGGACCGGTGATCACCTGGGTGGCTGACCACCGGCGCCACCACGCGTTCTCCGACCGCGACGGCGACCCGCACTCGCCGTGGGCTTACGGCACCTCGCCGCTGGCCATCGCCAAGGGTTTCTGGCACGCGCACATGGGCTGGCTGTTCGAGCGCGACCAGAGCAACCAGGCGCGGTTCGCGCCGGATCTGGTGAAGGACCCGGCCATCCGCAAGGTCGACGACCTGTTCTGGCTGTGGTCGCTGGTGAGCCTGTTCGGCCCGGCGCTGCTGGGCGGCCTGATCTCGTGGTCGGTGTGGGGCGCGGTGACCGCGTTCTTCTGGGCGGGCCTGGTCCGCGTCTGCGTGCTGCACCACGTGACCTGGTCGGTCAACTCGATCTGCCACATGATCGGCGAGCGTCCGTTCGCCGCGCGCGACCGTTCGGCGAACTTCTGGCCGCTGGCGATCTTCTCCTTCGGCGAGTCGTGGCACAACCTGCACCACGCTGACCCGACCTCGGCCCGGCACGGCGTGAAGCGCGGCCAGATCGACATGTCGGCGCGGCTGATCTGGATCTTCGAGAAGTTCGGCTGGGTGCACGACGTGCGGTGGCCGACCCCGCAGCGGCTGGCCCGGATCGCGGCTGAGTAAGGGTCGTGAGTGGCAATCCCGGTTCTAACCGGGATTGCCACTCACGACTACCCTGCTGCGAATGGCGGGGAGACGACGGGCGAAGCGAGAAGCGGCGGTCACCGGCGCGCGACCGGCCGCACCGGTCGCCCGGGTGCGCATGACGGGCACCGAGCGCAGACAGCAATTGCTCAACGTGGCGCGTGCGCTGTTCGCCGAAAAGGGTTTCGACGGCACGTCCGTCGAGGAGATCGCCGCGCGGGCGAACGTGTCCAAACCGGTCGTCTACGAGCACTTCGGCGGCAAGGAAGGCATTTACGCCGTCGTTGTGGACCGCGAGACGCAGCTGCTGCTCGACCGGATGATCTCGACGCTGCACGGCGGACATCCGCGGGTGATGCTGGAGCAGGCCGCCGTCGCGTTGCTGAGCTACGTCGAGGATTCGCACGACGGTTTCCGCATTCTCGTCCGTGATTCGCCGGTCGCCAGCTCCACCGGCACCTTTTCGACGGTCCTCAACGACATCGCCAGCCAGGTCGAGCACATCCTCGCGCAGCAGTTCGCCGCGCGCGGGTACGAGGAGAAGCTGTCCGCGCTCTACGCGCAGGCGCTCGTCGGCATGGTCGCGCTCACCGGGCAGTGGTGGCTGGACGCACGCAAACCGAAGCGGGACGAGGTCGCCGCGCATCTGGTGAATCTTGCGTGGAACGGGTTGTCGCACTTGGAGAACAAGCCGCGGTTGCTCGGCTGAGTGCTTAACCGCCGGAGGGCGCGTTGCTGAGGTCCACGACGCAGAACAGGTTGTCGTCAGGGTCGGCGAGGACTACGAAGTCCGGTTTGGGCGGGTAGTGCTTCCAGTCGACCCGTCGTGCGCCGAGGTCGATGAGCCGTTCCACCTCGGCGCGTTGCTCATCGGCGGTGTCGGTGTACAGATCCAGATGCAGCCGAGGCCTCGACTCAGCGGGCGATTCGCTGCGCATCAGCCCCAGTGCGTGCGTGCCGCCGGGATGTGCCAGCGTCCGCCACGTCTCGCTCGCCCATTCCGGGTCCTCGGCGAGCCCGAGCGCCTCGGACCAGAACCGCATCGCGCGTTCGACGTCGGCGACTCCGAGCACCGTGATTCCGAGTCGCAGCATCAGACCAGTTTTCCTTGTGCGTGCAGGTCGTCCAGGATCAGCTGGACCGTCGCCGACACCCGGTCGCGGTCGGCGTGGGCGAGCCAGCCGAACGATTCGATCTCGCTGCTCGGCTTCAGCTCGCCGGTGTAATCCGCGGTGTAGCAAGTCATCCGCACCACGACGCCGTCCGCTTTGCCGTGCGCCTGTGCTTCCCAAGAACCGGCCAGCTGCGCGGAAGCCGGATCCAGAGTCACGCTCAGTTCCTCGGAGATCTCCCGGACCAGCGTTTCGACGTCCGACTCGCCCTCTTCGCGTTTCCCGCCGGGCAGGTACCAGGTGTCCTTGCCCGCTGAACGCGCGGCGAGAAGCTTGCCGTCGACCACGTGCAGCCAGGCGACTTTGTCGATGGTGGGCATGCCAGCCACCTTACCTCCGCGCCCGCCGGTCCAGGTCCGCGAGCAGGATGCGCAAGAGATCCGCCAGTTGATCGCGTTCGGCCGGGGACAGTGCGGACACCAAGGTTTCCTCGTGCTCCAGCAGATATCCGACGGTTCGCTCGATCAGCTCGTGACCGTCCTCGGTCAGCTCGACGTACACCCCGCGACGGTCCGAAGTGGACTTCACCCGGCGGACGTGGCCGTCGCGTTCGGCACGGGCGGTCTGCTGGGAGATCGCGCCGGGGCTGACCCGGCAGCGTTTCGCGAGTTCGCCCGCGCTGAGCCGGTACGGCGGCCCGGCCCGGCGCAGCGTGCTGAGCAAAGTGCGGGTGGACGCGTCCATCCCGAGTTCCAGCATGGTCGCGCGCCGGTCGTCCTCCAGCAGTTTCGCGATGTGCCAGATCCGCGTGATCACGCCGATGGACGACACCGGCGTGCCCGGCCGCTCTCGCAGCCACGCCTGCTGAATCTCGTCCACCTCGTCGCTTGACGGGTTTTCCCCGCCGCCGGTACCGTCGTCCACCAGAGGTACTTTAGCAATAAAGGACGTGAGATGAAACGGGACGTAGTGGTAACCGGGGGAAGCGCTGGAATCGGATACGCGATCGCCGCGGCGTTTGTCCGGGACGGCGATCAGGTCACGATCACCGGAAGGCGCGAGGACGTGCTCACCGAGGCGGCGACGCTGCTCGGCGCGCGTGCGGTGAGCTTCGACGCGAGCGACCCCGAGGCGGTCGAGGCGGAGTGCGATCAGTTGCCCGAACGCATCGACGTGCTGGTGAACAACGCTGGCGGCAACACGGATTTCCTGGGCTCCGCTGGCGAGGGATTGAAAGCGCTCGACGCTGCCTGGACGGCCAACATCCGGGCGAATCTGTTCAGCGCCGCGTTCGTGACGACAGCGCTGCGGGAGCGACTGGCCGACAACGGCCGCATCGTCACCATCGGCTCGATCGCGGGGCACACCGGCGCTGAATCGTACGGCTGGGCGAAGGCTGCGGTGGAAGTCTGGAATACCGAAACCGCTCGCCAATTCGGGTCGCGCGGGATCACCTCGAACATTGTCGCGCCGGGGCTGATCGTGGACACCGAATTCTTCCGCGGCAAACTCTCCGCCGAACGTCAGGAGCGGCTGGTCGAGAACACGATGACAAAACGCGCGGGCAAACCGGAGGATGTCGCCGAGGTAGTGCGTTTCCTGGCTTCCCCGGAGGCCGGACACGTCACCGGCCAGGTCGTGCACGTGAACGGCGGCGCGTACGTCGGCTGACCTCAGCCAGGGGTCACGCGCAGCACTTTGTCGTTGCTGCCGTTGGAAGTCGTCACGTACAGCGAGCCGTCCGGGCCGCTTCGGGCGGCTCGCAACCGGCCGAATTTGTCGTTGAATTCCGCGGGCAGCGTCACTCCGGTGACCTTCGCGGCGGCGTCCAGGTGCAGCAGCAGGAGTTTCTGCCCCTTCAACGCCACCACGACCAACGCGCCTTCGTTCGCTCCCCATTGCTTGCCGGTGAGGAACGCGTCGCCGCTGGTCGCCTCGGTGATCTGTCCGGTGGTCCACAATGGACGAACCGCGTCCGGGAACCGGGTGGTGTCGGTCATCGGAACGCTCTCGTCGTAGTTGGGGTCGGTGCCGCCCTTCGACGGGTCCCAGCCGTAATTCCCGCCTGGCCGCAGGAGATTCACCTCGTCGTCGAACGCCGGTCCGTGCTCGGAGGTGACCACCTGCCCGGTTCCCGGCCGGATCGCGACACCTTGCACGTTCCGGTGGCCGTAGGTGTAGATCCGGCGTTCGTTCGGATCGGCGGACGACAGGAACGGGTTGCCCGGCAACGGTTCCCCGGTCTTCGCGTTGATGCGCAGGACCTTGCCGCCGAGACTGTGCCGGTCCTGCGCCACCGTCGACCGCGCGGCGTCGCCGGTGCCGACGAGCAGCGCGCCGTCCGGAGCGAGCGTCGGGCGGCAGCCGGAATGCCGTCCGCTCGGGTTCACCGGCAGGCCGGTCAGCAGGTCGCGCACCTTGGCCGCGCTCGCGCCGTCGTCGGCGAGCCGCCAGGTGACGAGCCGGACGTCTACCGCGCGTCCGTTCTCCTGATGCGTCTGGCAGGTGGTGAACTCGCGCGACGTCGCGAAATCCGCCGCCAGGACCAGGCCCATCAGACCGCCTTCGCCCTGCACGAGGACGTCGGAGAAATCGGCGCGCACGTCGGTCTTCCGGCCGTCGCGGATCAGCGCGAGCTTGCCGGGACGCTGCGGCACGAGCAGCGAACCGTCGGGAAGGAACGCGACGTCCCAGCCGTGTTCGAGGCCGTCGGCGACCTCCTGCACGGCGAACTTGCCGGACTCCGGTGCCGCTGGAGCCGGGGCGCTCGCTGGCGCGGCCGAGCAGGCGGCGAGCACCAGGACGGAGGCGAGCAACGCGACGAGACGCATGGGTCCAGCATGCCCGATTCAGCCGCCAGGACGAACCAATCCGGATTCGTACGCGAACACGACCGCGTGCACCCGATCGCGCAGCCCGAGCTTGTTCAGCAACCGTCCGACGTGCGTCTTCACCGTCGTCTCGCCGATGAACAGCGTCCCGGCGATCTCGGTGTTCGACAGTCCTCGCGCGATCAGGCCCAGCACGTCCTTTTCGCGTTCGGTCAGCGTCTCCAGCTTCTGCTCGTCCAGCGGCGTCCGGTGCGCGCTGAGATAGCGGTCGAGCAGGCGTTTCGTGACCGACGGCGACACCATCGCGTCGCCGCGCAGCACGCCGCGGATCGCCACCAGCATCTCGTCCGACGGCGCGTCCTTGACCAGGAATCCGCTGGCGCCGGCGCGAAGCGCGGAGTAGGCGTACTCGTCGAGGTCGAACGTCGTGATCACCAGCACCGAGGTGTCCGGCAGTTCGGCGCAGATCTGCGCGGTGGCCGCGACGCCGTCGAGCACCGGCATCCGCACGTCCATCAGCACGAGGTCCGGCCGCCGCGCGCGGGCGAGTTCGACAGCTTCCGCGCCGTCGCCCGCTTCCGCGACCACCTCCAGGTCGGGCTGGCTGTCGACGATCATCCGCAGCCCGACGCGCACCAGCTCCTGGTCGTCGCAGATCAGCACGGACGTCATGCGGCGTCCGTCCGCAGCGTCGCCGACACGCGGTAGCCGCCGTCCGGCCGCGCGCCCGTTTCGAGTTTGCCGTGGTACATCGCGACGCGCTGGGCCATGCCGGTGAGCCCGCGTCCGGACCCGGGCAGTCCCGCCGCGACCGGTTGCCGCCCGCCGGAGTTGGTGACTTCGAGGCGGATTTCCGGACCGGCGAAGGTGACTCGGACCCGTCCGGTCGCGTCGGGCGGCGCGTGTTTGAGCATGTTGGTCAAGGCCTCCTGGACGATGCGGTACGCCTGAAGCGCGACACCGGCGGGCAGGTCGGCGATGTCGCCGTTGACTTCGAGGGTGATGTCGCGGCCGGACTGCGCGACTAGCGTGCGCAACTGGTCGAGCGTCGGCTGCGGAGCGCGCGCGGGTTCGCCAGCGTGCATTACCTCCAGCAGCCGCCGAAGCTCGGCTAACGCGGAACGACCGGTTTTGCTGATGGTGTCGAGCGTACGGTCGACAGCGTCCGGGTCGTGATGGCGCGCGAGCTTCGCTCCTTCGGCGTTCAGGACGATCACGCTCATGCTGTGTGCGAGTACGTCGTGAAGCTCGCGCGCGATCCTCGTACGCTCTTCGGCTATTGACGCGCGACTGCGCGCTTGTTCTTCGGAGGCCGCCAGCTCCGCTCGCAGTCGTTCTTCTTCGGCGAGTTGTTCCTTCGTCCGGAAGAACGCGCCGAGAGCCCAGGCCGCCAAGTACAGCGGCAGTGCGCCGAAGATGGTGAGCGTCGGGTTCAGAGTGTTGGTGCCCCAGGTAAATCCCCAGAAGGCATCCAGGCCCACGACAGCTACCGCGAAGCCGATGAACCATCTGTCACCGGCTTTGACGAGCGTGTACAGGACCACCGCCATCGCGAGGTCGCTGCGGCCACGGTCATACGCCCATATCTCGTTCGTATAGACGAGCGCTACTCCGATGAGGATCAGGAGCGCGACTGTGCGCGGGTAGCGGCGACGCAGCAACAGAGGCAGCAGAAAGAGCATCGAAACCATGCGCAGCAGCCAGGTTTGCTGATCCGCGATGTTGGGGCCGAAGGCGACGAAGACGGCGTACAGCGGCAAGTCCAGCAACCACCGCTGCTTGCGCCCCCACATGACCAGTCTCCGCACGAAACGAACGTAACGCGAGATCGTCGTCGCGCGCGTCGTTCCGGAGGATGGCCGTGGTCCTCCGAGCGAACGACTTTTCCCGCCGACCGAGCCGATCCGCGACGACCGAGCCGCTTCCTACCGTCGAAAACATGTCGATTACCAGGGAGTTCTTCCGGCACCCGATGCGTACTGGCGCGATCGCGGCCAGTTCGGCACGGCTGGCCGGAGTGATGACCGCGGGGTTGGGTCTCGAGAGCGCGCACAGCGTCGTGGAGTTGGGGCCGGGGACGGGAGTGTTCACTGAAGCACTGCTTCGCATGCTTCAGCGCGACGCGCACTTCACCGCGGTGGAAATCAACACCCACCTCGTACAGGAGCTACGCGCACGCTTTCCGTCGTTGCACGTTGCGGAAGGCTCTGCGGAACACGTCGCTGCGTACGTGACGATGCCGGTCGACGTGGTCGTCTCCGGTCTGCCGTGGACAGCTATGCATGCCGCGCCCCAGGCTGCGGTACTGAACTCCGTCTGCGAGGTGCTTTCCCCACAAGGCCGCTTCACCACCTTCGCGTACGCGCACACCGCTTGGACACCGCCAGCGCGTCGATTCGCACGGTTGCTGCGAAGCCGCTTCGCGGTCGTCGAACGCACCAGTGTGGTTTGGCGGAACCTGCCGCCGGCGTACGTGTACCGCGCGGCTTTGCCGGTGCGGTCGGGACTGGATCGCTATGGGCAGCCTGCTTCAGCCACTTCTTGACGCTCCCGCGCCGCTCGTCTACTTGATCTGCGCACTGGTGATCATGGCCGAGACGGCGCTGTTGCCCGGCATCGTGCTGCCGACGCTGTCCACCTTGCTGCTTATGGGTTTCCTAGTGCAGCGCGGGACTTTACAGCTGTGGCCAGCGCTCACGGTCTGCGTCGCGGCGGCGCTAGCGGGGGACCAGCTCGCGTACTGGGAGGGACGACTGTGGGGACCGAAGCTGCGTCAGTCGCGCGTGGGGCAGCGGATCGGCGAAGCGAAGTGGGACAAGGCCGAAGCGACTGTCGCGCGTTATGGCGTGCCAGCAGTCGTCCTAGGGCGGTGCCTCGCTGGCGTACGCACTCTCGTGCCGCGCGTCGCGGGTTCTGCCGGACTGTCGTACCGACGCTTCTTCGCCGGAAGCCTGTGCGCGGCGGTGCTGTGGGCGGGCGTGGAGCTGACGATGGGGCAGGTCACCGGCTGGGCCGCACCTTGAGCAGTTCCGCGGTCGAAGCGTCGGCGGGCAGGAAGGTTTCGAGGCTCAGCTCGGCGACCGTCACGTCTACGGCGGTGGCGAACTGCGTGATCGCGGTGAGCAGCCGCAGTTCGCCCGCCGAGCTGGACAGCTGCAGCGGCACCGCGAAGCCGAGGTGGTCGCCGGACGGTTCACCTGGCGTCCGCAGGTATCCGGTGAGTTCGTCCAGCAACGCCTGATGTCGCGGATCGGGCCCGTGTGCCAGACCGCGGCGAGGGCGTTCGAGCACGTGCTGCGCCCAATCGGCGAAGTTCCGGATCCGCGGAGCCATCCCGCGCGGATGCAACGCCAGCCGCAGCACATTGACCGGCGGTTCGAGCAGTTCCGCCGCGACGCCCTCAGTGAGCAGGCCGAAGCCGTCGTTCGCCGCGACGAGATCGCCGTAGCGATTCACGACCAGTGCCGGGTAGGGCTCGTGCCCGGCGAGCAGCGCGCGCAGCGACTCCAGCACCGGTGTCAGCGCGGGGTCGTCCAGCCGCGTTTCGGGGTAGACCGGCGCGAACCCGGCGGTCAGCAGCAAGGCGTTGCGCTCGCGCAGCGGCAGGCCGAGCGCCTCGGCGACGCGCACCACCATGCCGCGACCGGGCAGCGAGCGGCCGCGTTCCATGAAGCTGACGTGGCGTTGCGTCGTCCCGGCTTTCAACGCGAGGTCGAGCTGGCTGAGCCGGCGGCGGGAACGGGCGTCGCGCAAGGCGTCGGCGAACGAGGTGGGCACCTGCGCGATTCTGGCCGAGTTTTCTGCTGCCGGGCCATTCCCCGGAGGGAATTGCCGGGACGCCGGGCCGCGCTGGATCGTCGACGGCGTGGAATTCGGACTACTTCTTCCCGCCGGACAGGCGCAGCTCGAAACAGGCGGCACCCCGCGTGCCCTCGTCGCATTGGCCCGCGAAGCCGAACGGCTCGGATTCGCGTCGATCTGGGCCGGTGACTCGCTTTCCCGGCCGCGGATCGAACCGCTCACCCTGCTCACCGCGGTCGCGCAGGCGACCGAACACGTCACCGTCGGCACCGCCGTGCTGCTGCCCGCGCACCGAAACCCAGTGCAGACCGCGATGACGCTCGCCTCAGTCGACCTGATCTCCGAAGGACGGCTCGCAGTCGGCGTCGGCGCGGGCTTCCCGGGCTTCAGCGAGCGAGAGTTCGAGCTGGCCGGCGTCGATTTCCGGACGAGGTTCTCGCATCTGGACGACGTGGTCACGCTCTGGCGCGAACTGTGGACCGGGCAGCCGCGCTCGTTCCACGGCAAGGTGCTGCACTACGACTGGCTGCCGCCAGCGATCCGCCCCGCGCGCGTTGGCGGCCCGCCAATCTGGCTGGGCGGCGCGACGCCAGCCGCGCTCCGCCGCACCGCACTGCGTTACGACGGCTGGCTCCCGTACCCGCCGGACCCCGCGGATTACGCGTCCGGCCTCGCGACCATCCGCGCCGCCACTGCTCGCACGGTCACCCCGTCGTTGTTCCTGACCGTTTACGTCGATCCCGACCCGCGCCGCGGCCGTAGCGTTCTGGAGGACTACGCCCAGGCGACCTATCAGCGGTCGTTGGCGCAGATCAGCACCATCCAGGCGACGGTGACCGGCCCGGTCTCGGAGGTCGCGGCGACTGTGCGCCGATACGCCGAGGCCGGAGCCGAGCACGTGCTGTTGCGCGTCGGCTCCGTGGAACCCGGTGCGGTCGAGCGGCAGCTGCCCCTGTTGGCGGAGGTGATCGCCGGGGAGCGGAAACCTGTCGGTGCCGCGACGTAGGCTGGGACGGTGACCGACGCTGTACTGTCCGGACTCCTCCAAGCCATCCTTCCCGACCCGGCGCTGCGCGGCGTTGTCGAGCGCGCCGGCGCCCCGCTGCTCGAACTGCAAGGCGCTGTCGCCGTACGGCAGCTCGTGGCCGCCGCGCTGGCCGAAGACCCCGAGCGCGGCGGCGCGGGCCGCCCGGTGCTGGCCGTCACCGCCACCGGGCGCGAAGCCGACGAGCTGACCGCTTCGCTCAGCGCGCTGCTCGGGTCCGACCGCGTGGCCGACTTCCCGTCCTGGGAGACGCTGCCGCACGAGCGCCTTTCGCCGCGCGCGGACACCGTCGGGCGGCGGCTGGAAGTGCTGCACCGCCTGCACACCGGCGACGACGAGCTGCGGGTCGTGGTCTCGACCGTGCGCAGCCTCATCCAGCCGATGGCCCCCGGGCTCGGCTCGCTCGCGCCGATCGACCTGGTCGTCGGCGAGGAGCAGAGCTTCGAGGACCTGCTCGAACGGCTGGTCGAGCTGGCGTACACGCGCGTGGACATGGTCGAGAAACGCGGCGAGTTCGCGGTCCGCGGCGGCATCCTCGACCTGTTCGGGCCCACCGCGCAGCATCCGGTCCGCGTCGAGTTCTGGGGCGACGAGGTCAGCGAGATCCGCGCGTTCGCGGTGTCCGACCAGCGTTCGCTGCCCGGCGAGATCCAGCGGGTCACCGCGCCGCCGTGCCGCGAGCTGCTGCTCACGCCGGACGTCAAGACGCGCGCGGCCGAGCTGGCCACCACGTACGAGGCCGACGCGCACCTGGCCGAAATGCTCACCAAGCTGTCGGACGGCATCCCGGTCGAGGGCATGGAAGCGCTCATCCCGGTCCTCTGCGAGGGCGAGCTGGCCCTGCTCACCGACGCGATGCCGCAAGGCAGCCACGTGCTGCTGGCCGATCCGGAGAAGATCCGGGCCCGCGCGGCCGACCTCGTCCGCACCGGGCAGGAGTTCCTGGAAGCCTCCTGGACCACCGCCGCGGCGGGCGGGCAGGCCCCGATCGACCTCGGCGCGTCGGCGTACCGCGATCTGGCCGAGATCGCGTCGCACGCGCAGGACACCAAGCGCCCGTGGTGGACGCTCACCCAGCTGACCAGCGAAGACCCGGACGTCTACCGCGTCGCCATCGAGCCAGCGCCCGCCTACCGGGGCGAGCTGGAACGCGCGATGACCGACCTGCGCGCGCACCTCGCTTCCGGCGGCACCGGCGTGCTCGTCGTCGCCGGGCAGGGCACCGCCAGCCGCGCGGTCGAGCAGCTGATGGCGGCCGAGGTTCCGGCGAAGCACGTCGAGGTGCTCGCCGACGTGCCGTCGGCCGGGGTCGTCACGGTCACCTGCGGCGGGCTCGCGGAGGGCTTCATCTCGCCGGAGCGCGCGCTCGTCGTGCTGTCCGAGTCCGACCTGACCGGCCGCGGCGCCAATGCCGGATCGTCCACAAAGGACTTGAACACGAAGATGCCGTCGCGCCGCCGCGGCGCGGTCGACCCGCTGGCGCTCAAGGCGGGCGACTACGTGGTGCACGACCAGCACGGCATCGGCCGGTTCGTGGAAATGGTGCAGCGCACGGTCGCCGGCGCGACCCGCGAGTACCTGCTGCTGGAGTACGCGTCGTCCAAGCGCGGCCAGCCCGGCGACCGGCTGTTCGTGCCCACCGACCAGCTCGACGAGGTGTCCCGCTACGTCGGCGGCGAGCTGCCCACGCTCAACAAGCTCGGCGGCTCGGACTGGAAGAACACCAAGGCACGCGCCAAAAAAGCGGTCAAGGAGATCGCCGCCGAACTGGTGCAGCTCTACGCCGCCCGTCAAGCCGCGCCCGGCCACGCGTTCGGCCAGGACACGCCGTGGCAGTCCGAGCTGGAGGACGCTTTCCCGTTCACCGAGACCAACGACCAGCTCGCGGCCATCGACGAGGTCAAGTCGGACATGGAGCGCGGCGTCCCGATGGACCGCGTGATCTGCGGCGACGTCGGCTACGGCAAGACCGAGATCGCGGTGCGCGCGGCGTTCAAGGCGGTGCAGGACGGCAAGCAGGTGGCCGTGCTCGTGCCGACCACCCTGCTCGCGCAGCAGCACCTGAACACGTTCACCGAGCGCATGGCGTCGTTCCCGGTCACCATCAAGGGCCTTTCGCGGTTCACGCACAAGGCCGAATCGGACCGGACCCTCGAACAGCTCGCCGACGGCGAGGTCGACATCGTCATCGGCACGCACCGGCTGCTGCAGACCGGCATCCGCTACAAGGACCTCGGCCTCGTGATCGTGGACGAGGAACAGCGGTTCGGCGTGGAGCACAAGGAACACATCAAGGCGCTGCGCACGCACGTCGACGTGCTCACCATGTCGGCGACGCCGATCCCGCGCACGCTGGAGATGTCGCTGGCGGGCATCCGCGAGATGTCGACCATCCTCACCCCGCCGGAAGACCGGCATCCGATCCTGACTTATGTCGGCGCGTACGACGACAAGCAGGTCGGCGCCGCGGTCCGGCGCGAGCTGCTGCGCGACGGCCAGGTCTTCTACGTGCACAACCGGGTGTCGTCGATCGAGAAGGCGGCGAAACGGATCCGCGAGATGGTGCCGGAGGCGCGCGTCGTCACCGCGCACGGGCAGATGAACGAGGACAAGCTCGAAAAGATCATCCAGGGCTTCTGGGAAAATGAGTACGACGTCCTCGTCTGCACCACGATCGTCGAGACCGGCCTGGACATCTCCAACGCCAACACGCTGATCGTGGAACGCGGCGACATGCTCGGCCTCGCCCAGCTGCACCAGCTGCGCGGCCGGGTCGGACGTGGCCGCGAGCGCGGGTACGCGTACTTCCTGTATCCGCCGGAAGCGCCGCTCACCGAGACCGCGCACGACCGGCTCGCCACCATCGCGCAGAACACCGAACTCGGCGCGGGCATGGCGGTCGCGATGAAGGACCTGGAAATCCGCGGTGCCGGCAACATCCTCGGCGCGGAACAATCCGGGCACATCGCGGGCGTCGGGTTCGACCTGTACGTCCGGCTGGTCGGCGAAGCGGTCGAGGCGTTCCGGCGGCACGCGGGCGCGGAGCCGGCGGAGGACGAGGAACTGGCCGATGTCCGCGTCGACCTGCCGGTGGACGCGCACATCCCGCACGACTACGTCCCCGGCGAACGGCTCCGGCTGGAGGCGTACCGCAAGATCGCGGCGGCCCCGGACACCGCGGCACTCGACGCGGTGCGCGAGGAACTGGTCGACCGCTACGGCCAGCCGCCCGCCCCGGTCACCCGGCTGCTCGCGGTCGCGGCGTTCCGGCACGCTTGCCGCGCTGCCGGTGTCACTGAGGTCGCGGTGCAGGGCAACACGATCCGGTTCGCGCCGCTGCCGTTGATGGACTCGCAGCTGGTGCGGCTGAAACGCTTGTACCCCAAGGCGTCGTACAAGGCGATCACCAACACGGTGTCGGTGCCGAAACCGACCGAAGGCCCGGCGGGCGGCCGGATGGGCGCGCCGGTGCTGCGGGATCAGGAACTGCTCGACTGGTGCACGAAGCTGTTGTCCCAGCTGACGAAAACCCCGGCGGCGGTGTGAGTGCTAGTGCGTGACTAGCTCGGTGAACGCCCTCGCGGCGGCCCCGGCGGTGCGCCCCGCCGGGGTGGCCAGGGCGATGGGCCAGTCCAGGTCGGCGTCGGCGATCGGCAGTGCGACGAGGTCGTCGTCGGCTGGAAGGATCGCGCGGGGCAGCAGCGCCACGCCAAGCCGCTGCCGGACGAAATCGGTGCCCGCGGCGAGGTCGGTGATCTCGATGGCGAGCTGCCGTCGTACCCCGGCGGCGGCGAATGCGCGATCGGTCACCGCGCGATTTCCGTAGCCGGGCGGGAAATCAATGAACGGTTCGTCGGCGAGGTCCGCCAGCGTCAGGTCGTTTCGGTGCGCGAGCGGGTGCTCGCGGGGAACGACGAGATCCAGCGGTGTGCTGGTCACCGTACGCAGACGCACGGTTGCCGGTGGGTGCCCGGGAATCGAGACGAAGGCGAGATCGAGCCGTCCTTCGGCGATCGCCGCGATCAGCCCGGGCGATCCGCCTTCGGACGACGCGGTCGCGAGGTGCACCGACACGCGAGGGTGCTCCCGGTGGAATTCGCCCAGCAGCGCGGGCAAATCGATCAACCCGAGCGAACTCATGGTCCCGATGCGCAGCGTGCCGCGCAGGCCGCCCCGGACCGCGTGCACAGTGTCGCGAGCATCGCGGGCGGCATCGAGCGCGGCGCGTGCTTTCGGCAGTAGCGCGAGACCGGCGTCAGTGAGGCTGACGCGCCTGGTCGTACGCAGCAGCAACGGCGCGTCCAGCTCTCGTTCCAGGGACGCGATGGTCGCCGACACCGTGGCCTGCACGAGGTGCAGCCGGGTGGCGGCGCGAGTGAAGCTGGCTTCCTCCGCGACCGCGACGAAGCACTCAAGCTGCCGCAACTCCATGCCGGATTCATAGCACTGCTCGATCAATGTGACCAGTAATCTTTGTTGGACTCGATCAGTCGGCGCGGGAAAGGTGGTCCCCAGAACCGAATCCCCTGCGGAGGTACCCCTTGACGATCTTGATCACCGGCGCTCGCGGCGGTATCGGTGCGAGCCTGCTGCGCCGGCTGACCGACGTTCGAGCGGCCAGCCGCGCCCCGCAGCAGCTCGGTTTCCCGGCCGTCGAGCTGGATCTCGCCAAGCCGGCGACGTTCGCTCCCGCGCTGGCCGGGATCACCGCCGTGTTCCTCTACGCCGAGCCGACCGGCATCGAGGAACTGCTGGACGCCGCGGTTTCGGCCGGAGTACAGCGGATTGTCCTGCTGTCCTCGGACTCGGTGACCTCGCCCGATGCCGAGCACAATGCTTTGGCCCGCCACCACTTTCTGGTCGAACAGGCCCTCCTGGCCACACCGCTGACCTCGACCGTGCTGCGACCCGGCGGGTTCGCCACGATGACGCTGGGGTGGGCCGAATCCGTCCGCGCCGGTCAGCCGGTCGGCCAGGCGTACCCGGACGCCCGGCTCGACGTCATCCACCCCGAGGACATCGCCGACGTCGCCGAACTGGCGCTGTCCACCGACGCGTTGAACGGCGAGACGATCAGCCTGGGCGGGCCGGAGGTGCTCAGTTTCCGGGACCAGGCAAAGATCTTGGCGGAGGTGCTCGGCAAGGAAATCGAACTGCGCGAGCCGACCCGGCGTGAAGCGGTCCAGCAGTTGCCCGCGCCGTTGGCCGAGGCGATCTTGGACTATTGGGCGCAATTGCCTGGCGAGTCCGACCGGAGCGTCGAACGGATCACCGGTCGTCCTGGCCGCACTTTCCGCCAGTGGGCGATGGAGAACGTCGCCGCGTTCCGGTGATCGCTTTCATCTCGCCGCGAAGACCTCGAACCCCGGCGGTTGCGCGGTGGCCAGCCGCAACGACACTTCCTCCTGCGGCGTCGGCAGCGCACCGCAGCCGGACATCGGCAACGGCCGGGGACGCCGCGGCACCCGGGCTCCCGAACCCCCGCCGCGACCCGGGTACACGAGCAGCCCGCGCTCCGGATCCGGCACCGCGTCGAGAGCGGCGGTCACCGCGGGCAGGAGCCGGAAGCGACCCCGTTTCTCCTCCGAGGAAAACTCGATCTCCAGCGTGACGCCCCAGCGGTGGACGTGCCACGTCCATTGCTCGGCGCCGTTGGTCAGCGCGGCCTCGGTCAGCCGGTCGCCGTGAGCGCGTTGCCACGCGCTCGCCGCGAAGGCCCCGTCGAGGACTTCGATCGACAACCAAGAGTCCATATGTCGACAATAGCCCGCTGAATGCCTCGATGGTGTTGTGTTTCGAGGCCATGTGAGAGGGTAGGGCCTGTGATGCGGATCATGGGGCGCCGTCGTGCGCTGGGCGCCGTTCTCGCCGGAACTCTCCTCCTCGCCGGATGCGGTACCGGCCCTAGTCAGGTGGGCACCGCCGCGGTCGTCGACGGTCAGGTCACCACCATCGACCAGGTTCAGGCGCTGCTCGACCGCGCCGTGCAGGAGCAGCCGTACGCCCGGCAGCTCGCCGGGCGGCACCAGCTCGACCTCGTCGGGCGCGAGATCGTCCGGCAGTCGCTGCTGCACGAGGTCGTCGTGAAGGCCGCGCAGAAGGAAGGCATCTCGGTCGACGAGAACACCGTCAGCGAGGCCATGCAACAAGATCCGCTCGCGTCGCCGGTGCCCGAGTCCGTCACGCAAGATCAGTCCGCGGCTGTCACCCAGCTCGTCTGGCTGCTGCGCGATCACCGCGAGGCCGTGACCGACCAGTACTTGCAGCAGAGGATCGCGCTGAAGTACCTGCCGACGCTGTCGGTGAACTTCGACTACACCAGCATCGGCGCGCCGACCTCGGAGAGCCAGGCCCCGTCGATCGACCCGAAGGCCGCGCGCAGCCAGGCCATCGCCAAGGCCGAGGAGTACGCGGCCAACCCGGGCGCGATCCAGGCCGACATCCGCGGCGGCGCGCAGGGCAACGTCGGCCAGCAAGCTCCCGCGCTCTCGTCGCCGCAGGACGCCGCGACCGTGCTGTTCGGCGTTCCCGCGAACACCGCCATCGCGTTCCAGCCGAACCCGGCGAGCGCGCCGACCTGGTGGGTCACCGCCGTGGTGCGGAAGCGGACGACGGACGCGAAGGTCGCCACCGACCAGGTCCAGCAGCCGACCGCGGCCCAGCTGGGTGCGATCGGCGTGCGGATGCTCCAGCCGTATGTTGGCAACGTGGACTTCAAAATCAACCCGCGCTACGGCGTGTGGGACCCGGTCGGCATGAACCTCGCCCCCAGCGCGGCCGAGGTCACGGGCGTGGCCGTGCCGTTGCGCGGCGGTGCTCCGGCGCAGCAGTGACCGGCACCGTAGTCCTGGTCCGGGGAGCGACCCTCCCTGCGGCCGCCTTGCCACTTCTGCGCACCGCTGCCGTGTACGCCGCGACCGACGTCGACGCCGCGCAGCTCGGTGTCCCGCCGGTAGGCCAGTCCTTCGCGGACATCGTGCTGCTCGCCGCTTCCCCCGCCGAACCGACCGCGGCCGCGATGCTCGCTGACGGCGCGCAGCTGATCGAAACGCCCGTGCCGCCGCTGGTCGAAGCGGTCGAGGTCATGGACCGCCTGCGCTCCCCGGGCGGCTGCCCATGGGACGCCCGGCAGACGCACGAATCCCTGCGGCAGTACCTGGTCGAGGAAGCGTACGAACTGCTGGAAGCCATCGAGGACAACGACCGCGCGGCGTTGCGCGAGGAACTAGGCGACGTCCTGCTGCAGGTCCTGTTTCACGCCCGCGTAGCCGCCGAACACGGCCGAGCCCCCTTCACCATCGACGACGTGGCCAGCGACCTGGTGGACAAACTGGTAAGCCGCCACCCCAACGTCTTCGCCGACGCGGCCCGCATTGCCACGGCCGAACACCAGGAGCTGAAGTGGGAAGAGCTGAAGCAGGCCGAGAAGCAGCGTAAGTCCATTGTGGACGGTGTCGCGCTGGGGCAGCCCGCCGTCGCGCTGGCGGGGAAACTGGGCCAGCGCAGTGGTCGAGCCGGGATTCCGCTGGACCTGTTCCCGCAGGACTCCTCCGCCCCCGCCCAACTGTTCCGGACCGCGGCAACCGCGCGCCGGGGCGGATTGGACCCGGAGGGCGAACTGCGTGCGGTTGCGAAACAGTTCGCACTGGACGTCCGCGCGGCGGAGACGGCGGCCCGGAAGGCCGGGGTGGAACCGGCGACGTTGGAGGCTGAGGGCTGGCGGAAGTTCTGGCCCTCGGCTTGAGCTGGGTTGTCGTGATGCTGGGGTTTCTGTGACGACCGGGGCTGAGAGCTGGCGGGAATTCCGGCCTTCCGCCTGAGCCGGTTTTGGTGGGTTGCATGGATGCCCGTGACGTTCGGGGCTGAGAGCTGGCGGAAGTTCTGACCTCTCGCCCGAGCCGGTTTGGTGGGTGCATAGGTGTCTGCGACGCCCGGGCAGAGAGTTCAGGCGGAATTTCTGCCCCTCCGCCTGAGTCTCTCTGGTGTACTGCCGGGGTTTCCGCTGCCTGCGCAGGGTCTTTGGCCCGCCCTGCAGGACTCTCGTTCGCCGCTTGCCTTCGTGGGCCAGGTGCGCTCGTTGCCCGTCGTCCGCGAGTGCGATTGGGCGGGGCCACTGCGCTTCAGCGGGTTGGCTGGGTTCTCGTGAGTGTCTATGCCGGTTCTAACCGGCATAGACACTCACGAGTCCCGGCCGGGCACTGCCAGCTCCTCGGCCGTTCAGCCCGGTGCCCTAGCCGCCTGCATTCCTTGCGCCGATGCTTGTCCGCTCTCGGGGCCATCCGCGCTTCCCGCTCCAGCCGCACCGCCGCCTGAGCCTCCGCTCGCCAGCTCTGTTCGCCGTGGTCGCGCGCCCATGCGCCACCTCGCCTTCCCGCTCTCAGCCGGACCGGCCGCCCTCACCCGAAAGACGGAGCCCCCTCCCGTCCACCCACGCCTCCGCCTGCTCCCGGGCACGATTGCCTCGCCAAGCGAAGCACCTCAACATCAACTGTGACCTAGATCACTCATTTTCGAGAACCGGAAGCGCGGAGGTGGCGTCTTGCCGGGTGTGAAGCACAAGCCACCCAGGGAGCCGGACGAGGAACACCTCCTCCGGCGCATTGCTCGCGGTGACCTTGCGGCGTTCGAAGAGCTTTACCGCCGCACGTCGCCGTGGCTCGCGATTCGCCTGCGGCACCGCTGTTCCGACGACCAGATCGTCTCGGAGGTGATGCAGGAGACCTACCTCGCCGTGTGGCGTGCCGCGGGTTCGTTCGCGGGCGTCGTCGCCGGCGGCTCTGCCGTGGGCTGGGTCTGGACGATCGCGGTGCGCCGGCTCATCGACGCGTTCCGGCGGCGTGCGCACCACGCGAATCCGCCTCCCGCGGCGCAGGAGGCGCTGTCCGCACCGGCCGCCGAAGAGGAGGCGCTGGCCGGCACGGTCGGCGATTCGGTGGGGGACGCCCTGCGCAGTCTCGCGCCGGAACTGCGCGCGGTCCTGCAGGCCATGGTGCTCGACGGATTGTCGGTCCGCGAGACCGCGATCCTGCTGGGCCTGCCAGAAGGAACGGTCAAAACCCGGGCCCGCCGCGCCCGGATCGCGATGCGGGAGGCGCTGTCGTGAAACCAGGACTGGCCGAAGGAGGTCAAGCCATGAACCACGTATCCGACCGGATGCTCGCCGGCTACGTCGCCGGTCGCGAACTGCCGGGGGACGAGGCATGGGCGTTCGAAGGGCACCTGGAGAAGTGCGCGCAATGCCGGGCGCGGCTCGCCGGCGCGTCCACCGCCGAGGTGTCCGGTCTGCTCGACGTCGTCTGGGCCGGGCTGGAGCCGGACCTCGCCCGCGCGCCGCAGCCGATGCCGCGCCGGGTCGCGGGATGGCTGCGTTGCTGGGCGACCCCGGTCATGGTCCCGTGGCTGCTGATGGTCCTCATAGTCGGCGCGCTGTCGGTCTACCTCGACCGGTCGCTCCCCGACGGGCTGTCGTTCGTGCAGTTGCTTTCCCCCGTGCTGCCGGTCTTCGGGGTGGCGGCGGCGTGGTCAGGCGGGCTGGACCCGTCGTACGAACTCACCGCGGCCACCCCGCGCGCCGGGCTGGAGCTGATCCTGCGGCGGACTACCGCGGTCGTGGTGCCAGTGCTGGCGGTGTTGCTCGTCGCAGGCTGGCTGATCGGCGCGCGGATGGGGTTCGGGCTGCTGCCGAGCCTCGCGTTCACCACGGGGACGCTCGCGCTCGGCACGTTCATCGGCGTCGCCTGGGCGGCGTCGATCCTGATCGGGCTGTGGCTCGGTGCGCTGGTGGTGCCGAGCGTCGCGTTCGGGGGCTCAGCACTGCTGGAGGCCGCCACCTGGCCGGGCTGGCTCGCGGCCGCTGTCGTCGCGGCTGTCTTCGTAGTGCTTCGCCGGAACACTTTCACGCAGCTTGCTGCGCATCACTGACGGAAACGAGAGGGGACACCGATGCGGGCTGTGGAAGCCGCCGAGGTCGCTCCGGCGACCTACGCCTGGGAAATCCAGGCACAGGGACTGAAAGTGCGGGTCGGCCGCAAGCGCATGGCGGTCGACGGCCTCGACCTCGCGCTCGGCACGGGGGTGCACGGCCTGCTCGGGCCGAACGGCGCGGGCAAAACCACGTTGATCCGCACGTTGGCCACGGTCCTGCGGCCGACCGAAGGCAAGCTGGCGCTGCTCGGAGAGCCGATCGGGGGGCGTTTCGACCAGCGCACCCTGCGCCGCCGGATCGGCTATCTGCCGCAGAACTTCGGGTACTACAAGCGGTTCACCGTCCGCGAGTTCGTCGAATACCTGGCGTGGCTCAAGGAAATGCCGAAACAGGAGGTGCCGGGCGCGGTGCAGCGCGCGATCGAACGGGTCGGTCTCGCCGAGCGTGCCGAGGACAAAATGAAGACCTTGTCCGGCGGCATGGTCCGCCGCGTCGGCATCGCACAGGCGATAGTGAACGACCCAGTGCTCCTGCTGCTCGACGAACCCACCGCCGGGCTCGATCCCGCACAACGCCTGCGGTTCCGGGAGCTGCTGCAGGAGATCGGCCGGGACGCGTGCGTCGTCGTCTCTACTCACCTGGTCGAAGACGTCGCCGCAGCGTGCTCGGACGTCGTCCTGTTCGCCGCCGGGAAGCTGGTTTTCCAAGGCACGCCTGCGGATCTGGCCGCGGCGGGCAGCGAGGCGGACGTCGGCGACAGTCCGATCGAGCGCGGTTATTCGGCGCTGCTCGGCCACGCGCAGGGGAAGGGAGCCTGGTGATGAGCGCGTTCCGGACCGAACTCCGGCGCACCGTCGCCCCGTGGGTGCCCGTCGTGTTCCTGGCGGTAGGCCTGGGGTTGCTGCTGTTGTCCCCTGGGCCGTGGAGCCACGGCTCCGCGGCCTGGGACGCCACCTGGCTGACCGCGGTCCGGTGGTCCCGCTATCTGCTGGTGCTGTTGTGGCCGATCATCGTCGGGGCCGCGGCGATCCAGGGCATGCGGGACGCCCGCGCCGGCGTCAGCGAACTGTTCCAATCCACGCCACGACCCGCCGGACAGCGGGCCAGGACGCTCGCGTCCGCGGTCGGGCTCGCCGCGGTGGTCGGCTACCTGGTGCTTGTCGCCGCCGGGGTCGGGCAGGTCGTGGCTGACGGCGGGATGTTCACCGCGGCGTGGATGACGCAACTGCTGCTCGGCGTGCTGTCCGTGGTCGCCGGGGTGGCGCTGGGACTGGGGCTCGGGCGGCTGCTGCCGTATCCGATCACCGCGCCGGCGGTCGCGGTCGTCGCACTGGTCGGCGGACTGGTGCTGCAGGCGTCGGGCGAGACCGACCGGGTGCCGAATCCGGCCGCGTTGCTCGGAATCGGGCAGTTGGTGCCGCGAGGTCCGTTCGACGTGCCAGCGCCAGGGGTGCAGATCGGGCAGCTGTGCTGGCTGCTGGGGCTCTCCGCGGCTGGCTTCCTGTTGCTGCTCGCCAGTTCGGCGCGGATCAAGGCGCTCGCGTTGCTCCCGGTGGCGGCAGGGCTGGCAGTGGCCTTGCCGTTGTTCCCGGCCGCTGCGGAGAACAACTACATCGTCGACAAGGCGGCCGCCGCCCTCGTGTGCGACGGCCCGGTGTGCGTCACGCGGCTGCACGAGGATTGGCTGTCCACTGTGGCCGGCCCCGGCAAGGAAGCCATGCGGCTGCTGGAGAAACTGCCGCAACGTCCGGGCCGGGTCGAGGAATCGACGGTGTCGTTCGGCAACACCAAAGTGAGTCCTCGAGATCCGTCCCGGCTCCTGATGCAGCGGGACTCCTATGCGATGTACGACAAAAGCGGCCACAGCCTCACCGTGACGCTGCTGAGCGGTGCGGGGACGCTGCCCTGTCATGCCTCGTCCTACACAGGTGAGAAGAACGACCGTGAGGATGCCGCGCGCTGGGTAATGGCGCAGTGGCTGGTCGGTTCGTACGCGCCGCCGCGTTCGTATACCGAGCCTCCGCTGCAGACCCGGACGGACCCGGCGTGGTCCGCGCTGAAGGCCGTGCCGGCGGCGGAACAGACCGCCCGGGTCGCCGCGGCGCGGCAACTGGAACTGACCTGCACCGGTGACCCGCTGAAGGTTCTCATGGAAGGTGCGCGCTGATGCGATGGATAGCGCTGTACGCGCGTTCGCGCCACCTCGCAGTGTCGTTGGCGGCATTGTTGCTCTGTGCCGTCGTTCTTCCGCCGCTCCTGGGCAGCAACTGGACGACGCTCTTCGCGACAGTCACCCTCGGTGCCGCAGTCGCGGTAGCAGGCGTGGGCCTCAGCGGACAGGATCTCGACCTGGACCGCACGGCCTCCTTCCGCTGGCCGCCCCGGCGTCTGACGCACCTCCTGCTGATCGGTGCGGTGGCAGGCGGCGTAATGGTTGCGGCACAAGGCCTTGTCGATCTCCCGATGGGCGCGAGCTGGATCCTTCGCAACGCGGCCGGGCTCCTCGGCCTGACCGGGTTGGCAGCCACGCTGTTCGGCGGCCAGTTCGGCTGGACGCTGCCGATGGGCTGGGCGATGACGGCGGCATTCGTCCCGGAAGGCGTCGGCAAGGTCTACGACGTCGTGGCCTGGCCGATGGCGACAGCAGACGCCGCGGCGGCGTGGTGGACGGCCGGGTTGCTGTTCGTGGCGGGATCGGCGGCCTACACGGTGGCGGGTGCTCGTCGTTGAGAGTCAGCGGACCGGTGAAGCCAGGCGCAGCCCCGTCCCTCCCCCGGGCAGGGGCGGGACTGCGGACTGGCGCGTCTTCACACGTTCCGGTTGTTCGGCTTCACCTCGAGCGGTTCGCGGTCGGGGTCGTCGATGCCCATGCTAATGATGCGCTGCGGGTGGATGCGGATGACGGCGCCGTCGAGGTGGCCGTCCGGTGCGAAGGCGTCCGGCACGGCTTCCGCCCGGCCCCGGATCTCCAGGCAGCGGATGCGCATCGGCGTCGTCGAGGGCTGGTCGTCGATCACGATGGCGACCTGCCCGTTGGCCTCGACGTTGCGGTACTTCCGGCTCTTCGTCAGGTTGTACCCGGTCACGTCGATCGTCTGTGTTTCCGGATTCCAGGAGAACGCGACCGGGCTGACCTGCAGGGTTCCGTTCGGCTGCTGGGTGGCGACCCGGGCGAGGGGCTGGCCGGCCAGGTAGCTGAGTTCTGCGTCGGTGAACATGCACCTACCGTGCAAGTTCAAGTTTGCTTGAAGTCAAGCGCACGCGGGGGAGCACGTGCTCGGCGAACCGGCGCATCTCCGCTTCGAAGGGCTGAAATTGCAGCATAAACGTCTCGATTCCCAGGTCCGCCCACTCGCGGATCCGCTGCGCCACGGTGTCGTAACTGCCCACCAGACCGGCCGCGGTGCCGCCGTTCGTGCCTATGTGCGGGTACTTCGCGAACGTCTGAAACATCACCGCCTTCGGATCGGCGTCCGCGACCAGCGCCTCCCAGCGCGCCTTGCCCGCCTCGGCCAGTTCCCACAACGCCGCCAGCTCCGCTTCCGCCTCGGCGTCGGTTTCGCGAGCCACCACGAAGGCGGACAGTCCAAATCGGACTGGCGGGCCGACGCGCGGGCGGGCAGCGACGTCCGCGATCAGCCGGGAGACGTTCTCCCGAGGCTGCCCGTTGATGAACCACACGTCGGCCTTGTCCGCCACCAGCGCCCGCGCCGGGTCCGACTCGCCGCCGACGTACACGGCCGGCGCCGAACCAGCAGGACGCAGCTGGTATCCGTCGACCTGGAAATGCTTGCCCTCGAACGAAACCCGCTCGCCGGACAGCAACCCGCGCACGACGCTGATCCATTCGCGGCCGTACTCGTACCGCGCGTCGTGCTCGGCGAACGGAATGCCGGCTCGCGCCAATTCCGGCTTGTACCAGGCGTTCACCAGATTCAGCCCGAACCGGCCGCCGCTGATCTCCTGGATCTGCAGCGCCTGCTTCGCCAGTACCACCGGATGCACGAGATACGGCTTGATCGCCGCGACGATCTCGATCCGCTCGGTGAGCGCGGCGAGCGCCGCTGCGGACGTCCAGGTCTCCAGCTGGTCCAGTTCGTCGCCGAACGGGTTCACCACGTGCTGCGCGATGAGCGTCGAATCGAAGCCGAGCCGGTCGGCCTCGACGATCAGCCGCCGGTTGCGTTCCCAGCTCGCGTCCACCGGATCGTCCGGATGATCGAACGGGCCCCACGACCCGTAGACGACCGCCCACACCCCGAACCGCGGCTGTGCCACAGCGACCACGACCGAACTCCTCACCTCGCGCGGATGAACGCGGTCACCGTCGCTTGCCCGGAAGGCACCGGCAACCGGTCTCACGCAGTGGCGAGCCGGGGAGGTTTGTACTGGTCAGGCGAAGAGCCCGGCACCCCAGTCGCTGGTCGGGGTGAGGCCCGGCGGGATCGCGAAGTGCGCGGAACCGGTGTGCTGCAGGTACTCCATCATCGCGTCCTTGGACGAGAGCACCTGCTGCATCGGGACGTACTGCGTGCGCGTATCCCGGTTGAACGCCAGGAAGAACAGGCCCGCCTCAAGGTGCCCGACGCCGTCGGAGCCGTCGACGAAGTTGTAGCCGCGGCGCAGGATCTGCACGCCGTTGCGGGTCTGGCGCGAGGCCAGCCGGACGTGCGCGTCCTCGGCGATCAGCGGTGTCCCGCCCGCGCCGCCGACCTGAAGATCGACCTGGTCGAACTCGCCGGTCTGCCCGAGCGGCGCCCCGGTTCCCTTGGAACGCCCGACAATCTTCTCCTGCCCGGCGAGCGTCTCGCGGTCCCAGGTCTCGATGTGCATCCGGATCCGGCGCGCCACCAGGTACGTGCCGCCGGCCATCCACGCCTGACCGTCGCCGGCCTGCGCCCACACCTGGTCGCGGAGCACGTCGGTGTCCTCGGCCTTGACGTTGTTGGTGCCGTCTTTGAAACCGAACAGGTTGCGCGGCGTCTGCTGCGAGCGCGACGTCGACGAGCTGCGGCCGAACCCGAGCTGCGACCAGCGCACCTCGGTGACGCCGAAGCCCAGCCGCACCAGGTTGCGGACCGCGTGCACCGCCACCTGCGGATCGTTCGCGCAGGCCTGGATGCACAGGTCGCCGCCGCTGCGGGCCGGGTCGAGCTTGTCCTTCGGGAACACGGGCAGATCGATCAGCTGCGGCGGACGCTTCGAGGCAAGGCCGAACCGGTCGTCGAAGAGCGAGGGGCCGAAGCCGATCGTCAGCGTCAGGTCGGAGGCGGGCAGGTCGAGCGCCTCGCCGGTGTCGTCCGGCGGGGCCTGCGCGGACCCGCCGAGCGCGCCGTTCGGACCGACCTCCTGGCCCGCCGTCATCCGCCGTGCCGCGGCCGTCCAGGTGCGCAGCAGCTCGCGGAGCTTCTTGGCGTCCTTCGTCGTCACGTCGAGGGCGGCGAAGTGCAGGTTCGGCTGCGCCGGGGTGACGATCCCGGCCTGGTGCTCGCCGTGGAAGTCGACCGTGGACGTCGCGGCCGCGGCAGGGGGGTCGCCGCCGAGCCGGTCGAAGCCGACGCCGGCTGCCGCGCCCGCGCCGGCCAGCGCGACACCCGCGCCGGCCAGCCCGAACAGCTTCCGGCGGGAGACCTGGGTTCCCTCTTCGGTCCCGGCTTGAGATGTCACCGCGCCACGACCTCCGCGACCTTGCTCAGCGGCTCGCTGAGCGCGTCGACCGCCGAGGCGAACGCCTTGATCTGGTCCTGGGAGAGTTCGTTGTAGTACTTGAAACCGTCTCCGGCGCGAGTCTTGTCCAGCAGCCCCTGCACGTTCGCGAACTCCTTGTCCAAAGTGGACACCAGGGTCGCGTCGCGCTCCTGCAGGATCGGCCGCAGCGCGGCGATCGCACCCTTGGAACCGTCCAGGTTGGCCTGGAAGTCCCACAGGTCGGTGTGCGAGAAGGTCTCCTCCTCGCCGGTGATCTTCTTCGTCGCGACCTCGTCGAGCAGGCCCTTCGCGCCGTTGGCCAGGTCCAGGACGCTCAGCTGCAGTGTCTTGGTCTTGGCGACGAGCGCCTTCACGTCGGTGAGCAGCTTGTCCGCGATCTGCGGGCTGTCCGGCTTCAGGCCGGTGGTCCACAGGTCCTTCTCCAGCCGGTGGAAGCCGGTGAACTGCTGGCCCGGCTCGACGTCGGCCTCGCGGGCGTCGATCGACGGGTCGAGGTCGCCGAACTTCTCCGCGACCGGCTCGATCCGCTCGTAGAACACGCGAGTGCGCGCGTACTCGGCCTTCGCCTCCTCGACCTTGCCCGCCTTGACCGCGGCGACGAACTTCGCGGTTTCGGTCTCCAGCGCCGAACTGTTGTTCTCGACGTAGGTCGCGTAGCTCTTGGTGGCAGCGGTCTTCTGCGCGCTGGCGTTGCTCTGGCCCTGCGCGCCGCCGGTGACGGTGAAGTCGCCGCGGATGCCGTTGCCCGCCATGCCCGGCTTGCACGCGGTCTGGTACTTGCCCGCGTCCGGGACCTCGACGATGAGCCGCCGGTTCAGCCCCGGCGCGATGTTCTCGACCTCGCCCATGATCCGGTCGCCCTCGGCGTAGAGGTAGAACTCGGTGACCTTGCTGCCCTTATTGGCGATCTCGAAGGTCAGGTTGCCCGCGGCCGCGGTCGTCGCCGAAACCGAGCAGGCGGTGTCGGACGCCTCGACCTTGATCGGCCCGCCCGCGGCCGCGCCGGACGGACCGGACGCGGAGTTCGTGCTGTCGCAGGCGGTCAGCGCGACGAGCGCGCCGAGGCCGGTCAGCACAGCCGTCGAGGTTTTGCGGAACTGGGGCACGGTCACTCCTTGGCGGCGGCCGGGGCGGCGGGCGCCGCTTCGGTCTTGTTCTTGCGGGCGGGCTTGAGGAACAGCGGCAGCACGATCGCCACGTAGACGACCCACGCGATCGCTTGCAGCACAGTGGTTTGCTGCGAATAGTTGAAGATCCCCTTGAGCAGCGCGCCGTACCAGGAGGTTTCCGGCAGCGTGCTCGACGCGTCGAAGGCGAGCGTGGTCAGTCCGGGAATGAACCCGGCCTCCTGCAGGTCGTGCAGGCCGTAGCCGAGGACACCGGCGGCGACGAACACCAGCAGCACGCCGGTGATCGTGAAGAACTTCGCCAGGTTGAACCGCACCGCGCCGCGGTAGAGCAGGTAGGCGAGCACGATCGCGGCGGCGATCCCGATCACGAACCCGATCAGCGGCTGCAGGGTGTCGGACTGCGCGGTCTGCACGGCCGAGTAGAAGAAGACGGCGGTTTCGAGCCCTTCGCGGCCCACCGCGAGGAACGACAGCAGCAGCACCGCCGCCGGACCGACCTTGAGCGCGTCCTCCATCTTGCCGCGCAGTTCCGCCGCGATGTGCCGGGAAGCCTTGCGCATCCAGAAGATCATCGCGGTGACGAAGACGACCGCGACGATGGAAAGAGTGCCGCCGAGCAGTTCCTGATGCTCGAAACTCAGCTGCGCGGTGCTGTAGGTGAGGATCGCGCCGACGCCGACCGACAGCAGCACCGCCGCGCCGACCCCGGGCCACACGAACCGCAGCGCGTGCCGTCGTTCGGTCTTGACCAGGAAGGCGACCAGGATGCTCACCACAAGCGCGGCTTCGAGGCCTTCGCGCAGCCCGATGAGCGCGCTCGAAAACACCACTGTTCAGTCCTCCTTCGACTACCTGACCTGATGTTTTTAGGTAAGGCTTGCCTGTAAGTCCAGAGGGAGTTTCGCTGAACGGGCCCGGCAAAACGGGCAAAACGACGTTCTGTGGATAGTTAGGTTAGGGTAACCGCAGGTCAGAGCGTCGCCGAAGGATCACGTAACGAATTGTGTGACCTGGGCGGCTCCGGCCGTGAGTTAACCATCCGCTTGCCATTCGCCCAGTCCAGCGTCCCTCGGCCGGGTTCATCAGTAACCTGTCCGGGTGGCCGATACCACTCAGCCGACCATCGCCCCGTCTCCGGCGGGCCCGCCGGAGACGGGGCGATGGTCGGCTGAGTGGTATCGGCCACCCGGACAGGTTACTGATGAACCCGGCCGAGGGACGCTGGACTGGGCGAATGGCAAGCGGATGGTTAACTCACGGCCGGAGCCGCCCAGGTCACACAATTCGTTACGTGATCCTTCGGCGACGCTCTGACCTGCGGTTACCCTAACCTAACTATCCACAGAACGTCGTTTTGCCCGTTTTGCCGGGCCCGTTCAGCGAAACTCCCTCTGGACTTACAGGCAAGCCTTACCTAAAAACATCAGGTCAGGTAGTCGAAGGAGGACTGAACAGTGGTGTTTTCGAGCGCGCTCATCGGGCTGCGCGAAGGCCTCGAAGCCGCGCTTGTGGTGAGCATCCTGGTCGCCTTCCTGGTCAAGACCGAACGACGGCACGCGCTGCGGTTCGTGTGGCCCGGGGTCGGCGCGGCGGTGCTGCTGTCGGTCGGCGTCGGCGCGATCCTCACCTACAGCACCGCGCAGCTGAGTTTCGAGCATCAGGAACTGCTCGGCGGCACTCTTTCCATCGTCGCGGTCGTCTTCGTCACCGCGATGATCTTCTGGATGCGCAAGGCTTCCCGGCACATCGCGGCGGAACTGCGCGGCAAGATGGAGGACGCGCTCAAGGTCGGTCCGGCGGCGGTGCTGCTGCTGTCGTTCCTCGCGGTGGGCCGCGAAGGGCTCGAAACCGCCGTCTTCTTCTACTCGGCCGTGCAGACCGCGCAGTCCGACACCCTGCAGCCGCTGATCGGGTTCGTGATCGGGATCGCCGCCGCGATCGTGCTCGCCTACCTGCTCTACCGCGGCGCGGTGCGGTTCAACCTGGCGAAGTTCTTCACGATCACCGGCGTGCTGCTGGTGTTCGTCGCCGCCGGTGTCCTCGGCTACGGCCTGCACGACCTGCAGGAGGCCGGGTTCATTCCCGGACTGACCACGCTCGCCTTCGACGCGTCGAGCACGCTGCCGGAAACCTCCTGGTACGGCGCGCTGCTCAAGGGGATCTTCAACTATTCGCAGCAAACCACTGTGCTGCAAGCGATCGCGTGGGTCGTCTACGTGGCGATCGTGCTGCCGCTGTTCCTCAAGCCCGCCCGCAAGAACAAGACCGAAGCGGCGCCCGCCGCCCCGGCCGCCGCCAAGGAGTGACCGTGCCCCAGTTCCGCAAAACCTCGACGGCTGTGCTGACCGGCCTCGGCGCGCTCGTCGCGCTGACCGCCTGCGACAGCACGAACTCCGCGTCCGGTCCGTCCGGCGCGGCCGCGGGCGGGCCGATCAAGGTCGAGGCGTCCGACACCGCCTGCTCGGTTTCGGCGACGACCGCGGCCGCGGGCAACCTGACCTTCGAGATCGCCAATAAGGGCAGCAAGGTCACCGAGTTCTACCTCTACGCCGAGGGCGACCGGATCATGGGCGAGGTCGAGAACATCGCGCCGGGGCTGAACCGGCGGCTCATCGTCGAGGTCCCGGACGCGGGCAAGTACCAGACCGCGTGCAAGCCGGGCATGGCGGGCAACGGCATCCGCGGCGACTTCACCGTCACCGGCGGCGCGCAGGGCCAGAGCAACGCCAGCGCGCAGAAGACCGCTGCCACCAAGAGCTACGCGACCTACGTCGAGAACAACAGTTCGGCGCTGGAGACCGAAACCGCGAAGTTCGTCGCCGCGGTCAAGGCGGGCAAGGTCGAGGAGGCGAAGGCCGAGTACGCGCGCACTCGCGTGTTCTACGAGCGGATCGAGCCGGTCGCGGAGAAGTTCGGCGACCTCGACCCGTCGATCGACGCCCGCGAGGCCGACGTCGAGCCGGGCCAGCAGTTCACCGGCTTCCACCGGCTGGAGAAGGACCTGTGGACCACCGGCCTGAAGCCGGACAGCCCGCAGATCGCGGACAAGCTGCTCACCGACGTGAAGGCGCTCGTCGCCAAGACCAAGACACTGCAGCTGAGCGTCCTGGACCTGGCCAACGGCGCGAAGGGCCTGCTCGACGAGGTCGCGACGAAGAAGATCACCGGCGAGGAGGAGACCTTCTCGCACACCGACCTGTGGGACTTCCAGGCCAACCTGGACGGTTCCAAGGGTGCGATCGCCGCGCTGCGGCCGATCCTGCAGGAGCGCGACGCGACCCTGGTGTCCACTTTGGACAAGGAGTTCGCGAACGTGCAGGGGCTGCTGGACAAGACTCGCGCCGGAGACGGTTTCAAGTACTACAACGAACTCTCCCAGGACCAGATCAAGGCGTTCGCCTCGGCGGTCGACGCGCTCAGCGAGCCGCTGAGCAAGGTCGCGGAGGTCGTGGCGCGGTGACATCTCAAGCCGGGACCGAAGAGGGAACCCAGGTCTCCCGCCGGAAGCTGTTCGGGCTGGCCGGCGCGGGTGTCGCGCTGGCCGGCGCGGGCGCGGCAGCCGGCGTCGGCTTCGACCGGCTCGGCGGCGACCCCCCTGCCGCGGCCGCGACGTCCACGGTCGACTTCCACGGCGAGCACCAGGCCGGGATCGTCACCCCGGCGCAGCCGAACCTGCACTTCGCCGCCCTCGACGTGACGACGAAGGACGCCAAGAAGCTCCGCGAGCTGCTGCGCACCTGGACGGCCGCGGCACGGCGGATGACGGCGGGCCAGGAGGTCGGTCCGAACGGCGCGCTCGGCGGGTCCGCGCAGGCCCCGCCGGACGACACCGGCGAGGCGCTCGACCTGCCCGCCTCCGACCTGACGCTGACGATCGGCTTCGGCCCCTCGCTCTTCGACGACCGGTTCGGCCTTGCCTCGAAGCGTCCGCCGCAGCTGATCGATCTGCCCGTGTTCCCGAAGGACAAGCTCGACCCGGCCCGCAGCGGCGGCGACCTGTGCATCCAGGCCTGCGCGAACGATCCGCAGGTGGCGGTGCACGCGGTCCGCAACCTGGTGCGGCTGGGCTTCGGCGTCACCGAGGTGCGCTGGTCGCAGCTCGGGTTCGGCCGCAGCTCGTCGACGTCGCGCTCGCAGCAGACGCCGCGCAACCTGTTCGGTTTCAAAGACGGCACCAACAACGTCAAGGCCGAGGACACCGACGTGCTCCGCGACCAGGTGTGGGCGCAGGCCGGCGACGGTCAGGCGTGGATGGCCGGCGGCACGTACCTGGTGGCGCGCCGGATCCGGATGCACATCGAGACCTGGGACCGCGAGACGCTCGCCGGGCAGGAGAAGATTGTCGGGCGTTCCAAGGGAACCGGGGCGCCGCTCGGGCAGACCGGCGAGTTCGACCAGGTCGATCTTCAGGTCGGCGGCGCGGGCGGGACACCGCTGATCGCCGAGGACGCGCACGTCCGGCTGGCCTCGCGCCAGACCCGCAACGGCGTGCAGATCCTGCGCCGCGGCTACAACTTCGTCGACGGCTCCGACGGCGTCGGGCACCTTGAGGCGGGCCTGTTCTTCCTGGCGTTCAACCGGGATACGCGCACGCAGTACGTCCCGATGCAGCAGGTGCTCTCGTCCAAGGACGCGATGATGGAGTACCTGCAGCACACCGGTTCCGCGCACTTCGCGATCCCGCCGGGCCTCACCCCGACCAGCGACTGGGGTGCCGGGCTCTTCGCCTGACCAGTACAAACCTCCCCGGCTCGCCACTGCGTGAGACCGGTTGCCGGTGCCTTCCGGGCAAGCGACGGTGACCGCGTTCATCCGCGCGAGGTGAGGAGTTCGGTCGTGGTCGCTGTGGCACAGCCGCGGTTCGGGGTGTGGGCGGTCGTCTACGGGTCGTGGGGCCCGTTCGATCATCCGGACGATCCGGTGGACGCGAGCTGGGAACGCAACCGGCGGCTGATCGTCGAGGCCGACCGGCTCGGCTTCGATTCGACGCTCATCGCGCAGCACGTGGTGAACCCGTTCGGCGACGAACTGGACCAGCTGGAGACCTGGACGTCCGCAGCGGCGCTCGCCGCGCTCACCGAGCGGATCGAGATCGTCGCGGCGATCAAGCCGTATCTCGTGCATCCGGTGGTACTGGCGAAGCAGGCGCTGCAGATCCAGGAGATCAGCGGCGGCCGGTTCGGGCTGAATCTGGTGAACGCCTGGTACAAGCCGGAATTGGCGCGAGCCGGCATTCCGTTCGCCGAGCACGACGCGCGGTACGAGTACGGCCGCGAATGGATCAGCGTCGTGCGCGGGTTGCTGTCCGGCGAGCGGGTTTCGTTCGAGGGCAAGCATTTCCAGGTCGACGGATACCAGCTGCGTCCTGCTGGTTCGGCGCCGGCCGTGTACGTCGGCGGCGAGTCGGACCCGGCGCGGGCGCTGGTGGCGGACAAGGCCGACGTGTGGTTCATCAACGGGCAGCCTCGGGAGAACGTCTCCCGGCTGATCGCGGACGTCGCTGCCCGCCCGCGCGTCGGCCCGCCAGTCCGATTTGGACTGTCCGCCTTCGTGGTGGCTCGCGAAACCGACGCCGAGGCGGAAGCGGAGCTGGCGGCGTTGTGGGAACTGGCCGAGGCGGGCAAGGCGCGCTGGGAGGCGCTGGTCGCGGACGCCGATCCGAAGGCGGTGATGTTTCAGACGTTCGCGAAGTACCCGCACATAGGCACGAACGGCGGCACCGCGGCCGGTCTGGTGGGCAGTTACGACACCGTGGCGCAGCGGATCCGCGAGTGGGCGGACCTGGGAATCGAGACGTTTATGCTGCAATTTCAGCCCTTCGAAGCGGAGATGCGCCGGTTCGCCGAGCACGTGCTCCCCCGCGTGCGCTTGACTTCAAGCAAACTTGAACTTGCACGGTAGGTGCATGTTCACCGACGCAGAACTCAGCTACCTGGCCGGCCAGCCCCTCGCCCGGGTCGCCACCCAGCAGCCGAACGGAACCCTGCAGGTCAGCCCGGTCGCGTTCTCCTGGAATCCGGAAACACAGACGATCGACGTGACCGGGTACAACCTGACGAAGAGCCGGAAGTACCGCAACGTCGAGGCCAACGGGCAGGTCGCCATCGTGATCGACGACCAGCCCTCGACGACGCCGATGCGCATCCGCTGCCTGGAGATCCGGGGCCGGGCGGAAGCCGTGCCGGACGCCTTCGCACCGGACGGCCACCTCGACGGCGCCGTCATCCGCATCCACCCGCAGCGCATCATTAGCATGGGCATCGACGACCCCGACCGCGAACCGCTCGAGGTGAAGCCGAACAACCGGAACGTGTGAAGACGCGCCAGTCCGCAGTCCCGCCCCTGCCCGGGGGAGGGACGGGGCTGCGCCTGGCTTCACCGGTCCGCTGACTCTCAACGACGAGCACCCGCCACCGTGTAGGCCGCCGATCCCGCCACGAACAGCAACCCGGCCGTCCACCACGCCGCCGCGGCGTCTGCTGTCGCCATCGGCCAGGCCACGACGTCGTAGACCTTGCCGACGCCTTCCGGGACGAATGCCGCCGTCATCGCCCAGCCCATCGGCAGCGTCCAGCCGAACTGGCCGCCGAACAGCGTGGCTGCCAACCCGGTCAGGCCGAGGAGCCCGGCCGCGTTGCGAAGGATCCAGCTCGCGCCCATCGGGAGATCGACAAGGCCTTGTGCCGCAACCATTACGCCGCCTGCCACCGCACCGATCAGCAGGAGGTGCGTCAGACGCCGGGGCGGCCAGCGGAAGGAGGCCGTGCGGTCCAGGTCGAGATCCTGTCCGCTGAGGCCCACGCCTGCTACCGCGACTGCGGCACCGAGGGTGACTGTCGCGAAGAGCGTCGTCCAGTTGCTGCCCAGGAGCGGCGGAAGAACGACGGCACAGAGCAACAATGCCGCCAACGACACTGCGAGGTGGCGCGAACGCGCGTACAGCGCTATCCATCGCATCAGCGCGCACCTTCCATGAGAACCTTCAGCGGGTCACCGGTGCAGGTCAGTTCCAGTTGCCGCGCCGCGGCGACCCGGGCGGTCTGTTCCGCCGCCGGCACGGCCTTCAGCGCGGACCACGCCGGGTCCGTCCGGGTCTGCAGCGGAGGCTCGGTATACGAACGCGGCGGCGCGTACGAACCGACCAGCCACTGCGCCATTACCCAGCGCGCGGCATCCTCACGGTCGTTCTTCTCACCTGTGTAGGACGAGGCATGACAGGGCAGCGTCCCCGCACCGCTCAGCAGCGTCACGGTGAGGCTGTGGCCGCTTTTGTCGTACATCGCATAGGAGTCCCGCTGCATCAGGAGCCGGGACGGATCTCGAGGACTCACTTTGGTGTTGCCGAACGACACCGTCGATTCCTCGACCCGGCCCGGACGTTGCGGCAGTTTCTCCAGCAGCCGCATGGCTTCCTTGCCGGGGCCGGCCACAGTGGACAGCCAATCCTCGTGCAGCCGCGTGACGCACACCGGGCCGTCGCACACGAGGGCGGCGGCCGCCTTGTCGACGATGTAGTTGTTCTCCGCAGCGGCCGGGAACAACGGCAAGGCCACTGCCAGCCCTGCCGCCACCGGGAGCAACGCGAGCGCCTTGATCCGCGCCGAACTGGCGAGCAGCAACAGGAAGCCAGCCGCGGAGAGCCCCAGCAGCCAGCACAGCTGCCCGATCTGCACCCCTGGCGCTGGCACGTCGAACGGACCTCGCGGCACCAACTGCCCGATTCCGAGCAACGCGGCCGGATTCGGCACCCGGTCGGTCTCGCCCGACGCCTGCAGCACCAGTCCGCCGACCAGTGCGACGACCGCGACCGCCGGCGCGGTGATCGGATACGGCAGCAGCCGCCCGAGCCCCAGTCCCAGCGCCACCCCGGCGACCACGGACAGCACGCCGAGCAGCAGTTGCGTCATCCACGCCGCGGTGAACATCCCGCCGTCAGCCACGACCTGCCCGACCCCGGCGGCGACAAGCACCAGGTAGCCGACCACCGCGGCGAGCCCGACCGCGGACGCGAGCGTCCTGGCCCGCTGTCCGGCGGGTCGTGGCGTGGATTGGAACAGTTCGCTGACGCCGGCGCGGGCGTCCCGCATGCCCTGGATCGCCGCGGCCCCGACGATGATCGGCCACAACAGCACCAGCAGATAGCGGGACCACCGGACCGCGGTCAGCCAGGTGGCGTCCCAGGCCGCGGAGCCGTGGCTCCACGGCCCAGGGGACAACAGCAGCAACCCCAGGCCTACCGCCAGGAACACGACGGGCACCCACGGGGCGACGGTGCGCCGGAGTTCGGTCCGGAACGCGCTCATCACCAGGCTCCCTTCCCCTGCGCGTGGCCGAGCAGCGCCGAATAACCGCGCTCGATCGGACTGTCGCCGACGTCCGCCTCGCTGCCCGCCGCGGCCAGATCCGCAGGCGTGCCTTGGAAAACCAGCTTCCCGGCGGCGAACAGGACGACGTCCGAGCACGCTGCGGCGACGTCTTCGACCAGGTGAGTAGAGACGACGACGCACGCGTCCCGGCCGATCTCCTGCAGCAGCTCCCGGAACCGCAGGCGTTGTGCGGGATCGAGCCCGGCGGTGGGTTCGTCGAGCAGCAGGAGCACTGGGTCGTTCACTATCGCCTGTGCGATGCCGACGCGGCGGACCATGCCGCCGGACAAGGTCTTCATTTTGTCCTCGGCACGCTCGGCGAGACCGACCCGTTCGATCGCGCGCTGCACCGCGCCCGGCACCTCCTGTTTCGGCATTTCCTTGAGCCACGCCAGGTATTCGACGAACTCGCGGACGGTGAACCGCTTGTAGTACCCGAAGTTCTGCGGCAGATAGCCGATCCGGCGGCGCAGGGTGCGCTGGTCGAAACGCCCCCCGATCGGCTCTCCGAGCAGCGCCAGCTTGCCTTCGGTCGGCCGCAGGACCGTGGCCAACGTGCGGATCAACGTGGTTTTGCCCGCGCCGTTCGGCCCGAGCAGGCCGTGCACCCCCGTGCCGAGCGCGAGGTCGAGGCCGTCGACCGCCATGCGCTTGCGGCCGACCCGCACTTTCAGTCCCTGTGCCTGGATTTCCCAGGCGTAGGTCGCCGGAGCGACCTCGGCGGCTTCCACAGCCCGCATCGGTGTCCCCTCTCGTTTCCGTCAGTGATGCGCAGCAAGCTGCGTGAAAGTGTTCCGGCGAAGCACTACGAAGACAGCCGCGACGACAGCGGCCGCGAGCCAGCCCGGCCAGGTGGCGGCCTCCAGCAGTGCTGAGCCCCCGAACGCGACGCTCGGCACCACCAGCGCACCGAGCCACAGCCCGATCAGGATCGACGCCGCCCAGGCGACGCCGATGAACGTGCCGAGCGCGAGCGTCCCCGTGGTGAACGCGAGGCTCGGCAGCAGCCCGAACCCCATCCGCGCGCCGATCAGCCAGCCTGCGACGAGCAACACCGCCAGCACTGGCACCACGACCGCGGTAGTCCGCCGCAGGATCAGCTCCAGCCCGGCGCGCGGGGTGGCCGCGGTGAGTTCGTACGACGGGTCCAGCCCGCCTGACCACGCCGCCGCCACCCCGAAGACCGGCAGCACGGGGGAAAGCAACTGCACGAACGACAGCCCGTCGGGGAGCGACCGGTCGAGGTAGACCGACAGCGCGCCGACTATGAGGACCATCAGCAGCCACGGGACCATGACCGGGGTCGCCCAGCAACGCAGCCATCCCGCGACCCGGCGCGGCATCGGCTGCGGCGCGCGGGCGAGGTCCGGCTCCAGCCCGGCCCAGACGACGTCGAGCAGACCGGACACCTCGGCGGTGGACGCGCCGGCGAGCCGCGCCCGGCATTGCGCGCACTTCTCCAGGTGCCCTTCGAACGCCCATGCCTCGTCCCCCGGCAGTTCGCGACCGGCGACGTAGCCGGCGAGCATCCGGTCGGATACGTGGTTCATGGCTTGACCTCCTTCGGCCAGTCCTGGTTTCACGACAGCGCCTCCCGCATCGCGATCCGGGCGCGGCGGGCCCGGGTTTTGACCGTTCCTTCTGGCAGGCCCAGCAGGATCGCGGTCTCGCGGACCGACAATCCGTCGAGCACCATGGCCTGCAGGACCGCGCGCAGTTCCGGCGCGAGACTGCGCAGGGCGTCCCCCACCGAATCGCCGACCGTGCCGGCCAGCGCCTCCTCTTCGGCGGCCGGTGCGGACAGCGCCTCCTGCGCCGCGGGAGGCGGATTCGCGTGGTGCGCACGCCGCCGGAACGCGTCGATGAGCCGGCGCACCGCGATCGTCCAGACCCAGCCCACGGCAGAGCCGCCGGCGACGACGCCCGCGAACGAACCCGCGGCACGCCACACGGCGAGGTAGGTCTCCTGCATCACCTCCGAGACGATCTGGTCGTCGGAACAGCGGTGCCGCAGGCGAATCGCGAGCCACGGCGACGTGCGGCGGTAAAGCTCTTCGAACGCCGCAAGGTCACCGCGAGCAATGCGCCGGAGGAGGTGTTCCTCGTCCGGCTCCCTGGGTGGCTTGTGCTTCACACCCGGCAAGACGCCACCTCCGCGCTTCCGGTTCTCGAAAATGAGTGATCTAGGTCACAGTTGATGTTGAGGTGCTTCGCTTGGCGAGGCAATCGTGCCCGGGAGCAGGCGGAGGCGTGGGTGGACGGGAGGGGGCTCCGTCTTTCGGGTGAGGGCGGCCGGTCCGGCTGAGAGCGGGAAGGCGAGGTGGCGCATGGGCGCGCGACCACGGCGAACAGAGCTGGCGAGCGGAGGCTCAGGCGGCGGTGCGGCTGGAGCGGGAAGCGCGGATGGCCCCGAGAGCGGACAAGCATCGGCGCAAGGAATGCAGGCGGCTAGGGCACCGGGCTGAACGGCCGAGGAGCTGGCAGTGCCCGGCCGGGACTCGTGAGTGTCTATGCCGGTTAGAACCGGCATAGACACTCACGAGAACCCAGCCAACCCGCTGAAGCGCAGTGGCCCCGCCCAATCGCACTCGCGGACGACGGGCAACGAGCGCACCTGGCCCACGAAGGCAAGCGGCGAACGAGAGTCCTGCAGGGCGGGCCAAAGACCCTGCGCAGGCAGCGGAAACCCCGGCAGTACACCAGAGAGACTCAGGCGGAGGGGCAGAAATTCCGCCTGAACTCTCTGCCCGGGCGTCGCAGACACCTATGCACCCACCAAACCGGCTCGGGCGAGAGGTCAGAACTTCCGCCAGCTCTCAGCCCCGAACGTCACGGGCATCCATGCAACCCACCAAAACCGGCTCAGGCGGAAGGCCGGAATTCCCGCCAGCTCTCAGCCCCGGTCGTCACAGAAACCCCAGCATCACGACAACCCAGCTCAAGCCGAGGGCCAGAACTTCCGCCAGCCCTCAGCCTCCAACGTCGCCGGTTCCACCCCGGCCTTCCGGGCCGCCGTCTCCGCCGCGCGGACGTCCAGTGCGAACTGTTTCGCAACCGCACGCAGTTCGCCCTCCGGGTCCAATCCGCCCCGGCGCGCGGTTGCCGCGGTCCGGAACAGTTGGGCGGGGGCGGAGGAGTCCTGCGGGAACAGGTCCAGCGGAATCCCGGCTCGACCACTGCGCTGGCCCAGTTTCCCCGCCAGCGCGACGGCGGGCTGCCCCAGCGCGACACCGTCCACAATGGACTTACGCTGCTTCTCGGCCTGCTTCAGCTCTTCCCACTTCAGCTCCTGGTGTTCGGCCGTGGCAATGCGGGCCGCGTCGGCGAAGACGTTGGGGTGGCGGCTTACCAGTTTGTCCACCAGGTCGCTGGCCACGTCGTCGATGGTGAAGGGGGCTCGGCCGTGTTCGGCGGCTACGCGGGCGTGAAACAGGACCTGCAGCAGGACGTCGCCTAGTTCCTCGCGCAACGCCGCGCGGTCGTTGTCCTCGATGGCTTCCAGCAGTTCGTACGCTTCCTCGACCAGGTACTGCCGCAGGGATTCGTGCGTCTGCCGGGCGTCCCATGGGCAGCCGCCCGGGGAGCGCAGGCGGTCCATGACCTCGACCGCTTCGACCAGCGGCGGCACGGGCGTTTCGATCAGCTGCGCGCCGTCAGCGAGCATCGCGGCCGCGGTCGGTTCGGCGGGGGAAGCGGCGAGCAGCACGATGTCCGCGAAGGACTGGCCTACCGGCGGGACACCGAGCTGCGCGGCGTCGACGTCGGTCGCGGCGTACACGGCAGCGGTGCGCAGAAGTGGCAAGGCGGCCGCAGGGAGGGTCGCTCCCCGGACCAGGACTACGGTGCCGGTCACTGCTGCGCCGGAGCACCGCCGCGCAACGGCACGGCCACGCCCGTGACCTCGGCCGCGCTGGGGGCGAGGTTCATGCCGACCGGGTCCCACACGCCGTAGCGCGGGTTGATTTTGAAGTCCACGTTGCCAACATACGGCTGGAGCATCCGCACGCCGATCGCACCCAGCTGGGCCGCGGTCGGCTGCTGGACCTGGTCGGTGGCGACCTTCGCGTCCGTCGTCCGCTTCCGCACCACGGCGGTGACCCACCAGGTCGGCGCGCTCGCCGGGTTCGGCTGGAACGCGATGGCGGTGTTCGCGGGAACGCCGAACAGCACGGTCGCGGCGTCCTGCGGCGACGAGAGCGCGGGAGCTTGCTGGCCGACGTTGCCCTGCGCGCCGCCGCGGATGTCGGCCTGGATCGCGCCCGGGTTGGCCGCGTACTCCTCGGCCTTGGCGATGGCCTGGCTGCGCGCGGCCTTCGGGTCGATCGACGGGGCCTGGCTCTCCGAGGTCGGCGCGCCGATGCTGGTGTAGTCGAAGTTCACCGACAGCGTCGGCAGGTACTTCAGCGCGATCCTCTGCTGCAAGTACTGGTCGGTCACGGCCTCGCGGTGATCGCGCAGCAGCCAGACGAGCTGGGTGACAGCCGCGGACTGATCTTGCGTGACGGACTCGGGCACCGGCGACGCGAGCGGATCTTGTTGCATGGCCTCGCTGACGGTGTTCTCGTCGACCGAGATGCCTTCCTTCTGCGCGGCCTTCACGACGACCTCGTGCAGCAGCGACTGCCGGACGATCTCGCGCCCGACGAGGTCGAGCTGGTGCCGCCCGGCGAGCTGCCGGGCGTACGGCTGCTCCTGCACGGCGCGGTCGAGCAGCGCCTGAACCTGGTCGATGGTGGTGACCTGACCGTCGACGACCGCGGCGGTGCCCACCTGACTAGGGCCGGTACCGCATCCGGCGAGGAGGAGAGTTCCGGCGAGAACGGCGCCCAGCGCACGACGGCGCCCCATGATCCGCATCACAGGCCCTACCCTCTCACATGGCCTCGAAACACAACACCATCGAGGCATTCAGCGGGCTATTGTCGACATATGGACTCTTGGTTGTCGATCGAAGTCCTCGACGGGGCCTTCGCGGCGAGCGCGTGGCAACGCGCTCACGGCGACCGGCTGACCGAGGCCGCGCTGACCAACGGCGCCGAGCAATGGACGTGGCACGTCCACCGCTGGGGCGTCACGCTGGAGATCGAGTTTTCCTCGGAGGAGAAACGGGGTCGCTTCCGGCTCCTGCCCGCGGTGACCGCCGCTCTCGACGCGGTGCCGGATCCGGAGCGCGGGCTGCTCGTGTACCCGGGTCGCGGCGGGGGTTCGGGAGCCCGGGTGCCGCGGCGTCCCCGGCCGTTGCCGATGTCCGGCTGCGGTGCGCTGCCGACGCCGCAGGAGGAAGTGTCGTTGCGGCTGGCCACCGCGCAACCGCCGGGGTTCGAGGTCTTCGCGGCGAGATGAAAGCGATCACCGGAACGCGGCGACGTTCTCCATCGCCCACTGGCGGAAAGTGCGGCCAGGACGACCGGTGATCCGTTCGACGCTCCGGTCGGACTCGCCAGGCAATTGCGCCCAATAGTCCAAGATCGCCTCGGCCAACGGCGCGGGCAACTGCTGGACCGCTTCACGCCGGGTCGGCTCGCGCAGTTCGATTTCCTTGCCGAGCACCTCCGCCAAGATCTTTGCCTGGTCCCGGAAACTGAGCACCTCCGGCCCGCCCAGGCTGATCGTCTCGCCGTTCAACGCGTCGGTGGACAGCGCCAGTTCGGCGACGTCGGCGATGTCCTCGGGGTGGATGACGTCGAGCCGGGCGTCCGGGTACGCCTGGCCGACCGGCTGACCGGCGCGGACGGATTCGGCCCACCCCAGCGTCATCGTGGCGAACCCGCCGGGTCGCAGCACGGTCGAGGTCAGCGGTGTGGCCAGGAGGGCCTGTTCGACCAGAAAGTGGTGGCGGGCCAAAGCATTGTGCTCGGCATCGGGCGAGGTCACCGAGTCCGAGGACAGCAGGACAATCCGCTGTACTCCGGCCGAAACCGCGGCGTCCAGCAGTTCCTCGATGCCGGTCGGCTCGGCGTAGAGGAACACGGCGGTGATCCCGGCCAGCGCGGGAGCGAACGTCGCCGGCTTGGCGAGATCCAGCTCGACGGCCGGGAAACCGAGCTGCTGCGGGGCGCGGCTGGCCGCTCGAACGTCGGTCAGCCGGCGCAGCAGGCTCGCACCGATACCGCCGCGAGCGCCGGTGATCAAGATCGTCAAGGGGTACCTCCGCAGGGGATTCGGTTCTGGGGACCACCTTTCCCGCGCCGACTGATCGAGTCCAACAAAGATTACTGGTCACATTGATCGAGCAGTGCTATGAATCCGGCATGGAGTTGCGGCAGCTTGAGTGCTTCGTCGCGGTCGCGGAGGAAGCCAGCTTCACTCGCGCCGCCACCCGGCTGCACCTCGTGCAGGCCACGGTGTCGGCGACCATCGCGTCCCTGGAACGAGAGCTGGACGCGCCGTTGCTGCTGCGTACGACCAGGCGCGTCAGCCTCACTGACGCCGGTCTCGCGCTACTGCCGAAAGCACGCGCCGCGCTCGATGCCGCCCGCGATGCTCGCGACACTGTGCACGCGGTCCGGGGCGGCCTGCGCGGCACGCTGCGCATCGGGACCATGAGTTCGCTCGGGTTGATCGATTTGCCCGCGCTGCTGGGCGAATTCCACCGGGAGCACCCTCGCGTGTCGGTGCACCTCGCGACCGCGTCGTCCGAAGGCGGATCGCCCGGGCTGATCGCGGCGATCGCCGAAGGACGGCTCGATCTCGCCTTCGTCTCGATTCCCGGGCACCCACCGGCAACCGTGCGTCTGCGTACGGTGACCAGCACACCGCTGGATCTCGTCGTTCCCCGCGAGCACCCGCTCGCGCACCGAAACGACCTGACGCTGGCGGACCTCGCCGACGAACCGTTCATTGATTTCCCGCCCGGCTACGGAAATCGCGCGGTGACCGATCGCGCATTCGCCGCCGCCGGGGTACGACGGCAGCTCGCCATCGAGATCACCGACCTCGCCGCGGGCACCGATTTCGTCCGGCAGCGGCTTGGCGTGGCGCTGCTGCCCCGCGCGATCCTTCCAGCCGACGACGACCTCGTCGCACTGCCGATCGCCGACGCCGACCTGGACTGGCCCATCGCCCTGGCCACCCCGGCGGGGCGCACCGCCGGGGCCGCCGCGAGGGCGTTCACCGAGCTAGTCACGCACTAGCACTCACACCGCCGCCGGGGTTTTCGTCAGCTGGGACAACAGCTTCGTGCACCAGTCGAGCAGTTCCTGATCCCGCAGCACCGGCGCGCCCATCCGGCCGCCCGCCGGGCCTTCGGTCGGTTTCGGCACCGACACCGTGTTGGTGATCGCCTTGTACGACGCCTTGGGGTACAAGCGTTTCAGCCGCACCAGCTGCGAGTCCATCAACGGCAGCGGCGCGAACCGGATCGTGTTGCCCTGCACCGCGACCTCAGTGACACCGGCAGCGCGGCAAGCGTGCCGGAACGCCGCGACCGCGAGCAGCCGGGTGACCGGGGCGGGCGGCTGGCCGTAGCGGTCGACCAGTTCCTCGCGCACCGCGTCGAGTGCCGCGGTGTCCGGGGCCGCCGCGATCTTGCGGTACGCCTCCAGCCGGAGCCGTTCGCCGGGGACGTAGTCGTGCGGGATGTGCGCGTCCACCGGCAGGTCGACGCGGACATCGGCCAGTTCCTCGTCCTCCGCCGGCTCCGCGCCCGCGTGCCGCCGGAACGCCTCGACCGCTTCGCCGACCAGCCGGACGTACAGGTCGAACCCGACGCCCGCGATGTGCCCGGATTGTTCCGCGCCGAGGATGTTGCCGGCACCGCGGATTTCCAGGTCCTTCATCGCGACCGCCATGCCCGCGCCGAGTTCGGTGTTCTGCGCGATGGTGGCGAGCCGGTCGTGCGCGGTCTCGGTGAGCGGCGCTTCCGGCGGATACAGGAAGTACGCGTACCCGCGCTCGCGGCCACGTCCGACCCGGCCGCGCAGCTGGTGCAGCTGGGCGAGGCCGAGCATGTCGCCGCGTTCCACGATCAGCGTGTTGGCGTTGGAGATGTCCAGGCCGGTCTCGACGATCGTGGTGCAGACGAGGACGTCGTACTCATTTTCCCAGAAGCCCTGGATGATCTTTTCGAGCTTGTCCTCGTTCATCTGCCCGTGCGCGGTGACGACGCGCGCCTCCGGCACCATCTCGCGGATCCGTTTCGCCGCCTTCTCGATCGACGACACCCGGTTGTGCACGTAGAAGACCTGGCCGTCGCGCAGCAGCTCGCGCCGGACCGCGGCGCCGACCTGCTTGTCGTCGTACGCGCCGACATAAGTCAGGATCGGATGCCGGTCTTCCGGCGGGGTGAGGATGGTCGACATCTCGCGGATGCCCGCCAGCGACATCTCCAGCGTGCGCGGGATCGGCGTCGCCGACATGGTGAGCACGTCGACGTGCGTGCGCAGCGCCTTGATGTGTTCCTTGTGCTCCACGCCGAACCGCTGTTCCTCGTCCACGATCACGAGGCCGAGGTCCTTGTAGCGGATGCCGGTCTGCAGCAGCCGGTGCGTGCCGATGACGATGTCGACCTCGCCGTCGGCGAGCTGTTCGAGGGTCCGGTCCGATTCGGCCTTGTGCGTGAACCGCGAAAGGCCCTTGATGGTGACCGGGAACGACGCCATGCGCTCGGTGAACGTGTTCAGGTGCTGCTGCGCGAGCAGGGTGGTCGGCACGAGCACGGCCACCTGCTTGCCGTCCTGCACCGCCTTGAACGCCGCGCGCACCGCGATCTCGGTCTTGCCGTAGCCGACGTCGCCGCAGATCACGCGGTCCATCGGGACGCCGCGCTCCATGTCCGACTTGACCTCGTCGATGGCCGCGAGCTGGTCGTTGGTCTCGGTGAACGGGAAAGCGTCCTCCAGCTCGGACTGCCACGGCGTGTCCTGGCCGAACGCGTGGCCGGGCGCGGCTTGACGGGCGGCGTAGAGCTGCACCAGTTCGGCGGCGATCTCCTTGACCGCTTTTTTGGCGCGTGCCTTGGTGTTCTTCCAGTCCGAGCCGCCGAGCTTGTTGAGCGTGGGCAGCTCGCCGCCGACGTAGCGGGACACCTCGTCGAGCTGGTCGGTGGGCACGAACAGCCGGTCGCCGGGCTGGCCGCGCTTGGACGACGCGTACTCCAGCAGCAGGTACTCGCGGGTCGCGCCGGCGACCGTGCGCTGCACCATTTCCACGAACCGGCCGATGCCGTGCTGGTCGTGCACCACGTAGTCGCCCGCCTTGAGCGCCAGCGGGTCGACCGCGCCGCGGCGGCGCGACGGCATCTTCGTGTTCAAGTCCTTTGTGGACGATCCGGCATTGGCGCCGCGGCCGGTCAGGTCGGACTCGGACAGCACGACGAGCGCGCGCTCCGGCGAGATGAAGCCCTCCGCGAGCCCGCCGCAGGTGACCGTGACGACCCCGGCCGACGGCACGTCGGCGAGCACCTCGACGTGCTTCGCCGGAACCTCGGCCGCCATCAGCTGCTCGACCGCGCGGCTGGCGGTGCCCTGCCCGGCGACGACGAGCACGCCGGTGCCGCCGGAAGCGAGGTGCGCGCGCAGGTCGGTCATCGCGCGTTCCAGCTCGCCCCGGTAGGCGGGCGCTGGCTCGATGGCGACGCGGTAGACGTCCGGGTCTTCGCTGGTCAGCTGGGTGAGCGTCCACCACGGGCGCTTGGTGTCCTGCGCGTGCGACGCGATCTCGGCCAGATCGCGGTACGCCGACGCGCCGAGGTCGATCGGGGCCTGCCCGCCCGCCGCGGCGGTGGTCCAGGAGGCTTCCAGGAACTCCTGCCCGGTGCGGACGAGGTCGGCCGCGCGGGCCCGGATCTTCTCCGGATCGGCCAGCAGCACGTGGCTGCCTTGCGGCATCGCGTCGGTGAGCAGGGCCAGCTCGCCCTCGCAGAGGACCGGGATGAGCGCTTCCATGCCCTCGACCGGGATGCCGTCCGACAGCTTGGTGAGCATTTCGGCCAGGTGCGCGTCGGCCTCGTACGTGGTGGCCAGCTCGGCCGCGCGCGTCTTGACGTCCGGCGTGAGCAGCAGCTCGCGGCACGGCGGCGCGGTGACCCGCTGGATCTCGCCGGGCAGCGAACGCTGGTCGGACACCGCGAACGCGCGGATCTCGCTGACCTCGTCGCCCCAGAACTCGACGCGGACCGGATGCTGCGCGGTGGGCCCGAACAGGTCGAGGATGCCGCCGCGGACCGCGAACTCGCCGCGTTTCTCGACCATGTCCACGCGCGTGTACGCCAGCTCGACCAGCCGTTCGAGCAGGTCCTCGAAGCTCTGCTCCTCGCCGACGACCAGGTCGATCGGCGCGAGCGAGCCGAGCCCGGGGGCCATCGGCTGGATGAGGCTGCGCACGGTCGAGACCACGACCCGCAGCTCGTCGTCGCCGGTGTGCAGGCGGTGCAGCACTTCCAGCCGCCGCCCGACGGTGTCCGCGCGCGGCGAAAGGCGCTCGTGCGGCAGCGTCTCCCAGGACGGGAAGTCGGCCACGCGGTCGGACCCGAGCAGCGCGCTGAGCGAAGCGGTCAGCTCGTCGGCTTCGCGCCCGGTGGCGGTGACGGCCAGCACCGGGCGGCCCGCGCCGCCGCGCTCGGGGTCTTCGGCCAGCGCGGCGGCCACGAGCTGCCGTACGGCGACAGCGCCTTGCAGTTCGAGCAGCGGGGCGCCGGCGCGCTCGACAACGCCGCGCAGCGCCGGGTCGGGAAGGATGGCTTGGAGGAGTCCGGACAGTACAGCGTCGGTCACCGTCCCAGCCTACGTCGCGGCACCGACAGGTTTCCGCTCCCCGGCGATCACCTCCGCCAACAGGGGCAGCTGCCGCTCGACCGCACCGGGTTCCACGGAGCCGACGCGCAACAGCACGTGCTCGGCTCCGGCCTCGGCGTATCGGCGCACAGTCGCCGCGACCTCCGAGACCGGGCCGGTCACCGTCGCCTGGATGGTGCTGATCTGCGCCAACGACCGCTGATAGGTCGCCTGGGCGTAGTCCTCCAGAACGCTACGGCCGCGGCGCGGGTCGGGATCGACGTAAACGGTCAGGAACAACGACGGGGTGACCGTGCGAGCAGTGGCGGCGCGGATGGTCGCGAGGCCGGACGCGTAATCCGCGGGGTCCGGCGGGTACGGGAGCCAGCCGTCGTAACGCAGTGCGGTGCGGCGGAGCGCGGCTGGCGTCGCGCCGCCCAGCCAGATTGGCGGGCCGCCAACGCGCGCGGGGCGGATCGCTGGCGGCAGCCAGTCGTAGTGCAGCACCTTGCCGTGGAACGAGCGCGGCTGCCCGGTCCACAGTTCGCGCCAGAGCGTGACCACGTCGTCCAGATGCGAGAACCTCGTCCGGAAATCGACGCCGGCCAGCTCGAACTCTCGCTCGCTGAAGCCCGGGAAGCCCGCGCCGACGCCGACTGCGAGCCGTCCTTCGGAGATCAGGTCGACTGAGGCGAGCGTCATCGCGGTCTGCACTGGGTTTCGGTGCGCGGGCAGCAGCACGGCGGTGCCGACGGTGACGTGTTCGGTCGCCTGCGCGACCGCGGTGAGCAGGGTGAGCGGTTCGATCCGCGGCCGGGAAAGCGAGTCACCGGCCCAGATCGACGCGAATCCGAGCCGTTCGGCTTCGCGGGCCAATGCGACGAGGGCACGCGGGGTGCCGCCTGTTTCGAGCTGCGCCTGTCCGGCGGGAAGAAGTAGTCCGAATTCCACGCCGTCGACGATCCAGCGCGGCCCGGCGTCCCGGCAATTCCCTCCGGGGAATGGCCCGGCAGCAGAAAACTCGGCCAGAATCGCGCAGGTGCCCACCTCGTTCGCCGACGCCTTGCGCGACGCCCGTTCCCGCCGCCGGCTCAGCCAGCTCGACCTCGCGTTGAAAGCCGGGACGACGCAACGCCACGTCAGCTTCATGGAACGCGGCCGCTCGCTGCCCGGTCGCGGCATGGTGGTGCGCGTCGCCGAGGCGCTCGGCCTGCCGCTGCGCGAGCGCAACGCCTTGCTGCTGACCGCCGGGTTCGCGCCGGTCTACCCCGAAACGCGGCTGGACGACCCCGCGCTGACACCGGTGCTGGAGTCGCTGCGCGCGCTGCTCGCCGGGCACGAGCCCTACCCGGCACTGGTCGTGAATCGCTACGGCGATCTCGTCGCGGCGAACGACGGCTTCGGCCTGCTCACTGAGGGCGTCGCGGCGGAACTGCTCGAACCGCCGGTCAATGTGCTGCGGCTGGCGTTGCATCCGCGCGGGATGGCTCCGCGGATCCGGAACTTCGCCGATTGGGCGCAGCACGTGCTCGAACGCCCTCGCCGCGGTCTGGCACACGGGCCCGATCCGCGACATCAGGCGTTGCTGGACGAACTCACCGGATACCTGCGGACGCCAGGTGAACCGTCCGGCGACCACCTCGGCTTCGCGGTGCCGCTGCAGCTGTCCAGCTCGGCGGGCGAACTGCGGCTGCTCACCGCGATCACGCAGTTCGCCACCGCCGTAGACGTGACGGTCGCCGAGCTGAGCCTCGAAACCTTCCTGCCCGCCGACGCTTCGACCGCGGAACTGCTCAAGGTGCGGCCCAGCCGGTGACCTGCCCCATCGTCAGCTCCACGCCCGCCCACAGCACCGCCGCGCACAGGCTTCCGGCGAAGAAGCGTCGGTACGACAGTCCGGCAGAACCCGCGACGCGCGGCACGAGAGTGCGTACGCCAGCGAGGCACCGCCCTAGGACGACTGCTGGCACGCCATAACGCGCGACAGTCGCTTCGGCCTTGTCCCACTTCGCTTCGCCGATCCGCTGCCCCACGCGCGACTGACGCAGCTTCGGTCCCCACAGTCGTCCCTCCCAGTACGCGAGCTGGTCCCCCGCTAGCGCCGCCGCGACGCAGACCGTGAGCGCTGGCCACAGCTGTAAAGTCCCGCGCTGCACTAGGAAACCCATAAGCAGCAAGGTGGACAGCGTCGGCAGCACGATGCCGGGCAACAGCGCCGTCTCGGCCATGATCACCAGTGCGCAGATCAAGTAGACGAGCGGCGCGGGAGCGTCAAGAAGTGGCTGAAGCAGGCTGCCCATAGCGATCCAGTCCCGACCGCACCGGCAAAGCCGCGCGGTACACGTACGCCGGCGGCAGGTTCCGCCAAACCACACTGGTGCGTTCGACGACCGCGAAGCGGCTTCGCAGCAACCGTGCGAATCGACGCGCTGGCGGTGTCCAAGCGGTGTGCGCGTACGCGAAGGTGGTGAAGCGGCCTTGTGGGGAAAGCACCTCGCAGACGGAGTTCAGTACCGCAGCCTGGGGCGCGGCATGCATAGCTGTCCACGGCAGACCGGAGACGACCACGTCGACCGGCATCGTCACGTACGCAGCGACGTGTTCCGCAGAGCCTTCCGCAACGTGCAACGACGGAAAGCGTGCGCGTAGCTCCTGTACGAGGTGGGTGTTGATTTCCACCGCGGTGAAGTGCGCGTCGCGCTGAAGCATGCGAAGCAGTGCTTCAGTGAACACTCCCGTCCCCGGCCCCAACTCCACGACGCTGTGCGCGCTCTCGAGACCCAACCCCGCGGTCATCACTCCGGCCAGCCGTGCCGAACTGGCCGCGATCGCGCCAGTACGCATCGGGTGCCGGAAGAACTCCCTGGTAATCGACATGTTTTCGACGGTAGGAAGCGGCTCGGTCGTCGCGGATCGGCTCGGTCGGCGGGAAAAGTCGTTCGCTCGGAGGACCACGGCCATCCTCCGGAACGACGCGCGCGACGACGATCTCGCGTTACGTTCGTTTCGTGCGGAGACTGGTCATGTGGGGGCGCAAGCAGCGGTGGTTGCTGGACTTGCCGCTGTACGCCGTCTTCGTCGCCTTCGGCCCCAACATCGCGGATCAGCAAACCTGGCTGCTGCGCATGGTTTCGATGCTCTTTCTGCTGCCTCTGTTGCTGCGTCGCCGCTACCCGCGCACAGTCGCGCTCCTGATCCTCATCGGAGTAGCGCTCGTCTATACGAACGAGATATGGGCGTATGACCGTGGCCGCAGCGACCTCGCGATGGCGGTGGTCCTGTACACGCTCGTCAAAGCCGGTGACAGATGGTTCATCGGCTTCGCGGTAGCTGTCGTGGGCCTGGATGCCTTCTGGGGATTTACCTGGGGCACCAACACTCTGAACCCGACGCTCACCATCTTCGGCGCACTGCCGCTGTACTTGGCGGCCTGGGCTCTCGGCGCGTTCTTCCGGACGAAGGAACAACTCGCCGAAGAAGAACGACTGCGAGCGGAGCTGGCGGCCTCCGAAGAACAAGCGCGCAGTCGCGCGTCAATAGCCGAAGAGCGTACGAGGATCGCGCGCGAGCTTCACGACGTACTCGCACACAGCATGAGCGTGATCGTCCTGAACGCCGAAGGAGCGAAGCTCGCGCGCCATCACGACCCGGACGCTGTCGACCGTACGCTCGACACCATCAGCAAAACCGGTCGTTCCGCGTTAGCCGAGCTTCGGCGGCTGCTGGAGGTAATGCACGCTGGCGAACCCGCGCGCGCTCCGCAGCCGACGCTCGACCAGTTGCGCACGCTAGTCGCGCAGTCCGGCCGCGACATCACCCTCGAAGTCAACGGCGACATCGCCGACCTGCCCGCCGGTGTCGCGCTTCAGGCGTACCGCATCGTCCAGGAGGCCTTGACCAACATGCTCAAACACGCGCCGCCCGACGCGACCGGACGGGTCCGAGTCACCTTCGCCGGTCCGGAAATCCGCCTCGAAGTCACCAACTCCGGCGGGCGGCAACCGGTCGCGGCGGGACTGCCCGGGTCCGGACGCGGGCTCACCGGCATGGCCCAGCGCGTCGCGATGTACCACGGCAAACTCGAAACGGGCGCGCGGCCGGACGGCGGCTACCGCGTGTCGGCGACGCTGCGGACGGACGCCGCATGACGTCCGTGCTGATCTGCGACGACCAGGAGCTGGTGCGCGTCGGGCTGCGGATGATCGTCGACAGCCAGCCCGACCTGGAGGTGGTCGCGGAAGCGGGCGACGGCGCGGAAGCTGTCGAACTCGCCCGCGCGCGGCGGCCGGACCTCGTGCTGATGGACGTGCGGATGCCGGTGCTCGACGGCGTCGCGGCCACCGCGCAGATCTGCGCCGAACTGCCGGACACCTCGGTGCTGGTGATCACGACGTTCGACCTCGACGAGTACGCCTACTCCGCGCTTCGCGCCGGCGCCAGCGGATTCCTGGTCAAGGACGCGCCGTCGGACGAGATGCTGGTGGCGATCCGCGGCGTGCTGCGCGGCGACGCGATGGTGTCGCCGTCGGTCACGAAACGCCTGCTCGACCGCTATCTCAGCGCGCACCGGACGCCGCTGGACGAGCAGAAGCTGGAGACGCTGACCGAACGCGAAAAGGACGTGCTGGGCCTGATCGCGCGAGGACTGTCGAACACCGAGATCGCCGGGACGCTGTTCATCGGCGAGACGACGGTGAAGACGCACGTCGGACGGTTGCTGAACAAGCTCGGGCTGCGCGATCGGGTGCACGCGGTCGTGTTCGCGTACGAATCCGGATTGGTTCGTCCTGGCGGCTGAATCGGGCATGCTGGACCCATGCGTCTCGTCGCGTTGCTCGCCTCCGTCCTGGTGCTCGCCGCCTGCTCGGCCGCGCCAGCGAGCGCCCCGGCTCCAGCGGCACCGGAGTCCGGCAAGTTCGCCGTGCAGGAGGTCGCCGACGGCCTCGAACACGGCTGGGACGTCGCGTTCCTTCCCGACGGTTCGCTGCTCGTGCCGCAGCGTCCCGGCAAGCTCGCGCTGATCCGCGACGGCCGGAAGACCGACGTGCGCGCCGATTTCTCCGACGTCCTCGTGCAGGGCGAAGGCGGTCTGATGGGCCTGGTCCTGGCGGCGGATTTCGCGACGTCGCGCGAGTTCACCACCTGCCAGACGCATCAGGAGAACGGACGCGCGGTAGACGTCCGGCTCGTCACCTGGCGGCTCGCCGACGACGGCGCGAGCGCGGCCAAGGTGCGCGACCTGCTGACCGGCCTGCCGGTGAACCCGAGCGGACGGCATTCCGGCTGCCGCCCGACGCTCGCTCCGGACGGCGCGCTGCTCGTCGGCACCGGCGACGCCGCGCGGTCGACGGTGGCGCAGGACCGGCACAGTCTCGGCGGCAAGGTCCTGCGCATCAACGCGAAGACCGGGGAACCGTTGCCGGGCAACCCGTTCCTGTCGTCCGCCGATCCGAACGAACGCCGGATCTACACCTACGGCCACCGGAACGTGCAAGGTGTCGCGATCCGGCCGGGAACCGGGCAGGTGGTCACCTCCGAGCACGGACCGGCGTTCGACGACGAGGTGAATCTCCTGCGGCCAGGCGGGAATTACGGCTGGGACCCGTCGAAGGGCGGCACCGACCCCAACTACGACGAGAGCGTTCCGATGACCGACACCACCCGGTTCCCGGACGCGGTTCGTCCATTGTGGACCACCGGACAGATCACCGAGGCGACCAGCGGCGACGCGTTCCTCACCGGCAAGCAATGGGGAGCGAACGAAGGCGCGTTGGTCGTGGTGGCGTTGAAGGGGCAGAAACTCCTGCTGCTGCACCTGGACGCCGCCGCGAAGGTCACCGGAGTGACGCTGCCCGCGGAATTCAACGACAAATTCGGCCGGTTGCGAGCCGCCCGAAGCGGCCCGGACGGCTCGCTGTACGTGACGACTTCCAACGGCAGCAACGACAAAGTGCTGCGCGTGACCCCTGGCTGAGGTCAGCCGACGTACGCGCCGCCGTTCACGTGCACGACCTGGCCGGTGACGTGTCCGGCCTCCGGGGAAGCCAGGAAACGCACTACCTCGGCGACATCCTCCGGTTTGCCCGCGCGTTTTGTCATCGTGTTCTCGACCAGCCGCTCCTGACGTTCGGCGGAGAGTTTGCCGCGGAAGAATTCGGTGTCCACGATCAGCCCCGGCGCGACAATGTTCGAGGTGATCCCGCGCGACCCGAATTGGCGAGCGGTTTCGGTATTCCAGACTTCCACCGCAGCCTTCGCCCAGCCGTACGATTCAGCGCCGGTGTGCCCCGCGATCGAGCCGATGGTGACGATGCGGCCGTTGTCGGCCAGTCGCTCCCGCAGCGCTGTCGTCACGAACGCGGCGCTGAACAGATTCGCCCGGATGTTGGCCGTCCAGGCAGCGTCGAGCGCTTTCAATCCCTCGCCAGCGGAGCCCAGGAAATCCGTGTTGCCGCCAGCGTTGTTCACCAGCACGTCGATGCGTTCGGGCAACTGATCGCACTCCGCCTCGACCGCCTCGGGGTCGCTCGCGTCGAAGCTCACCGCACGCGCGCCGAGCAGCGTCGCCGCCTCGGTGAGCACGTCCTCGCGCCTTCCGGTGATCGTGACCTGATCGCCGTCCCGGACAAACGCCGCGGCGATCGCGTATCCGATTCCAGCGCTTCCCCCGGTTACCACTACGTCCCGTTTCATCTCACGTCCTTTATTGCTAAAGTACCTCTGGTGGACGACGGTACCGGCGGCGGGGAAAACCCGTCAAGCGACGAGGTGGACGAGATTCAGCAGGCGTGGCTGCGAGAGCGGCCGGGCACGCCGGTGTCGTCCATCGGCGTGATCACGCGGATCTGGCACATCGCGAAACTGCTGGAGGACGACCGGCGCGCGACCATGCTGGAACTCGGGATGGACGCGTCCACCCGCACTTTGCTCAGCACGCTGCGCCGGGCCGGGCCGCCGTACCGGCTCAGCGCGGGCGAACTCGCGAAACGCTGCCGGGTCAGCCCCGGCGCGATCTCCCAGCAGACCGCCCGTGCCGAACGCGACGGCCACGTCCGCCGGGTGAAGTCCACTTCGGACCGTCGCGGGGTGTACGTCGAGCTGACCGAGGACGGTCACGAGCTGATCGAGCGAACCGTCGGATATCTGCTGGAGCACGAGGAAACCTTGGTGTCCGCACTGTCCCCGGCCGAACGCGATCAACTGGCGGATCTCTTGCGCATCCTGCTCGCGGACCTGGACCGGCGGGCGCGGAGGTAAGGTGGCTGGCATGCCCACCATCGACAAAGTCGCCTGGCTGCACGTGGTCGACGGCAAGCTTCTCGCCGCGCGTTCAGCGGGCAAGGACACCTGGTACCTGCCCGGCGGGAAACGCGAAGAGGGCGAGTCGGACGTCGAAACGCTGGTCCGGGAGATCTCCGAGGAACTGAGCGTGACTCTGGATCCGGCTTCCGCGCAGCTGGCCGGTTCTTGGGAAGCACAGGCGCACGGCAAAGCGGACGGCGTCGTGGTGCGGATGACTTGCTACACCGCGGATTACACCGGCGAGCTGAAGCCGAGCAGCGAGATCGAATCGTTCGGCTGGCTCGCCCACGCCGACCGCGACCGGGTGTCGGCGACGGTCCAGCTGATCCTGGACGACCTGCACGCACAAGGAAAACTGGTCTGATGCTGCGACTCGGAATCACGGTGCTCGGAGTCGCCGACGTCGAACGCGCGATGCGGTTCTGGTCCGAGGCGCTCGGGCTCGCCGAGGACCCGGAATGGGCGAGCGAGACGTGGCGGACGCTGGCACATCCCGGCGGCACGCACGCACTGGGGCTGATGCGCAGCGAATCGCCCGCTGAGTCGAGGCCTCGGCTGCATCTGGATCTGTACACCGACACCGCCGATGAGCAACGCGCCGAGGTGGAACGGCTCATCGACCTCGGCGCACGACGGGTCGACTGGAAGCACTACCCGCCCAAACCGGACTTCGTAGTCCTCGCCGACCCTGACGACAACCTGTTCTGCGTCGTGGACCTCAGCAACGCGCCCTCCGGCGGTTAAGCACTCAGCCGAGCAACCGCGGCTTGTTCTCCAAGTGCGACAACCCGTTCCACGCAAGATTCACCAGATGCGCGGCGACCTCGTCCCGCTTCGGTTTGCGTGCGTCCAGCCACCACTGCCCGGTGAGCGCGACCATGCCGACGAGCGCCTGCGCGTAGAGCGCGGACAGCTTCTCCTCGTACCCGCGCGCGGCGAACTGCTGCGCGAGGATGTGCTCGACCTGGCTGGCGATGTCGTTGAGGACCGTCGAAAAGGTGCCGGTGGAGCTGGCGACCGGCGAATCACGGACGAGAATGCGGAAACCGTCGTGCGAATCCTCGACGTAGCTCAGCAACGCGACGGCGGCCTGCTCCAGCATCACCCGCGGATGTCCGCCGTGCAGCGTCGAGATCATCCGGTCGAGCAGCAGCTGCGTCTCGCGGTCCACAACGACGGCGTAAATGCCTTCCTTGCCGCCGAAGTGCTCGTAGACGACCGGTTTGGACACGTTCGCCCGCGCGGCGATCTCCTCGACGGACGTGCCGTCGAAACCCTTTTCGGCGAACAGCGCACGCGCCACGTTGAGCAATTGCTGTCTGCGCTCGGTGCCCGTCATGCGCACCCGGGCGACCGGTGCGGCCGGTCGCGCGCCGGTGACCGCCGCTTCTCGCTTCGCCCGTCGTCTCCCCGCCATTCGCAGCAGGGTAGTCGTGAGTGGCAATCCCGGTTAGAACCGGGATTGCCACTCACGACCCTTACTCAGCCGCGATCCGGGCCAGCCGCTGCGGGGTCGGCCACCGCACGTCGTGCACCCAGCCGAACTTCTCGAAGATCCAGATCAGCCGCGCCGACATGTCGATCTGGCCGCGCTTCACGCCGTGCCGGGCCGAGGTCGGGTCAGCGTGGTGCAGGTTGTGCCACGACTCGCCGAAGGAGAAGATCGCCAGCGGCCAGAAGTTCGCCGAACGGTCGCGCGCGGCGAACGGACGCTCGCCGATCATGTGGCAGATCGAGTTGACCGACCAGGTCACGTGGTGCAGCACGCAGACGCGGACCAGGCCCGCCCAGAAGAACGCGGTCACCGCGCCCCACACCGACCACGAGATCAGGCCGCCCAGCAGCGCCGGGCCGAACAGGCTCACCAGCGACCACAGCCAGAACAGGTCGTCGACCTTGCGGATGGCCGGGTCCTTCACCAGATCCGGCGCGAACCGCGCCTGGTTGCTCTGGTCGCGCTCGAACAGCCAGCCCATGTGCGCGTGCCAGAAACCCTTGGCGATGGCCAGCGGCGAGGTGCCGTAAGCCCACGGCGAGTGCGGGTCGCCGTCGCGGTCGGAGAACGCGTGGTGGCGCCGGTGGTCAGCCACCCAGGTGATCACCGGTCCCTGCAACGCGACACTGCCCGCGATCGCCATCACGACGCGCAGCCACGGCTTCGCCTTGAACGAACCGTGGGTGAAGTAGCGGTGGTAGGCGACGGTGATGCCCAGCCCGCTGATTCCGTAGAACACGACAAACAGCGCGACGTCCGTCCAGGTCAGTCCCCAGCCCCAGGCGAACGGAACCGCGACCAGCAGCGCCACGATCGGCAGCAGCACCCCGAAATACACCGACAGCTGAACGCCGATCCCGCGCTGTCCGTCGATGATCGGCTTGGGGCCCTTCGGCGGGTCGCCCGCTGACTGAGAACGATCGAGGGTGGCCGTCATGCGCTCACTTCTTTCCTCTCACAACCCCTGGCGAAGGGTGCCCTTACCTACGGTGTCGTAAGTTACGGTACAGGAGGTTTCCGGCGCTGTGGAGGCCCGAAAAGTCCGATTGCCCGGTGCCCGGGACGGCCCTGTGGCGCACGCCTCCCCCTCCTGGCGCCCCCGTCCTCGATCATCGCTATCCTGACCAGGACCGATCCGCCGTAGTGTAATCGGCAGCACTTCAGATTTTGGTTCTGACAGTTCAGGTTCGAATCCTGGCGGCGGAGCTGCACATCCGGCGAGGGCGATGGGAGTGGGGGCGGCTGAGCGAGGAACCGAGCGACCCCGCGGGCGCCCGTCGCCCGACCCTGGTCGAGATGTCGGACGCGTGGCTGGTGGGGCGCGCGCGGGAACTCATCGCGGCCGTTCAGCGCCAGGAGCACGAAAACCAGCTCGAGATCGTCAAGATCATGGACGAGCTGCTCGAGGAGACTCTGCGCCGGGGAGAACCCACGCTCGTCGCCCAGCTGCTGCGCGCCTCCGCCTTCTCCCGGCTCGTCACCCGCGGCCTCGCCGCCGAGGCCGAACCCCGGCTCGACGAAATGCTCGCGCACACTCGCCGGCACGGTCTGTCCCTTCTTCGCGCGGACGCGCACGCGCTGCGCGGGCGCCGGCTCGTGCTCGCCGCGCAAGAAGACGCCGCGCTCACCGAGATCGCCCGCGCGCTCGCGATCCTCGACGACTCCACGATTCCGGACCGCCAGATCGGCGTCCGCAACTGGAACCGCATGCAGTCGATGGCGCTCATCGACTGCTGGATAGTGCTCAACCAGCTCGGCGTCTACGAGGCCGCCGAAGAGGTGATCGGCCGCGCGCACCAGGCGATCCGGGAAAGCGCTAGCCCGCACGAGATCACCCTGCAGCTGATGAACCGGGTCAAGATGCTGCTCGGCTGGGGCCTTCGGCTCGAGCGGATCGAGCAGTACGACGAATCGGCGGAGAAGTTCCGCACCGCCGCGTCGATGGCGGTGGCCGCGGAAGGCCCGTTCGCCGAATCGCTGTTCCCGCGCAAAATCGGAGTGTCCGCGGTCGACCAGGTCGGCGTGCTGGCCGCGGCGCTCGCGCTGCACGACCCGGCCGCCGAGCACGTCGAACGGCTGCAGGGCATGCATCTCGGCCACCACTATCCGCACGAGCAGGAACTGGTCGCGATCGCGCTGGCCCGCTGCCTCGACCAGGCCGGCCGCCGCAGCGACGCGCTGCAGGTGCTGCGCGAGGCCCGCGACGTGCTGGCCGAGGACGTCTCGCAGCCCTCGATGCGGCTCACTCTCTCCCGCGAACTCGCCCGGCTCGACCCGGAAGCCGCGAGCCAGTCGCTGATCGACTACGCGACCGCGCTGGAAACCGAAATGTGGGCGCTGCGCGAATCGCAGATCGCCACGCTGAACGCGCGCCGCGAGCATGAACGGCTGTCCGCCGAACACGGTGCGATCACCCAGCAGGCGCTGCAGGATCCGCTCACCGGCCTGCCGAACCGGCGCGCGCTCGACGAACGGCTGCGCGCGCTGGCGTCGTCGGCGGACGCGCAGCCGCTCGCGGTCGCGCTGGTCGACCTCGACGGGTTCAAGGGCGTCAACGACAAGCAGTCGCACGCCGAGGGCGACAACGTTTTGCGTGTTGTCGCAAGCACTCTGCGCGACGCTCTGCGCGGCGACGACGTGGTGGCCCGCTACGGCGGCGACGAGTTCATCGTGCTGCTGCCCGGCGCGCCGGCGTCGGCGGCGAAGATGGCGCTCGGTCGCGCGGCCAAATCCGTCGCGACACTGCCTCATCACCTGTCGCACGGTGTGACGCTGTCCATTGGTCTCGTGTCGTTGCGTCCGCAGGAGCGGGCCGAGCAGGTGCTCGCGCGCGCGGATGCGGCGATGTACGAAGCGAAACGCGGCGGTGGCAACCAGGTGGCGTCGGCCAACTCGATGGCGGGCGACGGCATGGGCGGCTGGCCTGGGGAAACGGCTCCGACCGACCCCGCGTGGAGCGCGGAGAACCCCACGTAGGATCGTTGGTGCTCGTCAACGCACCGGTGAATCGTTGGGAGACTCGTGAGCGGCCCGCTGAGCACGCTGATCCTCGCTGCGGGTGAGGGCACCCGCATGCGTTCCTCCACTCCTAAGGTGTTGCACCCGATCGCCGGAAGGCCGCTGGTGGAACACGCTGTGCGCGCCGCCGCCGGCCTCGCGCCGCAGCATCTGGTGGTCGTGATCGGACACGGCCGCGACGCCGTGCGCGCCGAACTCGACCGGGTCGGCGAGGCGCTCGGCCGCGAGGTCGCCACCGCCGTGCAGGAAGAGCAGAAGGGCACCGGGCACGCCGTTTCGTGCGCGCTGGCCGAACTGCCGGAAGGACTCACCGGCACCGTCGTCGTCAGCTACGGCGACGTTCCGCTGCTGGACACCGAAACCCTCGAAGCACTGCGGGCCGAGCACACCAAGGCGGGCAACGCGGTCACCGTGCTCACCGCCGAGGTCGCCGACCCGACCGGCTACGGCCGCATCGTCCGCGGTGCCGACGGTTCGGTCAGCGCGATCGTCGAGCACAAGGACGCGACGCCGGACCAGCGGGCGATCACCGAAATCAATTCCGGTGTCTACGCCTTCGACGCGGCCGTGCTGATCGACGGCCTGTCGCGGCTGTCGACCGACAACGCGCAGGGTGAGCTTTACCTCACCGACGTCCTCGGCATCGCGCGCGAGGACGGCAAGGGCGTCGGCGCGCTCGTGGTTGACGACCCGTGGGTCACCGAGGGCGTGAACGACCGCGTGCAGCTTTCGGTGCTCGGGGCCGAGTACAACCGCCGCATCGTGCGCCGCTGGCAGCGCGAGGGCGTCACGGTCACCGACCCGAACACCACCTGGATCGAGGCGGACGTCACGCTCTCGCGCGACGTGCTGATCGAGCCGAACACCCAGCTCAAGGGCCGTTGTTCGGTCGGCGAGGGCTCCGTTGTGGGCCCGGACACCACGCTGACCGACGTGCAAATCGGCGCGGGCGCTTCGGTCGTCCGCGTGCACGGTTCGGGCTCTGAGCTGGGCGACGGCGTGAATGTCGGCCCGTACACGTTCCTGCGGCCGGGCACGAAGCTCGGTGCGAAGGGCAAGCTGGGCGCGTTCGTCGAGACGAAGAACGCGCAGATCGGCACCGGAACGAAGGTGCCGCATCTCACGTACGTAGGCGACGCGATCGTCGGCGACCACAGCAACATCGGCTGTTCCAGTGTGTTCGTGAACTACGACGGGGTGAGCAAGCACCAGACCGTTGTCGGTTCGCATGTCCGGCTCGGGGCGGACAACACGCTGGTCGCGCCGGTGCGGATCGGGGACGGCGCTTACAGTGGAGCCGGTGCGGTGATCCGCGACGACGTCCCGCCTGGCTCACTGGCGCTGTCGGCCGGTCCGCAGCGCACCATCGAAGGCTGGGCGGTCCGGCGCAGGCCGGGCACGCCCGCGGCGGAGGCGGCGGAAGCCGCTCTCGCCGCCCAGCAGCAGGACACCGTTGTGTCCGAGTCAGCAGCAGGAACCGACGGGGAGTCGCCAGCATGAGTCCGAAGTCAGGTACGCCGAAGAAGAATCTGATGCTCTTCTCCGGGCGTGCGCACCACGAGCTCGCGGAAGAGGTCGCCAAGCACCTCAACGTGACGATCACCCCGCAGACCGCGCACACGTTCGCCAACGGCGAGCTGTTCGTGCGGTTCGAGGAGTCGGTGCGCGGTACCGACGCGTTTGTGATCCAGGCGCACACCACGCCCATCAACGAGTACGTGATGGAGCAGCTGATCATGGTGGACGCGCTCAAGCGCGCGAGCGCCAAGCGGATCACCGTGGTCATGCCGTTCTATCCGTACGCGCGCCAGGACAAGAAGCACAAGGGCCGCGAACCGATCTCGGCGCGGCTCATCGCGGACCTGTTCAAGACCGCGGGCGCGGACCGGATCATGACGGTCGACCTGCACACCGCCCAGATCCAGGGCTTCTTCGACGGCCCGGTCGACCACCTGATGGCACAGTCGGTCCTCGCCGACCACATCAAGTCGACGTACGGCAACGCGGACATCACCGTCGTTTCGCCGGACTCGGGCCGCGTGCGCCTGGCAGAGAAGTGGGCGCAGCAGCTCGGCGACCGGCCGATCGCGTTCATCCACAAGACGCGCGACCCGGACAAGCCGAACCAGGCGGTCGCCAACCGCGTGGTCGGCAAGGTCGAGGGCAAGCTCTGCGTGCTGATCGACGACATGATCGACACCGGCGGCACGATCGTGAAGGCCACCGAGGCACTGCTGGAGGAAGGCGCGGCGGACGTGGTCATCGCGACCACGCACGGCATCCTCTCCGACCCGGCCACCGAGCGGCTTTCGCAGTGCAAGGCGCGCGAGGTCATCGTGACGAACTCGCTGCCGATCCCGGAAGAGAAGCGCTTCCCGGGGCTGACCGTGCTGTCCATCGCGCCGATGCTCGCGGAGGCCATCCAGCAGGTGTTCGAGGACGGCTCGGTCACCTCGCTGTTCGACGGCAACGCCTGAATCTCGGCAGCTTTCTGAACGGTTCTGAACTACGCGGCCCGAGTTGGCGGCGCGGCCTGAATGAGGTCGCACCCGCTGGCTCGGGTCGCGTCGTTTGGTGACTGCGCCCGTTTGCCGGGGTGGTGCACGCCTAAGCAGTGCTGTCCGCGCCGGGCGGCCCGGTGTGAGGCAGGCGGTGCTGCCGCCGTGCGCAGGCACACCGAACGTTAGGCAAAGTCGACTGCTCCGGGCCGCGCCGCCGATCTAGGCGCACCGTCCAATCCAGACCGCATCGCCCAGCCCAGCCACGTCGCCCCGGTGAGGCTGCGTCATCGGGCCCCAACCGCCGCTCAATGCGAGCCACGGTCGCCCAGCCCAGCCGCGTCACCCGGCCCAGCCACGTCACCCGGCCCGGCCGCATCGCCCAGCCCAGCCGCGCTGCCCCGCCGAGACCGCGCCATCGTGCCCGACCACCGCTCAACTCGAGCCACGGTCGCTCGGCCCAGCCGCGCGACCCCACTCCGGCCGCATCGCCCAGCCCAGCCGCGCTGCCCGCCGAGGCCGCGCCATCTGGCCCGACCGTCGCTCGGCTCAAGCCACGGTCGACCCAAGCCCAGTCGCACCACCTCGACCGGCCGCACCACCTCGACCGGCCGCATCGCCCAGCCCAGCCGCGTCACCTCGGCCCGGCCGCGTCACCCACTCCAGCCGCGTCACCTCGGCCCAACCGCGCCACTCCACTCCAGACGCGTCACCTGGTCCGGCCGCATCGCTCGGGCCAGCCGCGCGCGCTGCCCCGCCGAGACCGCGCCATCAGGCCCCACCACCGCTCAACTCGAGCCACGGTCGCCTGGTCCGGCCGCATCCCTCAGCCAAGCCGAGCCACCCCCGCCGAGGCCGCATCCCTCAGCCCAGCCAAGCCACCCCGCCGAGGCCGCGACGTCTGGCCCAGCCCAGCCGCGCCACCTCGACCCGGCCGCATCGCCCAGCCCGGCCACACCGCCCCACTCCAGCCGTGTCACCTCGCCTCTCCGAGGCCGCACCTCGCCTCGTCTGACCGAAGCAGCCCGTCCAGGCCGTCGGATCCGTTAAGGCTTCGCCGCGTCCAGCTCCGCCCGCGAACCGCACCGCCGCTACCGAGCAGCCGCGCCATTGTCATCAGCCAAAGACAACCCTCCGCTCCTCACTTCGCGCCCTAGTCAAACCGTCACACCGCGCCCATGTCCGAGGACAACCACCTCTCCGGCCGCATATGGATCGCCATGTGCTCCCCCAGCTGCGTCCGCTCGAACTCCACATACCCGGCCACCTTGTCGGCAGGCAGGTACCGCGACGCCATCTCCCACGTCAGCTCGTAGCTGCCCGGCCGCGTCCGCACGACCGGACCCTCCACCGACACGTACCGCACCGTCGGCTCGACCCGTTGCACCATCAGGCTGAACCGTCCGGCCGCCTCGATCGCCTTTGCCTTGCGCGAGTTCGGTTCCGTGATCACCCACAGCTCGCCGCCCGGGGTGTACTGGTACCAGATCGGCACCGTCAACGGCGCGCGGTCCGGGCGCTCGACCACGGCGAGCGCGCCGATGTGCGGTTCGGCCAGAAACTGTTCCCGTTCTTCAATCGACAACACCATGCCCTCGAAGCTAGCGACGGGGTACGACAAAAACCGGGTTCCGCCGGGGGCGAAAACTGATGCATCACCCGTCCGGGACTGGCTAGCGTCGCAGCCATGGGGAAATTTGAATTCGGCGTCAGTCTGCGGCTCACGGCCGACGGCACTGAGTGGACCGAGAAATGCCGGCGCGCCGAGGAACTCGGCTACGACCACCTGACTGTGCCCGATCACCTCGGGCCGGGGCGGCTGTCGCCGTTCCCGGCGCTCACGGCCGCGGCGGCGGTGACCGAGCGGGTGCGGGTCGGCACGTTGGTGTCCAATGTGCCCTTCTATAACCTGGCGCTCTTCGCCCGCGACGTCGCCACCACCAACAAACTCACCGGCGGCCGCTTCGAACTCGGCCTCGGTTCGGGCCACATGAAGCACGAGTTCGACGACGCCGGACTGCCGTGGCGCAAAGCCGCCGACCGGATCGCGTACCTCACCGAAGGTCTCGCCGAGCTGCGCACCCGCGTCGAGGACGAGGGCGGCATGCCGAAGCTGCTGATCGCGGGCAACAGCGACGGCGTGCTGAAGCTCGCGGCGGAACACGCGGACATCGCCGGGTTCGCCGGTCTCCGCCAGGATCGCGGACGTCCGCCGGGCACGTTCGTGCTCGACAACGACGTGGCGATGGACGAGCGGATCGCGTATTTCCGTTCCCTGGCAGGGGATCGCGAGATCGACTACAACATGCTGATCCAGCGCGTCGTGGTCACCGACGACCGCCGCGAAGCCGCTGCGGAATGGCACGTCGAGACCGAGGAACGCAGCGCAGCGGACGTCGACGAGCTGCTGCGCGCACCGCAGCTCCTCTTCGGCACGGTGGACGAAATGGTGCAGCAGCTGATCGCGCACCGCGAGCGGTACGGCTTCTCCTACTTCACCGTTTTCGAGGCGATGATGGAGACTTTCGCGCCGGTGGTGGCTGAACTGCGGGGTCGCTAGCCGCCGCCTGCACCTTCGCGACGGCGTCCCCGGCGATCAACGTCAGCACTCGGCCGAGGAGACCGTCTGGCACCGCTTCGTCGTCGATGTCGGCTTCCACGGCCAATCCGTTGCTCAACGCGAGCAGCACGACGGCGAATTCCTCGGCAGGCAACGGAAGTTCGAGGTCCAACCCCTCGGCGAGCCGGTTCAACGCACGCGCGATCGTGTCGCGAACTTCCCGGCGGCGCCGGCGCAATGCGTCGCGCCGCCGGTCGTCGTGGTGCGCCATCGCGAAGAACTCGGCCAGCAACCGGTGCCACACCGCGTCGGCGCGCATTTCGTACATCAGCACCGCGGCGACGTTCGCCAATCCCGCGCCGCCGTCGTCCGCTCCCGCGAAACCCGCCAGGCTCGCTTCGAGCCGGTGCGCGGCGTGCTCTTCCATCAACGCCAGCACCAGCTCGTCTTTCGACGCGAAACTCGAGTAGACCGCGCCTTTCGTCAGCCCGGCCGCCGCGGCCACCTCGGTCAGTTTCGTCGCGGCGATGCCCTGTTCCCCGAACACGGCGAAGGCCGCGTCGAGAATGCGCCGCCGGGTCTCCGCCCGTGTCGGCCGCGTCCGGCCGGTCATCGGCTTCTCCCTCATCCGGGGGTTGACACTGGATCAGTCCGCTCAATACCTTCAGGTATCCAATACCCCCGGGTATCCACTGTCAAGGACGACAGGGAAGGACCGCTCCGATGAGGTTGCGCATCGTCCTGGCCGCCGCGGCATTGCTGACCGCCGCGTTCGCCGCCCCAGCCACCGCCGCGGCAAGGACCGGCGGCGTCAACGATCCCGGATGCCGGCCGAGCGCGGCGCATCCGCGTCCGGTGGTGTTCCTGCACGGACTCGGCGCGACGTCCTATGAGGACTTGAACTACCTGCAGGATCACGTCGCTGCCAAGGGATACTGCACCTTCAGCCGGACCTACGGCGCGTACCCGCAGTTTCCGGTAGTCGGCGGACTTCGCCCGATCGCTGACTCCGCAACGGAAATCAAGCAGTTCGTCGGCGAAGTACTGGCGGAAACCGGTGCGGTGCAAGTGGATCTGGTCGGGCACTCCGAGGGCGGATTCCAGTCCCTGTACGTCACGAAGACGCAAGGCATCGCCGACCGGATCGGTTCCGTCGTGGCGATCGCGCCGCCAACGCACGGCACCACATTCGCCGGGCTGACGAAGCTGGCCTACCTGCTGGGAGCGCGCGACGAGGTCGGCAAAGCGCTCGCCGCGGTCGGCTGCCCAGCTTGCGACAACCTGATCACCGACGGCAGCGCGGTCCAGACGCTCACGAACGGTCCCATCGCGCAGCCCGGCGTGCGCTACACCGTCCTCACGTCGCGGGTCGACGAACTAGTCACGCCCACCGAAACGTCTTTCGTGCGCGAGCAGGGCGTCACGAACGAATACGTCCAGGACACCTGCCCGTTCGACCCCGTCGGGCACATCGGCGAGGCCTACGACCTCAACGTCTGGAACCTGGTCACCAATGCGCTCGACCCGGCGCACGCCGAGAAATTCCTTTGCACCGCCGGATCTCCCGGCTGACGCACTGCAAAACCCGGTGGTGCCGCGAAGCATCACCGGGTTCCGCGCTCAGTACGCCAGCGTGAACCGGGCGCGCGAGTGCTTCGGCTCTTCGATCTCGTCCAGGAACGCGATCGCCAGGTCCGCGCCGCTGATGTGGGAGCGGCCGTCGGCGTCGCTGACCAGCACGTCGCCGCCGAGGCGGAACTTGCCGGTGCGTTCGCCGGGGATCCAGGAACCGAACTCGGCCGCCGGGCTGACGTAGAACCAGTCGACGTCGCCGGGCAGTTCGCGCAGCGCCTCCAGGACGAGGACGTGACTGCCCGCCTCCGGCTTGTACTCCTCCGGGAACTCCGGGGTGTCGATCACGCGCGGCCCGTCCTCGCTGACGCGCAGCGAACCGGCGCCGCCGACGATCGCCAGCCGCGCGCCGTTCGCGCGAGCCGCTTCCACCAGCGTCGGCAGGGCGTCCACCAGACGGCGGCCTTCGTCGTCCGCGCGGCCCGGCGTCGCGATCACCAGCACGTCAGCGCCCTTGGCCACCGAAGCGACGAATTCCGCGTCGTGCATCGACCCCGACCGCGCCTCGACACCGGAGGGCAAACCCTCGGCCTTGCGCGCGACCCCGGTCACGGAGTGCCCGCGCCGCAGCGCCTCGTCGGTGATCCGGCCGCCGGCGAATCCCGTTGCGCCGAACACCACCAGCTTGCTCATTGCCGCTCCTCGAAAAGAAAGTCCGTCTCGTCGCAGCCGATGGTAAGGATCGGTCTTCGGCTACTTCAACGGAAGAAGCGCACCCCGAGGTGAGCGTGCAGGTCAGCCGCCGAGCGCGGCGAACGCGGTGGCCAGCTTCGCCTTCACCGCGTTCGCGTCGACCGGCGACCGCACCTCGGCGACCGCCGTCGGCTTCGCCAGCACCTGGTAGCTCGCGGTGCGGTTGGGCAGGCTGAATTTGACCGAACAGGACATCGTGATGGTCGCGTCCGCGGCCGCGTCGCCCTCGGTGGCGCAGCTTTGCGAGCCGAGCGTGTCCGCGCTGATCTCCACCGAAAGCTTGATGTGCACGTTCGGTTTCGAGCCCGGCTGATTGCCGACGACGCTGTTCGAAACGTCCACTGTGGTCTTGCAGGAACCGACGTAGTCCTGGCAGTCGAGTTTGTCGTTGAGCACCGTGACGCTCGCCTGCGCGAGGCCGTCGAACGGCTGCCCGACCGCGTCGACCGCGGCGTTGAAATCGGTGTGGAACTGCTTGATCTCAGCATCGCTGAGCGGCCGGACGCGGAACGCCGCACCCAGCTTCGGGCCGCCGCGCGGGTCGAGCAGCGCCGGCGCGAACCCGGTGACCCGATGCGGTTCGGCAGTGGTCACCTGCAGCGCGCCGCCGAGGTCGTACACCTCGGTGCCGTCCGGCAGCTTCTGCTTCCGCGGCGCGCCGGTCCCGAGTCCGCCGAGCGCCTTGCGCAGTTCGCCGGCGAGCTTCGGCGGGGCCAGCCGGGCGGCCGGGTCGACCGGCAGTTCGCTCCCGACGGTGTGCACCCATCCGCCGCCGAACTGGGTGCTGTTCTCCTCCAGGCCGTGCGACTTCCAGTAGTCCGCGTCGGCCGCGAGGTACAGCTGCCCGTCCGGTTCGGTGATCCGCACGGACTTGCCTTCCAACGGCAGCGCGCCGAAGCCGTTGCCGTCGCGCGCGACGCGATACGTCAGCGTCGCCGGGTTGCCGGCGCCGTCCTTCAGCGTCGCGTCGTATTGCAACGCCGGCGCCTGCTCCAGCGCCTGCAGCGCGGCGTCGACCGCCGTCTGCTGCTGCGCACGCTGCGTAGCCAGCTGCCGGTCGGCATCGGACAGGCCCGCCGTGCCCGTCACCGCGACCTGGCAGCCCGCCAGAAGCCCGCCCAGCAGCACCAGTGCTGTCGCAGTCCATCGAACCCGCATGTCGGCCGCCCCTCTTTCCGCGGGAATCATGCCACCCCCGCGAGAACGGCGGGCGGGACGGGAATTGTGTCGTCACCCACCCGCCCGGGGGAGCCTCTCCCTACCCGGTGCGTGCCCGCGCGGACCGGCTGGTTTACACTTCTCGGGTTGTCTCGGCGAGGCGGGTGCGCCTGTAGGTGCCCGGCGTGATCGACGCGGCGGCTCGAGAAGCCCCGTGGTCTGCTCACGCCCGCAATCTCGCCGCCGTGCACAACCGCCCCCGAGCAGAGATCGACGATCCCGCCGCCCCCTGCCGCACGTCGTGTGATTGAAGGAGTGCTACACCGTGTCCGAGGTACGTCTTTCCGTCGAACCGCGCACCGAGTTCGGAAAGGGTGCCGCCCGCCGCACCCGTCGCGCCGGCAAAATCCCCGCGGTGCTCTACGGGCACGGCTCGGACCCGCGGCACTTCGCGCTGCCGGCCATCGAGTTCGCCCGCGTCGTCCGCGAGAACGGCACCAACGCCGTCATCACGCTCGACCTGCAGGGCGCCGTCGAGCTGGCGCTGACCAAGACCATCGTGGTCCACCCGCTCAAGAACTACATCGAGCACGTCGACCTGCTGGTCGTCAAGCGCGGCGAGAAGGTCACCGTCGACGTCCCGGTCGTCGTCTCCGGCACCCCTGGCCCGGGCACCCTGGTCGCCCAGGACATCGACACGATCCAGGTCGAGGTCGAGGCGCTGCACATCCCGGAGCAGTTCGAGGTCTCCGTCGAGGGCATCGAGGCGGGCACCCAGATCACCGCCAGCCAGATCAGCCTGCCCGCGGGCGCCGAGCTGGTCACCGACCCCGAGGCGCTCGTCGTCGCCGTCAACGAGGCCCCGCGCGGCTCCGCTGACGAGGACGCCGAAGCCGAGGAAGCCGCTGCCGAAGCCGCCGAATAAACTCGCTTTCGTGAGTGAAGACCTGCCCGGGGCCGGCGAGCTGATTCTGCTCGCCGGCCTTGGCAATCCCGGGCCGCAGTACGCCGGAAACCGGCACAACGTCGGGTTCATGGTGCTCGACGAGCTGGCCCATCGGGTCGGCGGCAAGTTCAAGGCCCATCGCAGCGGGGCCGAGGTGCTCGAGGGCAGGCTTTCGGGCTCCCGCGTGGTGCTGGTGAAGCCGCGGTCGTTCATGAACCTCTCCGGCGGTCCGGTGGTCGGCGCGGCCCGGTTCTTCAAGGTCCCGCCGTCCGGCGTCGTGGTGGTGCACGACGAGCTGGACGTCGATTTCGGCGCGCTGAAGCTCAAGCTCGGCGGCGGCGACAACGGGCACAACGGACTGCGGTCCATCACCAAATCGCTCGGCACGCGCGACTACTACCGCGTGCGTTTCGGCATCGGGCGGCCGCCGGGCAGGCAGGATCCGGCGGATTTCGTGCTGAAGGATTTCTCGACGGTCGAGCGCAAGGAGCTCCCGTTCGAGGTCGACCGGTGCGCGGACGCTACTGAGGCGTTGCTTTCGCAGGGGCTGGCGGCGGCGCAGAACGCGTTTCACGCGGCCTGAGCCTTCTGCCCGTCCCGCAGAAGTCCGTGAGGGGAACCCTGACGGACTCTGATTCCCTCAGGGTTCCCCTCACGGACTTCCACACTCCGGATCGGCGGATCGGCGATACTGCGCGCGACCTCGTCGGGGTCGTTTGGGCCGTTGTGCGTGTGGGTGAGTCGCGGTGGCCGTGCGTGACGGAATTCTCACTCGATGGGCGGCTTCTGGGGCCCTGATCGAGTCGTCCCGGCGGGTGCGGGCTTCCCGGGGTCGCCGGGACCGGTTAGGACGGGTTCAGGAGAACGCATCACCCCGACCCTGAATCGGAGAATGATCCATGTCGTTTACCGCCGAGGATCTCGCTGAGGTCGCTTTCGGTAACGCCCCGATCGGCCGTCGCGGCTACGCCAAGCAGGAGGTCGACGACTTCGTGCGGCGGATCGCCAAGACGATCGCCGACGAGGACGATCTCACCGCGGCCGAGGTCCACCACGTGCTGTTCTCCAAGCCGCTGATCGGCAAGCGCGGATATGACGAGCGCGAGGTCGACCAGTTTCTTGACGAGGCGGAGACGCAGCTGGCCGAACGCTCCGGACGGCGGGCCCCGATGATCCCGGGAAGCCGGGACCACAGCGAGGCCACCGCGGGGCGCGCCGCCTGGCCCGTCGTCGCCGAAGCCCCGGCCGAACGGCTGCCCGGCCGGTAATTCCGCGAATTCTGCCGCGAAGGCCGCTTCGAGGAACCCTCGAAGCGGCCTTCGTCGCGTTCAGGTGCGGCCCGGTCGCCTGGCGAAAACCCGCGAACGGCCGGGAAAGATCAACTGTCCGCGTTCTTGGCGATCTTCTCCGCATACTGCGCCGCGGTAGCCGCCCGCTTCACCTTGCCGGAAGGGGTCTTGGGCAAGCTCCCCGCCGGAAGCACCACCACTGCGAAGGGGCGCATGTCCACCGCGTCCCGGACCCGGGCGGCGATTTCCTTGGACAAGCGGGTTTCCTCGGCGGCGTCACCGGCCAGTTTGGACTCCACGACCACGGCGAAGCGCTCGCGACGGCTGCCCGCGTCCAGGCGGACCGCGACCGCGTTGCCTGCCCGGACGCCGTCCACCGAGCCAGCGGCACGCTCGATGTCTGTCGGGTACAGGTTGCGGCCGCCCATGATGATGACGTCCTTGCGGCGGCCGCAGATCACGATCTGGCCGTCGGCCAGGTAACCCAGGTCGCCGGTCTTCATCCAGCCGTCCGGGTCCTGCGTGTCCACCGGGCCGTTGACCGTCAGGTAGCCGGGCGTCACGGCCTCGCCGCGCAGGCGGATCTCGCCGACCTGACGATCGCCCAGTTCGGCACCGGATTCGTCGACGATGTCCGCTTCCAGGCCGTCCAGCGGGCGGCCCAGCAGGGCGAACGAGCGCACCTCGTCCGTGCCGCGGCGAGGGTCGCCTTCGGGGACTGGCACTGCGCGGTTGTCGGCTTCCAGAGCGTCCGCCTCGACGACGTCCAGGGTGAGGCCGGTGAACAGCGGCGCGAACGAGACCGCCAGCGTCGCCTCTGCCATGCCGTACGCGGGGAACACGCACTCGGGCGGCATGTTGAACCGCTTTCCGGCGTCCACAAAGGTCTGCACGGCCGTTTCGTCGATCGGCTCCGCGCCGTTGAGCGCGATGCGCAGCTTCGACAGGTCGTAGGCGTTGTCGTCCTCGACTCGCGCCATGCGCTTGCCGACGATGGCGTACGCGAAGTTCGGCGCGGCCGTCGTGGTGCCGCCGTACTTGCTGATCAGCTCCGGCCAGATCAGCGGCCCGGTCAGGAATTCGACCGGGGTGATCTTGACCAGTTCGACGCCGAACGTCATCGGCACGGTCAGGAAGCCGACCATGCCCATGTCGTGGAAGGTCGGCAGCCACGACACCATCACGTCGGTGTCGAACTCGAACTCCGCGCGGTCGACCATCGCCTTGACGTTGGTGTACAGGTTGCCGTAGGTGATCCGGACGGCCTTCGGCTCCGCGGTGGATCCGCTGGTCAGCTGCAGCAGCGCGGTGTCGCCCTCGGCGGTCTTCACGATCTCGGCCAGCGGTTGCGCGGCCGCCAGTTCGGAGATCAGCCGGTAGCTGATGCCCTTGCCCTCGAGCACCGGGGCGAGCTGGTCGAAGGGTTCGCCCAGCACGACCAACTCGGCCCCGATCATCTCGAGCACCTTCACCGTGTCCTCGGCCCATTCGGCGAGGTCGGTGCGCGGCGTCGGCTGGTGCAGCATCGTCACGCTGCCGCCGGTGAGCCACACCGCCTGCACGGTCGGCGCGATGAGCACCGGGGCGGCGGCCAGCACCGCCACCGCGCTTCCCGGCTTCAATCCGCCGCTGACCAGCCCGCCCGCGATCCGGCGCGCTTCGTCGTGCACCTGGGCCCAGGTCCGGCGCACCGGCTCCTTGGGCTCGCCGGTCACCATGCCGCGCCGTTGCCCCCGGTCCGCCGCAGTCCCGACGAGTGTGTCCACAAACCGACTCATGTGCGTCAGATTACTGTCCGGTTTTTCCGGCACTGCCCTAGGCGGCGTGAACAGCGGATGTCCGAAGTCAGACGGGTCGCGGACGCACCCGGTCCAGATACGCCTGCGGCAGCTCCTCGCGGGCCTCGTGAGTGGCTACGCCGGTTCTAACCGGTGTTCAGTCTCATGAGTTGTGGCGTAGGGCGTGTCTTTGGTGATGTGTCGCTTGGTCGTCGTTTTGGCTTGGGCCATGGCGAGGAAGCAGGCGATGATGCGTCTCATGGACGCGACTCTGGTTGCCGGTGCGAAGATCGACAACGTGGCCCAGTGGTGCCGGGTCAACGGGGTGAATCCGCGCACGTTCTACCGGCACCGCAAGCGGATCGAGGAAGAAGGGCGGTGGGAGCCGCGGTCGCGTCGGCCGAGGACCAGTCCGACCGCGACGCCGGAGCAGGTGGTGTCGGCGATCGTGCGGTTGCGCGGGGAGCTGGCCCCGGACAACGGCGCGGACAACATCCGGGCCGCGCTGGAAACGCTCGCCGCCGAGCAGGACTGGGCCGGGCGGGGCTGGCGGGTGCCGGTCCGGGCGACGGTCAACCGGGTCCTGGACCGGGCGGGCCTGCTGGCGAAGAACCCGGCCAAACGGCCCCGGTCGTCCTGGCGGCGGTTCTCCTACGCCCGGCCGAGGGACTGCTACCAGATCGACGGCACCCGGCACACGCTGGCCGACGGCACGAAGGTCGTGGCCGTCGACGTGATCGACGACTGCTCCCGGGCCTGGGTCGCCTCCCACGTCGCACCGGCCGAAACGGTCGAGGCGGCGCTGGCCGCGATGGACAAGGCGATCGCCGAATGGGGCGCCCCGGGCATGGCGCTGGCCGACAACGGCGCCGCGTTCGCGCACCGCGACCGCGCCAAGGACAAGACCCTGACCAGCCGTTTCTCCCGCACCCTCGCCCGCGACCACGGGATCCGGGTGATCCACTCCAGCCCGTACCACCCGCAGACCTGCGGCAAGGTCGAACGCCTGCACCAAACCGCGGACAAACTGCTCGACCACCACTACCC
>NZ_PQIA01000016.1 GCF_003385235.1 Amycolatopsis circi | reverse complement strand
ACGAGGTTGTGTATAAGAGACCTCGGTAGCCCTCCTCCTAACCGGAACAGCCGTCGGCCTAGCCCTAACCCCAATCCTCGCGGGACTCCTCATCCTCGTCGGCGTCCTCCGCGGCGCGAGACTCTTCAGCGGCCTCCACCGCCGCCTAGCCGCAAAACTCCTGGACCTCCCCCTCTCACCCCCGCCAAGAACCGACCTGGCCCCAGGCCTCTGGAACTGGCTGACCGCCCGCCTAGGCGACCGAACAGCCTGGCGATCCGTCGCCTACCTCCTGATCCGCCTCCCCTTCGGCCTCCTGGCCATGATCGGCTCCGGCGCACTCGGCTTCTTCGGCCTGGCCTCCTTCACCTACCCGCTCACCTGGCTCCTCGAGACCAGACCCGGCCACGGCCTGCCGGTTTTCAACATCCGGAGCTTCAGCTGGCCAGGCACCCTCGGCTGGTGCCTCCTCGGCATCGCCGTCCTGACCGTCTGGCCCGCCGTAGTGCACGTTCTCGTCGGAATCGACCGCCTCCTCCTCCGCACCCTGGCAGCCGACCCAAGCCTCCGCGAACGAGTCCGCTTCCTCGAAGAAACCCGTGCCACCGCCCTAGACGAAGCAGCGGAACAACTCCGCCGCATCGAACGCGACCTCCACGACGGCGCCCAAGCCCAGCTAGTCGCGATGGCGATGAAACTGGGCCTGGCAAAAGAAGAACTAGCCGCCGACACAGTCAACCTCGACCAAATCCGCACCCTGGTCGACACCGCCCACAGCAACGCCAAGCAAGCCCTCACCGAACTACGCGACCTAGCCCGCGGCATCCACCCGGCAGCACTGGACAAAGGCCTGAGCCTCGCACTGTCCACATTGGCCAGCTCGGCCGACTTCTCCGCGACAGTCTCAGTAGAACTGAGCCGCCGCCCACCACCGTCACTGGAAACAATCGTCTACTTCGCCGCCGCCGAACTCATGACCAACGCGTCAAAACACGGCACCGGACGATGCACAGTCCTGGTCGAAGACCGCGAAAACGTACTACGACTGACCGTAATCGACCACGGCCCCGGCGGCGCCGCGATCATCCCCGGCGGCGGACTGTCCGGAATCGCCGAACGACTCCGCCCGGCCGACGGTGAACTGACCGTCTCGAGCCCGAACGGCGGCCCGACCGTAGTCACCGCAACGCTCCCGCTCCCCCGCTAAACTCGGCGAAATGAGGGGGAAACCGTGCGGATCGTGATCGCGGAGGACTCGGCCATCCTGCGCCAGGGCCTAGTCGAACTCCTGGGCCTGCGCGGCCACGAGGTAGTCGCGGCCGTGAAGAACGCCGACGACCTGCGAACCGCCGTCCGCGAGCACCAGCCGGATGTGTCCATTGTAGACATCAGGATGCCGCCGACCCACACCGACGAAGGCCTGCGCGCGGCCATAGACCTGCGCGCCGAACGGCCCGGTTGTGCGATTCTCGTCTTCTCACAGTACGTCGAAACCAACTACGCCAAGCAACTCCTCGCCGGTGAAGCAGGCGCGGTCGGCTACCTGCTGAAGGATCGCGTCGCCGAGGTGTCGGACTTCCTCACCGCGCTGGAACGCGTCGCCAATGGAGAGACGGTGCTCGATCCCGAGGTCGTCCGCCAGCTGTTCGCGACGACCGGGCAGGCCGTTCCGCTCGCCGAGCTGACGCCGCGCGAACGCGAGATCCTCGGGCTGATGGCGCAAGGCCGGTCGAACTCGGCGATCGCGGCCGAGGCGTTCCTGTCGGCGGGCTCGGTGGAGAAGTACGTGACGAGCATTTTCGGCAAGCTGGGCCTGCCGCCGTCGGACGGGCACAACCGGCGCGTCCTCGCCGTGCTCCGCTACCTCGATTCCTGACGCCTACCCTGGCGGTATGTACTCCACCGAGATCGAGGTGCACACCGGCAACACCGCGGTCGTGCACAACCTGACCCGGGAGGCCGAGAGGTTCCTGCGCGACGCCGACGCCACCGACGGGCTGCTGCACGTGTGGGTCCCGCACGCGACGGCCGGGCTCGCGGTGCTGGAAACCGGCGCGGGCAGCGACGACGACCTCCTCGCCGCGCTCGACGACCTGCTCCCCCGCGACAACCGCTGGCGCCACCAGCACGGCACCGGCGGACACGGCCGCGACCACGTGCTTCCGGCGTTCCTCCCGCCGTACGCGACCGTGCCGGTGCTCGGCGGCGTGCTGCTGCTCGGCACGTGGCAGTCGGTGTGCCTGGTGGACACGAACGTCGACAACCCCGTCCGCCGGGTCCGCTTCAGCTACCTCACCGGCTGATCCCGCCGTAGCATCGCGGACGTGACAGCCATTCGCACGCACCGGCTGGTGCTCTGGGACATCGACCACACGCTCGTCGACTACACCGGGCTCGGGATCGGCTGGTACGGCTCGGCGCTGGCCGCGGCGACCGGCGCGGAGTTCCGCACGCATCCGGATTTCGGCGGCCGGACCGAACGCGCGATCACCGCCGACGTGCTGCGGCTGCACGGGATCGAACCGGACGAGGAAACCATCCAGCGGATGTGGCGGGAGCTGATCGCGGCCGTCGAACGCGCCCGCGAAACGCTGCCCCAGGAAGGCCGGGCGCTCGACGGCGCGGCGGCGGCCCTCGCCGATCTCGCCGGGTGCGAGGGAGTCGTGCAGAGCCTCATCACCGGAAACCTGCCGGAGATCTCGCTGCACAAGCTCGCCGCGCTCGGTCTCGACGAGCATCTCGATCTGGAGATCGGCGGCTACGGCTCGCTTTCGGCGCAACGGTCCGATCTGGTCCCGCACGCCGTCAAAGCCGCGGAAACGAAGCATGGCAAGGAATTTCCTGCCGAATCCGTAGTGATTCTCGGGGACACCCCGCACGACATCGAGGCCGCGCTCGATTACGGCGCGGTGGCGATCGGCGTTGCTACTGGCCGGTTTTCCGTCGAACAGCTGACCGCCGCCGGCGCGCATCTGGTGTTGCCGGACCTCGCCGACCTGTCCGCGGTCCGTGCCGCGGTGCTCGGGGCGCCCTGAGCCGGGCGACCGGGATCACTCGTTCAGGCGACATCCGGCGTCAACCCCTGTTCCGGGTCGGATGCGCCGCTCATTGGCCGAATGCCAGGCTTTTTCCGCTGGTGAGCGTGTTGCCGTGCGCCGAAGGTCAGCCTTGGGACCAGGGTCGGGTCCCCCTGGGGTAGCAGTCCCTTAGGGGGAGAAGTAGGTCCGACGGGCGATGACCGCTTAAGATCGCCGCGCCAAACTTTCCCCATGACGATCGCACAGGGGGGAACCGGCCTCGTGGCCGGAGAGGCACGCGGACGGCTAGCGGTGTTGTGGAACCGGATTCCGTTCACGACGACCGTCGTGCTCGCGATCATGATCGTGGGGGTCGCGACTGGCTCGCTCTGGCACGCCGCCGAGCACCAGCACGCTTTCCACTATTACGCCTACGGCCTTCCGTCGCTCGAGCACGGCCGCTGGTGGACGCTGTTCACCGGGCCGTTCTACGCCCTGCGCCCCTGGTTCTACCTGCCGATGGCGGGAAGTTTCGCGCTGATGGCCGGGTTCGCCGAATGGCACCTGGGCACCCGGCGCGCGATGGCGGTGACCATCGGCGGGCAACTGGTGTCGACGGTCGTCGCGGTGCAATTCCTCGAACTCTCCCGCAATTCCGGCTGGGCCTGGGCCGACCGGATCTCCGGCACGCTCGACGTCGGCTTCTCCGGCGGCGCGCTCGCCGCGATCGCCATCACCAGCGCGACCCTGCGCACGCCGTGGCGGCTGCGGCTGCGAGCCGGGCTCTGTGTTTACGCCGGAGTAGCGATCGTCTATGTCGGCACGCTCGCCGATCTCGTGCATTTCTTCGCGCTCGTTCTCGCCCTGCCGCTGGGGCGGCGGCTCGCCGGGCCCGCCGCACGCAACGCCAACAAGCCGTCGCTGCGCGAATGGCGGCTGCTCGCGTCGGCCGGCTTGGTGCTGCTGGTCGTCGCCGAAGTGGTGATGTGGCTCGTCCCCGGCGACGGCCCGTTCGGTTCGTCCGACTCGATCTCCTTGTCCGGCAACGAACTTCTCCCGCTGTGCATCGTCGCGGTGCCGATCCTCAACGGGCTGCGCCGCGGTTCGCGGTTCGCCTGGCGGTGCGCGATCGCGCTGTGCGTGCTCGCCGCGTCGCAGATGGCGGTGCTGGCCGGGCTCGTCGCGATCACGCAGCTCATCCGCGAGGACTACAATCTCAGCAGCCCGCCGCTGTTCATCGTGGACAATCTCTTGTGGACAGTCGAGCTGGTGTTGCTGATCTCGGCTCGGCGCGCGTTCCGGGTGCCCTCGCGGCGAAGGCGACGCAAGCTCTTCCGCGGCGGGCCGGACCCGGCCTTCGCCCGGCTTCTGCTGGGCCGCAACGGAGGCAGCACTATCTCGTGGATGACGACCTGGCCGCAGAACACCTACTTCGTCGCCTCCGACGGCGCGTCGTACCTGGCGTACCAGCGGCACGCGGGCGTCGCGGTGGCGCTCGGCGACCCGGTCGCGCCGGACGGGACGAGCGACCGCACGCTGCGGGAATTCTCCGCGATGTGCGAGAACACCGGGCTCGTGCCGTGCGTGTTCTCGGCGACCGCGGGGACCGTCGCGCAGACCGCGAAACTGGGCTGGCAGCACGTGCAGGTCGCCGAGGACACGTTGGTGGACTTGGAAAATCTCGAATTCCGCGGCAAGGTCTGGCAGGACGTGCGGACCGCGCTGAACCGCGCGAAGAAGGACGGGATCGAATTCCGGCTGGTGCGGCTGGCCGAACAGCCGTGGTCAATCCGGGAACAGGTGCGGGCGCTGTCCGAGGAATGGATCTGCGACAAGGGCCTGCCGGAAATGGGCTTCACGCTCGGCGGCGTGGACCAGGCGATGGACCCGGCGACGCGGGTCGGCCTCGCGGTCGACGCGGACGGCACGGTGCACGGCGTGACGTCGTGGCTCCCGGTGCACACCGGCGCCGGCGAGGTCGGCGGCTGGACGCTCGACGTGATGCGCCGCCGCGCGGGCGGATTCCGGCCGGTGATGGAGTTCCTGATCGCCTCGACCTGCCTGGCGTTCCGCGAGGAGGGCGCGAAGTTCGTGTCTCTCTCGGGCGCGCCGCTGGTCCGCAGCAACGACAGCACGCCGCGGCAGATGGTCGACCGGATGCTGGACGCGCTGGGCTCGATGATGGAGCCGTACTACGGATTCCGTTCCCTGCACGCGTTCAAGGCGAAGTTCCAGCCGCGCCACGAGCCGCTGTACCTCGCATACCGCGACGAGGCCGACCTGCCTCGGATCGGGATCGCGCTGAGCCGCGCGTATTTGCCGAATGCGGGGCTGATGGACTTCGCGAAGCTGGCGCTGCGACGTCAGCGCGTGGTCGGCGGCGGCGTAGTCGTGGACCGGTCTGCGGCCGGGACGCCTCGGTAGCTGTGCAGGATCCGGACGAGGTCGTCCCGGGACGCAGAACCCGGGCGGCCTTGTTCGGAGTACGCGACCAGCACAACCGACTTTTCACCCGCCTCGAGCGCGAGCGCCCCGGCCAGCACGCTCTGCGGCTTGCACGGCGCGTTGCCGCTCGGAGTCACCTCGGCGACCACGAGCATGCCCTCACCATGCTTGTCTTCGACCTTGACCTCAGACTTTTCCGCCGCTCCGGGCGTCACTTTCGCGGCCGGAGCGCCTTCGCCGGTGTACGCGCTGATGCCCAGGTCGGTGACGGCCTTGCGGGCGGCTTCGGCGGCGTCACCGGTTTTCTCGGTGGTCACGCCAGCGCCGCCGATCTGGCCGACGGCGTCTTCCTTGCAACTGCCCTTGCCCAGGAACGCGCTGGTGGACAGGTTGATCCCGGGCGATCCGGCGGTCGCGTCCCAGCCGTGCAGCGTGGTCGGCGCGGGCTCCCAGGACGGCGGCACGTCGTAGGCGTAGCTCCCGTCCTTGCTGGCCACTGACTGCCATCCCGCGACCACCGGCGGCACGACGACCCTGGGGTTCGGCTGGTAGGTGCGCGGGGCGCGCGGAGTGTCGTCCGTGCTGGCGGAATGGTGGCTCTTGGTCGAGAAGACGTTGTAGCCGAACACCCCGAGCATGATGAGGATCGGGACCGCTTTCGCCAGGCGGAGGTTGGTTTTGCGGGGCGAGGAGCGCCGCGGCTGTGCCGGGGTGAGGGTCTGCCGCACGGGATCTCGCGGCGGGGTGTCCCGCGGTTGCGGGGCTGGTTCGGACGGCCCGGGCGCCGGGTCGGTTTTCCCGTACCCGGCGCTCGGGAACTTCGGCGCGTCGGACGGCTGGTACCCGCCGAAGCCGCTCAGCGCGGCGTTGTCCCGGTACCCGCCGTCGTCGCGGCGTTTGCGTCCGAACCAGCCCACGGGCTTCAGCCGCGGACGAGCTTCGCGAGGTGGTCGACGACCGAGTCGACGGCGATCTCTTCGCGTTCGCCGGTGCGCCGGTCCTTGACCTCGACCAGCCCGTTCGCGAGGCCGCGCCCGACGACGAGGATCGTCGGGACGCCGACCAGTTCCGCGTCGGCGAACTTCACGCCCGGGGTGGCCTTGCGGTCGTCGAGGATGATTTCGAGACCGGCGGCGTCGAGGTCCGCGGCGATCTTCTCCGCGCCCTCGCGCACCGTCTCGTCCTTGCCCGCGATGACCACGTGCACGTCGAACGGCGACACCTCGCGCGGCCACACCAGGCCCTGCTCGTCGTGGTTCTGCTCGGCGAGCACCGCGACCAGCCGGGAGACGCCGACGCCGTAGGAGCCCATGGTGATCCGGACCGGCTTGGAGTCCGGGCCGAGCGCGTCGACCTCGAAGGCGTCGGTGTACTTGCGGCCGAGCTGGAAGATGTGCCCGATCTCGATGCCGCGCGCGGCGACGAGGGTGCCCTGTCCGTCCGGCGACGCGTCGCCCTCGCGGACCTCGGCGGCCTCGATGGTGCCGTCCGGCGTGAAGTCGCGGCCGACGACCAGGTCCAGCACGTGGTGGTCGCGCTGGTCGGCGCCGGTCAGCCAGGCGGTGCCCTCGACGACGCGCGGGTCGACGAGGTAGCGAACGCCGTTCTCCTGCAAGCCCTTCGGGCCGATGTAACCCTTGACGAGGAACGGGTTCTTCGCGAAATCGGCTTCCTCGAGCAGCTCCACCTCGGCGGGCTCGAGCCCCGCTTCGAGGCGCTTGAAGTCCACCTCGCGGTCGCCCGGGACGCCGATGCCGAGCAGCTCCCACTCCTTCGCGCCCGGCTGGCGCGTCTTGACCAGGACGTTCTTCAGCGTGTCCGCCGCGGTGAACTCGCGGCCGAGCCCGGCGGCGTTGAAGAACGCGACGAGGGTCTCGATGGTCGGCGTGTTCGGCGTGTGGTGGACCTGCGCCTCGGGCAGTCCTTCGAGCGGCCGGGCGGCGGGCACGGGCGTGACCACGGCTTCGACGTTCGCCGCGTAGCCGGATTCGGTGCTGCGGACGAAGGTGTCCTCGCCGTTCTCCGCGACCGCGAGGAACTCTTCGGACGCCGAGCCGCCCATCGCGCCGGACGTGGCGGCCACGATGACGTACTCGAGGCCGAGGCGGTCGAACAGCTTGATGTAGGCGTCGCGGTGCGCCTGGTACGAGCGCTCGAGGCCCTCGTCGTCGAGGTCGAAGGAGTAGGAGTCCTTCATGACGAACTCGCGGCCGCGCAGGATGCCCGCGCGGGGGCGCGCCTCGTCGCGGTACTTGGTCTGGATTTGGTACAGCGTGACCGGGAAGTCCTTGTACGAGCTGTACTCCCCCTTCACGGTGAGCGCGAACAGCTCCTCGTGGGTCGGGCCGAGGAGGTAGTCGGCTCCCTTGCGGTCTTTGAGGCGGAAGAGGTTGTCGCCGTACTCGGTCCAGCGGTTGGTGGCCTCGTACGGTTCGCGGGGCAGCAGCGCGGGGAACTGGATCTCCTGCGCGCCGATCGCGTTCATCTCCTCGCGCACGGTCTCCTCGACACGGCGCAGCACGCGCAGCCCGAGCGGCAGCCACGAGTAACCACCCGGGGCGACCCGGCGGACGTAGCCGGCGCGCACCAGCAGCCGGTGGCTGGGCACTTCGGCGTCCGCCGGATCCTCGCGCAGCGTGCGGAGGAACAACGACGACATCCTGGTGATCACTGGGGACTCCCTGCGCTGAGCGGGCCTTAGACGTTTCGCACAGAGTAGTCAACCCCCTGGCCGCGACGCATGCGGGTTATCGGCGGCCGCCGTTTTTGTCGGTGGTCGCGGTTAGCGTGCGGGCATGGGTTTGGAGATGGGCATGATCACCGTCGACTGCGCCGAGCCGCAGCGACTGGCGGAGTTCTGGACAGCGGCGCTGGACGTCGAGGTGCTCGCCGACTACGAGGAGTTCGTGATGCTGGCCGGCTCGGCTTCGGGCGGTCCGAAGCTGGGTTTGCAGCGGGTGCCGGAGCCGCGCGCCGGGAAGAACCGGGTGCACGTGGACTTCAGCGCGGCCGACCGGGAAGCGGAGGTCCGGCGGCTCGTCGGGCTCGGTGCGGTGGAGATGGGGAAGCATTCGGTGCCGGGGGTGGAGTGGACGGTGCTGGCCGACCCGGAGGGCAACCTCTTCTGCGTGGCTGAGAGGAGGGCGCGTTGAGGACGGGATGAGCAACGGCCGGGGGCCGGGACCGGTGCCTGGTGACGCGGGCTGACACAGGCGACGCCGGGCGAGTGCGGGCGGGCGCGGGCAACTGCGGGCGAGCGCAGGCGGCTGCGCGGCTGCGAGCGAGACGGAGCCGGGCGCGGGCAACTGCGGCGAGCGCGGGCAGCTGCGCGGCTGCGCGCGAGACTGGGCGCGAGCGGGCGCGGGCGAAACTGAGCTGGGCGCGGGCAACTGCGGGCGGGCGCAGGCGGCAGCGAGCGAGACGAAGCCGGGCGCGGGCAGCTGCGGGCGAGACTGGGCGCGAGCGGGCGCGGACGAGACGGAGCTGGGCGCAGGCAGCTGCGGGCGAGACGGAGCTGGGCGCGGGCGGTTGCGAGCGAAACTGAGCCGGGCGCGGGCAGCGACGAGCGCGGCCGGGACAGGACGCGGGCGACGCCGAACGCGGCTGTAGCGAGCACCGCCACCGTCCAGTGCAGGCAGTGCCCGGCGCACGGTTATGCCCCGGCCGCCGCAGCAGCCACCGGTGAGCGGCCCTTGGTCACCGGCGGAGGTCGCAGCGAGCGGCGTAGCCGACCTGCGCGGCGGTCCCGGACCGGCGGTCAGCTGAGCGGCAGAACGTACCCGTAATTCCGCGCAGCCGTCTGATACCCGCACCGTTCGTACACCGCGAGCGCGCGGTGGGTGTTGTCCACGTCCACCGCCAGCGACGATCGCTCGTAGCCAGCCGCGCGACCGGCTTCGAGGGTGTGTGCCAGCAGCGCCGACGCACACCCTCGGCCGCGGGCTTCCGCCAGCGTGCCGACGTAGTTGACGTGCAGCTCGCGCACGCCGGTCGCCTGCGCGTCCGCCTCGGAGAACGACGACATCACGAACGCCACGACCCGGTCGCGCTCCGGGGAAAGGAGGAGAAACGACAGATCAGGCTGGAAGTCCTTGTTGCCGCGGAACCGGTGTTCCCACTGGCCGGCCGACAGCCACGTGCTGCCCCAATGCCCGGCGAAGGCGGCGTTGCGCGCGTCGAGAACCAGGGCGTCGTAGCGCTTCTCGCAGGCGACCAGCGGGAGATCGTCCGGAAGCGGCGGGGCCGGGGGCAGCGAGGTCAGGTCCGCGCGCATCTCGACGAAGGTGCGTTCCTGCTTGAACCCGCCGCGTTCGAGGAGCGAGAGGTACCAATGCTCGTTTTCGTGCGCGCCCGCGTGGAGTTCCAGCTTCGCGTCCGGGAAGTGCCGCGCGTGGACGCTGCGGGCCGTGCGCACGAGCCAGTCCGTCAGTACGGAAGCGACCTCGTCGGTCCGGTATTCCGGGTCGGTCAGCGACGCGATGTGCGGCTGGTGCACCGGCTCGGCGGCGTCGCGGGCGACGACCAGGGCGTAGCTCACCAGCCGCGAACCGTCCCAAGCCCCGACGCTCGCGCCGGGCAGATCGACCGACGGGCCCGACAATTCCTGGCTTACGTCGCTCTCGTCCCAGTGCTCGCCGGTGCGGTCGGTTTCCTCCGCGACCGTGCAGAGCCGGGTGACGGCGGCGACGTCGGCGAGCGTGAGCGGGCGCCAGGCGAGTTCCATGCGGGCAGGGTAAGGAGCGGCACACGGCCGCCGCACCTGGATTACCCGGCGGTTACGCTCCGGGGGTGCTGGTGCTCCTCCCCCCTTCCGAAACCAAGGCCGACGGCGGCAAAGGCGCGCCGCTTGACCTGGACACGCTGTCGTTCCCCGAGCTGAACCCGGTGCGCGCCAAACTGGCCGACGCACTGGTCGAACTGGCCGGTGACGTCCCGGCGAGCCTCGCCGCGCTCGGCATCTCCGCGCGCCAGGCCGACGAGGTCGCCCGCAACGCCCAGCTCTGGACCTCCCCGACGATGCCCGCACTGCGCCGCTACACCGGCGTCCTCTACGACGCGCTCGACGTCAAAAGCTTCACCCGCGCCGGACTGGCCAAGGCACAACAGCGGCTGGCCGTCACGTCGTCCCTGTTCGGCGTCGTCGCGGCGACCGACCCGATCCCCGCGTATCGCCTCTCGGGCGGCAACACGGTGCCCGCGCTCGGCACCGTCCGCGGGCTGTGGAAGCCGGTCCTGGAACCAGTGCTGCGCGACGTCGAAGGCCTGATCGTGGACCTCCGCTCGGGCACATACGCCGCTTTCGCGAAGCTGCGCGCGGACGCGGTCACCGTCCGCGTGGTCACCGAGGACACCAACGGCAACCGCACCACGGTGAGCCACTTCAACAAGGCCTACAAGGGCAAGCTGGCCGCCGTGCTGGCCACGTCGCGGAGCGAACCGTCCACTGTGGACCAGCTGATGCGCGTCGTAGCCAAAGCAGGCCTGACCGTGGAACGCACCGGCGAGCACGCGCTGGAACTGCTCACCGACTGAACGTCCGTGAGGGGAACCTTCACGGACTCTGAGTCCCTCAGGGTTCCCCTCACGGACCGCCGCCACCCGTGCGCCCGGGCTCGCCAAGGCGGTCTTCAGTCTGCGAGCACCGCCATCGCCGCGTTGTGCCCGGGAATTCCGCTCACCCCGCCGCCGCGGACCGCGCCAGCCCCGCACAGCAGCACCCGCTCGTGCCGGGTCTCGACACCCCAGGTCCCCGCCGTCTCGTCGTCGCCGTACGGCCACGACAGGTCGCGGTGGAAGATGTGCCCGCGCGGCAGACCCAGCTCCGCCTCCAGATCCAGCGGCGTTTTGGCTTCGATACACGGTTTCCCGTCGCCATCCAGCAGCAGACAGTCCGAGATCGGCTCCGCGAGCACACTGTCCAGCGACGCCACCGTGGCCCGCAATGCCTCCGCCCGCGCACCGTCGTTGTCCGCTTCGAACAGCCGGGCCGGCATGTGCAGGCCGAACAACGTCAGCGTCTGCACCCCGGCCGCCCGTTCAGCTGGACCGAGGATCGACGGATCAGTCAGCGAATGGCAGTAGATCTCGCACGGCGGCACCGTCGGAATCCGGCCTGCCGCAGCCTCCCGGTAAGCAGTTTCCAGCTGGGCAAACGATTCGTTGACGTGGAAGGTCCCGCCGAACGCGTCACGCGGATCGACTGCCCCGTCACGCAACCGGGGCAACCGCCGCAGCACCATGTTCACCTTCAACTGCGCACCTTCCGGCGACTCCGCGGGCTCTTCGCCGAGCAACCGGGCGAGCGTGCGCGGCGCGACATTCGCCAGCACACGCCCACCGACGACAACGCGTTCCGAATCGCCTTCGCGGTAACGAACTTCGCCATCCGGCGTCACCGACAGCACCTCCGCGCCGGTGACCAGCGTCGCCCCAGCGCGACGGGCCGCGTCCGCGAGCGCATCGGTGACCGCGCCCATTCCGCCGACCGGAACGTCCCAGTCACCGGTGCCATTGCCGATGAGGTGGTAAAGCAGGCAGCGGTTCTGCCGAAGCTGCTCGTCGTCCGCGGAGGCGAAAGTGCCGATCAACGCGTCAGTGAGCACCACCCCGCGCACGACATCGTTCTCGAACGACTCTCGCAGCGTTTCCCCCGCCGGACGCTCGAAAAACGTCGTCCACGCCTCGTCGTCGCCGATCCGTTGCCGCAGCTCAGCGCGGGTCGGCAACGGCTCGGTAAGGGAATCGAAGGTCGCCTCGGCCACCCGTGCCGCCGACGCGTAGAGCCGCTGCCAGGCCGCATAGTCCTTTGTGGACCCAGTGACCGCGCGGAACGACGCGCCGGTTCGCTCGCCGTCGCCCGTGTCGACAAGGAGACCCGTGTCGCCGGCCGGGGTGTAGGACGACATTCGCCGCCTCCGCAGCTGGACGTCCAGGCCCAGCTCGGCCGCGATCCGTTTCGGCAGCAGGCTGACCAGGTACGAATAGCGCGAGAGCCGGACGTCCACGCCGGGGAAAGCGCGGAACGACACCGCCGCGCCGCCGATCTCCGCACGCCGTTCCAGCACCAGCACCGACCGTCCGGCCCGCGCCAGATAAGCCGCCGCGACGAGCCCGTTGTGCCCGCCGCCCACGATCACCGCGTCGTAGTCCACCGCCGGGAGCCTAATGCTTGCCCCGGAGCGCACTCCAGGTCTTAGCGTCGCCAAGGACAGCATCCGGCGCAGAAGGAGCGAACATGACCGACGTCCCGACCCGAAACCTCGGCGGCCTGACGGTTTCCGCACAGGGCTTGGGCTGCATGGGAATGAGCCACGGCTACGGCGCGACCGACGACGCACAGTCGATCGAGACGCTGCGCCACGCCGTCGACCTCGGGGTGAATTTCCTTGACACGTCTGATTTCTACGGCTCGGGCCACAACGAGGAACTGATCGGCCGCGCGATCGCTGACCGTCGTGACGAGGTAGTGCTGGCCACCAAATTCGGCATCGCGAACCGCCTCGGCGAACCGACCCAAGTCCGCGGCGACGCCGCCTACGTCCACCAAGCCTGCGACGCCTCGCTGCGGCGGCTCGGCCTCGATCACATCGACCTGTACTACCTGCACCGCGTCGATCCGGACGTGCCGATCGAGGAAACCGTCGGCGCGATGGCGGAGCTGGTGCAGGCCGGAAAAGTCCGGCACCTAGGGCTTTCCGAAGCGAGCGCGCAGACCGTCCGGCGCGCGCACGCGGTGCACCCGATCGCCGCGCTGGAAAGCGAATGGTCGCTGTGGACCCGCGACCTGGAAGCGGAAATCGCACCGACCTGCCGTGAACTCGGCATCGGCCTCGTCCCGTTCTCCCCGCTCGGCCGCGGTTTCCTGACCGGCCGCTACCGCTCCACCGAAACGATGGCGGACGACGACGTGCGGCGCTACCAGCCCCGTTTCGCCGACGGCAATCTCGGCCGGAACCTCGCGATCGTGGCGAAACTGGAGGAGCTGGCCACCGCGAAGGACGTCACGACCGGACAGCTGGCGCTGGCGTGGGTGCAGGCGCGCGGCGAGGACGTGGTGCCGATCCCGGGCACGCGGCGGAAGCAGTACCTGGAGGAAAACCTCGCGGCCCTGACGGTCGAGCTGACCGCCGACGACCTCGCCGCGATCGAGGCCGTCGCCGCGCCGGAGAACTTCGCGGGCGAGCGCTACGACGCGGCGCATCTCGCGTTCGTCAACCGCTGACCTGCTTTGAGGCGGCGCTGGACACCGACGAGCCAGCGTCGTCTCACCCGCCGACCCCGCGCTCCACCGCGTCGAACGCTCGCGTCAACCGCTCCCGATGCGACTCCGCCAGCTCAGCCAGGTCCTCCCCCGCGAGCCGACGCTGGATCGTCTCCACCGCGACCGTCCGGTAAGCCGCCACCACCAACGCGGCAATCAACGGCGCGTCCCCGGAAAACCGCGCGTCCGCGGCGAATTCCGCGGCCAGCTCGGCCTCTATCTCGTACCCGAACGCCCGCAGCCGCGCGATCAGCGCGGGCGACTCGGCGACCGTCCGCATCAGCGGCCCGACGTCCCCGCCAAGGCCGGACAGCACGTGGGGCTCTTCCGCCAGCGTCAGCGCGAACTGCCGGAGCGCGTCCACCGCGCCGCCGGTCCGCTCGCGGACCGCGGCGCGCACCAGCTCGATCGCCTCCGGCAAGCGGTCCAGCAGCAGGTCTTCCTTGCGCTCGAAGTGCGAGAACACCGTCACCTTCGACACCCCGGCCGCCGCGGCCACCTCGGCGATCGTGACCTCGTCGAACCCGCGTTCCAGGAACAGCCCGGTCGCGACCTCGGCGATCCGCGCCCGCGTCCTGGCCCCGCCCCGATCCCCGCGATTGGGCATGAGTCTCCCCTTCCGTGCTACGTTTACCCAGTAAGCTTACTCAGTAAGCACACTTGGTTAAGCCATCGAGCAAGGGTAAAGGGGAGTGCGTCGTGGAGCGGACCGAGGTGATCGTCGCCGGGGCCGGGCCCACCGGGCTGTTCCTCGCCGGGGAACTCGCGCTGCGCGGGGTGGGAGTGACCGTGCTGGACCGGCTGCCGGAGCCGGACCTGAACATCAAGGCCGGATCGGTCAACGTCGCGAGCGCCGAACTGCTCGACCGGCGCGGCCTGCTGCCCGCGGCGGAGGCGGCGCAGCGGCGATTCCTCGCGTCGGTCGGCAAATTCGGCCCGACGGTCGAGGCCGCCAAGCGGGGCGGCCGCCGGTTCCTCGCCGCCGGGCACTTCGCCGGTTTCCTGTTCGACAACGACCTGATCGACCAGAGCGACCCCGTGCTCGCCGCGCACCGGGCGGTGTCGAACGGGCTCGGAGTGCCGCAGCAGGAGGTCGAGCAGATGCTCGCCGAACACTGCGCTCAGCTCGGCGTCGACGTCCGGCGCGGCGTCGAGGTCCACGGCGTGCGGGCAGGCGACGAAGCCGTGACGGTCGAGACGAGCGCGGGCGAATTCACCGCGGACTGGCTCGTCGCGGCCGACGGCGGGCGCAGCGTCATCCGCAAACAGCTCGGCATCGAGTTCGACGGCACTGACCCGGAAATGACCGGCTACCAGGCCATCGCCGACTTCGAAGACGCGAGCGGCCTGCGCCCCGGCTGGACCTGGACGCCGAACGGTGTCTACGCGTACGGCCCCGTCCCCGGCCGGATCTTCCTCAGCCGGTTCCGGAAGCCGCCGCAGGACCGCGACGCTGCGGTGTCGGTCGAAGAACTGCAGGAAGCCGTCCGCGACGTCACCGGAGTCCCGGTCACCATCACCGGAATCCACGGCCGGGCAACGCGGTTCACCGACCACACGCGCCAGGCCCGGCACTACCGCCGCGGCCGCGTGTTCCTGGCCGGCGACGCGGCGCACGTCCACTCCCCGCTCGGCGGACAGGGCCTGAACCTCGGCCTCGGCGACGCGGCGAACCTCGGCTGGAAACTCGCCGCGACCGTCCGGGGCTGGGCTCCGGCGGGACTGCTCGACACCTACGAAACCGAACGCCGCCCGATCGGCGCGGCGGTGCTCGACTGGACCCGCGCCCAGGTCGCGCTCCTGCGCGGCGACGAACGCACCGAGCAGCTGCGCAAGATCGTCGGCGGCGAACTGCTCCGGGTGCCTGCCGCGATGAACCGGATCGTCGCGCTGTCGTCCGGAATCCTGCAGCACTATGACGTGTCCGACACTGCCGACACTGCCGCCGCTCCGGTCGGCTCGATCGCCGGGGACGTCGAGCTGACGTCCGGAACCCGCCTCGCCGACCACGCGCACGACGGCCGGTTCGTGCTCGTCGACCGCTCCCCTGACGGCCGCTTCGCCGTGTCCGGCTTGGCCGATCGGCTCGCCTACGTAGCCGATCCAGCCGACGAACCGAGCCTCCTCGTCCGGCCGGACGGAGTGATCGTGTGGGCGAGTTCGGGGGACGACGACCAGAAGCTCCTCGACGCCGCCCTCGCGCGCTGGGCGGGCGCGAAATAAATCAGTTGCGCGGTTTCGGGGCGGGCGGCAAGGTGATCAGCGTCCGGCGGGGTGCCGCCGGCTGCCGGAAGAACGGGAGGTGCGTCGTGGAGATTGTCCGGGCGCTGTCCTGCCCTCTTCCGCCCGCCCGCCTCGGCTAGAGCACGCGCTCGCCCGGTGGGCACCCTGAACTAGGAGAACCCACCAGTGCGCGAGCACGATTTCGACGAATTTTCCGACGCCTCCGACTACTCCGACCGCCGGATGCGCCGCCGCCCCCGCTACGACGACGGACCGGCCCCGGCCCGCCGGGGACGGCTCACCGAAGCCGAACGAGTCCGGCTTTCCCAGCTTCGCGAAGACGCCTACACCGAAACCGAACTGCCCGACGGCGCCGACCGGTGGACCAACTGGGACGACGCCGACCAGGGCCCGCATCCGCGGCCGGACTGGGTGGTCACGGAACTCGGCGCGGTCGACACCGACCTCGGCGTGCTCAAGACCGGCAAGGAAGCGGATGTCCATCTGCTGCGCCGCACTCTTCCCGGCGAAGACGGCGTTCTGCTGGCGGCCAAGCGATACCGCTCAGACGAGCACAAGCTGTTCCACCGCGACGCGGGCTATCTCGAGGGCAGGCGGATGCGCCGGTCCCGCGAGATGCGCGCGATGGCCGGGCGCACCTCGTTCGGCCGCAACCTGATCGCCGAACAGTGGGCGGTGGCGGAGTTCGCCGTCCTCAGTCGCTTGTGGACGATCGGCGCGCCGGTGCCGTATCCGGTGCAGCGGCACGGCACCGAGATCCTGCTGGAATTCCTCGGCGCACCCGACGGCACCGCCGCGCCCCGGCTGGCGCAGCTGCGGCCCGAAGCCGACGAGCTGGCCGATCTGTGGGAGCAGACCGTGTCCGCGCTGGAACTCCTGGCGGGACAAGGGCTCGCGCACGGCGACCTGTCCGCGTACAACCTCCTGGTGCACGAAGGCCACCTGATGGTGATCGACCTTCCCCAGGCGGTCGACGTGATCGCGAACCCGCGCGGCCGGGAATTCCTGGCCCGAGACGTCGCGAACCTCGCCGGCTGGTTCCACAGCCGCGGACTGTCCGAACAGGTCACCGACACCGATGACCTGGTGCGGGAACTGGAAAACGCGGCCGGGCTCGGCTGAGCGGACGGGCGGGGCCGCGGGTGTGCGGCAGCGCACACCTGCGACCCCGCCCACAACCGTGCACCTGGGTGCGCGGCAACCGCGATCTCTCAGGTAGAGTGTGTCAAGACCGCAACGGCGGCGTGGATGAGTTGGTGTCCGTCGCCTCCACAGTCCGCAGAAGGACTCGCGGCCATCCGAAGCAATTTCCGTCGGTGTGCCAGGCCATGGCCAAGCGCACCGGGTCCGTCCCTGTGAACGCCCATCGCCACACCATCTTGCCCTGCCTGCGCGCGGGCAGCCCGGGCCTCCTTGTGACGTGCCACGTCCGAGAGGCATTTGTGACGATCACGTACGACTCCGGCCAGTCCGCCCGCTCCCGAGCGGGCCGCCCCGAGCGCAAGCCGCGGCACCGGCCGGCCGGTGGAGACGTTCTCCACGACGACACGGTGGAAACCCCCGCCGTGAAGACCTTCGCCGAGCTGGGCCTGCCCGAGCCGCTGCTGCGGGCGCTCGCCGAGGCGGGCATCGACGCTCCGTTCCCGATCCAGTCCGCGACCATCCCGGACGCGATGGCCGGCCGCGACGTGCTGGGCCGCGCCCAGACCGGGTCCGGCAAGACGCTGGCCTTCGGCCTGGCCATCCTGGCCCGGCTCGACGGCGGCAAGGCCCGCCCGAAGCGCCCCCGCGCGCTCGTGCTGGTGCCGACCCGCGAGCTGGCCATGCAGGTGGCCGACTCGCTGACCCCGCTGGCCAAGTCGCTGGGCCTGTGGTGCCGCACCGCGGTCGGCGGCATGTCCTTCGGCCGTCAGGCCGAATCGCTCGCCCGCGGCGTCGACCTGCTGATCGCCACCCCGGGCCGGCTGTCGGACCACGTCCGCCAGGGCACCGCCTCGCTCGGCGACTGCAACTTCATCGCGCTCGACGAGGCCGACCAGATGGCCGACATGGGCTTCATGCCGCAGGTCCGCGAGATCATGGACCTGACCCCTCCCGGCGGGCAGCGGCTGCTGTTCTCCGCGACGCTCGACGGCGACGTCGACAAGCTGGTCCGGCAGTACCTCGCCGACCCGGTCACGCACTCGGTCGCGCCGTCGACCGCGAGCGTCACCACCATGGACCACCACCTGTTCCAGGTGTCGCACTCGGACAAGCAGGACATCATCACCCGGATCGGCGCCCGCGAGGGCCGCACGATCATGTTCGTGCGCACCAAGCACCACGTGGACCGGCTCACCGAGCGGCTGCGCGAGAGCGGCGTGCACGCGGTCGCCCTGCACGGCGGCAAGACCCAGGGCCAGCGCAACCGCGTCCTCTCCGACTTCAAGGAAGGCCACGCGGCGGTGCTGGTGGCCACCGACGTCGCCGCGCGCGGCATCCACGTCGACAACATCTCGCTGGTGCTGCACGTCGACCCGGCCGCGGACCACAAGGACTACCTGCACCGCGCGGGCCGCACCGCCCGGGCGGGCGCGTCCGGCATCGTCGTCACCCTGGTGACGCACGACCAGCGGCGCACCGTCCGCCGGATGACCGACCGGGCCGGCGTCCGCGCCGAGACCACGATGATCCGCACCGGCGACGGGGGCGAGGACCTGTCCCGCATCACCGGCGCCCGCGAGCCGAGCGGCGAGCCGGTGGTGGAGCGTCGCCGGGAGTCCCCGCGCCGTTCCGGCGGCCGCGGCTTCGGCGGCGGCGACCGCGGCGGCTTCCGCGGCTCGCGTGAAGGCGGCGGCTACCGCGGTTCCCGCGAAGGCGGTCGCGGCGGCTACGGCTCGCGTGAAGGCGGCGGCGGTTACGGCTCGCGTGAAGGCGGCGGTTCCCGCGAAGGCGGCTACAACCGTGGCTCGTACGAGGGCCGGGGCTCCCGTGAAGGCGGTTACGCACGCGAAGGCGGCTCCTCGCGCGAAGGCGCTCGCGAGGGCGGCTACGCGCGTGAAGGCGGCGGCTACCGGGAAAACCGCGGCGGCGGTGGCGGTTACAGCCGCAGCCGTCAGCAGTCGCGCTCCGGCGGCAGCTTCGGTCGCCCGAGCCGTGGCCCGCGTCGCGGACACGACGCCTGATTGACGTCTGAACACTGAGAACGGCCCCGCTTCGGCGGGGCCGTTCTTCGTTTCCGGGCAGGTTTCGCCTGCCGAGCCGGGCCGCACACCGCAACGGCCAGCCCCGGGCTCACCGCCGGTCCGCACCCCGGGAGTCACGCCCGGCGCAGCGGTCATTGCCAAGCAGGTCTCGCTCGCCAGGCCACGCCCCGCCGACCAGCCGAGCCCGAAGCGGCCACCCGAACCTGGTTTCCGTTGCCGCGTCACGCTTCCCGTCGTTCCGGAGCCGGGGGCGGCAATCGCGGCCGTCAGCCGGATGCGACACTGCCTGAGTGACTGACACTCCGCCGCTGCCGCCTGAGAACGTCTTCGACTGGCTCGAGACCGAAGGCCAGCGGCGCGCGGAAGCAGGTCTCTCCCAGCGGATGAACCCGCGGCCCGCGCAGCATCCCGCGCTCGATCTCGCGGGCGACGACTACCTCGGCTTCGCCCGCGACAAGCGCGTCGCCGGTGCCGCCGCCGCGGCCGCGTTGCGCTGGGGCGCCGGAGCGACCGGATCGCGCCTGGTCACCGGGTCCACCGAACTCCACGCGGAACTCGAACACGAGCTGGCCCGGTTCTGCGGAGCCCAAGCGGCGCTGGTGTTCTCCTCCGGATTCACCGCGAACCTCGGCGCGGTGACGGCGCTGTCCGGGTCCGAATCGGCGATCGTCACCGACAAGTACGTGCACGCGTCGCTGGTCGAAGGCTGCCGCTTGTCCCGCGCGGACATCGCGGCCGTCGAGCACTCCACGCCGTCGGCGATCAAGCACGCGCTGACCACGCGCCGCAAACCGCGCGCGATCGTGGTCACCGACTCAGTGTTCTCCGCGGACGGCGAACTCTCGCCGCTGGCCGAACTCGCCGACATCTGCCGTGCGCACAGCGCCGCGCTGGTCGTCAACGACGCACACGGCTTCGGCGTACTCGGCGAAGGCGGCCGGGGCGCGGTGCACGCCGCAGGACTGTCGTCCGCGCCGGACGTCGTCACCACGCTCACGCTCTCGAACGCCCTTGGCGCGCAAGGCGGTGCAGTCGTCGGCCCGCGCCGCGTGATCCGGCATCTCGTGGACACCGCGCGCAGCTTCATCTTCGACACCGCCCTCGCTCCGGCGAGCGCCGCCGCCGCGCTGACCGCGTTGCAGGTGCTCAAGTCCGAACCGGACCTGCCGGCGAAGGTCATCGAGAACGCCGGGAACCTGGCGATGGGACTCAAAAACGCCGGTCTGCCGGTCGATCTGCCGGAAGCCGCCGTGGTCGCCGTGCGGACGCCGTCGCCGCAAGCAGCCACCGCGTGGGCGGAAGCCTGTGCGGAGCAAGGAATCCAGGTCGGCTGCTTCCGCCCGCCCGCGGTGCCGGACGGCGTTTCCCGGCTGCGCCTCACCGTCCGCGCGGATCTGTCCGAAGCGGACGTCGACCGCGCGGTGAAGGTGATCGCGGCGACCGCGCCCCGCGGCTAACCCGGGCGGCGCATGGTGACGTGCGGGATCCCGTCTTCCAGGAACTCCTCACCCGCAACGACAAACCCGAACCGCGCGTAAAGCCCCTGCGCATACGTCTGCGCGTCCAACACGAACGACCCCACCGCACCATCCAGCGCGGCCGCCATCAACTGCGCCGCCAAACCCTGACCCCGCGCCGACTTCGCCGTCACCACCCGGCCGATCCGCGACCCGCCGCCCGGCTCGGCCAGCACGCGCAGGTAAGCCAGAATCTCCGTCTCGGAAGCCAGCCACAGATGCCGTGTCTCCGGAAGCAGATCGCGGCCGTCGATGTCCGCGTACACGCAGTCTTGTTCCACCACGAACACCTCCGACCGCAGCCGGAGAATCTCGTACAGGTCGGCAGCGGCGAGGTCAGGCCCGGCGGCGCGGTGCAGAGTGGTCACCCGCCCTGCTTAACACAGCTCAGCCCAACAACCGTGCCTGGGATTGCGCGGCGATGTCGTCGGAGAACTGCGAAACCCGCGTGTACACCCCGGGCTTGCCCGGCTTTCCGCATCCGTCGCCGAAGGACACGATGCCGATCAACGTGTCGCCCTCGACGAGCGGGCCGCCGGAATCGCCCTGGCACGCGTCCTGGCCGCCCTGCTGGTAGCCGGCGCACACCATGCTCGCCGGGTCGTAGGTGTCGTAGGCCGATTTGCAGCTGGAGTCGCTGACCAGCGGCACCTGGGCGCTGCGCAGCACGTCCGACCGCTGTCCGCCCTCGGACAGCCGTCCCCAGCCGAGCACCGTCGCCTGCGTGCCTTCCGCGTACAGCGACTGGTCGTTCTTGCCCGCGAGCTTCGCCGCGCGGTAGGGCAGCCGCCCGCGCACGGTGAGGACCGCGACGTCGTCGCCCTTGGTCGGATCGCTGTAGTCCGGGTTCACCCAGACCCGCGAGACGCCGAGTTCCACGCCGTTGTCGGCGCGCTTGTCCTGGCGGCCGGCGACCACGTGGACCGACGACGCCGGCATGGCCTTCGCGCAGTGCGCGGCGGTCGCCACCGCGGACGGGCTCACGATCACCGCGCCGCAGAACTGCGAACCGCTCTGGTCGGTCAGGTACACCGCGTACGGGTGGTCGGCCAGCGAGGCTTCGCTGCCGCCGACGATCCGGGGCTGCGCGTGCGAACCCGGGTCAGCCGGCGTCGACGCCCAGGCCGAGCCGACCGGGACCGCGATCGCGGCGGCGAGCAGCGACCCCGCCGCGAGCAGGACCGGACGACGGAACTTCGCGGGCATGGGCTTTCCCTTCATCGGCACTACGACAGCACGGCCTGGACGCGCACGGGAATCAGCCGACTCCGGCGCGTGCACACAAGGCCGCGATTACCCTAAACGGGCCAAGCCCAAAACGGTGTCACTGAAACGGGTGGACTCTCTATACACCGAGCGCATTCGATTAAGTGGAGTCATGCGACGGAAAACAGCCGCGACGGCCGGCGCGCTGGCGGTCTTCTTGCTGGCCGGATGCGCCCCGAGCACCCCCGCGGCTCCCCCGCCGAGCCCGTTGAGCGCGCCGTCGGCACCGCCCAGTCCGACACTTCCGGCAACTCGGACAGCGACGAGCGCGCCCGCCGTCACCTGGCAGGTGGGTGCTCGTCCGCTGCCGCTGCGCCCGGACGGCTTCGGCGAGATCCGGCCGACTCCACCCGAACTGGTGAACCGCTCGCTGCCGACTCAGGATTTCCTGCCGCCGCCGACGAGCACGACGTACACCGCGAAGATCGCCGACGTCCCCGACACCGTGCTCAAGCGCAGCACCTGGCAGGCCGCGTGCCCGGTGTCGTCGGCCGACCTCCGCTACGTCACGCTTTCCTTCTGGGGCTTCGACCATCGCGCGCACACCGGTGAGCTGCTGGTCAACAAGGACGCCGCCTCGGCGGTCGTGAAAGCGTTCAGCGAGCTGTACGCGCAGCAGTTCCCCATCGAGGAAATGCGCATCACCTCCCCCGCCGAACTCGACGCGCCGCCGACCGGCGACGGAAACGACACCAGCGCGTTCGTCTGCCGTCCGATGCGCGGGCAGAAGAACTGGTCCGCGCACGCGTACGGGCTCGCGGTGGACGTCAACCCGTTCTGCAATCCCTACACAAAGGACGACCTCGTCGTCCCGGAGCTGGCGTCCGCCTACGTCGACCGCGCGAACGTGCGGCCGGGGATGGTCACCGCCGGCGGCCCGATCGTGCGCGCGTTCGCCGGAGTGGGCTGGCAGTGGGGCGGGGCGTGGAAGTCGCCGGTCGACCGGATGCATTTCACAGCCAACGGCGAGTGATCCGGGAACACCGGGGCGGGCGTCCGGGGTTGACTAGGCTGGCAGCAGACCGCTTTCGGGAAGGACCGCCGTGCCGCACTACGACCTGGTGATCATCGGGACCGGATCGGGAAACTCGATCCTCGGACCGGAGTTCGCCGACCTCCGGACGGCCATCGTGGAGAAGGGCGTGTTCGGCGGAACCTGCCTGAACGTCGGCTGCATCCCGACGAAGATGTTCGTCTACGCCGCCGACGTCGCCGCGACGCCCGCGGGCAGCTCGCGCTTGGGCGTGGACGAGGAGCTCACCGCGGTCCGCTGGCCGGACATCCGCGACCGGATCTTCGGCCGGATCGACCCGATCGCCGTGGGCGGCGCGGAGTACCGCGAGAACCACGAGGACAACCGCAACGTCGACGTCTACCGCGGCGAGGGCCGGTTCACCGGCATGAAGGAGCTGCGCGTCAGCTTCCCCGACGGCCGTCCGGACGAGGTCGTCACCGCCGACCGGTTCGTGCTCGCCGCGGGCGCGCGCCCGGTGATCCCGGACGTGCCGGGGCTGGCCGAAACCGGCTATTACACCTCCGACACGATCATGCGGCTCGACGCCTTGCCCGAACGAATCGTCATCCTCGGCGGCGGGTACATCGCGGCGGAGTTCGCGCACGTCTTCGCGTCGTTCGGCGTGGCGGTGACGGTGGTGAACCGCTCCGGCGCGCTGCTGCGGCAAGAGGACGCGGACGTCAGCGCGCGGTTCACCGAACTGGCTTCGCAGCGGTTCGACGTCCGGCTGGACCGCAAGACGGTTCGCACGCGCCGCACGGACAACGGGGTCGCGCTGGATCTCGAAGGCCCGCAGGGCGCCGAGACCGTCGAGGCCGACCTGATCCTGGTCGCCACCGGCCGCAAGCCGAACTCGGATCTGCTCGACGTAGGGGCCACCGGCGTCGCCACCACCGAAAGCGGGCACGTCGTGGTGGACGACTACCAGCAGACGTCCGTCGAGGGCATCTACGCGCTCGGAGACATCTCGTCGCCCCTGGAGCTGAAGCACGTCGCGAACCACGAAGCCCGCGTGGTGCAACACAATCTGGCGCACCCAGACGACCGCATCAAGGCCGACCACCGCTTCGTGCCGCACGCGGTGTTCACGTCGCCGCAGGTGGCGTCGGTCGGGCTCACCGAGGCGGAGGCGACCGAGCGCGGACTGTCCTTTGTGGTCTCGAAGCAGGACTACGCGGGCATCGCCTACGGCTGGGCGATGGAGGACACCACCGGTTTCGCGAAGCTGCTGGCCGACCCGGCGACCGGGCAGCTGCTGGGCGCGCACATCATCGGACCGCAGGCGTCGACGGTGATCCAGCCGCTGATCCAGGCGATGAGCTTCGGCCTCGACGCGCGGACGATGGCGCGCGGGCAGTACTGGATCCACCCGGCGATGCCGGAACTGGTGGAGAACGCGCTGCTGAACCTGCCGCTGGACTGACTCCGGGGCTACCCAGAGTGGACCGCGCGGGCGGCGATTCCCGAATCGGGTAACAAGGATGTCGCGTTGTTACTGTTCTCGCGGAGGTGCGGGGACTGACATGACCGACATGATCGCCGGGGAAATCGTTGTGGCCGCTGAGGATCTGGCCGCTCGCTGGAGCGAAGTCACGGATCTCGAGCTGATGTTCGCCGCGCGGCGGGCGGAGCTGGGGACGACGGCCGCGACACAGGCATTGCTGGAGGAGCTTCGGGCGAAGCCGTCAGAATGGGCCGTGGAATGCCTCGCGGTCGCGGTGGCCGCGCTCGACGACGTCCGGCGCACGGGGCAGCTTCCGGAGCCGATTCTGGCGCAGCTGCAGTAAAAGCTCGTGAGTGTTTATCCCGGTTCTAACCGGGACAAACACTCACGAGCCCCCTACACAAACCGACGCCGCCCAGCCAAGGCCCCGAACACCATCTGCGTCAGCATCACCACAAGCAGCACGATCAACGACACCGTCCAACTACCCGTCGCGTCGTGCAGCAGCCCGAACACGAACGGCCCCACCGCGGCCAGCAGATACCCGAACCCCTGCGCCATTCCCGACAGCCGCGCCGTCTCGGCACCGCTGCGGGCGCGCAGCGCGATCACCGTCAGCGCCAGCGAGAACACACTCATCCCGATCCCGAGCAGAACGCTCCACAGCAACGGCGAGAACCCGGGCGCGAGCACGAGGCCGAGCATCCCGGCCGCACCGAAGACGCCCATTCCGACGATCCACGGGCTCTGGCTCTTCTGCCGCGCCGCGATCGGCGGGATCACCAGGCTGATCGGCACCGCGATCACCGAGATCAGGCCGAGCAGCAGACCGGCGTCGGCCTTGCTGACGCCCGCGTCGATGAACACCTGCGGCAGCCAGCCCATCACGACGTAGGCGATGAACGACTGCAGGCCGAAGAAGATCGTGACGATCCACGCCAGCGGGCTGCGCATCAGCGACCGGGCGCGAGCGGCACCGGCGGCCGGACGTGGCGGGCGGCCCGCGCCGCGCGAAGCGATCAGCCAGGCCACCAGAGCGATCGCCGACAGCACGCCCCACGCGCCGAGCGCGGCACGCCAGCCGCCGAAAGCGGATTCCAGCGGCGGGCTCAGCGCGGAACCCGCCGCGCCGCCGCCCTGCAGCGCCGCGGTGTAGACGCCGGTCATGAGCCCGACGCGAGCAGGGAACGAATCCTTGATGACCACCGGGATCAGCACGTTGACCAGCGCGATCCCGGCGGTGGCGATGAGCGTGCCGCCGAGCACGACGTACGGTCCGTCGAGCACCCGCACCGCCAGGCCCGCGGTCAGCACCGCCAGCGCGAGCCCGATCGCCGGGCCGATGCCGAGGCGGCGCGACAGCACGGGCGCGGCCAGCCCGGCCCCGGCGAAGCAGAGGCCGGGCAGGGTCGTGAGGATGCTCGCCCACACCGCGGACGCGCCGAGGCTTCCGCGCATTTCCGCGAGCAGCGGGCCGACGCTCGTGATCGCCGGCCGCAGGTTCATCGCCGTCAGCACCACCGCGACCGCCAGCAGCACGCCGCCGGCCACCACGCCCGGCCGGCTCGAGCTCGAACCGGAGGGCACCTCTTCCTCGAGGCTGCCTTCCAGTTCGAGCTCGAGCCGGTCGGAATAGGTGGCGGTGGACACGGCTGCAGAGTCTCGGGAATCGGCGGACATGTGCGCTACTATCGCATACGTAGGATGATTGGATGAAGGGATCAGGCTGTGCCGTTGGCCACCACCCGCCGCGCCGGACTCGTCGACCAGGTCATCGACCAGCTGCGCGAGGCGGTCACCGCCGGAGAATGGCCGATCGGGCACCGGATCCCGACCGAGCCGGAGCTGTCCGCGCAACTGGGCGTCGGGCGCAACACGGTCCGCGAGGCCGTGCGCGCGCTGGCGCACACCGGGATCTTGGAAGTCCGCCAGGGCGACGGCACGTACGTGCGCGCGACGAGCGAGGTGTCCGGCGCGATCCGGCGGCTGTGCGGGACGGAACTGCGCGAGGTGCTGCACGTGCGCCGGCTGCTGGAGGTCGAGGGCGCTCGGCTGGCCGCGACCGCGCGCACTGAGGAAGACGTGGCCGAGCTGCGCGTCCTGCTCAACCGGCGGGACACCGACTGGGACGAGGGCCGCCTCGACGATTTCGCCCGCAGCGACGCGGAATTCCACCAGGTCGTCGTCCGGTGCGGGCACAACGGGCTGCTGCTGGAGCTGTACCGCGGCCTGATGGAGGCGATCACCGCGAGCGTGGCGTCCACTTCGGACAATCCGGAGCACGCGGAGATGATCCGGCACCGGGAGCTGGTGGACGCGATCGAAGCGCGCGACGCCGACCGGTCGGCCGCCGAAGCGGCGGGATTCCTGGACGAGCTGATCGCGCGCGCGGAAGACTTGTGAGTGTTTATCCCGGTTCTAACCGGGATAAACACTCACGACGAGCCTTACGGGAGCGTTAGGATCTCCGCGCCGTTAGCAGTGACGACCAGGGTGTGCTCGAACTGGGCGGTCCACTTCTTGTCCTTGGTGGTGACCGTCCAGCCGTCGTCCCACACGTCGTAGTCGATGGTGCCGAGCGTGATCATCGGCTCGATCGTGAAGGTCATGCCCTCTTCGATCAGCGTCGACACCGAGGGCTCCTCGTAGTGCAGCACCGTCGGCGCGGTGTGGAACGCCGGGCCGACGCCGTGGCCGGTGAAGTCGCGCACCACGCCGTAGCCGAACCGCTTCGCGTACGCCTCGATCACGCGGCCGATCACGTTGAGCTGACGGCCGGGGCGGACCGCCTTGATCGCGCGCGCGGTCGCCTCGCGGGTGCGCTCGACCAGGAGCCGCACCTCCTCGGAGACGTCGCCGGCGAGGAACGTCGCGTTGGTGTCGCCGTGCACGCCGCCGATGAAGGCCGTCACGTCGATGTTGCAGATGTCGCCGTCCTCGATCACGGTCGAGTCCGGGATGCCGTGGCAGATCACTTCGTTCAGCGAGGTGCAGCACGACTTCGGGAAGCCGCGGTAGCCGAGCGTCGACGGATAAGCGCGGTGGTCAAGCAGGAACTCGTGCACCACCTTGTCGACGTCGTCGGTGGTCGCGCCGGGCTTGACCGCCTTGCCGCCCTCTTCGAGCGCCTGCGCAGCGATCTTCGACGCGACCCGCATCGCCTCGACGACCTCGGGCGTGCGCACTCCGTTGCCGGTGTCCCGTTTCGGCGCCGGCCGGTCCACGTACTCGGGGCGGGCGATGTCGGCGGGGACGGCACGGCGCGGCGTCTGGACGCCGGGCTTCAACGGGGCGCGAACGGACATGTCCCCAGACTACGACGTCACTCGATCGCGGTGCAGCCAGCTCAGAACAGCACGGTCGCGTACTGCCCGACCTGCTGGAACCCGATCCGCCGGTAGGCCGCCAGCGCGGGCGCGTTGAAGCCGTTCACGTACAGGCTCGCGGTCCGGCCGAGGCCGTGGACCAGGCGATTCACCACCGCCGCGGTGCCCGCGGTGCCGAGCCCGCCGCCGCGCCGGTCCGGATGCACCCACACGCCCTGGATCTGGCCGACCCGCGCGGACATCGCGCCGATCTCGGCCTTGAACACGACCTCGCCGTCCTCGAACCGGGCGAACGCGCGGCCGGTGGAGATCAGCTCGCTCACCCGGGCGCGGTAGCTGGCTCCGCCGTCGCCCGCGCGCGGGTCGACGCCGACCTCCTCGATGAACATCGCCACCGCCGCGGGCAGGTAGCGGTCGAGTTCGTGCGGGCGGACGGTGCGGACCTGCGGGTCGGCGGGCACCAGCGGGTCGCCTTCGAGCGCCATCAGCGGCTGGTCGCCGCGCACCTCGCGGGCCGGTCCCCATTCCGACGACAGCTCGTCCCAGAGCCCGAGCACCTGCGGCGCGGGTCCGACGAGCGAGGAGCAGGTGCGCTGGCGGCGCAGCGCCCGGTCGGCGAACGACCGCAGCGCCGAAGCGTTGCCGCGCAACGGGATCAGGTTGGGTCCGGCGAAGCACAAACCGGTGAGCCGTCCGGCGCGCACCGTACGGGCGTCGGCCGCCCACAGCTCGCCACCAAGACGCCACGGGTCGAGACCGGCCGCCTCGACCCGGGCGCTAACCATGCAGCTGCCCACCGGGTCGGCGGCGAGTGCAGCGCGCACCGCCGGATAGTCCCGATCGTCGAGCAGCCGTGCACCTGCAAGCCGCAACACGGGGTCCAGAGTGCCAGATGAACCGGGTGAACGGAACGCGAGCCGGCCGACACGCTGAGATGAACGGCCCTCGCACCCGAACGGCGGCGCCCCGGAGGGCTCCGCCACCGACGGTGCTCGAACCGGGCGCGCACGCCGAAGCGCTCCGGAGGCACCCCGCCCGGGCGCCTCCGGAGTTGTCCCCTGGAGTCCGTGAAGGTTCCCCTCACGGACGGCTGGAACGTCCGCAGGCTCAGTGATGACGCGGAACCAGGTGCAGCAGCCGCGAAGCGTGCGGTGCGAGCGTCGCGGTGAAACTGTCCCGGCTCACCCCCAGGTTCCGATGCGTCCACAGATCCCGCACGGCAGCCGGGCCGCGCAGCTCCAGGTCCTGCCACGACGCCGTCACCGGAGCCTCCGTCGAGCCCAGGTTGAACAGCGCGACTGTCACCCCGCCACGGCCGTCGGGGCTGAACCACACCTGCTGCTGCGTCTCCTGCGAAACCGGGCGTGCCGGTCGGCCTGCCTGGTCGACGGCCAGCACCTCGCGGTTGGTGAGCAGTTTCAGGTCGTCCGGATCGAGTTTGGTCAGGTCGGTGCCGAGCAGCAGCGGCGAGGCTTCCATCGCCCACAGCGTCATGACGCTCTGCCGCTCGTCCGGGGTGATGCCGTTCGCGTCGCCGTTGCCGATCTCGATGGAGTCCAGGTCGTTCCAGTGGCCGGGGCCCGCGAAGCCGGTCCACTTGGGAGCGTCGGCGAAGCGCAGCTTGACCCGCACGTCCCAGTTCGTGAGGCCGACGCAATGCGAGTAGCACTCGATGTCGCCCTCGATCCGCCAGCCGTTGCTGTAGCGCTGCCAGGTCGCGGCCTCGGCGATGCTGAGCGAGTTCGACAGTTCCAAGTGGATCGGACGGCCGGTGGCCCCGATCGCCGCGTGCCACTGCCGGATGTCCTCGCGGTTGTCCGCGGGGATCTTGCCGCCGCCGGGGCCGACGAAGTCCATTTTGATGTAGTCGACGCCCCACGACGCCAGCTGCCGCGCCTGCGAGCGGACGTATGCGGCCGCGCCGGGCTTGCTGAAGTCGAGCTTGGCGGATTTGTCGTCCGCGGTGTTGCCCGCGCCGGGCATGACGATGTCGTGCACTCGGTACGGCGTGCCCTCGATCGGCGAGTCCGCCGCAACCGCTTGCGCGGGGACGCCGGGCACCAGGTAGATGCCGAATTTCAGGCCGCGCTGGTGCAGGTACCGGGCCAGCGAGGCGATGCCGTTCGGGAACTTCTTCGGATCAGGAGCGACGCGGCCGAACTCGTCGACGTGGTCGTTCCAGCCCGCGTCGATGTTGATGTACCGGTAGCCGTAGGCGGCGAGCCGGTCGTGCATGACGTCGGCTTGGGCCTTGATCGTCTCCTCGGTGAACTTCCGGCGCAGCGCGCTCCAACTGCTCCAGCCCATCGGCGGCGTTCTCGCCACCGGTGTCCAGGACTCGATCGACTGGCTGTCCGCCGCCGCTGTTCCGGCCAGCGGTCCCAAGAGCACCGCTACCGCCGCGGCCAGCACACCGATCCGACTTCGCTTCATCGCGACCACCTCTCCCGGGGATCGCTTCGTTGTACGCGCGCCAGACCTCGGGCAGCAATGATTCATCGGATCACTGACCGCTAACCGGGACGAAACCCGCCGACCGGGTCAACCCTGTTCACCACCGTGAATGCTCGGAATATCCCCGCGGATCCTCTCGACACGGTCGCGAATAGATCCTATCTTTCTTGCGGCGCGGACTCGCGTCGTTCACTGGCGAACACGGAGGTCCCGGATGAAGCTCAGACCAGCGCGCCCGAACGGGAGGCGCGCACTGGGGCTGGCCGCGGCGGTGCTGACCGCGACCGCGCTGCTGCCCGCTGGTGCGGCCGCCGCGTGGCCGGGCAACCAGGACGTGTACGTCTCGCCGTGGGGCAACGATTCCGGGTCTGGCGCCGTCTGGTCGCCGGTGCGCACGCTCCCCCGCGCCCAGCAGTTGGTCCGGCAACGTGTCGCGCACCTGAACTCCGACCTGACCGTGCACGTCGCCTCCGGCACCTACCGGCTCGACAAACCGCTAGAACTCGACGCGGCCGATTCCGGCTGGAACGGCCATCGGGTCGTCTGGCAGGGCTCGCCGGGCACCGTGGTCAGCGGCGGCAAGCAGGTCAGCGGCTGGCATCCGGTCGCCGGACGGCCGGGCCTCTACTCCGCTCCCGCGCCCGCTGGGCTGGACAACACCCGCCAGCTGTACGTCGACGGCGTCCGCGCGCAGCGAGCGTCCGGACGGCTTCCGGTGAGCGTGAAGGCGACCGATACCGGATACACCGCGTCCGCGGACACCATGGCGCACTGGCGAAACCCGAGCGACCTCGAACTGGTTTACACCAGCGGCGAGGAGCTGTGGAACGTCGAGCGCAACGGCCTCGGCCAGTGGACCGAGCCGCGCTGCCCGGTCGCTTCGGCGACGGGCACGACGATCACCATGGCGCAGCCGTGCTGGGACAACTCCACCCGCCGCGTGATGTTCGCCGACATCCCCGGCCGTTCGGTCAACATGGTCGGCCCCGGCGATCTCACCAACGGACGCCAACCGTCCTATGTGGAGAATGCGTTCGAGCTGCTGGACACTCCCGGCGAGTGGTACCTCGACCGCTCCGCGCACACCGTGTACTACCTGCCGCGCAAGGGCGAAAACCTGCACTGGGCCGACGTCGAGATGCCCGCGCTGGAGAAGCTCGTGGACGGCCGCGGCACCGCTGAGAAGCCGATCCACGACATCTCCTTCCGCGGCATCCAGTTCTCCTACGCGACCTGGCTCGAACCGTCGTCGCCGGAAGGCTTCTCCGAAATCCAGGCCGGCTACCGGATCACCGGCGAACGCGGCTGGGCCACGCAGGGCCTGTGCCAGTTCACGCCCGGCGGTTCCTGCCCGTACGCGGACTGGACGAAGGAACCCGGCAACGTCTCGATGTCGCACGGGCACCGGATCGAGTTCCAGGACACCGTGTTCGCGCACCTCGGCGCGGCCGGTCTCGACCTCGGCGAAGGCGCGCAGGACAGCAGCGTGTCCGACAGCGTGTTCACCGACATCTCCGGCAACGGCGTCGAAATCGGCGGCGTCAGCAAGCCCACCGCGGCTGGCGCGGACCTGACCACGCGGGTCAAGGTGACCAACAACCACCTGTACGGCATGCCGCGCGAATTCACCGGCGGCGTCCCGATCGTCAACGGGTATTCGCAGGACAATGTCGTGTCGCACAACCAGATCGACCACGTCGCGTACTCCGGCATCTCGATGGGCTGGGGCGGCTGGCCGGACAAGATCAAACAGGCCGCGACGCCGAACGTCTCGCGCAACAACGTGGTGTCGGACAACCTGATCCACGACTACATGCTTTCGCTGGACGACGGCGGCGGCATCTACACCCAGGGCATCACCGGCCCGTCGCAGGCCGAGGGCGAGAAGGTGACCGGGAACGTCATCTACGACCAGTGGGGTCTCGGCAAGTCCGTCTACACCGACAACGGCTGCACCTACGAAACCGTTTCCGGCAACGTGCTTTACCACGCGGCGTACGCCAACGTCGCCTCCACGCACGTCGACTACCGCGACTCGCTCGGCAACAACGACCCGACCGTCATCTCCGAAAACTACTGGGAGCAGGGCGATCCGGACGGCAACAAGAAGGGCGTCATCACCTCGGGCAACCACCTGCTGAACAATCCGGCCGCCGCACCGAAGTCCATTGTGGACAACGCGGGCATCGAACCGGGCCACCGCTCGGTGCTGAACCGCCGGATCGACGGCGCGTCCGCTCCGCAGGCACCGACGCGGATCGGCACCTTCTCGGTGTCCGGGCAGCTGTACGCGACCTGGAACCCGACGGTCGCGGAAAACGGTGCGCCGGTGCAGGATTACCTGCTGACCGCGTCGGACGGCAAGCACAGTGTCACGGCTTCGGTGTCTGCCAAGGACTTCGCGCGCACCGGGTACACGGTGATCCCGAAGCTGACTGATGGCCAGACGTACACGGTCACGGTCGCCGCACGCAACCGATACGGGACTGGCCTGCCTTCGCTGCCATCGGCACCGGTCACCGTCGGACAGCCGGGCACCCAGCCCGCTGCCGCTCCGACCGGGGCGAAGGCGCTGCCGAGCACTGACGCGGCGAGCATCCACTGGACGCCGCCGAAGGAAACCGGGTCGACCCCGGTGATCGGCTACCGGATCACCGTGTCCGACGGCCGCACCATCGAGGTCGTCGGCCGCGACACGATCGTCAGCCAGCCCACGCAGAAGGGCCTGACCCGCGTCGTGGACGGGTTGAAGTCCGGGACCGCGTACACGTTCACGATCGCGGCCGTCACCGGAACCGGTGTCGGCCCCGCGGTGACGGTGCAAACCACCACCGCGTAACCCGGTGATCGGCGCGTACTGGACCTCCCTGCCGGTACGCGCCGATCACCCTATTCGGAACGCCCTGCGATACGCCCCCGGCGTTGTCCCGACCTGCGCCCGGAACCGACGTCGCAAGTTCACCGCCGACACCAGACCGACCCGCGCCGCGATCGCGTCCACCGGCAGGTCCGTCTCCTCCAGCAACCGCCGCGCCTCCGCCACCCGGCGCGACAGCAGCCACGCACCCGGACTCGTCCCGAGCTGATCCGCGAACCGGCGGGCCAGCGTCCGCGGCGAAATCCGCAAGCGGGCAGCCAAATCCTCGACCGACAACGGCGTCCCCAACCGCTCCCCCGCCCAGTCGAGCAATCCGTCCAGCGCATCCGCGGACGCTTGCGGCGGCGCGTATTGCACTTGCCCGCCCTCGCGATGCGTCGGCATCACCATGTGCCGCGAGATCAGCGCCGCGTGCGCCGCCCCGTGATCGCGCCGGACCAGGTGCAAGCACAGGTCGATGCCCGCTCCCGCACCCGCGCTCGTGGCGACGTCGCCGTGGTCCACGTAAAGCACGTCCGGTTCCACCTGCACTTCCGGGAAATCCCGCTGCAACTGGTCGATTCGCGCCCAGTGCGTCGTCGCCGTTCTTCCGTCCAGCAGCCCGGTCTGAGCCAGCGCGAAGACGCCCGAGCAGATCGTGACCAACCGCGCTCCTCGTTCATGCGCGCGCAGCAACGCCCGGCGCACCTTCGGCGAAAGCGGCGTCTCGACCGGCAGCCAGCCCGGAATCAGCACCGTGTCGGCCGTGGCGAGCTTGGAAAGCCCGCTGGACACGTGCATCGCATATCCGGCCGACGTCGGCACCGGACCGGGATTCTCGGTGCACACCTCGAATTCGTAGTGCTGCGGCACCCCGACCCTGGTCGTGCCGAACACTTCGACGCCGCAGCCGAGTTCGAACGTCGACTGCACCGGCTGGACGAGAGCCACCACGCGATGCATGGCAAGAAAGTACCCTATGACGTCTTTCCTGACACTGTCCCGCGTTCGCCAGTGCGGTCAAGCTGGAACCCATGCACCCCGAAATCCTTGCCCAGCCGGGCTACACGTCGGTCCCGGTCGACGAAGCCCCGGTGAAGGACCTGTTCCCCGGCATCCGCCTCCGTCCGCTGTGGACCGGCGAAAACGGCGCGCACGCCAACGTGGTCGAATTCGACCCCGGCAGCACGTGGCCCGAACGCGACGTGCACGAGCCCGGGTCCGAAGAAGTCTTCGTCGTGTCCGGCGTCTTCAACGACGGCGCCCGCGACTACCCAGCCGGCACGTTCATCCACGCCCCGGCTGGCTCCTGGCACGTGCCCGCGACCGAGACTGGCTGCACCTTGTTCGTCTTCTATCCCGAGGGTTAGTCGTGAGCGCCTATCCCGGTTCTAACCGGGATTGCCACTCACGAGGCCCCTACGCACCCCGGTAACTCCCGACCGTCCAGGCGTTCCCCTCCGGATCGCGGACGGTGAACGTGTGCGAGCCGTAGTCGGTGTCGTGCAGCTCCATGCTGATTTCGGCACCGGCTTCGCGCACGCGGGCGTAGATCTCGTCTACGCGATCCGAGACCACGTACACGGCGCTGGTACCAGGTTTCATCTCGTCGTGCACGCCGTCGGCAGGGCCGCCGCAGCTGCCCAGCATCACGGCACCGCCTTCGGGCCAACGGAGTTCGGCATGCGCGACACCGTTCTCGCCGGGTACCACGAGGGTCTCTTCGAAGCCGAGAACGTCCGTGAGGAAACGGATCGCGCCGCGGGCGTCGTTGTAACGGAAGGCTGGCCAGACGGTCGGTTGTGGAGTCATACCACCGATTCTGCGGCGGCGGACTTCGTCTCGTCTTGGAGAAACGGGAGCTGGAGCGTTGAGAACGCGAGCCGCAGCGGTTCAGATGCGGATGCCTGCCCACCGGGCGAACCCGGCAAGCGATTCGGTGGCGCGGCGCTCGGACGCGACGAGCATCCGCACGGTCTCCGCGACTGAGGGATGGTGCCGGGTCGCGTTCGGTGCTGCCTCTTTCGCCGCGTTCAATTCGGTGAGGGTCCGCTCGCGGTCACCGTGAAGCATCCACGCGCGAGCCATGTCGATGTGGTGGTGCCCGACCCGCTCCGGACGATGCGGGTCGACCACCTCGACAGTGGAAGCGCGCCGGACAGCTTCGGTGCCGTTGTAGTTCTCGACCGGTGTCGCGCACCAGTGAACGACTATGTTCGTCGTGCTGGCATCCACTCCGTAGTAAGGAGCAGCCGGTGGCCGGAACTCGCTGGCATAAGAGCGCGCCTCGCCGACGTAGTCGTCAGCCTCGGTCGCGTCTCCGGCACGGGCAGCGAGGATCGCCGAGCGCAAGTCCAGCTGGATCGCCACAGCACGACCGTTCGTGCTGGTGCCGATGTGTTCGCGAGCGCGGTCGAGCAGGCGGAGACCGTTGCGGTAGTCGCCATGCTGCAGATAGCGCGTGCTGCGGTGGTACGCGCTGATGGCGATCCGCAGCGGGTCTCCGGTACGCGGGGCGAGCTGAACGTGCAGCTCGGACGCGATCGCGGCGAGATCGGCTTGCCGGAAGCGTCCGGCGACGGTCGCCGACATCCGATAGGCGTCGTGCAGCACGGCGCGGCCCAGCTCTCCGGCACGACCGGGCTCGTCGGCGAGAACGTATAGGTGGTGCAGGAGGTTCGGCAGCTCCGACAGCACGTCGGCGTGGTGAAGCGCCACTAGCTTGTCCGAAGCAGCGACAAGCCGGGCGGTGACGTCGTCGAGGGCGAGCGCGTCGCCTTCAGGACGTGGCTCGTCGTAAGCGTCGAGCGCGCTGCGCAGATCGGCGATGCCCGAGGATTGCTGACTCGGCTCGTCCAGCACCTCGTTCTCGCTCGTTCCGTAGAGCGTGGAGACCTTGATGCCGAGCGCACGTGCCGCGCCCGCGACAAAAGCGGCGCTAGGCGGTTTCACGCCCTGCTCCACCTTTTTGACCAGTGAGTACGAGAAGCTCATGCGCTGCGCCAGCTGACGCTGGTCGAGTCCCTTGAGCTTGCGGGCACGTTTGAGCCTCTCGGCAACACTGTCTCCGGGCTGCTCGGGGCCGTCCATGCGAGGCGCTCCTGCCGTGAGCCTGCGGTGTCCCTTTGGTGCTCCTCCAGCGTAGCAATCGCTCTTAGCCTCACGGTGGTGACTGTCAGCTACGAAGCCTGTCGGAAAGAGCACGGATGCCAGCGTTGATCTACGTCAGCCTTGACCACCTCCACCCGGTGATCGACGGGGTGTGGCACCGGGCCTGCTTTGTCACTTTCCCGGTGCCGGGTGAAGCAATCACCACCTTGTGCGGCGAAACCGCCGCGGTGTTATTCGAGCCGTCGAGCGAACGCCGCCAGTTCGGACCACCGGCTCAGTGCCCGTTCTGCGACGTGAACTACCGGCGGTCGCGCCAGATGACCATTCCGAAAGGACACCCTGGCTTGATTCCGCGCTAGCAGCTGCGCGCCACGCTCAAACGGAAACGTCATCGTCGGTCTGCTCACTCAGCGCCGGGAGTTCCTCCGCCATCCACGTCCGCGGCGAGCAACCCGCCAGCGCGCGCCACTCGTTCGAGAAGTGCGCCTGGTCGTAATACCCAGCGGCATAAGCAATCCCAGCCAGATCACGGTGCCCAGTACGCAGCAACCGAACCGCGCGCTCGAACCGCAGCACGCGCGCCGCCTGCTTCGGGGCCAGCCCCAGTTCGGCGCGGAACCGCTCCCCCAGGTGTCGACGACTCCAGCCGACCTCGTTCGCCAGATCGCCGACCCGCAGCTGCCCGCCGCTGCGGCGCAGCTCGTGCCAAGCGCGGTCCAGCTCCGGCGGCTGCTCGGCAGGCTCGACCGCCCGCGCGGCCAGTACCTCGTCGAGGATCGCGAACCGGGTGCGCCAATCCTCCGCCGAGGCCAGCCGGTCCGGCAGGCGGGCGAGGTCGCTGCCGAAGTCGGCCAGGTCGGTTACCCGGCCGGTCAGCTCGGCGGCGGTGACGCCCAGCAACGTCCGCGCCCCCAGCGGATCCAGCTCCAGCTGCACTCCTCGCTGCACCCGGTCCTGCGTGATCAGCGCGGGTTCGGTGTGCAGGCCGCCGACCACACTCTGCAGCGCTCCCGCGCCAGACAGCCCCGCGTACCGGATCGGCTCTTCAAGGCTGATCACGAGCGTGATGTGCCGCGAGGGCAGCCCGCGGTGCACTTCGAGGGTGACGTTCTCCTGCGCGTACCCGACATAGCGCGTGACCAGGCCCCGCAGCACCGGATGCGGCGGACGGGCGGCCCAGCTGTGACTCACGGGACCAGGCTAGCCCCGGGCACCGACGAATTCTGCTACCACGGGAGAGCGGTCCCCACGATGAGGAGAAGCCCGATGACGATCCAGGAACAGGCGCAGCAGCTCGAACTGCTGGCCGACCAGGTGCCGACCGGCATCGCCCTCGCCACCAAAGGCGAGTTGGAAGATCTGCAGGCGCAGGTGCTCGGCCTGCTCGGCGAAACCGGCACCGCGACCGCGGTCCAGGGTTCGGTGCAGATCGCGATCCGGCAGATCGACGAGGTCGCGGCCTCGCTGGAGAACGTGCGGATCCAGATCCGCGAAGCCGCGCAACACCACCTGCGCGGCTGACATGACCGCACTGCTGGCCGCACACGCCGGTGAGTTCGCGGAGATCGCGCTGACGAACATCGTGCGCGAGTATCCGCACTACGAGAGTCACTGGCGCACCGACGACACTCCCGTCCCGCCGATCCGCGAGCTGCACCCGTGCTTCTACGGCAGCTTCGACTGGCATTCGTGCGTGGAAATGTTCTGGGTGCTGGCACATCTCCTGCGCCGCTACCCGTCCCTCGTCCCCGCCGACGAGATCCGTGCCGTATTGAACGCGCACCTGACCGAACCCGCGTTGGCCACCGAAGCCGCGTACTTCGCGCCGGAGCACCACCGGACGACGCAGCGACCGTACGGCTGGTCGATCCTGCTGGCGTTGACGATGGAAACCGCCACCTGGGACGGCCCGGACGCCGCGCGCTGGTCCACGGCACTCCAGCCGTTGAGCAGGCTTTTCGTGACCCGCTTCCTCGACTGGCTGCCAAAGGTCACCTACCCGATCCGCTACGGGCTGCACGAGAACGGCGCTTTCGGGCTCGCTCGCGCACTGCCGTACGCCGACTACCTGGCGTCCCGCGGTGAACCGCAACTGCGGGAGGTGCTCACCGAAACGGCCTGGCGCTGGTTCGGCTCAGACCGCGATTACCCCGGTGCCTGGGAACCGTCCGGGGCCGACTTCCTCACCCCCGCACTGGCCGAGGCCGAGCTGATGAGCCGTCTGATGACCGCCGCCGATTTCGGTGCCTGGCTGGAGGCTTTCCTGCCCGGAATCGCCGACCGGAACCCGGCGGCGTTGTTCACTCCGGCGGTGGTGACCGATGCTTCCGACGGGTTGATCGCCCATCTGCACGGGCTCAACCTGCACCGCGCTTGGTGCTGGCGGCGGATCGCTGGGGCTTTGCCGAGTGGGGACGGCCGGGTTGCCGTGATCGACGCGAGTTCTCTGGAGCATGCGGAGGCCTCGCTGCCGCAGGTGACCGAGGGGCCGTATGCGGTGGAGCATTTCCTGGCCTACTACGCGCTTCTCCTGCTCAGCGACGCCGAATAGAGGCACAGTGTCGGACCCCTGGCTGCTCATCGAAGTGCTCGACGGAGAAGCCCCGGCGAGCGACTGGCGCCGCGCCTACTCCGACGCGTTGCTCAAAGCCGCGATCGCCGACCGCGCCGTGCGATGGTCGTGGCGGACGCACGAACGCGGCATCGCCTTCGAGATCGCCTTCAGGACCGAGGCCATCCGCGACGAATTCTGCGCCCAGCCTTCAGTGAAAGCGGCGCTCGAAGACGTGCCGGATCCGCGACACGGGCTCACCGTCACTCCCGGCGGTGGCGATTAGCTTTCCGGCAACGGCTCCCGATGCTCAGCCCGCAACCCGTCCAGCGAAACCAGCAGCAACCGGTTCCACATGTGCGGACGGCACTCGTCCGTGAACTGCGCCGCATACCCCAGAGAAATCAGCAGCAGCACCAAATCATCCGTAGTCACCCCAGGACGCAGCAACTCCGCCGCCCGAGCCCGCAGCTCCTCCAGAACCGCGCGCAGCTGCGGAATCCCCGTCGGATCGGGGTCCGTCCACGTCAGCGCGAAGCTCTCCATGATCGCCCGATGCCGAGCGCAGCCGGACAACGCCTGCCGATAGAAATCGGTCAGCGCCGCCCACGGGTCCTCCGCCTCGATGGCGGCCTGGCGCGCGGCTTCGGCCCACCGGGAGAAATCCTGGTCCAGGACCGTCCGGACTAGGTCTTCCTTCTTCGGAAAATGCCGGTACAGCGTGCCCATGCCGACCCCGCTGCGCCGGGCGATCTCCCGGACGTCGACGGCGGCTCCCTGCTCCGCCATCACCTCGGCGGCGGCTTCGACGATCGCCTCCCGGTTGCGGATGGCGTCCGCGCGCAGGGCGCGCCGGCGAGTGGGGGTGTGCGGTTCAGCCACGGCCATGCGCCGAGCATACTCGCTTACCCGGAGCACGTGCTCCACCTAGTGTGCTAGCTTGCGGAGCAAGTGCTCCGCCTAGTGAAGGAGATGTCGTGTCCACCCTCGATGACTGGAATGTCCGGATCCGCGCCGAATTCCGGGAGAACGCCGGATATGTCGCGTGGAGCAGTCCGGAAGAACTCGCGCAAGGCCGCCCGGTACCGCCGTATATGCCGGGATTTCCGGAAAAGGGGATGCCGCTGATTCTCGTGCACCACGTCGGAGCCAAGACCGGGAAAGCGCGGATCAGCCCGCTGTTCTACCAGCCGGTCGGCGACAACTGGGCCGTCTTCGGGACGCACGGCGGCAGTCCGCACGACCCCGCGTGGTACCGCAATCTCCGGGCCAATCCGCGGACCGTCGTCGAGGCGGGCGCGGGAGAAATCCCGGTCGAAGCACGGCTCGCCGCCGGGGAGGAACGCGCCAGGATCTGGGCGGCGCAGATCGCGCTGGTCCCGAAATTCGCCGAGTTCGAGGCCGCCTCCGGTCGGCAGATCCCCGTCGTTCTCCTGGAGCGAGTCTGACCCCGGAAAGCCGTGAAGGGCTCCTTGAGGGAATCTGATTCCCTCAAGGAGCCCTTCACGGACCGAAAACTCAGCCGACGGTGACGCTCGGCGCGCCCTCGCCGATCGACTCGCCGGATTCCTCGGCGATCCGCATGGCCTCTTCGATCAGGGTCTCCACGATCGCGTGCTCCGGCACGGTCTTGATGACCTCGCCCTTCACGAAGATCTGGCCCTTGCCGTTGCCGGACGCGACGCCGAGGTCGGCTTCGCGCGCCTCGCCCGGACCGTTCACGACGCAGCCCATCACCGCGACGCGCAGCGGGATCTCCATTCCCTCCAGCCCGGCGGTGACCTGGTCGGCGAGGGTGTAGACGTCCACCTGCGCCCGCCCGCACGACGGGCACGACACGATCTCCAGCTTCCGCTGCTTGAGGTTCAGCGACTGGAGGATCTGGATGCCGACCTTGACCTCCTCCACCGGCGGCGCGGACAGCGACACCCGGATGGTGTCGCCGATGCCCTGGCGCAGCAGCGCGCCGAACGCGACGGCGGACTTGATCGTGCCCTGGAACGCGGGCCCGGCCTCGGTGACGCCGAGGTGCAGCGGGTAGTCGCACTGCTCGGCGAGCAGTTCGTAAGCGCGCACCATCACGACCGGGTCGTTGTGCTTGACCGAGATCTTGATGTCGTGGAAATCGTGCTCGGCGAACAGCGACGCCTCCCACATCGCCGATTCGGCGAGCGCTTCCGGAGTGGCCTTGCCGTGCTTCTCGAGCAGCCGCTTGTCGAGCGACCCGGCGTTGACGCCGATCCGGATCGGCGTGCCGTGGTCCTTCGCGGCCTGCGCGATTTCCTTGACCTGGTCGTCGAACTTGCGGATGTTGCCCGGGTTCACCCGCACCGCGGCACAGCCTGCCTCGATCGCGGCGAACACGTACTTGGGCTGGAAATGGATGTCGGCGATCACCGGGATCTGCGACTTCTTCGCGATCGCGGGCAGCGCCTCGGCGTCGTCGGCCGACGGGCACGCCACGCGCACGATGTCGCAGCCGGCCGCGGTCAGTTCGGCGATCTGCTGCAGGGTGGCGTTGACGTCGGAGGTCAGCGTCGTGGTCATCGACTGCACCGAGATCGGGTGGTCGCTGCCGACACCCACCGACCCCACCATCAGCTGGCGGGTCTTGCGACGCTCGGCGAGGACGGGCGGGGGCAGAGCGGGCATACCTAACGCGACGGTCACGCTTCCAGCGTACCCACCCCACCCGGGCGCGTTTCAACGAAGTCAGCCGACGCGGTGAGCAGCGTTACCCCCGGTCGGGCGGCCGGGGACGCATGCGTGACCCGGCCGGTGCGCGCGGTTACTGCAGGCGGATCGGATTGACGATGTCGGCCGTCACCGTGAGCAGCGTGACGCCGCCGCCGATCACCACCAGCACCATCGTGATCGCGGACAGCTTCGTGTAGTCGACCGGGCCGCCCGCGGGTTTGCCGCGCAGTCCGCGCAGCCAGTCGCGGACGCGTTCGTACCAGACGATCGCGATGTGCCCGCCGTCCATCGGCAGCAGCGGCAGCAGGTTGAACACGCCGATGAAGAAGTTCAGGCTGGCCAGCAGCAGCAGGAAGACCTGCCACAGCCCGGCCTCGACCGCCTCGCCGCCGAGCCTGCTCGCGCCGACGACGCTGACCGGGGTGTCCGGGTCGCGCTCGCCGCCGAAGATCGAGTTGAAGACCGCCGGGATGCGCTTCGGGAAGGCCATCAGCCCGTCCTACGTGCGGGCGAACATGTCGCCGGTGAACGACGCCGCGCCGCCGAACGCGCCGAGCGGGCTGTACTGGATGCTCCGCGCGACGCCGACGCCGACCGCGCCCACCGATTCGGTGCCGCCGTTCGCCGCGGGCCGGGTCACCTTCGGCACGTCGACGACGAACGTCTCCTGCTTCCCGCCGCGCTCCACGACCACCGGGACCGGCCCGGAGACCGCCTTGACCTGGGTCACCATCTCGGTCCAGGTCGGGGTCGCCTTGCCCGCCACCGAGACCACGACGTCGCCGGGCAGCAGGCCCGCCTTCTTCGCCGGGGCCGGGTCGCCGGGCTGGCAGACCGGGTTGTTCACCTGGTCGACCGTGGTGCCGCCGCGCACGCAGTCGGAGATGGTCGAGACGATCGGCTTCTGGTCCACGTTCGGCAGGCCCATGGTCGCGGCCATGACGAACAGCACGATGAAGCCGAGCAGGAAGTGCGTGATGGAACCGGCCGACATCACGACGGTCCGCTTCCACGTCTTGAACCGCCACATCGCGCGCGGCGCCTCTTCCGGGGTGACCTCGTCGAGCGCGGTCATGCCGGCGATGTCGCAGAAGCCGCCGAGCGGGATCGCCTTGAGGCCGTACTCGGTCTCGCCGCGCCGGAAGGAGAACACCGTCGGCCCGAAGCCGACGAAGTACCGGCGGACCCGCATGCCGAACATCCGGGCGGTGACCATGTGGCCCGCTTCGTGCAAGGCGACCGAAACACAGATCGCGAGCGCGAAGAGCACCACGCCGATCACATAGGCAAGCACGGGCCCTGCACCTCACCCCTCAGCCGCGACCCGCGATGCGGTGGCGGCAGGTTTCGTCGTCTTCCACGGCTTCAGCTCAAGCGGTGAGACCACCCGACAAGTTACGGGTTCAAGTATCCGCCGCCAGCGTGAAACCAGTGTTGCATCGACCGAGGCGGCTTCGCGCACCGCGGTCCCGGCTCTTCAGGTCCGTGAGGGAAGGCGCTCACCCCAGCAGCTCGGCGGCCCGGACGCGGGCCCACTGCTCGGCGGCCAGCACGTCCGCGACGTCGCGGGGTTCGCGCCGCCAGTCGTCCGCGTCGGAGACCACCTGCGAGACGGTGTCCACAATCGACAGGAACCCGGCCTTGCCAGCCAGGAACGCGGCCACCGATTCCTCGTTCGCCGCGTTGAAAACCGCGGGCAGGCAGCCGCCCGCGGTACCCGCTTCGCGAGCCAGCTCGACGGCCGGGAACGCCTCGTTGTCGACCGGCTCGAAGGTCCAGCTCGCCGCGGTGTCCCAGGAGCACGCGGCGGCTGCGCCGGGCACGCGGTGCGGCCAGTTCAGCGCCAGCGCGATCGGCAGCCGCATGTCCGGCGGGCTCGCCTGGGCGATGGTGGAGCCGTCGGCGAAGGTGACCATCGAGTGCACGATCGACTGCGGGTGCACCGTCACGTCGATCCGCGCGGGTTCGATGCCGAACAGCAGAGACGCCTCGATCAGCTCCAGGCCCTTGTTCACGAGCGTGGCCGAGTTGATGGTGATCAGCCGCCCCATCGACCAGGTCGGATGCGCCATCGCCTGCTCGACGGTGACCTCGCCGAGGTCCGCGCGCTTCTTTCCCCGGAACGGGCCGCCGGACGCGGTGAGCACGAGCCGCGCGACTTCGTTGTCCTCGCCGGACCGCAGCGCCTGCGCCATCGCTGAATGCTCGGAGTCGACCGGCACCAGCTGTCCCGGCTTCGCCGCGGCGAGCACTAGCGGCCCGCCCGCGATGAGGGATTCCTTGTTGGCCAGCGCGAGCGTCGCGCCGGTGGCCAACGCGCGCAGCGTCGGGTCAAGGCCCTGCGAACCGGGCACCGCGTTGAGCACGACGTCGACCGGCACCGAATCGATCAGCTCGCCGACCGCGTCGGCGCCGGCGAGGATGCGCGGCAGGCGGAACTCGCCCTTGGCGTACCCCCTGCGCTGCGCCTCGGCGTACAGCGCGAGCTGCACGTCTTCGACCGCCGTGGGCTTCGTCACGGCGATGGCCGCTACTTCGTGCGCGATCGCTTGCTCGGCGAGCATCGCCGGATCGGAACCGCCGGCGGCGAGGCCGGCGATCGTGAACAAATGCGGGTTACGTGCGGCGACGTCGAGCGCCTGGGTCCCGACCGACCCGGTGGAGCCCAGCACGAGGACGCTTCGCGAAGTAGTCATCAGCAAGCATTATGGCCCGGGTCGTGTCCGCGCGGCGGCCAGCGGTGTGGGATCATGCGAGCGCACAATGTCAGGCGGTTTGAAGGAGTGGTCGTGGCAGGCAAGGCGGTCGAGAAGCGCCCCGAGGTCGACCCGCGCGACGAGCCGTCGGCGGAGTGGGGCTGGCACGGCTCGTTCCCGAAGGCCACCCGCATCGCGGGCTGGCTGTCCGCGGTCATCCTGCTGCTGATGATCAAGGGCAACCACGAGAACAACACCGAGAACGTGTGGCTCGTCGGACTGGCCGCGTTCATCGTCCTGCTCCTGCTGCTCGACCTGCGCAAGAGCCGCACCGCCTGGCGCAAGTAAGTCCTCGCGGGCCTGGCGCCGGAGACGTCGGATTCGCTAGTTTCCGGGCCCATGAAGCCACGCTGGGCCGCGCTCGCGGCCGCCGTCATCGCCGGTCTTTCCCTGTGCACCGCGGCCCCCGCCAGCGCTGCCCCCGCGGTGAAGCCGCCGGTAGTGAAATGCACCTTCACGCCGACGCCGGAGAACCCGGCGGCGCGTCCCGTGCTGCGCCCGCTGCCGTTCGCGCTCACCCGCGGGACGATCGACGTCACCTTCCACTACAACTACGGCCCGGTCACCGTCCGCCTCAACGCCGGCGGAGCGGCCCCGTGCGCCGTCGCGAACATGGCGAGCCTGGTGCTGCAGCACTTCTACGACCGCTCGCAGTGCTGGCGGCTGACGAACTCCGCGCGCCTCGGCGTCCTGCAGTGCGGCGACCTCTACGAGGTCGAAAAGGGCGGCCCCGGCTACAAGTTCCCGGACGAGGTCACCGGGGCGGAGACCTACGAGCGCGGCACCGTCGCGATGGGCAACCAGGGTCCGGGGACGAACGGGTCGGAGTTCTTCATCGTGCACTCGTTCGCGCACATCCCGGCGAACTACTCGGTGCTGGGGCACGTCGTGCGCGGCATGGACGTACTGGACCGGATCGTGGCGGCTGGGATCATCCCTAGCGAACGCGGCCCCCTCGACGGTCTCCCGGCCAAGCCGGTCAAGATCGAACGAGTCACGTTCGGGGTTTGAGCGTTCTTTGGCGGACTTTGTTCGCCGAGTAGCCGGAACGACGGTACGGATGATTTCTGCGTACCGCCGTTCCGCTGTTTCGCTGTTTCGACGCCGGTCAGCCGTTCGCGCGCCTCGCCAGAACCCGCCTCGCGATCTCGCGGACACGCTCCCTGTCGTCGTCCCGCACCGACTCGATCACCCGCCACGCCGCGTCGTCATCGATCGCCAGAAGCACGTCGAGCGCCTTGAACGCAAGGTCATGAAATTCGTCCCAGTCCTGCCGCCAGTGCAACGCCCGTTCGACCGCGGGCACCGACGAAGGATCCTTGATGTCACGCAGGTACTCGAGCACGTCCTCCGGATGGACACCCCCGTCACGCAGATCCAACGCCTCGGCGAACACCGGCACATACTGGGTCGAGGGGCATTGTCCGGCCAGGAAAAGATAGGTCTGGAACCACCACCAGTCGGAGCGGGCCAGATTTTCCCGCAACCCGCGAGTGATCAGCTCCTCGACGCGGGGAGTTTCCGCCAGGAAACTGAGGTCGCTCCGGCGTCCGGGATCAGTCGCGCGCACGAATTCGTCGAACTTCGTGAAATCCTGGTTCATGGCAATGCGTCCCCCTCGTTCCGCGGTCTGTCTATCGGTGAAGATCCGCTCGGTCAGCTTCGGCTGGTGACCCCGGGCGCGTAAGCGCGCAGGAACACGCCGACGCCGGACCGGATCACGGTTTCCCAGTCCTCCCCCGGTTCGGCCGCGGCGGCGCTGCCCGCGGTGAGCTGCACGAGGTGCACCGCGGCCAGCGAAGGGTCTTCCAGCTCGAAGTGGCCCTCCGCGGCGAGCCTGCGCAGATGCCCGGCCAGTGCCTGCCGCACGCGCGTCGGGCCGCGGTCCTTCCACGCCGCGACCGTTTCCGGGTCGATGTGGTCCAGGTCGGCCTGGATCTGCCGCACCAGCGCCCAGTGCGGTTCGGTCTCCGGGTCGCGTTTCGCCCACTGGAGGCCGAACTCGACGAGGTCGGCCTCCAGGTCGGCGATCCGGCCGAGCAGCTTGTCGGCGACCGCGATCTGGCGTTCGGCCACACGGTCTGAGCTGTCCAGGATCACCGCGCGGAAGAGTCCCGCCTTGTCGCCGTAGTGGTTGTAGATCGTCCGCGACGAGACTCCGGCCTCCGCCGCGAGCACGTCGATGCTGGCGCGCGAGTAGCCGTCCCGGGCGAAAACCCGCAGGGCGCCGTCGAGCAGAGCACGTTGTTTGTCCGTCCGCACCGGTTCAGTATGCCGAAGTACAACGGTCGTTGCAAAAACTACAACGACCGTTGTACCTTCGGGGCATGACTTCTTCGCTTCGCATCGCCGTCATCTCCGGCAGCACCCGCCCCGGCCGCCGGGCGACCCAGGTCGCCGAATGGACCCGCGCCCGCGCCGCCGCCTTCCTTGGCGACCGGGCCGAGGTGCGGGTGCTCGACCTCGCCGAGATCGACCTGCCGTTCCTGGACGAGCCGATGCCCGCCGCGATCGGCGGCTACCGCAACGACCACACCCAGCGCTGGGCCGAGCTGATCGACGGCTTCGACGGCTTCGTTTTCGTGACCCCCGAGTACAACCACTCCATGCCCGCGGCGCTCAAGAACGCCATCGACTTCCTGTTTTCCGAGTGGACCGACAAAGCCGCCGGTTTCGTCAGCTACGGAACCAACGGCGGCACGCGCGCGGTGGAACACCTGCGGCTCACGCTCGCCGAGGTGAAAATCGCCTGCGTGCGCTCGCAGGTCGCACTGGGATTGTTCACCGACTTCGTCATCCCGGACATGGCCGAGCCCGGCACTTTCGCCCCCGCCGACCATCACGAAGGCATCCTGACGCGGATGCTGGGCGAGCTTGTCGACTGGTCGACCGCGCTGCGCACGCTGCGGGTGTCGCAATGACCACCGTCGCCGCTCCCCTCGACCGCGCGACGTGGCGGATCTGCTGGATCATCGTGTTCGGCGCGTTCGCGAGCGGACTCGACGCGTCCGTCGTGACGATCGGCCTCGACTCGATCAGCAGTGACCTCGGCGCGGATCTCTCGGTGACGCAATGGGTCGCGAGCGGCTACTTGCTCGCGCTCGCGCTGTCGCTCCCCTTGACCGGATGGCTGGCACGACGCTTCGGCGCGGGCCGGGTGTGGCTTGTCGCACTGGCGGCCTTCACTGTGGCGTCCGGCTTGTGCGCGGTCGCGCCGGACGTCGTGCTGCTCATCGCTTTCCGGTTCCTGCAAGGACTGGCGGGCGGCATTCTCATCCCGGCCGGGCAAACCGTTCTGGGCCAACAGGTCGGCGCGGCGCGGCTGGGCCGGGTGATGGCGACGCTCGGGATCGCGGTGAGCGTCGCGCCCGCACTCGGCCCGCTCGCCGGCGGGCTGATCCTGCATGGGCTTTCGTGGCCGTGGCTGTTCGCGATCAACCTGCCGATCGGGGCGGTCGGCCTGTTCCTCGGTCTTCGATACGTTCCCCGCGGGACTCCGACGACCGCACATGGCATCGATTTCGTCGGCCTGGCCCTGATCGCCGCTGGGCTGCCCTTGGTCCTCTACACCGTCACGACCTGGGGCGACACCGGACGGCTTGAGTGGCCGATTCTGTTGCCTGGTCTGGCTTTGCTGGCGTGGTTCGTGATGCGGTGTCGTCGGCATCCGCATCCGCTGCTGGACTTTTCCTTGTACCGCAACCGGCTTTACCGGGCGGCGAGCCTGGCCGCCGCGTTCAACGGTGCGCTGATCTTCGGCAGCGGCATCGTGGTCACGCTGTATTTCCAGCTGGGCCGGCATCTGGATTTCATCGGCACCGGGCTGAGTTTGCTCGGCTTCGCTGGTGCCACAGCGGCGATCGCGCCGGTGACGGGGCGGGCGGTGGATCGGTATGGCGCCGCGCCGGTCGCGCTGGTGGGTGCGGTGCTGGCGGTGGTGAGCACGCTGCCGTTCGCGTTTCTGCCGGTGGACGCGCCTGGTGTGGTGGTGCAGGTTTTGCTTGCCGGGTATGGGGCTTCGGTGGCGCTGGTGAGCATGCCGATGGGGATCGCGGCGTACAAAACCGTTGAACCGTCACGGCTTCCCGATGCGGCCGCGCAGGTGACGATCCTGCTGCGAGTCGGCGGATCGCTCGGGGGTGCGGTGTTCGCGGTGCTGATTGCCGGACGGCTGCCGGATGCTGATGCGGCGTTCCGGCTGGGGTTTTCGGCGATCAGCGTGGGTGCGGTGGGGGCGTTGGGGACAGCTTGGCTGGTGGCCCGCGCTTCCCGTGAGAAGCCGCTACGCTGACGCGGCTAGGGAAGTCGTTCTTCCGTCAGGTGGAGATGCAGCTGCCGACGGATCCTCCGCTGGGCAAGTTCGACGTGTGGGACGCCCCTCGACGATTCCCTCTGGGAAGGTCTGCGCTGTCTCCCCAAGCACAAGCTGCTTCTGGTCTGGCCCGACAGCAAGGAGTTCGCCGTCGCCCTGGAGGTCCTGGAGCACATCGCCGACCTCCCGATGCCTCTGGAGAATTCGCCGGAGCAACGGAAATCCGTAGCGATCTTCGTAGCCACCACAGCGGCCAACCTGAAATCATGACCGCCATGAGCCAACCCCCAGACGGACTGCCCGCCTACCGAGTCCTCACCGGTCCCGACGACGCTGCGTTCTGCCGCCGGGTCAGCGAAGCCCTCGCGCTCGGCTATCGCCTGCATGAGGGGCCCGCGCTGACCTGCAACGGCGAGAACGTCATCGTTGCCCAAGCCGTGCTCTGGCCAGAGACCTCGTGAGTGGCAATCCCGGTTAGAACCGGGATTGCCACTCACGACTACCGGTCGCTCCGGGGAGAAACCAGCTCGCTGGGCCCACCGCCGGATTCCCCGGCCACCGCGGCCAGTTCCTCGCCCACCGACTCCGACGACTTCTTCGTGTCCTTCGTCAGCAGCGACGCCACGGCGCCGATCAGGCACACCACGATCGCGAAGCCGAACGCCACCGCGAGGCCGTCCTGGAACGGGCCCGAGATCAGGTTCGGGAAGAAGCTGCGTCCGGTCAGGAAGCTCGCCTGGTCCGCGGGCAGACTGCCCAGCTGGCCGCCCAGCAGCTGCTGGATCGGGTTGTACCCGAGGAAAGCCGCGAACAGCACCGCGACCGCCGGCAGGTGCGCGACCTGTTGTGCGGCCGCCTCGGGGACGCCGTGCTGGGTCAGGCCCTGCGACATCGCGATCGGCAGGTGGTCCGACAGACCGGCGATGATCAGGCTGAAGAAGAAGCCGATCGACAGCACCATCGCCGCGTTCTGGAAGGTCGTCATCATGCCCGCGCCGGAACCTCGCGCGTCGGCGGGCAGGCTGTTCATCACCTCGGCGCGGTTGGGCGAGGAGAACATGCCCATCCCGATGCCGTTGAGCAGCAGGATCCCGGCGAACGCCCAGTAGTTGAAGTTCACCGGGAGCAGGGTCAGCAGCAGGAAGGTGAGCGCGGTGATGACCAGGCCGCTGGAGGCGAGCAGGCGGCTGCCGATCCGGTCGGACAGGATGCCGGACGTCGGCGCGGCCACCAGGAAGCCGATGGTCAGCGGGAGCATGTAGATCCCGGCCCACAGCGGCGTCTGCTCGAAGGTGAAACCGTGCTGCGGCAACCAGATTCCCTGCAGCCAGATGATCAGCACGAACTGCAGCCCGCCGCGGCCGAGCGACGCGGTCAGGTTCGCCAGGTTGCCCCAGCTGAACGAGCGGATCCGGAACAGCGACAGCCGGAACAGCGGGTTGGGCACCTTCGTCTCGATCACGACGAACGCGAGCAGCACCGCGACGCCGCCGATCAGGCAGGACAGCACCATCGGGCTGCCCCAGCCGGTCTGCGAAGTCCCGTACGGCTGGATTCCGTAGGTGATGCCCACCAGCACCGCGATGAGGCCGACGGCGAAGGTGATGTTGCCCCACCAGTCCATTTTCGCGTGCTGGCGGACGCCGGTGTCGTGCAGTTTGAGGTACGCCCAGACGGTGCCGATGACGCCGAACGGCACCGACACCAGGAAGATCAGGTTCCAGTTCACCGGCGCGAGCACGCCGCCGACCACGAGGCCGAGGAACGAGCCCGCGATGGCCGCGACGCCGTTCATGCCGAGCGCGAGCCCGCGCTGGTTGGCCGGGAAAGCGTCGGTGAGGATGGCCGACGAGTTCGCCATCCGGAGCGCGCCGCCGACGCCCTGCACGATCCGCCAGCCGATCAGCCACAGCGCGGCCGCGTCGCCGTCGAACCAGGTGATCGCCAGCATGATCGAGGAAACGGTGAACACGGCGAAGCCGAGGTTGTACATCCTCGCCCGGCCGTACATGTCGCCGAGCCTGCCGAACGCCACCACCAGCACCGCGGTGACCACGAGGAAGCCCATGATCATCCACAGCAGATAGCTCGTGTTCGACGGCTCCAGCGGGTTGATGCCGATGCCCTTGAAGATGTCGGGCAGCGCGATCAGCACGATCGACGAGTTGATCGTCGCGATCAGCATCCCGAGCGTCGTGTTGGACAGCGCGATCCACTTGTACCGCGGACCGAGTTCCGCGATCGAATACGTCCTGCGCTCCGCCACTGTCGAAAACCCCTCTCCCAGCCGTTCCCTTAGCTAGGCTAAGCAAGTTGCTTGCGGTAGGCAACCAACAAAAGAAAACGACTGGGAGACAAGGGTCACAAACGGATGACTATCCTTTGTGGACTGTTTACTTTCACTCGGTCGAGTTACCGCTGTGCGGCACCTCCGACGACCTTTCCGGGATTGAGGATCCCGTGCGGGTCGAGGGCGTTCTTGACCGCGTGGTGCAGGTCGAGAACCGCTGGTCCCAGCTCTTTCTCCAGCCCGGGCCGCTTCAGCAGGCCTACGCCGTGCTCGCCGGTCACCGTGCCGCCGAGTTCGAGTGCGTCGGCGACGATGTCGTCGAACGCGGCCTGCGCGCGGCGCTGCGCGTCGTCGTCCCCGGTCGGCGTGATCAGCAGCGGATGCAGATTTCCGTCGCCGATATGCGCGATATTGGCGATTCGCGTGTCGTGCCGTTGCGCGGCCGAATCGATCCGGGCGAGCATTTCCGGCACCAGATGCGTCGGCACGCAGACGTCCTCGGTGAGCACCGGGCCGAGCCGTTCGAGCGCCGGGTACGCAAGCCGTCGCGCGGCGAACAACGCGTCCGCCTCGGCCTCGTCGGTCGACTGCGCGGCCCAGGTCGCGCCCGCCTTTTCGAAGCACTCCACCATCACCGCGGCCTCGTGCCCGCCCGGCACGTCGCTGCGGCCGAGCAGCACCACGTTCGCGTCGGCGGACAGGCCCATGTTCTTCCAGGCATCTACCGCGGCCAGGCAATGCCGGTCCACCAGTTCCAGCGCCGAGGGCACGATCCCGGCCGCGCGAATCGCCGCAGCCGCCTCCCCCGCCGCGACCGTCGAGTCGAAATACCCGGCGACGGTCGCCTCCGGCGCGCGCTTCGCCCGCAACCGCACGGTGATTTCGGTGATGACGCCGAGCGTTCCCTCCGACCCGACCATCAGCCCGGCGAGGTCGTACCCGGCCACGCCCTTCGCGGTACGGCGGCCGAGCCGGACGAGTTCGCCGGTGCCGGTGACGACCTGCAGCCCGAGCACGTAGTCGCGAGTGACGCCGTACTTCACGCAGCACACGCCGCCCGCGTTGGTCGCGACGTTGCCGCCGATCGTCGACCACGGCGAACTGGCCGGGTCCGGCGGATACCACAGCCCTTGTTCCGCACAGGCCGCGCGGAGATCGTCGTTGACCACGCCCGGTTCGACCACGGCGAGCCGTTCCACCGGGTCGACTTCCTTGATCGTGGTCATCCGGTCGGTCGCCAGGACAACGCATCCGGACAGCGCGTTCGCCCCGCCGGACAGCCCGGTTCCGGCGCCGCGCGGCACCACCGGCGTGCCGTGCTTGATGCACTGCCGCACGATCGCCTGCACCTCGTCCGCGGTGCGCGGGCGGACCAGGACCGCTGGCTCGCCATACGGGGCCCACTCCGCCTCGTCGTGCGCGAAGCTGCGCAGCACATCGGGGTCCTGCACGATCCGGTCGTCCGGCAGGACGGTGTGCAGGTCGTCGATCAGCATGGGGGCTCCCGCGTTGTTCCGGTCTGCTTTCCCTCGTCAGGTTAGGTCGAAATCCGGGCTGCTCGTTCGACGTATGGGCGAGAGCTTCGAGGAGGCAGCCATGAACACCACCGTCACCCGCCGCGGAATCTCGATGCTGCGTGCCGTCGCCGCCGGGCGCGGACGGCTGACCTGCAGCTGCGAACCGGATTTGTTCGTCGACGGCCTGCCCTGCAGCGACCAGTTCACCGCGCACGCGCTGGCGCACGCCGGGCTGCTGCGCGCGACGGAACCGGGGCGGGCCGGGCAACCGGTGCCCGCCGTGCTGACCCCGGCCGGGGAAGCGCTGCTCGCCGCCGCCTGACCCGGCTACGCTGACCAGCGGGAAAAGGGGAAGGCGGAGCAGATGGCTTCCGGAGCATCCGGGACGGACACGGCGCGGCGCAGGCGGCGCACCACGGTGGCCCTCAAGGAGTCGCTGCGCGAACTGCGCAATCAGCTGTCGCTGCTGAACCACCAGGTCGGCGGACGGCTGAAGCTCAAGGACGTCGACCTTGACTGCCTCGAACTGATCTCGTCCGCCGGACCGCTGAGCCCGAGCGCGCTCGCCCGCCGCGCGGGCCTGCACCCGGCGACCGTGACCGGCATCCTCGACCGTTTGCAGCGGGGCGGATGGGTGGTGCGCGAACGGGATCCCGACGCGGCCGACCGGCGCGCGGTCACCGTCCGGGCGGTGCCGGGGCGCACTCAAGAACTGTTCCGCGTGTACGGCGGCATGAACTCAGCCATGGACGACCTGTGCGCGGGCTACACCGAAGACGAACTCATGCTGATCGCCGGGTTCCTCCGCCGCACCGCCGAAGCGGGCCGGGCCGCGACCGAGGAACTCTCCGGGGAATGACAAAGGGCCCCGCCGCTTCGCCCGAGCGCGAAACGACGAGGCCCCGGTATCAGTCGCTCAGCTGTCGAGCGTGCCGTACACGATGATGTTGTCGAGATAGCTCTTCTTCTCGGCGTCGAACGCACCGCCGCAGGTGATCAAGCGGATCTGCGAGTCGGTGGTGTTGCCGTACACGGCTTCGGTGGGGAACGTCTTCTTCGCGATCTGGTCCACCTTGGTCACCGTGAACGAGGCCTTCGAGCCGTCCTTGCGCCCGATGAGGACCTTGTCGCCCTGCTTCATCTCGTGCAGCCGCCAGAAAATGCCCTTCTGGTGGTTGCCGTCGATGTGGCCGAGGACGACCGCCGGTCCGACCTGGCCCGGCTTGGGGCCGAAGTGGTACCAGCCCGCCTGCAGCGGCTGGTCGACCGGCGGCACCTGGACGGTCTTGTCGTCGTTGAGGCCGAGCGGCACCAGCGACGAATGCGCGTCGATGCTGGGAACGTCGAGCGAGACCGGGTCCGCGATCTGCTGCGCGGCCGCCGCGGAACTCGCCGGGGCCGCGGCGGGCGGGGTATCCGCCGAACCGCAGCCCAGCAGGGCGAAGTTCGCGACGAACGCCAGCAGGAGCGCGAAAAGCCCGAACCGGGAACGCGTCACTTGACGATCGCCGAGGCCAGCGAACCGTCACCGGTCTCCGGCGCGCCGACCGGCACGACGGTCACCTGGCCGGGGCCTTCGGCGGGCGGGGTGCCCGGCTTGCTCGGCTGGGTGCTCGGCGGCGTGGTGGGCGGGGTGGTCGGGTTGCCCGCGACCTTGGCGCAGGTGGCCGAGGCGAGCACGATGTCGCCCTTGCCGAGCGCGCCGGTGAGGTCGCCGCCGAGGAGCTTGATGTGCAGCGCGTTGACGGTGAGGCTGCCGTCGGAGTGCTTGATCTGCTCGTTGACGATCACCTGCACCACGCCGTCGATGCCGAGCTTCTGGTTCGGCTTGGTCGACACCGGGATCTTGCCGATCTTGCCGAGGTCGAGGCCGGCCAGCTCGGACGAGGCGGTGATGCCGTCCGGAGTGGACTTGCACTCGGAGCTGATCACGCGGGCCTTCGGGGTGGAACCGGCGAGCGGGGCGAGCACCGGGAGCGCGGCGTCGACGATCGAGGCCTTCGAGTCGACCGGGCCGTTGCTGCCGTCCTGCTTCGCCGAACTGCTGATGACCTTCGCCGTGACCAGGCCCTTCAGCGGCACGTTCACCACCTGCGCGGACTCCGGGCCCTCTGTCGAGGACGGGGCGATCTTGCCGGTGTCGACCGTGATCCCCTTGTCGCCGAGCACGCCGGGCAGCAGCGAGACCGAGGCGGACGCGCCGTAAGCCGAGCCGGCGGGCGACCCGGCGGCGAGCGCCGGCGGGGCGACGGCGGCGGCGAGCAGAGCCAGCGCGGGCACGGCGACCGCAACGGTCCGTCCGCGCAGCAGGGCAGAACGCATGAATTGTCCTTCCGAACATCAAGAATGAAGCCGCCGCACGGATCCCCGAATCCACGCGTGACCGAGCACAACTGTCGGTCCCTGGCAGAGCGCGACATTATCAAGACGCCCCGGAAACGCAAAGCAAGATCCGTCGCGCAGCGCGCCCGCCCGCCGGTTCCAGTGACCACAATTATCGCAATTTAACCACTAAAGAGTGATGTAACGCGGCCTCGCCGAAGCGGTTTTCTCACGCTGAGCTACCGGAACCGAGGCCCCGATGGCGGATTGCCCCTCGCTCCACCCGGAGGGGTGATCCTGCGAAGGGTTCGATTCGAACACCCGCCGTAATGTGACCGCTACCGCTTCCCGGCGGCCATTCCCCGTTCGCCAATTCGTCCCGCGACCGGAGCGGGCATCGGCGGAAAATGTCCACAATGGAATCAGCCGGAACGGAACGAGCGAACGGGAAAAAGGGTACGATTTTCTTGCCCGGGGCGGTGACCAGCGGCAACGCGCGATTGTGGACAGTCCGAAATGGACTCCGGACGCGTTCTCCGGCTACTCCACCGTGACAGTTACCTGGTAGAAAATCCCGGTCCGGTCCGGAAACACCAGCGCGCCGCGTTCGTCGACCATCTTCCACAGGACGTGGCAGACGCCGGTGCCGGTCGGCGTCACCGGGACGCTCACCTCGACCAGTTGCCCCGGCTCGGCGTCCGGGACCGGGACGCGCGGCGGGGACGGGCACAGCACGGTGGTGCCGCCCGCGATCTGGAGATAGCGGCTGCGCCACGGCACCGAGCCGGTGTTCTTCAGCCGCCAGATCTTCGTGAATGTCCGGCCGTAGCGGGCTTTCGCGCCGTCCGGGAAGGTCACGTCGCCGGAGAGGCCGTCGCCGCCGAAGCCGGACGAGTCGCCGGTGTAGCGGGTAGTGCGGGGCGGCGGCTTCCTTGTCGCGGGAGGACGGTGTGGCCAGGACTACGACCGCGGCGACGAGTCCGAGGACGACCAGCACGGTTGCCGCTACGACGATCGAACCCCAGCGGCGGGTCTTGGCCTGGGCGGGCTCTGCAGCCGGAGCGGCGAATGGCTGGGCGGGTTGACCCTCAACTGGAGCAGGGTCATCAACTGCGCTCCAGTCCCCTGCGCCGGGCGGATCGGCGTGCGCCGAGGTATCGAATTCCGGGTCCGGTGAATCAGTCGCCCCGTCCGCCGCAGGCTCGGCCCAATCCGGGTCCGACTGCCCTTCGACCGCCTCTTCCCAGCGCGCCAGCCACTCGCGCCGGACCGTCTCCTCGTCGCGGCCGAGGCCGGTCACCGCGAGGCTCCGGACGAACTCCCAGGTCGTCGGCCAGGACGGTGCACTGCGGCCGCGCGTGGCGGCCGACAGAGCTGATTTCGACGCCGCCGCGCCGAGTTCCGTGCGCATGCGGTCGTAGGACGGGTCGCCCGCTTCCCGCTTCAAGTCCAGCAGTTCGCAGGCGAAACGGGAAACGGGACCCGCGCCGGCGTCGGGCACGATGTGCTTGCGACCTCGGCGGGCCTGGGGCCGCCCGGCCGCGGGCTCGCTCATGACACCTCCAATGATCGACATCGACCCTTGGAGGTTGCCAGGCGGCCCGGGGCGGCGCAGCCCCGGGCCCGCCCGGCTGGTCAGCGACCTGGGCTCAGAGCTTGCAGCCCTTCTGAATCCGCGCGACCGAGTGGTCTGCGCCGATGTGGAACTTCTTCTTGCCGCTGGTGCCGCCGTTGGTGGTCATGCACTGGACGCTCAGCGCGCCGTCCATGTCCTTCAGCACGATGCCCGCGGACACCTTGTGCGAGCAGTGGTTGTTGAAGTACACGGTGACGTTCGTGACGCCGTCGCCCCAGGAGTAGTTGGACTTCGCTCCGGACGGCTTCGAGCACTTGATGCTCGCGGTGTGCTTGCCCTGCGCGCTCGCCGGAGCCGCGGTGTCCGCCGACGCGGCGGGCGCGGCGATCCCGGCGAGTGCGATCCCCAGCGCGGAGGCGGCCATCAGCGTCTTGCCGATCTTCATGGGTGTCCCCTCGGACGAAATGGAATGGAGTACAGCCGGGAAATCCCGGTGCACTCATCCCAGCGCGCCGCCCGTTTTGTCCTCAACCGCTGGCTGTCCACGGTCAATGCGGGGTGTTGTCCACGCAGGTCAGCGAATTGTCCACGGCTCAGTCAGCCGGGCCGCGCAGCGTCAGGACAACGCGTAAGACGTGTTCGACGGCCGACTCGAACATCGCGCCGCGGAGTTCGCCTCGCGTCTCGAGGTTGCGCGCGGCGAGGTCGAGCATCCGGTCCGGTCCGACGCGGCGGACAAGGAGCGCCGCGACCTCCTCGAGGTCGAGGCTCGGGTTGTCGAGCCGGGCGAGGGCGAACTCGATGATGAGCTCTTCGTCGGTCACCCTTCCCAGGGTAATCACGAAACGGCTTCAGTCGTGGTTCTGATAGCGCCCGTACGGATAGGCCTCGACCAGCGTGACGCGCACGACCGCCCCGCTGGGCACCTCGTACTCCCGCTGCTCCCCCGGCTTGGCGCCGTCCAGCGCACGCCCGAGCGGCGAGTCCGGCGAGTAGACCTCGAGGTCGGTGCCGACCTCGTCGCGAGCCGCGAGCAGGAACGTTTCGACCCCGCCGTCGTCGTAGCGGACGGTCAGGACCATGCCGGGTTCGGCGATCCCGTCGTCGGGCGGGTCCTCGCCGACGACGGCGTTCTGCAGCAGGTCCTGGAGCTGCCGGATCCGCGCCTGCCGGTGCTGCCTGCGGTCGAGCCGGTCGTGTTCGCCCGCGCCCTCGCCGAGTTCGGGTTCGCGCTGAAGGTCGGCGAGTTCCGCGGCAAGGCGGGCGTGTGCGTCGGCGGTCAGCCAGGGACGCGAAGAAGTAGTCGACATGAGGAGGTGCCTTTCGGAGGTCGTCCGTGGGGGCCGGGCAAGCAGGAGGCGTCCAGCCCCCACGGACTTTCGAGGAGTCCCGCGGCGGTCAGCGGGACTCGGGCCCGGTGCGGCGGTCGAGCACGCCGGCGTCGGCGGCGAACCAGCCGGCGGCTTTCACCAGGATGTCTCTTTCGGTGCGCAGCAAGGCATTCTCCGCGCGGAGGAACATCAGCTCGGCGTGCTCGTCGCCGGTCAGCGGCGGCGGACCGGCGGGTTCGGCGGACACTCCCGCGTCACCGCAGCGGGTCGAACGGGCGCAGCGCTTCCGGTTGCCTGCCGGTGGCGATCTGCTCGGCGAGCAGCTTTCCGGTGATCGCGCCGTGGGACAGGCCCCACATGCCGTGCCCGCCCGCGACGTACATCCCCGGGGCGCCGGTCTGGCCGATCACCGGCCGCCCGTCGGCGCTGACCGGGCGCGAGCCGACCCAGACGTCGGTGCGCTGGTCCCAGCGCAGGCCCTGGAGCAGCGGCCGGGCCGAGGCGATGATCGCGTCGACGCGGGCCGGGTACAGCGGGTCGTCCGGCTTGCGGAACTCCATCGTCCCGGCCACTCGCAGCCCGCCCTGGTACGGCGTGCACGCGACCCGGATGTCCGGCAGGTACATCGGGCTCGGCACCGGAACGTCGGTCGGGACGGTGAAGGAATACCCGCGTCCGGCGCGCACCGGGACGCGCACGCCCCACTTGCGCGCCAGGTCGCCCAGCCACGCGCCGGTGGCGAGCACGACCGCGTTGGCGTTGACGGTCCGCCCGTTCGCCGAGCGCACGGTGTACGCGTGGTCGTGCCGGTGGATCGCGGCGACCTCGAACCGGTGCCGGATCGTGCCGCCGCGGCTGACCACCGCGCGGGCGAGCGATTCGACGAACCGGCCGGGGTCGACGTACCGCTGGCCGTCGATCCGGATGCCGGCCCCGATCCGGTCAGTGACCTGCGGGAAGTGCTCGCGCAGTTCCGGTCCGGCGAGCTGGGTCCAGGACACCTTCTGCCCGGCGTCGCCGAGCCGGTCCAGTTCCTTGACCAGCGTTTGGGCCTTCGCGGACGTCTCGAACAGGGCGGTGATGGGCGCGTCGATGGTCGGCGCGTCCACACCGCTCGCGGTCAGGATGTCAAAGGCTTCAAGGCATTCCTCGTTGAACGGCAGGTTCGCGCGGACTGCCCGGTTCCAGGACCGGTGGGTGCAGTTCGCTGCGAAGCGGGCGAGGAACTGCCACAGGCGCGGGTCCGGGGTGGCCGGGACGTGCAGCGGCGCCTGCCGGTCAAGCAGGGTGCGCAGGCCGTAGCGGAGGACGGCGGGTTCGTTGAGCGGGATCGACAACCCGGGCGAGAGCCAGCCGGCGTTGCCCCAGGACGAGCCCGCCGCGATGCCCTCGCGGTCGACGACGGTCACCCGCACGCCGCGTTCCTGCAGGAACCAGGCGGTCGACAGTCCGACGATGCCCGCGCCGACCACGATCGCCGAACGCGGCCCGCCGTCCCTCCGGTCGAGATCGCCCATGTGTTCCTCCGCCAAAGCCGTGCCGCTGTTTGTGCTGGTGCGGCCAGGATGACCCGGATTCGGCGGGCGGTCTTTGTCGAGTTCGGCCAAACGGGGCGAGGCGGTTTGTCCGGAACGGTCAATCCTGCGGATCGGCCACGGCCAGCTCGATGATCATCGCCAGCCGTTTCGCGGGCAGGTCGAGCCGCAGCGGCGTCACGTCGGCCATCTTCCGCAGCCGGTAGCGGATGGTGTTGGGGTGCACGCCGAGCCGTTCGGCGGCTTCGGTGAGGTCGCCTTGGGTTTCGAGCCACGCGCGCAGGGTCGCGACGTAGCTGGTCGAATTGGCCGCGTCGTGCCTGGCCAGATCCGCGATCGGACCGCGCGCCGGGGCTCGTCCCGCTGCCGCGGCGGCGCGCAGGCGGAGGATCAGGATGTCGTCCCAGGACTCGTCGTACGCGACGGTCGCGCCGGGGTCCGGGCGGACGTCGTGCAGGGCGAGGCATTCGTCGGATTCCCGCCTGCTGGCTGGAAGTTCCGCGGTGGACGCGGGCGCGCCGATCCCCGCAGCGACCGTGACCTGCGCGGGCAACGCGTCGCGGATCCCGTCGATCCAGGCGCGGGCGGTCGCGACGTCTTCGCCGGGCAGAACGGTGTAGACGGTGTTGCTGAACAGCGTGCTCCGGCCCGGCCGCGACCAGCCGAAGCCGGTGGTCGCGCGCTCGAAGGCGAGCAGCAGCGCGGCGTGCCGTTCGTCGGCGATGTGCGCCTGGAGCGCGACCACGCGGAACCGGCCGGGCGGCAACCCGAGCCGGCTCAGCACGGCCGCCGCGTCCGGGGTGCCTTCCAGCAGCCGGATCACCAGGTCCGATTCGACTTGCCGTTCGAGGTCGGCGCTTGCTCGCGACCGCAGCAAATGCAGCCCGACTGTGCGGGAACTGTCGTGCAGGACGGTGCGCCGAACGTCCGACAGCGGCTCCTCGCACTCCACCCAGATCGACCCGAGCGACTCGCGCCCGGCCCGGACCGCGACCACCATGCGCCCGGTCAGCCCGTGCTCGGGATCGGCCTCGACGAACAACGGCTCGTCCGACTGGGCGAGGTGCGCGAAGACGCCGCGTCGCTCGAACAACTCGCGCACCTGGTCCGGCACTCGCCGCCCGAGGATCGTCTCCAGCCGCACCCGGTCCGCCCCCTGCTGGCGGCTGGAGTACGCGAGCACACGCGACAGTTGGTCCTCGATGGTGACCGCGCTGCCGAGCGCGTCGGCGAGGCTGTCGGCCAGCGCGAACAAGTCGGTCGGGCCGCGGCCGGATTCCGTCTCGCGGCCTTCGAGCACCAGGCCGTAGACGACGCCCGCGAGCTGTCCCCACGACACCTCCGGGTCGACGAGCAGCACCGCGACCCGGCCAGCGATCTCGTCCGGCCCCGGCGGTGTAGCTCCGCGCACCAGCACGACGGACGCGCGCGCCGCGGTCGCCCGTTCGACGGCTTCCCGCACCGATTCGACGCCCACCGCGAGGTAAACGTCGCCACGCAACCCGCGCGGGTCGGCGGGGTCGTCCATCACCACGTCCCGCAGCGCCACCTCGCGCGCGACGGGGCAGCAGCACAACCGCGCGCCGTACCCACCGAGGACGTTGACGAGCCGATCCAGCGTGACCATGCCCTGTTCATACCTGACGCCGTGCGGTTCGAGTCGTATCCTGCAGGTCATGCGGGCGCGGGTCGAGGACGTGCACGAACTGGCGCTGGGGATGCCCCACGTCACGGTGGTGCGCGGCTCGCGGGAGAACCCCGTCTACCAGGTCGGCGGCAAATCGTTCGTGTTCTTCCGGACGCCGCGGCCGGACGCCTTCGACCCGGAGACCGGCGAACGCTATCCGGACGTGATCGTGTTCTGGGTGCCGTCCGAATCGGACAAGCAGGCGCTGGTCCAAGACCCGGACAGCCCGTTCTTCACCACCCCGCACTTCGACGGCCACCTGTCGGTGCTGATCCGCGCCGCCCACCTCGGCTCGCTGACGCGGCAGGAGCTGACCGAGGTCGTCGAAGACGCCTGGCTGTCCCGAGCCTCACCGCGCCGGCGCGAAGCGTGGCTGGCCGGAGCGCGGGCCCGGTAAGCGATCAGGAATCAAGAAGCGTCGGGGCTGGTGCCGGACTTAGCGTTTACGGCATGACCTCCTTCGACTTTGTCACCCTGGACGTTCCCGATGTCGCCGCCGCCGAGCGCTTCTACACCGCCGCGTTCGATCTGGGCGACCGTCTCCGCTTCCGGCAGGCCGCCGCGCCGAGCACCGGTTTCCGCGGATTTACCTTGTCGCTCACCGTTTCCCAGCCCGCCAACGCGGTCGCTTACCTGGACGCCGCCCTCGCCGCGGGTGCCACTTCGCTGAAGCCGGCGGCCAAATCGCTGTGGGGTTTCGGCGGGGTGGTGCAGGCACCGGATGGTGCGATCTGGAAGGTCGCGACCTCCACGAAGAAGGACTCCGGCACCGGGGTTCGGGAATACGATCAGATGGTGCTGCTGCTGGGCGCGTCGGATGTGGCGGCGACCAAACAGTTCTACGTCTCGCACGGGCTCGCGGTGGGCAAGAGCTACGGGCGCAAGTACGTGGAATTCGAGACGAGCCCGATCAAGCTGGCGCTTTACGGCCGGAAGGCTTTGGCCAAAGACGCCGGAGTGCCGGAGGAGGGTTCGGGTTCGCACCTGCTGACCATCGGCGGGAACGCCGGGAAGATCACGGACCCGGACGGATTCGCTTGGGAGACTTCGGTTCTGGCCGGATGACGGGCCGGGTGGATCCGTCGAGACCCGCTCGACGGATCCGGCCCGCTAACCCGCTGGCTGGCGAAGTTCTTGAGCTGGACGAGGACTAGTTCGAACGCCGGGGCGCGGACTCCGTGGAACTTTTCGCCGTCCGACCAGCATTGCGCCCCCCTCGAAAACGTATCGCTCCATGAGACGCCCGGCGAAACCGGCGTCTTACAGGTCGACTTCGAGCGACCAGCCCGACGCCAAGTTTGCCGCCGACTCCGGCCTGGAGACCTCCGGGTTATCGAGCGTTCGACGAGCACCATGTCGGATTTGCGCCAGCGCAGGGCATCCCGGGCGCGAAAGACTGGCGCACATGATCAATGCCCTCGGCCGATTCCTTGCCGCCAGCACCGAATTCGACCAGCGCCTGCCGTCCGTCCGCCCCGACCAGTGGACGGCCGCGACCCCCTGCGCGGAATGGAACGTGCGCCAGCTCGTCAACCACATGGTCCGGGGAAATCTCAACTACGTCGACCTCTTGGCTGGCAGCACCCGTGCGGACTTCCTGCGCATGCGCGACGCCGACGCCCTGGGCAACGACCCACTCGCCGCATACACCGCGTCAGTGCAGCTAGTCGCAGATGCCTTCAGCCGTCCCGGCGCGCTAGACCAGGTGCTCGACTACCCGTTGGGCCAGGTAACCGGACATCAAGCGCTTGCCGTGCGCGCTACGGATTCCGCCATTCACGCCTGGGATCTCGCCCGTGCCCTTGGCGTCGACGACCGCCTCGACCCTGATCTGGTCGCGTGGATCAGCGACGACCTCGAAACGATCTATGCCGGACTGGCGGAATCCCCTGTCGCTGCCGACACTACGCACCGGTTCTTCGCCGCGCCGGGGACGACGATCAGCGACTCAATGTCCCGCCAGGACCGCTTGCTGCACCTGATGGGCCGAAACCCGCGGCAATTCAGCGAGCGGTGAGCCAGGGAGCGAGAAGCTTTCTCGATCGCGTCGTCGGACAGCGCCGCGGCTCCGCCGTGGAATTCGCGCCACCGGGACGCGTGGTAGTCGACTCCGAACCCGCTCAGCCGCCGGAGTCAGACGGATTCGCGATAGACCCGTCGGGCAATCTGCTCGACCTGTTCGACCGTCAGCACCGGCGCGTCCGATCGCTGCACCGCTTGGGTGAGGATCCGCCGTACCAGGGCAGAGGTGGGAATCTGCTCAGCCGCGGCGCGAGCCTTGAGCGCGGCCGCGAGCGACGCGGGTACCCGCAAGGACAGCGCGGACTGCTCATTCTCGGCGATGTCAGCAGCGACCGCGTCCGCTTCCTCCTCGGCGTAGTCCTGCCGAGACCGTGCGTGCCGCAGCATGCGCTCGCGCTTCGCCGGATCGGGCTCACGCCGCGCGGCAGCTTCCTGCTGGGCGATCTCTTCCCGGATGCCGTCCAGCACCTGCTCGGAACTCATGGGTTCAGTCATGATGCATCGTCCTCTCCGCCAAGAGCTGCCCGGTACGCACGAAGGTCGGCACCGCTGGTCTTCCAAGCGTTGATGCCCGAATGATCCACGTGATCGACGATCACCGTGATCACGAATCCCGCTGTGGCCGAGTAGCCGATGACGCGGATGTCTCCCCAATGGCTCTTCGGGTCAGGATCACGGGTGATCCGATGAGGATCGGCCGCCGCCTCCAAGGTCCATGCCGGTTCGATGTCACTGGCACCGGGATATCGAGACGATCGCGTGCGGATGTACTCACCGCACGCCTCCTCCCACCATAGCCCGATCGCCATAGCCAAGTGTAACACGCTTACACACATCTACACACAAGCGAGCCAAGTCACCGCGCGCAGCTCGATCTCCCGCGGCTTCACCGACGGTTGCGATAGCCGCGAAGAGCGATGGCGAAACGCTCCTTGAGATCATGTTCCGCCTTACGCCTCCATGGCCGTCGTCGACATCGCCACACTGATGGGCATCGAAAACCTCCAGCCCCCGGCAGATCTGGCACCGCCACCGCAGCCGCGTCTGCCTTAGCAAGGCCGAAGCCGACGAGTACCTCGCCGCCGCTCATTAACAATCACGTGGAGGCCGCATCATCCTCCACCGGTCTCATCCTGAAATATTCAGCCGCGGTCAATCACCGACCCTGCGACTTCATTCCCCGCTTTCGTATTGGCGATCACAGGCGAGACTGCCTAGTCTGGGTTCCCAGGAAAGGCGATCGAGGTCATCAATTAACAACCGACAACTTCATCAGCCTCCCCTTCCGCGGCAAGAACCCCTCGGCAGCAAGTTCACCAATTTGGATCAGGACTATTGCGAGCAAGAAAAGCAGCAACTCGGCAAAGAACGCCTCCCATGGCGACCTTTGCTCCCTTTTCACGCCGCCCATATAAGCTGATCGATTAGAACCCAATCGTCCAGCCCTTCGATTAATATGTCAGCGAAAATACCTCTGCCGATCGTGGCAAGTGAACCTTCAATGCTTGCCCCGTCACCCGGGGTGATATCCGTGGTCACTCCTGACGGAGTGCCGATCCCGAGTTCCCGAAAGGCGCGCTTTCCGAGCAGTCCGGAGGACTTCTCCTCCGGCCAAGGGGGTGCGTTAGCCAGAGGATTACGCCGCAAAAGCCCCAGGGCCATCTGCGCGGTCGAGATTGCGGAACTGCAAGGTAAACCTCGCCTTCGGCCGCACGTTGCCCAAGGGACTGCCGCGCAGTTGATGCCGACTCTTTTCCAACTCGAAAATTCGCTGCACTGTCGCTATTTGTCTAAACTCTTTCTTTTTAAGTAAATACTGGAAAAAGCCCCGGTCAAAGCAGCGAATGCGATGGCACTGAACCTAAAGGACGCTTGTTCAGGAAAGAACGCTGCGAGAGCGATCGAAGCCAGAAACAAAAACGCCATGATCATCGATGCGATCTTATACATATTCCGCGTCACCGGTTCTCCTTTCAGTCGGCGACGGTGGGCCGCACCGGGTGCAGCCCACCGTCGCTTGACTTTATCCGCTATTTAGACCCCTTGAACATGTCTGATAGTCCTGGAATGAGCTTGCCGACGGAACTTCCCGCACACCCTTCCAGTTTGTTCGATTTGTCAACGGCTGCGGCAGTGGCCCCGCCAGCGCAAGCGCCTATCACGCTTCCAACCACTGGCCCGACCGGGCTCACCGAGAGGACGGCACCGACGAAGAGTCCCATGAACGCGCCCAGAACAGTTCCTTTGAAGCTCGCAAGTCACCGCCAGTCTGCGAACGAGCCGCGGCGCGCATCACTGCATCGTCATCAAACGAGACGATGGCGTTTCTCGTCCAACCATACGACCCGGATAATCCGCGACTTCTTCTCGCGTCAGACTTCTGGCGGGCGCTGATCGACGCGGACCGGAAGACTGTGCCTGCCGAGGTGCTGTCCTCATCCGGGAGGTGGGCGTTCGTGACCGGTCTAGACGATGAGGTCTGGTCGACGCAGACCCTGCAAGTGCTCGACGTAACTGCCGGCCGTATCGACCTCGTCACCGAGGTCGCCGATCGCTGAGGGAGCGCAGCCGCGACCCCGCTAGCGGATAATGCTCCTGCTTCTCGACCAAGGAGAGCCATGGGACCAGCACTACGTGGCCCAAGCAGCGATCAAAGCTCTGCCGGTTCTCATCGCCTACGACCGGAATGCGCAGCGGAGAATGTCCCTGCCACCCGCCGACGGCAACAAGTCCAGCGACTAGTTCTTCCAAAGCTCTATACCGGGCAGGGCGAACCCGCTACGCGCTCGTGTCGAGAGCTTCTTCGCTTGTTTGCAGGCGGCAAGCTAGACAACTCGCTGGTCACGCGGGCTGGCCCTGCTCTCCGACCGGTTGATCGAAGTCGTCAGCGGGCAAGCCACGGAGCGAGCAGCTTTTCCAGATCAGCATCCGACAACGCCCGCGGACCGCCGTGGAACTCGTGCCACCGCGAAGCATCCCGCGCCGCCGTGTACTCCACCTCGAACGCGCGCATCAGCACGTACATGAACGTCACCGAGCTGAACCGCTCGCCCAACAGGATCCGCGCCTCGCGTGCCACCTCGGTCGCGCCGCGACCAACGACATCCGCGAGCCGAAGCTCCTCCGCAGCCGGTTCCAGCAGGCTGGGGGCATACATCACGACAGACACTCCATCATCGAAATCAACGAACTCAGCCTTCAGCAGCCAACTGGCCACACGCCGCCGCGATGTCCTGACCGCGCGTGTCCCGGACCGTGCACGCGACCCCACCGGCATTCACCAAGCGGACGAATTCCCGCTCCACGGGCTTCGGCGACGCATCCCACTTCGAACCCGGCGTCGGGTTCAACGGAATCACATTCACGTGCACCAACTGGCCCAAGTGCTTGCGCAGCCGCTTCGCCAACAGTTCCGCGCGCCACGGCTGGTCGTTGATGTCCCGGATCAACGCGTACTCGATCGAGACACGACGCCCAGAGGTATCCGCGTAATACCGGGCAGCAGACAAAACCTCATCCACCGACCACCGGTTGTTCACCGGCACCAACGTATCCCGCAGCTCATCGTCCGGCGTATGCAACGACACCGCCAACCGAACCTGCATCTTCTCGTCCGCCAGCTTCCGAATAGCCGGAGCCAAACCCACCGTCGACACCGTCACCGAACGCTGGCCAATGCCCAGACCACCCGGAGCAGGATCAGTGATCCGGCGCACCGCAGCCACCACGCGTTTGTAGTTCGCCAGCGGTTCGCCCATGCCCATGAAGACAATGTTCGACAGCCGACCCGGGCCGCCGGGCATGGAGCCGTCTCGCATTACCGCGGCGGCGTCGCGGACCTGGTCCACGATTTCCGCGGTCGAGAGGTTGCGGTCGAGACCGCCCTGGCCGGTCGCGCAGAACGGGCATGCCATGCCGCAGCCGGCCTGGCTCGAGATGCACAGCGTCGCGCGGTCCGGGTAGCGCATGAGCACGCTCTCCAGCAGCGTCCCGTCGTGCGCGCGCCACAGGGTCTTGCGCGTCGCGCCGCCGTCCGCGGCCAGCGCTCGCACCTCGGTGAGCAGCGGCGGCATCAGGTCGGCCACGAGCTTGTCGCGCGAGGCGGCCGGGATGTCGGTCATCTCCGCCGGGTCGACGGTGAGCCGCGAGAAGTAGTGGTTCGACAACTGCTTGGCGCGGAACGCCTTCTCCCCCAGTTCGACGACGGCCTCGGCTCGCTCGGCCACCGTGAGGTCGGCGAGATGGCGCGGCGGCAGGCCGCGCTTGGGCGCGTCGAAAACAAGAGGGAGGGCAGTCATGACCGATCAAGTGTCTCATACGCGCGAAACCCGCGCCCCTCCCCCTCAGGCACGGCGGGCGAAGCGGGTCAGCGGAGGGCCCTGGCGCGGTACGGCCCGCGGAATGGCGACCGACGAACGACGGGCCCGGATCAACGGAAAAACACCCGACGAAGGTCGGATTGCCTAATGCTTTCCGGGATGAATTCCTCTACAATCGACGTCAGGCGCCATTGGCGGGGCCCAAATAAATCGACCGGCGTAGAAATATCCGCGGCCCATCGGCAACGGAATACCGCCGTTAGTCGGTAGTCGCCGCAAACCTCGCGCGCGTACCGTTCTGTGCGCCTCACCCTTCCCCACCGGTCCGGGAATTCCCCGGTCCGGCAGGTCTTCCCCTTTGGAGGATCCCCGTGAAAGTGCCTTCTTCGATTCTGCGCGGAATCGCGGTGGCGGCGACCGTCGCGTCGGCCGCGCTCGCCGTTCCCGCCGCGGCGGACGCCGGCGAAACGAACATCTCGATGCAGGCTCAGCAGAAAGACCAGTGGTGCTGGGACGCCAGCGGCAACACGATCGCCTCGTTCTGGGGCCATTCCCTGACCCAGACCCGGTTCTGCCAGATCGCGCACAACGAGTCCGGCAGCGACTGCGCCAACAACCAGGGCTACCTCAGCGACCAGCAAAGAGTTTTCCGCTACCTCGGGTTCCGCAGCGTCGGCTCCTACAATTCCAACGGCTACCGGCTCTCCTTCTCCGGCATCAAGAACCAGATCGACGCGGGACAGCCCATCGGCACCCGGATCGGCTGGACCTCCGGCGGCGGCCACATGCACGTCCTCTACGGCTACGACGACTCGAACGGCAGCCGCATCGTCGAATACGGCGACCCGTGGCCGTCGAACAACCGCTACAACTCGATGAACTACAGCTCCTACGTCTCCAACAACCAATTCGACTGGACCCACACCGTCTACGGAATGGTGGGCTGACCCATGCTGCGAACCATCCTCCGCACCACAGTCCTCTCCGGAGCCATCGCCGCCGCCGTCTTCGCCGCGAACCCCGCGTTCGCCGCGGAGTCGCCCACCGGTCCGTCCCCTTCGGACACCACCGCGATCTCCGGGCTGCTCACCAGCCCCGGCACCGCTGCCCGCCTCGCGAAGACCAAGTTCCCCGGCGCGGCACCGGCGGCCGCGCACGCCACGCGCGCCGCCGCCGCGGACGCCCGCACCCAGATCCCCGTCTACGAACCGACTGCCGCCTTCATCAACGGCGAATCCGACGTCCCGGCCGCCCTCGCCTATGTCGCCTCCCCGGCCCACCTTGCCGACGGCCGGGACGCGACGGTCTGGGCGCAGCCCAGCAGTTCCGGCTGGCAGGTCATCAACGTCGCCTCCGGCAACGACGAACAGGTCCACGCGGCAGCCGCACGCGGCGGTTATCTGCTGCACGAACCCCAGGTCAACGCCTGGTACTCGGTGTCCGGCGACACCGTGACCGTCCTCGACGGCGCGGTCTCCGGCGTCCCCGCGGGCACCCGGGTCACCTTGGCGGCCTACCGAGCCGAGCTGCAGAAGCGCTACGGCGACAAGCTGCCCGGTTCGACCTACGATAAGACCGGCGCTGGCGGCGGCTACGCCGTCCCCGCCCCGAACACCGGCACGGACGGCAACCCGGCCACCGCACTCGCCATCGGCGGAGCGGCCGCGGCAGCCGCGGGCGGCGCGTTCTTCCTGCGCCGCCGTTCCCAGCACGGCAAGTGATCACCTCGGCAGGGGCGCGCCAGCCGCGTCCCTGCCGCCGGTCACTCGTCTCCGTCGAGAGACGCAGCCCACCGGTTCGCCCACGACACGAGCGGCCGCAGCGAGTCGAACGCCTCCCGGCCCAGCGTCGTCAACGCGTAGTGCGATTCGTCGTTCTGCCGCACCAAACCGGCCTCGGCGAGTTCGACCAGGCGTTGCCGCAGCACGCTTGAAGACATGCCGTCGCACCGTTGCTGCAGTGCGCGAAACCCCAGAGCGTCGACCTGCAGTTCCCACACGATCCGCAGGCACCATCGCCGGCCGAAGAGGTCGAGCGCGGCCATCAGCGGACGGCCGGTCGTGGAGCCCCGGACCGGCTGCCCCGGCTTCGGCGTAGCCATCCGCATCTCCTTGCGCTTCGATTCCCGAAACACTAACATCGGCCGCCATGATTCGGTTTCCGAAGCAGATCTGCGACACGCTCGGCATCGACGTACCGATCGCGCAGGCCCCGATCGGCTCGGCAGCGACGCCGGAACTCGCCGCAGCGGTCTCGAACGCGGGCGGCCTCGGGACCCTCGCCCTCACCTGGACCGACCCCGACGAGGCAGTCCGCCGGATCCGCGAGGTGCGCCGCCGCACGGACCGCCCCTTCGCGGTCAACCTCGTCCTCGACTTCCCGATCGACGACGTGCTCGACGCCTGCCTCGCCGAGGAAGTCCCGATTATCTCGACGTTCTGGGGCGACCCGGCCAAGATCGCTGCGCGGGTCAAGGACGCACAGCTGATCCACACCGCGGGTTCAGTCGCCGAAGCGCGACAAGCGGCGGAAGCAGGCGTCGACGTCGTTGTCGCGCAAGGATCGGAAGCAGGCGGACACGTGCGCGGCCAAGCCTCGACGCTCGTGCTGGTACCCGCCATCGTAGACGCGGTCAGCCCGATTCCCGTGCTCGCAGCAGGCGGAATCGCCGACAGCCGCGGGCTCGCCGCAGTGCTCGCTCTCGGCGCGCAAGGCGGTTGGCTGGGCACCCGATTCCTGACCGCGACCGAAGCGGCGACCCATGATTCCTACCGCGAAGCCGTGCTCGCCGCGGAACTCGAGGACGCCGTCCACACCCGTTGCTTCGACGGCGGCTGGCCGGACGCTCCGCACCGCGCCTTGCGCAATTCGACGCTCACGCAATGGGAAGCCGCGGGCGAACCGCGCACGGAACGGCCCGGCGAAGGCGACATTGTGGCGACGGATGCGGCTGGAAACCCTTGGCATCGCTACGACGACATGATTCCCGTACCGGGCATGACCGGAGACCTCGAAGCTCTGGCGCACTACGCCGGTCAAGCTGCGGGTTTGGTCCGAAACGTAGTCCCGGCAGCGCAAATCATGGCGGATCTGGTCGGCTAGCGTTCAGGCCGGGGTGCAGCCGCCGTCGGCGAAAGCTCGGCACGAACGACGACGCGTCCGACGCCAGGAAGAGAACCGCACTGGCAGTCCTGCCCAAGGGCCGGGCCTAAGCCTGCTCCACCGCCGCCGGAAGCTCGACCGGCTGCTGCAGTGCGTCCAGCACCGCATTCACCGCTGCCCGTCGCGGCGAACCTCGCCGGGTGACCGCGACGATCGTGCGCGTCACCGGAGTCGCCAACGCCTTCGTCGCCACCCGATACCGCGGATCCACCGCCAGTCCCGGCAGCAACGCGATCGACAGCCCGGCCTCGACGTGCTGCAGCGTCATCAGGTAATTGCTGAACCGGCACACCACGCGCGGCTCGAACCCCGATTCGCGACAGAGCCGCAGCGTCAGGTTCGCCATGTAGGACGGGGGAATGTCGAGCGCCCACGGTTCGGCGGCGTAGTCCGCGAGCACGGCGGGCCCGGGCGGCTCCGGCCGGTCGAGCGCGGTGACCAGCACGATCGGGTCGGTCGCCAGCCGGATGATCTCCAGGTCCGGGCCGAGCGGCAGGTCGGCGAAGTCGGTGGTGGTGATGATGACGTCGCTGTCTCCGGCCCGGAGCGCGGGCACGCTCTCGTGCGGTTCCCGTTCTGCCAGTTCGGTTTCCAGCCGCGGATAGGTCTGCGCGAGACGGGTCGCGGCAGGCACGGCGAAGGTGTGGATCGCGCTTTGGAACGCACCGATCCGCACCAGCCCGGCCGGTTCGTCGCCGCGCAGTTCGGCCTCGACCGCGTCGAGATGGTCGAGGATCGCGCGCGCCTGCCGGGCCAGTTTCTCCCCGGCGGGCGTCAGCCGGACGCGACGGCCAGTGCGTTCCAACAGCCGGGTGCGCGTTTCGGTTTCCAGCAACGCGAGCTGGTGCGACACCGTCGAGGCGCTGAGATTCACGTCCTGCGCGACCGCACGCACGGTGCCCAGCACAGCGAGCCGACTCAACAGCCGCAGCCGCCACGGGTTCAACATCGCCTCATCGTTGTTCGATGTCATCGCACAGGCAAGCGGAAACTGTGAGATGGACGCGGCGCTCAGCACGGCTCTACCGTCGAAGCCATGGCCACCGACACCTTCTGGTCCGACGTCGACCGACACCTCGTCCGCTACGCCGGCCCCGGCTCGTTCACCGGCGAGATCATCGACCGCGCCGAGGGCAGCTTCGTCTTCACCGAGGACGGGCGGCGGATCCTCGACTTCACGTCCGGGCAGATGAGCGCGATCCTCGGACACGCGCATCCGGAGATCGTCGAGACCGTCCGGAAGCAGGCCGCGAAGCTCGACCACCTGTTCAGCGGGATGCTGAGCCGCCCCGTGGTCGACCTCGCGCGGCGGCTCGCCGAGACGCTGCCGGACCCGCTGGAGAAGGCGCTTCTGCTCACCACCGGCGCCGAGTCCAACGAGGCCGCGCTGCGGATGGCCAAACTGGTGACCGGCAAGCACGAGGTCGTCTCGTTCGCCCGTTCCTGGCACGGGATGACGCAGGCCGCGGCGAGCGCCACCTACAGCGCAGGACGCAAGGGTTACGGCCCGGGCGCACCCGGCAACTTCGCCATCCCGGTGCCTGGCGCGGACTGGGAGCACCAGCTGGACCTCGCGTTCGACCTGATCGACGCGCAGTCGGTCGGCAGCCTCGCCGCGTGCCTGGTGGAGCCGATCCTCAGCTCCGGCGGGATCCTCGTGCCGCCGCCGGGCTATTTCCAGGCGCTGCAACGGAAATGCCGGGAACGCGGCATGCTGCTGATCCTCGACGAAGCACAGACCGGGTTGTGCCGCACCGGAACCTGGTACGCCTTCGAACACGACGGCGTGGTCCCGGACATCCTCACGGTGTCCAAAACGCTAGGCGCCGGTCTGCCGCTCGCCGCGGTGCTGACGAGCGCGGAAATCGAGCAGGAAGCCCACGAACGCGGGTACCTGTTCTTCACCACGCACGTCTCGGACCCGCTTCCCGCGGCGGTCGGGAACACCGTGCTGGACGTGCTGATCCGCGACCGCCTCGACGAACGCGCCCGCGACCTGGGCACCCGGCTCCGCACCGGCCTGGACGAAATCGCGGCGCGGCACGAGTCGGTCGGCGAGATCCGCGGCAGGGGACTCCTCGCCGGGCTGGAACTGAGCGGCGGCGGCCCGGACGCGGACAAGCTCGGCGCGCGCGTGACGCAGCGGTGCCTCGAACTCGGGTTGCACATGAACATCGTGCAGCTTCCCGGGATGGGCGGGGTGTTCCGGATCGCGCCGCCGCTGACTGCCTCCGACGACGAGATCGACCTCGGACTGTCCATCCTGGACGAGGCGATCGGGGACGTCTCGTAGCTCAGCGGGGAATGCGGCCCGCGATGGCGGTCGCCGCTTTCTTGGCGATATCGCAGTTCTTGGACGGGTCTTGCTTGTTGCTGACGGCGACGTACACCAGCTGGTTGGTGGTCACAGCGAGGATGACGGCGCAGCTGCTGGACCAGGAGCCGGTGGTCTCCGTCGTGCCCGCCTTGTACCCGGCGATGTCGGGGATCGGCTTGACTATCGAGCCCTCGAACTGGACGGCGTAGCCCTCCGCGTCGACCTCGGAGAGGGTGACGGAGTAGCCGGGACCCTCGCACCGGCGTCCGTCGGCCTTGGGCGCGGTGCTGCTGTCCTGCTCGAGTTCGGGCACGTCAGAGGGCTTCAGCAAGCTGCACGGGTCCGTGTTCGCGAGCGGCGTGCCGGTCTTGGCGCCGCCCTTGCTGTCCGGCGCGGCACTGCCGTCCGGCGCGGCACTGCTGTCAGCGGTCACGACGTTCTTGTCACCGCCCTCGGTGCTGCTGCCGCAGGCCGCCAGTCCCAGCACACAGGCCAGGATCGCGGCAGCCGTCGCCACCACACGTCGCATCGCATCCCCCACGGGTTCGGTCTGAGCCGGGACAGTACTGAAGAAGCTCCCCAGCGGCACCTTGGACGACAGCGCCCGACGTCCGGTTCCCCCTACTCGTCCCGGTTCAGGGGTGGGTGCCGCCGCCGTCCGCGATTAGCGTGCGCCTGGTCGTCGCCGATGCCCGGGGGTGGGGGAAATGCGGTCCAAAGCTACCGTCCTGATACTCGTTCTGACGCTGCTCGGCACCACCCCAGCCACAGCCACCACCAGCACCGTCGCTCTCGACGGTCTTTCCCGCCCGGTCGACCTGCTCGTCGACAAGTGGGGCGTCCCGCACATCTACGCGGCCAACACCGCGGACCTGTTCTACGCACAGGGATTCACCGTCGCGCGCGACCGCCTCTTCCAGCTCGACACCTGGCGCCGCCGGGGTCTCGGGTTGCTCAGCGAGGTCCTCGGCGAGTCCTATGTGGACCAGGACCGCGCGGCCCGGCTGTTCCTCTACCGCGGCGACATGCGGAAGGAATGGGCCTCCTACGGTCCCGAAGCCAAACTCGCCGCCACCCGGTTCGCCGAGGGGATCAACTCCTACGTCGACTGGCTCGCCAAGCATCCCGAAGCGGCACCGCCGGAGTTCGGCAAGCTCGGCTACCAGCCGTCGCATTGGCAGCCTGAGGACGTCGTCCGCATCCGGACGCACGCGATCGGCGAGAACCTCATGTGGGAGGTCGCCCGCGCGCAGATGGTGTGCCAGGCCGGACCGAACGCGAGCAAGTACCTCCGCAGCCTGCACCCCGACCACGAGGCCGCGGTGCCCGAAGGCCTCGATCCGTGTTCAGTCCCCGGCGACGTGCTTTCCGTGTACAACAAGGCAACCGCGGCGGTCACGTTCCCGAAGGGCGTCGCCGGTCCGAAGGACATCGCCGACGCCACCAGCGGCAGCAACTCGTGGGCGATCGGCCCGAACCGCACCGCCACCGGACGGCCGATCCTCGCCAACGATCCGCACCGCGGCGCCGACGCGTTGCCGTCCGGTCGTTATGTCGCCCAGCTTTCCGCGCCCGGCCTGAACCTCACCGGGGCGGGCGAGCCGTGGAATCCGGGCATTGCCATCGGCCACAACGATTCCGTCGCGTTCGGGCTGACGAACCTGCCGGTCGACCAAACCGACCTCTACGTCTACGAACTCGACCCCGCCGACCACAGCCGGTACCGCTACCGCGGCGGCTGGGAGCCGATCACCAAGGTCACCGAGACCATCCCAGTCCTCGGCGGCCAGCCGGTCACCCGAGAACTGTCCTTCACTCGGCACGGCCCGATCGTGAAGGTCGACGAAGCAGCGAACCGGGCCTTCGCCGTCCGCACCGCGTGGACCGAACCGGGCAGCGCGGCCTACCTCGGCAGCCTGAACTACCAGCGTGCCCGCGACTTCACTGAATTCACCGCCGGAATGCGCAAGTGGGGCGCACCCGGGTCGAACCTCGTCTACGCCGACGTCCACGGCGACATCGGCTACGTCCCCGGCGCGCTGACCCCGCGCCGCACCGGAGCCGGATACGACGGCCTGCTGCCTGTCCCCGGCGACGGCCGCTACGAGTGGAACGGCTTCTACGCCAACTCCGAACTCCCGTGGCAGCACAACCCGCCGGCCGGTTTCTTCGCCTCCGCCAACGACTACAACCTTCCGCCGGGCTTCCCGGTGGTGTCCAACTACGAATGGCAGCTCCCGTACCGCAAGGAGCGGATCGACCAGCTGATCAAGTCCACGCCACGCGCCCGCGTCGCCGATTCGCTCGCCATCCAGCGCGACGAAAAGTCCTTGCTGGCCACTCGTCTCACACCCTTCCTGCGGAACCTTTCCTCCACCGATCCGGACACCGCGAAAGCGCTCGACCTGCTGCGCGGTTTCGACGGCGTCGCCTCGGTGGATTCCGCCCCTGCCGCGCTGTACGAAACGTGGCTGCTGAAGTACCTCCACGGCGGCTGGGCGCACACGATGCTTCCGCAAGCCGCCGCGGATGTCCTGTCCCGCACCATCAATCCGGACTTCAGCCTCGTGCTCGCGTCCTTCGCCGACCCGGACGCGTGGTTCGGCCCGGGCGGCGCGGCCAAGCGCGACAAGCTGATCCTCGACACTCTCCCGCTCGCTTTCCGCGACGTCGCCGGAAAACTCGGCGGCGACCCGGCGAAATGGCGCTGGGGTTCGCTGCAGTACCAGGAATTCGTGCATCCGGCAGGCGGCCCGAACGTCGGCCCGACCCCGGTCGGCGGCGACTACCAGACCGTCCACCCGTCGTTCTTCCACCCGCTCACCTACCAGCAGATCATCGGCGCGACCTTCAAGATGGCGCTCGACGTCGGCGACTGGGACGCGTCGCGGGCGATCAACGCGCCCGGCCAGTCCGGCGACCCGCGCAGCCCGCACTACCGAGACCTGAACGACCTGTGGGCGTCCGGCGGCTCGTTCCCCCTGCTGTCGAGCCGCGCGGCGGTCGAACGGAACCTCGATGTCCGGATCCGGCTGGTCCCGAAGTTCACTTCTGGAACGTAGCCCGCAGCCGGAAGAGCGGGACCGCGGCGGCGGCCAGCAGCACGGCACAAGCGGTCTGCAGCAGCAGGAACCAGAACGGGCACGCACCCGGGATCAGGTCGACGCCGACGAGCGCGATCGGCGCGACCACCGAGATGAGCCGGGCCCGCTGATAAGCCCTGGTCGACCCCCGAGCCGCGAGCGACACCAGCCAGTACATGATCACCGCGCTCACCGGCACCAGCGCGGACCGCGTCCACATGAAGCCGGTCGCCGTCCCGTCGGCGACGGCCAGCGCGACGATCGTGCCGAAGACGGCCACGCCCATCGCTCCGTAAGCCGCGACGAACCCCTTAGCGAGGCCGAGCGGGCGCTGGACGGCGGCGGGGCGTTCGATGGTCTGCATCTCTGTTCTCCCTTGTGGTTTCCCGTTGTGCCAGCAACGCTAGAAAGCCGCGGCCCGGCCCGGTATGGGTCTGGCCGCACAAGGGGGTGGGTCTGGACCCACTCCTGTCCCGCGGCGGCGGGAAACCGGCGTTTCGTGGTGCACAGTGGACCGCGGAACACCGGACGGACAGGGGGAAGAACGATGCGACTACTAGGGTCCTGGTTACGCAGTTGCCGGGTGGGTTTTGTCCGCGCCGCCCAAGCGGCGGGCGTGGCCCTGCTGATCCCGGTGGTGTGGGCGGCCGCGGCAGGCCTGTGGCAGTTGTGGGGCGGCAGCGCGTGGTCGTGGATCGCGCCGTTCGTCTGGGCGGGGATCGGGACGCTGCTGCTGGCGCGGCCGGTGTGTCGGATGACCCGCGTCATGGTCGCGAACTGGACCGGCATCGTGCTCCCGCCCGGGTACCGCGAACTGCCGCCGATCACCCAGCTGTCGACCGGATATTGGTGGAACGGCCATTCCTACGCACGCACCCGGGAAGAAGCCCGGCGCGAGCAGCGGCTGAAGAACTGGCGCTACGACCCGGCGACCTGGCGGGACCTGCGGTTCGCCCTCCTCGCGCCGTTCTCGTTCGGCCTGGTCACGCTCGTGCCGCTGCTCGGCGTCGTCGCGGCGGTCCTGGCGCTGACAGTCTTCCCCGCCGGATACCTGGCCGGTCTGCTGGTCACGGTCGCGACCGCGCCGTACGCGTGGCGAAGCGTCATCCCGGTGGCCACGCGCTTCCTGGGCGCGTCCGCCACGATGGAGCTGGCGGACCGGGTCGACACGCTGACCGCCCTGCGCGCGGACACGACCATCGCGCAGGCCGCGGAAATCCGCCGCATCGAACGGGATTTGCACGACGGCGCGCAAGCCCGCCTGGTCGCACTCGGTCTCGCGCTGGCGACCGCGGAGAAGCTGATGGAGACCAATCCCGAGCAGGCCAAGGAACTACTGCGCGACGCCCGGGCCGGCGCGGCCACCTCGCTCACCGAACTACGCGAACTCGTCCGCGGCATCAGCCCGCCGGTGCTGAACGAACGCGGCCTCGCCGACGCGGTTCGCGCGATGGCGATGGACCTGCCGCTCGACGTGACGGTCGAAGCCGACCTGCCGCAGCCGCTCGATCCGCCGATCGAATCCGCGCTGTACTTCGGGATCGCCGAACTGCTCGCCAACGCGGTGAAGCACTCGCACGCGTCGCACGTGCGGATTTCCCTGCGGCAAGAAGGGAATCAACTGTGCGCTGAGGTCGAGGACGACGGCCGCGGCGGGGCCGAAATCGACCCGGACGGCGGGCTCGGCGGACTGCGCCGCCGCCTCGCGGTCTTCGACGGCGCCCTGGAGGTCACCAGCCCGGAAGGCGGGCCGACCCGAGCGTGGATGATGGTGCCATGCGCATCGTCGTAGCCGAGGACCTCTACCTGCTGCGGGACGGACTGATCCGGCTCCTGCAGGCCTACGGCCACGAGGTGGTGGCGACCGCGACGACCGGTCCGGAAACCGTCGCCGTGCTGCGGGAACACCGGCCGGACGTGGCCGTGGTCGACGTCCGGATGCCGCCGACGCAAACCGACGAGGGCCTGCGCGCGGTGCTCGCCGCGCGACGCGAGACGCCCGGGCTGCCGGTGCTGATCCTGTCGCAGCACGTCGAACAGCTCTACGCCCGCGAACTCCTGGTCGGCGGGGCGAGCGGCGTCGGATACCTGTTGAAGGACAGCGTTTTCGAGGCCGAACAGTTCATCGACGCCCTCGAACGCGTCGCGGCCGGCGGCACGGCGATGGACCCGGCAGTGATCTCGAAACTGCTTACGAGCGGGTCGCCGGATCAGCGGCTCGGCACGCTGACCGACCGCGAACGGTCGGTGCTGGAGCTGATGGCGGAAGGCCTGTCGAATACCGCGATCGCCGGACGGCTGTTCCTGAGCGAAAGCGCGATCAGCAAGTACACGACGTCGCTGTTCGGCAAGCTCGGCATCACCGACGACGAAACCGGCAACCGGCGCGTCCTGGCGGTGCTGACCTACCTCAACTCGTGAGTGCTGATCACGGTTCTAACCGTGATCAGCACTCACGACGGGCTCAGCCGACCAGATTCCCGAAGCGCCGCAAGGTTTCCTCCGCGCCCAGCGCCTGCGTGATCGAGTGCAGGTCCGGACTCCGAGTCGACCCAGTAATCGCGATCCGGATAATCTGCGACGCCTCGCGGATCGAACCCGGGTACGCGTCCGGGTCCTTCTTGAACTCCTTGGCGTTCTTGGCAAAGCCGTGCTTAGCCGCGACGTCGCGGATCTGCTGGAACCACTCCTGGCCGTCGTCGAGCTGCTGGTACGCCGACACGAAGTCCGACGCCACCGCGCGCACGACGTCCGCCGGAACGCCGAGCGCAGCGATCCGCTCGTCGTCGGGACCGGTCACCGCCTGGTGCAGCTGCGGGAAGAAGAACCCGTAGACGGCGCGGAATTCGCTCCACTTCTTCAAGTCCTTGCGCGGGTTCTCGACACCTTCGCGCTCCACCGCCAACGCGCGCAGCGCCAGCTCCCGCGAGGACTCCAGGACCGTCTTCAGCTCCGGGTCGAACCGCTCGGCCCACTCCAGCACCGACGCGAGGATCTCCTCGCCGGACAGCGTCGCGACGTAGTCAGCCGCGAGGTCGTCCAGCTTCACCAGGTCCACGAGCGGACCGGCGACGCCGCACTCGTCGAGGTTGATCGGCGCGTCGAGCGCTTCGGCGAGCGGCATCTCCGCGAGCCGTCCGTTCGCCAGGCCGCGCAGGTAATACAGCACCGCCGGGACCGGGTAACCGGCTTCGAGATAGAAGTCGACGGAGGCTTCCGGGTCCTTGCGCTTGGACAGCTTCCGCTTGCTGCCGCCCTCCTGCTTCATCAGCGGCGCGATGTGCGCGTACTGGATCGGCTCGAACCCGAGCGCTTCGAAGAGCTGCTGGTGCGTCGGCACCGACGAGATCCACTCGTCGCCGCGGATCACCAGGTTCACCCGCATCAGGTGGTCGTCGACCGCGTGCGCGAAATGGTAGGTCGGCAGCCGCGGGCTCTGGTCGGAGCTCTTGAGGATCACCACGTCGTTGCGGTTGGCCTCGGCCTCGATGGTGCCGCGGATCGCGTCGGTGAAGCGCACGCGCTGCCCGGTGTCGTCGGGCGCGCGGAAGCGGACCACCCACGGCTCGCCAGCGTCGAGCTTCGCCTGCACGTCGGCCGCGTCGGCGTCACGCCAGATCGCCCAGGAGCCGTAGTAGCCCGTCGGGAGCTTCGTGGCCTGCTGCCGCGCGGTGATGGACGCCAGTTCGTCCTTCGTCGCGAAGTCGATGTACGCGCGGCCTTCGCGCAGAAGGTGCCGTACGTAGGTGAGGTAGATCTGTTCGCGGTCGGACTGCCGGTACGGGCCGTACTCGCCGCCGCGCACCACGTCCTCGTCGGCCTGCAGCCCGAAGTACGCGAAGCCGCGTTCGAACTGCTCCAGCGCGCCCTCGACCTCGCGCGACTGGTCGGTGTCCTCGACGCGCACCAGGTAGCTGCCCTCGGAACGGCGCGCGACGTCCTGGTCGATCGTCGCGACGTAGATGCCGCCGATGTGCACGAAGCCGGTCGGCGACGGGCCGAACCGGGTCACCTTCGCGCCGTCGGGCAGCTGCCGGGCCGGATAGCGCTGTTCCCAGTGCTCAGGCTCGGGCAGATCCGCGGGGAACAGGGCGTCGATGACCGCACGGTCCAGCATCGGAGGTCGGGTCTCCCAGGTCGTTCGGGTGTTTTCGCTAGTGCTTCGAGTATCGCCGACCGCCGTCTCCGCCGGTCGCTCAGGTCCCCGGGTTGCCGGTGCGACGGTCGTTACGGTTGTCAATCGACCGGTTCCGATATATCGTGAACGTGTCGCAACAGTTCGAGAAAGGACAACCAAGACCATGAACCGACGACGACACCCGTTCCCCGGCGGACGCTCCTTCCCCGGCGGACATCACGAACACGGAGAACACGAACAGCACGGACGGTCCTCGTTCGGCCCTTGGGGCCGGGAATTCGGCGAGTTCGGCTTCGGGCCCGGCGGTCGCGGACGACGCGGCCACGGTCCGGGCGGCGGACGCCGGGGCTCGCGGCGCGGCCGGCGCGGCGACGTGCGGGCGGCGATCCTCACCCTGCTCGCGGAACAGCCGCGGCACGGGTACGAGATCATCCGCGAGATCGGCGAGCGCAGCGGCGGGCTCTGGAAGCCCAGCCCCGGCTCGATCTACCCGACCCTGCAGATGCTGGCCGACGAGGGCCTGGTCGTGAGCCGCGACGAGAGCGGGAAGAAGCTCTTCGAACTCACCGACGAGGGCCGCACCACCGCCGAGCAGCAGACCGGCACGCCGCCGTGGGAGCACTTCACCGACGACGTCGAACCGGTCGAGCACGACCTGCGCAAGGCAGGCGCCACGCTCGCCGCGGCGGTCGTGCAGGTGATGCGCGCCGGCAGCGAGAACCAGCAGGCCCGCGCGGTGGACGTGCTCAACGAGGCACGCCGGTCGATCTACTCGATCCTCGGCGAGGTCGAGGACTCGGAGGACTCTGCCGAGTCCGGAGAGGCAGCCGAGTGACCGGGCAGGACGAGGCCGGTGGGTTTGACGCGGCAATGCACGCGATAACCCACCGGCAGCGTCACCTCGCCCGATCCTGGGTTCAGCCGGTGCGTGTCGGCGATCGCCCGCTCCGCGACCTTCGCACTGAACTCGATCCTCAACACTGATTCCGCCGCGGCGAAGTCCGCGAAGCGCCAACGCGTGCGTACGCGCCGACAGTTGAAGCCGTGCGCGGCGAAGAAGCGTTCCACCGCAGGCGGGTCGTAGCGCGGCAAATCTGCCCGCATCCACCCGCCGTACGGCTCACTGGTCACGTCGAGGTCGACGATCACGATCGATCCTCCGGGCCGCAGCACCCGTTCCGCTTCGCGCAATCCGGGTTCGCAGCCAGGGCCGAAGAAGTACGCGGTGCGCGCGTGCACGATGTCCACACTGGCGTCGTTCACCGGCAACCGCTGCGCTCGCCCCGTGCGAACCCGCACGTTCTCCAGATCCCGCACCCGTCGCTCCGCGTCCCGCGCGAGCGGCGGGTGCGGTTCGATTCCGAGCACCGAACGCGCGTCGGCGGCGAAGACCGGCAGGTGGTATCCGTCGCCGCAGCCGAGATCGAGGAAGTCGCGACCGGTCCAATCGCTCTCTTCGCGCAGTACGCGCCAGATCTCGCCGTCTGCGTCCTGCGCCCGGTTCTCCACGTCGTAGACGTGCTGGTGATACCAGATGTTCGGGCTGGGAACCACTTCTTCGGACGCCGCGGGGCCGCGGAACAACCAGCGCACAGCACTCCTCTCCGGCCGGGGGGACGCCGGCGGCTTTCCCGCTCAGAGCGTAGAACGCCGCTCCGCCGAATACACTTCTCCCTCATCGGGGAGGAGACACGCAATGTCGATCGGCTGGCCAGGCGCCCGCACGATCCCGGCAGGTTTGCCCTGCTGGGTCGAGGTGGCGTGCCACGACGAAGCTCGAACGCAAGACTTCTACTCCCGCCTTTTCGGCTGGGAATACGAAACCCGGCGCGATCCCGCGTCGCCGACCGGCCGGTACTCCATCGCTTCGTGCGACGGGGTGGCCGCCGGTGGTCTATACCAAGCCGGAGCCCGCAGCGCTCCCGGCTGGACACTGCAGCTCGCGGTGCCGCACACGGCGAGCGCGGCGGAATGGGTGGAGCACCTGGGCGGGCAGGTGACGCTCGGACCGATCGCGATTCCCGACCGCGGCAGCATCGTGCACGCGATCGACGCGTGCGGCGCCCCGGTGGTGTTCTGGGAGGCGCCGCCGGACTGGCAGTTCGCGAGCGGCGTGCCCAACGCGTTCAGCGGCGCGGACCTCAACACGCACGACGGCGTGGCCGCGGACCACTTCTACACCAAGCTGTTCAACTACTCGAGCCGTCAGGTCGGCGACGGTGAAAGCGTCGACTATGCCGAATATTCCATTGAGCACACGGCGGTGCTGTACCGCTACGTCATGGGTCCCGAATATCGCCGGGACACTCCCCCGCACTGGCTCGTGTACTTCGAGATCGATCCCGCGCGCGGAGCGGACGCGGCGGCGGGCGAGGCCCTGATGCTGGGCGGTTCGGTGGTGATCGAGCCGTACGACACCCCGTTCGGCCGCACCGCGATCCTCGCCGATCCGGACGGAGCGGTGTTCGCGGCGATCGACCACTCGCGGGTGCTGGAAGACGTGGGCCGCGCCGAGGTCGACGACCCGTACGACGACTGAAACTCTGCTATTTCCACCCCGGCTGACTCAGCTGAGCGAGCCGGTCACTGAAGAGTTCTCTCGCCGCCCGCCAAAGACATAGTCAGGCAGGAACGAAGGCCGACAACAGCAGCCACGACACGACGGCCGAGGGCAGCAGCGAGTCGAGGCGGTCCATGATGCCGCCGTGGCCGGGCAGCAGCGTGCCCATGTCCTTGATGCCGAGGTCGCGTTTGATGAGCGACTCGACGAGGTCGCCGAGCGTCGCGGTGAGCACGATCGCCGCACCGAAGATGACGCCCTGCCAGGCGTGGCCGTCCAGCATCAGGCTGATCGTGAGCACACCCGCGGCGATGCCCGCGATCATCGATCCGGCGAAGCCCTCCCAGGACTTCTTCGGGCTGATCGTGGGCGCCATCGGGTGCTTGCCGCCGAGCACGCCGGCGATGTAGCCGCCGGTGTCGGAGGCGACCACGGCGATCAGGAACGTGAGCACGCGCCCGACGCCGTCGTGCGGCGGCACGAGCATGGCCGCGAACGCGCCGAACAACGGCAGGTACGCAGCGGCGAAAACAGAGGCGCTGACGTCGCGCACGTAGCCCTTCGCGCCGCCGGGCAAGCGCCACAGCAGGCAGGCCAGCACGGTGAGCACGAACGCGGTGAGCGCGCCTTCCCGGCCGAACGGCCAGGCCAGCCAGATCATCGCCTGCCCGCCGACGAGCACCGGGATCAGCGCGATCTTGGTGTCCGCGACCCGGCGCAGCACGCCGGAGAACTCGAACGTGCCGACCGCGATCGCGGCGGCGATGACGCCGATGAAGAGGAACCGGACGGTGACCAGGGAAACGATGATCGCGGCCCCGAGCAGCAGCCCGACGCCGATCGCCGCGGGGAGGTTGCGCCCGGCCCGGGAGGCCTTCTTCTCCGGTTCGGCTTGCCCGCCGTCCGCCGGATCGCCCTCGGCTTTCGCACTCTTCCCGGCCGCTCCGCTCGCGGGAACGCCTTTCGCGCCCTTCGCCAGCTCGTCCGTGGTTTCCGCCTGCTTCCCCGACGCAGCAACGGATTCCGCGCGCGCAGCCGCCGCGGAGTCCGCTTTCCGCCGCACGGCAGGGTTTTCCGTAGCCGGTTCCGGCCGCGACACCGGGTCCGGCTCGGCGGCCGGGTCCGGTGGCGGGATGTCGCTCACCCGCTCGTCGCGTTCCTCGCTCACCTGGCTCATCAGACCTCGAGCAGCTCAGCTTCCTTGTGTTTCACCAGCTCGTCGACCTGGTGCACGTAGGTGTCGGTGAGGTTCTGCAGCTCCTTCTCGGCGCGCGCGACCTCGTCCTCGCCCGCTTCGCCGTCCTTGGCGATGCGGTCGAGTTCTTCCTTGGCCTTGCGGCGGACGCTGCGGATCGAGACGCGGGCGTCCTCGCCCTTGCTCTTCGCGACCTTCACCATCTCCTTGCGCCGCTCCTCGGTGAGCTGCGGGATGACGATGCGGATGACGTTGCCGTCGTTGCTCGGGTTGACGCCGAGGTCGGACTCGCGGATCGCCTTCTCGATGGCGTTCAGCTGCGTCTGGTCGTAAGGCTTGATCAACGCCATCCGGGCTTCCGGCACGTTGACGCTCGCCAGCTGGTTCAGCGGGGTCGGCGCACCGTAGTACTCGACGACGATACGGGAGAACATCGACGGGTTGGCCCGCCCGGTGCGCACCGACGTGAGGTCTTCCTTCGCGACGGACACCGCTTTTTCCATCTTCTCCTCGGCGTCGAGGAGGGTCTCGTCGATCACGGCTACTCCCGGTGTTGTGTTGTCGGACCTGAGCTTGATCCCAGCAGGTCTAGGCGGACGTCTCGTCGGCGGGGGTGGAGACCAGCGTGCCGATCTTCTCACCGCCCACCGCGCGGGCGATGTTGCCCTCGGTGAGCAGGTTGAACACGATGATCGGCATCTTGTTGTCCATGCAGAGGCTGAACGCGGTGGCGTCGGCGACCTTGAGGCCGCGCTCGAGCACCTCGCGGTGGGTGATGTCGGTGAACATCTTCGCGTCCGGGTCGGTCTTCGGATCCGCGGTGTAGACGCCGTCCACGGCCTTCGCCATCAGCACGGCTTCGCAGCCGAGTTCGAGCGCGCGCTGCGCGGCGGCGGTGTCGGTGGAGAAGTACGGCATGCCGACGCCGGCGCCGAAGATGACGACGCGGCCCTTCTCGAGGTGCCGTTCCGCGCGGCGCGGGATGTAGGGCTCGGCGACCTGGCCCATCGTGATCGCGGTCTGCACGCGGGTCGGCAGGCCTTCTTTTTCCAGGAAGTCCTGCAGCGCCAGGCAGTTCATCACGGTGCCGAGCATCGCCATGTAGTCGGCGCGGTCGCGGTCCATGCCGCGCTGGGAGAGTTCCGCGCCGCGGAAATAGTTGCCGCCGCCGATCACCACCGCGATCTGCACCCCGGTGCGCGCGACGTCGGCGATCTGCTGGGCGACGGAGTGCACGACGTCGGGGTCGACGCCCACCGCGCCGCCGCCGAACATCTCGCCGCCCAGTTTCAGCAGCACCCGGCGGTACCCGCCCTCGACCCGGTCCTCACCCATGTCTGTCGCCTCCTGCCCCTCGGTAGACCCGACTGTGCCCCGTCCCCGATGCGCGGAGACGGGGCACAGTGCCAGAACCTAGTCCCAGTGCCTCGCTCAGGCCTGGCCGACCTCGAACCGGGCGAACCGGGTCAGGGTCACGCCGGCCTCGTCGAGCAGGGCCTTGACGGTCTTCTTGTTGTCCTTGACCGACGGCTGCTCGAGCAGCACGTTGTCCTTGTAGTACGCGTTGACCTTGCCCTCGATGATCTTCGGCAGCGCCTGCTCGGGCTTGCCTTCCTCGCGGGCGGTCTGCTCGGCGATGCGGCGCTCGTTCTCGATGATCTCGGCCGGCACCTCCTCGCGGGTCAGGTACTTCGCGCGCAGCGCGGCGACCTGCATCGCGGCGCCGCGGGCGGCGTCGGTGTCGTCGCCGGTGAACTCGACCAGCACGCCGACGGCCGGCGGGAGGTCGGAGCCGCGGCGGTGCAGGTAGGTCGCGGTCTTGCCCTCGAACGACACCACGCGGCGCAGCTCGAGCTTCTCGCCGATGCGGGCCGAAAGCTCCTGCACGACCTCGTTGACCGGCTTGCCGTCCAGGTCGGCGGCCTTGAGGGCCTCGACGTCGCTGGACTTCAGCGTCTTCGCGGCCTCGACGATCTTCGCCGCGAGCTGCTGGAACTCGTCGTTCTTGGCGACGAAGTCGGTCTCCGAGTCGAGTTCGATCATGACGCCGCCGTCGCCGGCGACCAGGCCCTCGGCGGTGGCGCGCTCGGCGCGCTTGCCGACGTCCTTGGCGCCCTTGATGCGCAGGAACTCGACAGCCTTCTCGAAGTCGCCGTCGTTCTCCTCGAGGGCCTTCTTGCAGTCCATCATGCCCGCGCCGGTCATCTCGCGCAGGCGCTTCACGTCAGCGGCGGTGTAGTTCGCCATCGTGTTGAATCCGTCCGTTTCAGGTACGTGTGCGGTGAGCGCCGTCCGGGCGGCCCTGCGCGGACCGCCCGGACGGGGTGGATCAGGAGTTGGCCGGAGCCTGCTCGCCGTTCGCTTCCGCGGTCTCGGCGGCCGCGGGGGCCTCCGCCTCGGTCGCGGCAGCCGTCTCGGTCTCGGTCGCGGCAGCGGTCTCCGTCGCGGCGGCGGTCTCGGTCGCCGCAGCGGCCTCGGTCGCGTCGGCGGCGGCGGTCTCCGAGCCCGCGAGGAGCTCCTTCTCCCACTCGGCCAGCGGCTCGTCCGAAGCGCCGGTCTCCGGCTTCGCGTCGGCCGAGGAGCCGTTGCGGCCGGAGCGGGCCATCAGCCCGGCGGCGGCGGCCTCGGCGACGACCTTCGTCAGCAGCGCGGCGGAACGGATCGCGTCGTCGTTGCCCGGGATCGGGTAGTCGACCTCGTCCGGGTCGCAGTTGGTGTCGAGGATCGCGACGACCGGGATGTTGAGCTTGCGAGCCTCGCCGACGGCGATGTGCTCCTTCTTGGTGTCGACGATCCACACCGCGGACGGCACCTTGGCCATGTCCCGGATGCCGCCCAGGGTCTTCTCGAGCTTGTCCTTCTCACGGGTCAGCGTGAGGATCTCGCGCTTGGTCAGGCCGGTGAAGCCGCCGGTCTGCTCCTGGGCCTCGAGCTCCTTCAGGCGGAGAAGGCGCTTGTGCACGGTCTGGAAGTTGGTCAGCATGCCGCCGAGCCAGCGCTGGTTCACGTAGGGCATGCCCACGCGCGCGGCCTCGTTGGCGATCGCTTCCTGCGCCTGCTTCTTCGTGCCGACGAACATGATGGTGCCGCCGTGCGCGACGGTTTCCTTGATGAACTCGAACGCACGGTCGATGTACGTCAGCGTCTGCTGCAGGTCGATGATGTAGATGCCATTGCGCTCGGTGAAGATGTAGCGCTTCATCTTCGGGTTCCACCGACGAGTCTGGTGCCCGAAGTGCACGCCGCTGTCGAGCAGCTGCTTCATGGTGACGACGGCCATTGCCGGAATCACACCTTCTCTGTAGTCGCGCGCTCCCGCTGTCGGGTTTTCGATCCGCCCGCGGAGGCGCTGTTCCGGTTAGTCGCCCGCGACCGGGAGGTCGTGAGCCCTAGTGCAGTAGCCGATGCCCGGACCCGCGGGTTCGGTAGTGCGAAACCCCAGGGACCGCCGGACACCGTGCGCCCCTCCGTCCGGGTTCCCGCCGAAGCGGCCCGTCCGGGGACGCGCGCACGTGCACGCGAAGTCAGCCCAGCGAGTGGACTGCGGGATTGATTCTACCCCCTGCCACCAGCCCCGCCCCTGCGGGCAGCATTCGCCCGGCCCGGGGTTGTCCACAACTGCGTCCGCCTGTGGACAACTGCCGCTGAAGAGCCGGTTCCCGTCGGCGGGTGGATGACGATGGGGACATGACCACTACGCGCTCTTTTTCCGCTGTCGCCGCTTCTGCCCGACCTGCTGATTCCCTTGCCGCTCGGAGTCTTTCCAGCTCAGCGCCTTCGCCTGTTCCTCTCCCGGACAGAGAGGCGAGCAGTCAGTCCGTTCCGCAGCCAAATCCATTCCCGTCCGATCCGCCGCCGGTACCGCCGCCGATGTCGCCAGCGGTGCCCGCCTCGTCGCCGGTGTCGGCAGCGGTGCCCGCGTCGTCGCCGGTGTCGGCGGCAGCGGTGTCGGCGGCGGTGTCGGTGTCGCGGCCCGCATCGTCGTCGGCGCCCGCGGCGTCGTCGGTGCCTGCGGTGTCGGTGGTGCCGGGGGTCTCGGCGCCGCCAGCGGTGCCCGGGTCGTCGGCGGCGGTGTCGGTGTCGGAGCCAGCGGTGTCGAAGACGCCTCACCCGGTAGTCCTGGCAACCACCGCCCTGC
>NZ_PQIA01000210.1 GCF_003385235.1 Amycolatopsis circi | reverse complement strand
GGGTGTCGGCGACGGGGACGGGGTGCGCGAGGCCAGCGACGAGAACCGGCGAGATTCCCCCGACAGCTCCGACGCGACTGGCGGGCGGGGTGTCGGCGACGGGGACGGGCGCGATTCCCGACGCAGCCCCGATTCGGCACGCAGGTCGCGCATCAGCGACGAAGACGAGCTGCATCCAACCGGCGTACAGAACCGGCGCGATCCCCGGGACAGCCTCGGCACGGATGGCGGCCCGGAGATCAGCGCGGACGGCGGTTGGTGTGCCGCTGAGCGGGCAGTGCCGTTGCCGGACGGTGCGGGCTTCTCGCGACGGAGGACTCCGCGGCTGATTATTCGGCGGACGATCACTCCACGGCGGACCATTCGGCAGCCAAATACTCCGCCACCGAACGTTCCGGCCCGGAGCCCACGACAGAGCACCCCGCCGCAGACTATTCGGCGGACGACCACTCCGCCACGAACCGCACCGCCCCGGATCACTCCGCGGCCGATCACTCCGCCACAGCCCCTTCCACCACGGAGCACCCAGCCGTCGAACACACCGTCACCCTCCCTGAGCACCCTCGCCAGGGCAAGATCCGACGTCTCCTCATCCTCGGCGGCCTGTCCGCCTTCGGGCCCCTCTCCATCGACATGTACCTCCCCGCCCTCCCCCGGATGGCGGGCGACTTCCAGGCCTCCGACACCACCGTCCAGTTGACGCTCACCGCGTTCGTCGTCGGGCTGGCGGTCGGGCAGATCATCGCCGGGCCGTTGTCGGACTCCTTCGGGCGGCGGCGGCCGTTGCTGGTCGGGCTGGGGTTGTACATCGTCGGGTCAGTCGCGGCGGCGGCCAGTCCGGGGGTTGAGCTGTTGATCGCTGCCCGGAGTGTTCAGGCGCTCGGCGCGGCGGCGGGGATCGTGATCGCCCGCGCGGCTGTCCGCGACCTCTATACCGGCACCGCGATGACGAAGTTCTTCTCGCTTCTCCTGTTGGTCAACGGGCTCGCGCCGATTCTCGCGCCGGTGCTCGGCGGGCAGCTGCTCACGTTCACGTCCTGGCGTGGCGTGTTCGTCGTCCTCACCGGGTTCGGCGCGCTGCTGCTCGCTGCGGTCGCGTTCGCGCTGCCGGAGCCGCTCCCGGTCGAGCGTCGGCATCCGGCGCGGCTGGGTGGGGTGCTGCGCACGTACGGACGGCTGCTCACCGACCGCACGTTCCTCGGTTACGCACTTACCGCTGGGCTAAACTTCGCCGCGCTGTTCGCGTATATCTCGGGTTCGTCGTTCGCGCTCCAGGACGTTTACCGCCTGAGTCCGCAGGAATACAGCGTCGTCTTCGGGCTCAACGGCGTCGGCATCGTACTCGCCGGGCAGCTCAACGGGTGGCTCGTCGGCCGGTTCCCCGAGCGGGCGCTGCTGCGCGCGGGGCTGACTGTGTCGACGATTTCCGGTCTCGTGACGCTGGCCGCGGCGACCATGCGACTGCCGTTGCCGATGCTGCTGATTCCGTTGCTGTTCATGGTTTCCTGCATCGGAATCATCAGTCCGAACGCCAGTTCGCTCGCCCTCGCCGGGCACGCGCGCACGGCGGGGTCGGCGTCCGCGCTGCTGGGCGTGCTGCAGTTCGCGATCGGCGGGATCGCGACGCCGTTGGTCGGGCTCGGCGGGCAAGGCACGGCGGTTCCGATGACCGCCACGATGGCCGGGTTCGGGGTGCTCGCCTTGCTGTCGTTCGTGACGCTGACGGTCAGCCCAAGTCGGCGAGGTTCCCGCTCCGCAGCTGGTCGTCGGTGACCGCGATCCGTTCGTCGACCAGCTTCTGCAGCGCGTCCCCGTCGTCCCACTGGTTCACGTTCATCGCGGCCGAAACCTCGCCGTCCGGGGTCACCCAGAACGCCGTGAAGTCGTAAGCCGCGAGGTCGCCGCGCACCACGACGCGGTCCCGGTCCAAGACGGGCAGGCCGCGGTATTCGCAGCCGATCGCCGGGCCGCCGCGGTCTGGGTCGTATTGGTCGGAGAAGAAGTACGGGCTGTTCAGGTACGGCTCGTTCGCACCGAAGAGGTTGGCCGCCACGTGCTCGCCTTGCGTACGCGCTGTCGCCCAGTGCTCGACGCGTACGCGACGGCCGTAGCGCGGATGGAACTGCGAAGCGATGTCGCCGATCGCGTAGACGTCAGGTGCCGCTGTACGCAGACCGGCGTCGACATCGACACCACCGTCGTCTGCCAGTTCCAGGCCAGCAGCGTGCGCCAGCTCGACGCTGGGGGCCGCGCCAACCGCGATAAGGACAACGTCGGCGTACAGCTCTTCGCCGCTCGACAGTCGGACGCCGGTCGCTGCTGTGTCACCAGTGATCGCTGCGACGCCTTCGCCGAGACGCCATTGCACGCCGTGTTCTACGTGCAGGCGGTAGAACGCTCCGGCCACCTCATCGCCGAGAACGTTGGCGAGCGGCAGCTTCTCCGGAGCAACCACAGTCACCTCGGCACCGTGCGTACGCGCGGCTGCGGCGGCTTCGGTGCCGATCCAGCCTGCGCCGACGATCAGCACCCGCTTCGCTGCTTCGAAGGCCGCGCGCAACCGCAGTGCGTCATCGAGGGTGCGAAGCGTGTAGAGGCCGGGCAGGTCGGCGCCTGGCACCTTCAACGTCCGCGGGCGCGAGCCGGTCGCTAAGACGAGACGGTCGTAGCGGTGTTCGTCACCGGCGTCGTCGAGGACTAGGCGTGCTCCCAGTTCGACCCGGGTCGCGGTGGTGCCGGAGAGCAGCCGGATGTCGTGCTCGGCCCAGAAGACGTCGTCGCGGACCCAGTCGGGTTCGTCGGCGTTGCCGAGCAGCACTGCTTTCGACAGCGGCGGCAGCTCGTACGGCCGGTGCGTGTCGGCTCCGATCAGCAGGACGTCGCCGTCGAAACCGCGCTCGCGAACTGTCGCGGCCGCAGTGGCGCCGGCCAGCCCGGATCCGACAACGACGATCTTCCGAGGTTCCGACATCCGTCCTCCTGAGTGCCCGCAGCGTGCGGTGGCCGACGCTACTCCGGTATCCGGCTGGTCACACCCGGTGGAAAACCCGCCGGTAGGCAATTCGGGTGAACCGGCGTAAGCCGCCCGGGAGGGCCCGGTCACACCCCCGCACGAAGGACACGGGTACGACGTGATCGGAGGGCGAGGGTCGTGACAGCGCGGGACGACAGTGCGGTGCGGAACGAGTGGACGGTCGGCTGCCGGGACCTGGCGGGCAGGCGCCGGGACGTGACGGTGTTCGTGAGCAGTGACGACAAAGTCGTCCTGGTCGCGCCGCCGGGAGAGGCAGCGGTGCTGGGGCCGCTGGAGGTCGGGCGGCTGCGCGCGGCCCTGCGCGACGCCGTGGCGGCCACCGCGACGTCGGCGCGACGCACCGGGACCGACTGACAACTACCGTTCCTACTCATGAGTAGGTAGAGTCGGCACCCGCAGACCCCGAAAGGTGCCGGCCATGACCACCTACTTCGTCACGGGCGCGACGGGCTTCCTCGGGAAGCGCCTGGTCGCCCGGTTGCTCGCGCGGCGGGACACGACCGCCGTCCACGTGCTCGTCCGCAACACCTCGCGCGACCGCCTCGCCGAGATAGCGCGGGACTGGCCGAACGCCGATCGCCTTTTCCCCGCAGTCGGCGACCTCACCGAACCGCTGCTAGGCCTCGACCCGGCCGGTTACGACGGGGTCGACCACGTCGTCCACCTCGGCGCGATCTACGACTTCACCGCCGACGACGCGGCGAACCGGGCCGCGAACGTCGAGGGCACTCGCAGCCTGCTCGCCTTCGCCGCTGCCGCCGGCGCGGGACTGCTGCACCACGTCTCGTCCATCGCGGTCGCGGGCGATCACGCTGGCCGCTTCACCGAGGCCGACTTCGACCTCGGGCAGTCCTTCAGTTCTCCGTATCACGCCACGAAGTTCGAGGCCGAGAAGCTGGTCCGGGACCAGACCGACGTGCCGTTCCGCATCTACCGGCCCTCGGCGGTCGTCGGCGATTCGCGCACCGGCGAGATGGACAAGATCGACGGCCCGTACTACTTCCTGCCCGCCATCTCGCGGTTCGCCGCGCTGCCGAAGCAGCTGCCGCTCGCCGCGCCTGATTTCGGGGCTACCAACCTTGTCCCGGTCGACTACGTCGTCGCCGCGATGGAAAACCTCATGCACCGCGAAGCGCCTTCGGGCAGTACGTATCACCTCGCTTCGCCGCGACCGCAGAAGCTGCACGAGGTCTACAACGCGTTCGCCCGCGTAGCCGGAGCGCCGCGCGTACGCACGACGGTGCCGTCACGCCTGCTTCGCAGCACAGCGTCCCGTCTCGCTACCGCTGTAGACCGCCTGCCGACTGGACGTGCAACGCGCGCAGCAGTGTTGACAGAGTTGGGAATTCCGCTCGAAGTACTCCCCCACCTGAACATGGAGGTGGAGTTCGACACCGCGCGCACCACCTCGGAGCTGTACGGCAGCGGCGTCCACCTTCCCGAGCTTCGCGACTACGCCGAACCTCTGTACCGCTACTGGCGCGCGCATCTCGACCCGGATCACGCTCGCCGTCCAGGGCTCGAAGGACGCGTTGTCCTCATTACCGGTGCTTCGTCCGGCATTGGCCGCGCCTCTGCGCTCGCTATCGCGCGTCGTGGTGCGAAGGTGCTTCTTGTCGCGCGGCGCGGCGAAGAACTCGAAGACGTGCGTAGCGAGATCACCGCAGCAGGCGGCGAAGCGGCGACGTACCCGTGCGACCTCACTGACGGCGATGCGGTCGACGGTCTCGTGAAGGCCGTCCTCGCCGACCATGGTGCGGTTGACGTCTTGGTGAACAACGCCGGACGGTCCATCCGACGCTCGGTGCAGCTGTCGACGGAACGGTTCCACGACTACGAACGCACCATGGCCATCAACTACTTCGGCCCGGTTCGGCTGATTCTCGGGCTGTTGCCGTCGATGACCGAACGCCGGTTCGGCCACGTCGTGAACGTCACCACGCAGGGCCTGCAGACCGACACCCCGCGGTTTTCCGCTTACCTGGCTTCGAAAGCGGCGCTCGAGGAGTTCAGCCTGACCGCCGGGCGCGAGACGCTGTCCGACGGCGTCACGTTCTCCTCGGTCCGGATGCCGTTGGTGCGCACGGACATGATCGCACCGACCGGGTCGTACCGCGGACTGCCCGCGAGTTCGCCGGAACGCGCCGCGGCGCTGGTGGTGAAGGCGATCGAGCGGCGGCCGCAGATCCTGAGCCTGCCCGAGGGCCGGGCAGCGGAACTGGCCTCGCTGGCAACGCCGAACCTCGCCCGGTTCGCGGCGCACCTCGTGTACCGGGTGATGCCGGAATCCGCCCCAGAGGCCAAAAAGCGGCCGCGGCAGCCCGCTCCGGCGGCGGTCGCGGCAACACTCACGCGGCTGGTGTGGCGGCGGAAGGCTTAAGCGCTTGTGAGTGTTTACGCCGGTTCTAACCGGCATAAACACTCACAAGGCCCTACTCCACCAACGCATCCTCCGGCACGCCCCTAGCCAACCCGGCCAGCACCCCCAGCGCGCTCGCCAACGTCTCCTCCGCGGGCGCGGACACCGCGATCCGCACCGCGTTCGGTGCGTGCCCCGGCACCACCGAAAACGCCGCTGCCGGGGACAACGCGATCCCCCGGCGCGCGGCGGCAGCCACGAAAGTCTCGGCCCGCCACTGGTCCGGCAGCATCCACCACCGGTGGTAAGCCGAGGCGTCGCCGTACACCTGAAAGCCCGCCAGCCGGTCAGCGACAATCCTCGCCCGCGCCCCGGCGTCGGCGAGCTTCGCTGCTTCGACCTCCGCCAACACGCCGCCGGTGATCCACCGCCGCGCCGCCTCCACGGAGAAGCGCGACGCCGCCCAGCCGCCCGACCGGATCGCGCTCGCCAGCCGCGCGACCCACGCAGGCGGCACCACGAGGAATCCGGCGGTGAGCCCGGGCGCGACGCGTTTCGACAGGCTGTCCACGAAAACCGTCCGCTCCGGCATCAGCGCGGCGAGCGGTTCGGTGTCCGGGCGGAGGAAGGTGTAGATGCCGTCCTCGATCACCGGCAGGTCCAGCCTGCGAACGGTCGCGGCCAGTTCGGCGCGGCGCTGCGGCGGCATCGTGGTGCCGAGCGGGTTGTGCAGGGTCGGCTGAACGTACAGCGCTCGCACCGGAGCGCTCGCCGCGAGCGCGGCCGGGACCAGGCCGTGCGCGTCGGTTTCGATCGGCACCAGTTCGATGCCGAGCCGGGCCGCCGCGGCCTTGACCACCGGGTACGTCAGGGATTCGACCGCCAGCCGCTCGCCGGTCGGCACGAACGCGGCGAGTGCGGCGGCGATGCCCTGGCGTCCGTTGCCCGCGACCAGGACCTGGTCCGGATCCGGCGTCCAAGCGCCGCGCGCCAGCATCGTGGCGGCTGCCTCGCGAACCGCTTTGGTGCCGGCCGCGCCGAGCGGATGCAGGGCGTCGGTGAAGACGTCCGCGCGCAGCACGGGTTCGAGTGCTTGCGCGAGCTTGGCCGATTGGCTTGGCAGCACAGCGAAATTGAGTTCGAGGTCCACGCGCGCGTCGCCGGGTTCGGACAGCGCCGGTTCGGGACCGGGCTTCGCCGCGCGGACGAAGGTGCCCCGGCCGACCTCGCCGATCGCCAGTCCGCGCCGGACGAGTTCGCCGTACACGCGGGCCGCGGTGGAGCCGGCGCTGCCGCGGTCGCGCGCGAAGCGGCGCTGCGGCGGCAGCCGGTCGCCGGGCCGCAGCCGGCCGGCTTCGATGTCGGCGGCGAGTTCGTCCGCGACGACGCGGTAGTCGTCCATCCCACCCTCGCTCTGCCGGGATTCTCCCGGACGCATCATGGCACCGGCCGGTCACTCATCGCTAATGCGACCCGCGGAACTCCCCGAACGGGGGTCACTAGGTTAGCCTTACCTGTGTGGCACTGACGAGCGAAGACACCCGACTGCACGCCGAGGACCTGACCCTGGCCTACGACGGCCGCACGGTCGCCGAACGGCTCGGCGTGGTCATCCCGGACAAGTCGTTCACGGTCATCGTCGGCCCCAACGCCTGCGGCAAGACGACGCTGCTGCGCGCGCTCGCCCGCATGCTGAAGCCGCGCGCGGGCTCGGTCTACCTCGACGGCGAGGTGATCACCAGCTACGGCGCGAAGGAGGTCGCGCGGAGGCTCGGGCTGCTGCCGCAAAGCTCGATCGCGCCGGACGGAATCACCGTGGCCGACCTCGTCGCCCGCGGCCGGTACCCGCACCAGAAACTGCTGCGCCAATGGTCCCGTGACGACGCGACGGTGGTCGCCGATTCGATGCGCGCGACCGGCGTTGACGACCTCGCCGAACGGATGGTGGACGAACTGTCCGGCGGGCAGCGCCAACGCGTCTGGATGGCGATGGCGCTGGCGCAGCAGACCGACCTGCTGCTGCTCGACGAGCCGACGACGTACCTGGACATCGCGCACCAGCTCGACATCCTCGACCTCTGCGCGACGCTGCACAGCGAACAGGGCCGCACACTGGTCGCGGTGCTGCACGACCTCAACCACGCGGCCCGGTACGCGACGCACCTGATCGCGATGCGCGACGGGAAGGTGCTGGCCACCGGGACGCCGGAGGAGGTCGTGACGGCGGAGAACGTCGAGCGGATCTTCGAGCTGCCGTGCCGGGTGATGGAGTGCCCGGAAAGCGGGAGCCCGATGGTGATTCCGAAGGTCAGCCGCCGGGCCGCCTGATTCAGCGGCGGGCCATGAACGACCGCCACACATCGGCGGGCACTGACGAACCCGTCACCTTCTTGCCGTCCGCGTCGAGCAGCTTGCGGTCGTCGTCGGAGCCGAGCCACACCGCCGTCGCCAGCTGTGGCGTGTAGCCGACCGCCCACGCGTCCTGGTTGTCGCGCGAATTGCCGCGTTCGAACTCGCCAGTGCGCAGGGCCGCCGCGCGACCGTCTGGCAGCGTCGTCCGCAACGCCGAGGTCACGTCCTGTGCCACCTCCGCCGGAATAGCGGAAACCGGCTCGTTTTCGTGCTGCCAAACGACTTTCCCCGACTGGTCGAGCACCTTGTCCACCAGGTGCACCGCCGAGTGCCTCCCGTTGGCGGCGTAGGTCGCGTACGCCCCGGCCACGTCGAGCGGCCGCATCGGATACCGGCCGACGACGATGCCCGAGCCGATCGTGGCCCCGTCCTGTTCGCGCATGGTCGGCGTGCCGTCCACCTCGTCCGGAATCCCCGCCGAACGCGCCGCCGCGCTCACCTCGTCAACACCGATCTTCTTGGACACCATGATGAACGGCGTGTCCGCCCCTGAAGTCAACGCGCTGCGCAAGGTACAGGGCTGCGAGCACTTCGACGGGTACTCGAACTTCTCGCCGAGGTACTGAATCTCCTTGGGAGCAGCCACTTTCTCGTCCAGCGACATCCCGTTCTTCAAGCCAGCCGCGGCGGTGAACGGGTAGAACGCGGAGCCGAGCGCGTGGCCGGTCGCCGCATAATCCCGGACGCCGTTGTTGCCGCCGTCGTACGCGCGCACCGCACCGTTCGTCGGATCGACCGCCACCAACGCACCGCGAAACTCCGCTGGCTCTCCCTTCAATCGGTCGCTCAGCGCGACGTGCGCGGCGTTCTGCAGACCTGGGTCGAGGGTGGTTTGGACGGTCAGATTTCCTTGCTGCAAACGGGAAATCGAGAAACCGGCCGTTTCCAGTTCGGTGAGCACTCGCTGTTTGAGGTGGTACTGGTCGTAATTCAGGCTCACCCTCGTCTCTGCGGGCGGCTTGATCTCCGCACCCGGATAAGCCATGTCGTCGGCATTCTTCAGATAGCCGCGCTCGACTAGCTTGTCCCTCACGTATCGCCAGCGTTTCGCCGCGTGCTCATCGCCGGAGGCCGCTGGGTCGTGCACCGACGGCGACTGGATCATCCCGGCCAGGAACGCGGCCTCGCTCCAGGTGATGCTGTTGTCGAGCGGGCGGCCGAAGAACGCGTTCATCGCCGCGGCCGGGCCGAAAGTGTTGCGGCCGAAGGAAATGATGTTGACGTAGCTCTCGAAGATCTGCTCCTTGCTCTGCTCCTGGGTGATCTTCGTGGCGAGCACGAGTTCCTGCATTTTCCGGGAGAGCGTCGAATCCTCGTCGCCGGTCGATTTCTTGATGTACTGCTGGGTGATCCCGGACCCACCGCCGACTCCGGTCAGGAACGCGCGGCCGATCCCGGTCGGGTCGAAGCCGGAGTTGGCCCAGAAGGTCGGGTCCTCAGTGGCGACGATGGCGTCGCGCAGCTTCTGCGGGATCTGGTCGAACGGCACGAACCGCCGATCGCCGCCCGGGGGCACGATGCGCAGCAGTTCGCTGCCGTCGGAGTACTTCAGCGTGACGGTTTTGCCGAGCGAGGCGAGGACGTCCTGCGGGCTGCGGACGTCCAGCAGCAGGTAGGCGATCCAGAACGCGATCAGCGGCACGCCGACCGCGAAGCCGGTCAGGTAGTAGGCACCTCTGCGGACGCGGCGCCACTTGCGACGGACAACAGCGGATTGGTCACTCTCCGGGGCTGGCTCCACGAATGAAGGACGACTGAACTAGTGACAAGGTTCTGTCTACCCGGTGAATTGATCACGCGAGGAACGCGCGCAACAACGACGCGGTGCCCTCGATGTGCTCAGCCATCGCCTGCCGGGCGGCCACCGGATCGCCGGCCAGGATCGCGTCGACGATCGCCTCGTGCTGCGCGTTCGAGTGCTCCAGATTGGGTTCGAGGAGCGGAATCCGGTCGAGCAACCGGTTGACCCGCGTGCGTGCGTCGGCGACCGTGCTGGTCAGCGACGCGGACGCGGTGACCTCGGCGATCGCCAGGTGCAGCCGCGAATCCTTGCGCCGGTAATCGGCGAGACCGGCCGCCGACGCTTCCGCGAGCGTGCCGGTGAGATGCTGCCGATCAGCCGGGCTCAACGTCCGCGCCGCGGCCGCCTCCGCCGCGCCGGTCTCCAGCACATGCCGCAGGCACAGCGCGTCTTCCAATCCCGCCGCGTCCACCTCGCCGACCTCTCGCTCCGCCGGATCCGGCAGGTTCTCGTTCACGAACGTGCCGCCGTACCGCCCGCGCCGCGACTCGACGTACCCCGCGTCGGCCAGCGCGCGAATCGCCTCGCGCAAGGTCACCCGGCTGACGCCGAGCCGCTCGGCCAGCTCTCGCTCCGACGGCAACCGGTCCCCCGCGCCGACGACCCCGAGCCGGATCGCCTGCAACAGCCGCTCGACGGTCTCCTCGAAGGCGTTCCCGGCACGCACCGGCCGGAACAGGGCCGCGTTCGCGCTCACCACCGAGGTCGACTCCACCTGTCCGATTCTATGCTGCCCGATTGCAGAGAAGTCTTTGCAAAGAGTTCTCTGCGGTCTACAGTACGGAGCATGTCCGACGAACGCCGCGCCCGCCAGATCGACGCCCGCACCCTGCGTGCGCTGGCGCATCCGTTGCGGATGGAACTGCTGGACCTGCTCACCGTCGACGGCCCTGCCACCGCGACCGGGCTCGGCAAGCGCGTCGGCGAAAGCTCCGGCACCACGTCCTGGCACCTGCGCCAGCTCGCGGACGCCGGACTCGTCGAGGAAGACACCAGCCGGGGTTCGAAGCGCGAACGCTGGTGGAAGGCGGCGCAAGACTCGACCCGGATGCGCGCGGCCGACTTCGTCGACGATCCGGAGATGGCCGGACCGCTCATGGCTTTCCTGCACCAGCACGTGGACATCCGCTATCGCGAACAAGCACAGTTCGTCTCGGAACTGCCGCGCTGGGCGGACGAATGGCGGGACAGCGCGACGCTGAGCAGCACCCGGATGCCGCTCACCCCGGGCGAATCCCAGCGGCTGATCGAAGAAATCGAAGCGGTGATCGAACGCTACCGCCGTCCGGCCCGTCCGGGCGACGAAACGGTGATCACGCAGTGGGCGGCGTTCCCGCACGCGACCGTCACATCCGAAGACCAGGGGGAATCCTGATGGACCCGTTCCTGACCGCGCTAGCCGCCGCCCGGCACGACGAACTGCGCGCCGCCGCCGTCCGCTGCCCGCCCGCGCCGAAAGCACCCGCCCGACAACGACTCGGCTGGTGGCTCATGGAACTGGGCCTGCGGCTCGCCACCCCGAAACGCCGTGAAGGACTCCTTGAGGGAATCTGACCTGGATCCACCGGTGTTTGTGGTGTTGTAGGCCGTGTCTGGACGCGCAGATGCCCTCTGGCCTGGGATGGTTGTTCTTGCGAAGGAAAGACCAATCCGAGCGAGAGGG
>NZ_PQIA01000211.1 GCF_003385235.1 Amycolatopsis circi | reverse complement strand
CGCCTGACCGGACCCAGCCGCTTCGGGACGGCTCTCGCCTCCCCGACCAGCCCCAGCCTCGCCCCGGCGAGCCTCAGCCGCCCGGTCAAAGCCAGCCGCCGCGTGACCCGCTTCAGCATCCCGACCGAAGCCAGCCGCCTCGCGACCCGCTTCAGCATCCCGACCAGAGCCAACCCTCTCGCGGCCCGCTTCAGCCGCCCGACCTGAGCCAGCCATCTCGATGGCTGCCTGAGCGATCCGCCCAGGCTCGAAGGCATCCGCACCTGGCCGAGCATCCGGCCCACCGGCACCGGCCTCCCGGCCAGCTCCCTCGGATTCCGCGCCCGGTCCGGCACCGTCCGCGCGAACCTCAGCGCTGTCCGCGCCGACCCCGCCCGCCTCGTCATCCGCGTCGTGCCGCTCGGCCAGAAAGCTCTCCAGCACCCGCACGAGCAACGGATACGGCCCGTCCTCCGACGCGACGTCGCCGAACCAGGCCCGCGCCTGCCGCTGCACGTCCACCACGTCGACGAACGCGTTGCGCTGCCACATCGCCCGCTCTTCCGCCCACTGCAGCGCCTGCCCGGTGACGTACCCGTCGAGCAGCCGGGCGTACCCGAGCGCCGACGAGAGGTCCTGACCCAGCCGGTCGAACGTCGCCAGCACGAACTCGGTCCGCCTGCTCGCATTCGGCCCTGCCGGAGGCCGCTGGTGCACGAGCCGCGCGTACCACGGGTGCCGTTTCGTCATCGCCCACGTGTCGACCGCGACGGACGTCAGCTCACCCCGCCAGTCCTCGCCCGGGACCTCCGGGGTGGGCACCTCGCTGTTTGCCAGGTCCAGCATCAGGTCCACCAGACCGTCTTTGCTGTGCACGTATCGGTACAGCGACATCGGCGTGGACGCGCCCAGTTCCTTCGCCACTGCCCGCATCGTGAGCGCTTCCGCGCCGCCGTGGTCGGCCAGACGCACGGCCGCGTGGACGATGTCGACCCGTCCGAGGCCCCATCCGCGCTCCGGCGGCTCAGGCAACAGCCAGATCGGCGGCGTCGGCCCTTGATCTCCCATTCATCTCCCTGTCTCCAGCCCGCTTGCGTACATAGTACATCGTCATGTACAACGTACACAAGATGTACAACGTACACGACCCTGGGGGTTGCGAAATGACTGCTCGAATTCCTGTTCTGATCTGCGGCGGAGGGATCGCCGGACTCACCGCGGCGCTGCTGCTGCATCGCGAGGGAGTAGCGCCGGTACTGGTGGAGAAGCACGCCGGCACCTCCCCACAGCCGAAAGCGCGCCGGTTCAACCCGCGCAGCACTGAGGTGTTCCGCCTTCTCGGCCTCATGGACGAGGTCGAGAAGGCCAGCGCACCGCTCGCGTCGTTCACCGGAATGCTCGTCGGCACGACGCTGGCCGATGCGACCTGGCCCGAGAGCACCGAGACCTTGCGAGAACGGCTGAGCCAGCACGCGAAAATGCCGGACCTGAGCCCAGCGCCAAGCGTGCTGTGCCCGCAGGACGTGCTGGAACCGGTGTTGCGGCAGGCCGCCGTCGAGCGCGGCGTGTCGGTCCGGTTCGGCACCGAACTGGTGTCGTTCGAGCAGGGCGACGCCGGGATCACCGCCGAACTGCGTCCGGCCGACGGCGAGCCCTACCAGGTCAGCGCCGACTATCTGATCGCGGCGGACGGCGCGCGCAGTCCGATCCGCACCGCGCTCGGCATCCCGCGCAGCGGGCTCGGGCACCTGGCCGACAACCTCGACGTATGTTTCCGCGCCGATCTCGCCGACCTCGTCCGGGACAAACCGTTCAACCTGTGCCGGATCGAAAACCCGGCGGCTTCCGGCGCGTTCGTCTCGGTCAACGGCACCGACCGGTGGCTCTTCTCCACCTCCGACTTCCCCGGCTCGGAATCGCTGAGCGAGGACGGCTGGCGCGAGCTGCTGCGCACCGTCGTCGGCGTGCCCGATCTCGAGGTCGAAGTGCTGAGCCGGATGCACTGGGAGTCAGGGATGCACGTAGCCGACCGGTTCTCCTCAGGCCGGGTCTTCCTGGCCGGCGACGCCGCGCACGCGATGCCTCCGATGGCTGCCGCCGGCGCGAATACCGCGATCGCCGACGTGGCCAACCTCGCTTGGAAGCTCGCCGCGGTGCTGGCCGGCACGGCGACGCCCGCCCTGCTCGACACCTACCACGCCGAGCGGTACCCGATCGGGTACGCGACCGCGGAGTTCTCCAGCATGGCCAGCGGTCATCTCGGCACCATGATCGCCACGATCACCAGCGACGACGCGCCGCGCATCGACCCGCTCGCCGCACTGTTCGGCGTGCAATACGAACACGGTGCCTTCATCCCGGACGGACGCGATCCCGCACCGGAAGACCGGTACGGCCCGGCCGGTCGTCCAGGCACCCGGGTGCCCCATGCCTGGCTCGACGCCACAACGTCCACAGTGGACCTAGCGGGCCCCGGCCTCGTCTTGCTCACCGGACCGGACAACGCCCGCTGGACCGCCGAAGCCGACCGTCTCGGCCTCCGCCTCGTTCCGGTATCGGACGAAGCGTGGCTGGCCGAGACAGAACTCCCTGCCGACGGCGCGCTGCTGCTCCGGCCGGACGCTGTCGTCGGCTGGCATTCCACGTCGGAGGTCCCGCTTGCCGACGCCCTGACCCGCCTGCTCAACACTCCCGTGGAGGCGACCGTGTGATCACTTCGACGGTGCCCGGGTTCGCCCGCCCCGCGCGCTGGATCTGCCCCGCATTCGACGCAAGAGAGGAGCCTTGATCGGACACATCTGAAAGCGCGGACCCCCGGTGCCGGTACCTGCCAGCCCGCTTCGGCACCGACCGGGTTGCGATCCGCTGCTGCCTCTTCTGCTCAGGTTGAGCCGCGCCACCGTGCCAGCCCGCACCTACCGCTGCCCATGTCTGAAGGAGGCTGCATCCGCTGACGCCAACGACAGCGAGGATTGCGGCCGTCCGCGCCGCCGGGAAGTCAAAGAGTCGCGGCCGATGTCGCGGAGAGAGGACCGGAGCGGCGATCGGCCCACGCCGGACGCGCTACTGGGTCACGCTGCTCGCCACCGGAGCGCTGCTATCGGAGCACTCACCGTCCGCGTGCTCGTCACCGGAGCACTCGCCATTGGGGTGCTCGTCACCGGAGCACTCCCCGTCGCGGTGTTCGTCACCGGCGTACTCGCCATCGGAGCGCTTGCCCCCGGCGTGCTTGTCAGGAGCAGCGGCATCTCAGTCCGCAAGAAACCATTCGCAGCCTGCGCCAAGAGGAGGCCCGCCAACAACCTGCACCCCCGTCCACCGGCCCTCCGCGGTCGGCACTTCGAACGGCTTGCACCAGCGAGCGCTCGCATCCGCAACCGTTCGCAGCTGCCGCCGTCGCGTCAGGTGACCTGCGCTCGCAGTCTCGCCGCGAGCGTTCCGAGCAGAAGGCGGACGCGTCACGCCCGTGGCGAGCAACCGTCACGTCACGCAGCCGATGTCGGCCGCTGGCGCGTCGAGCAACCCGCGTCAACAGCCGTCGCGCCGAGCGGCCGGAAAACACCGTCCACACAACGCACAACGCCCTACTAAAGACCGAACCACGACCCCGTCAGGAGGCAAGAAACCGATGACGACCCTGCTCACTCGAACCGGGACGGGTCTCCCGCCCCATGCCGCACGACCTCCGCCTCTCCGGAGGAGAAGTCGATCACCGTGGTGGGTTCCACGCCGCAGTCGCCGGAGTCGATCACGGCGTCCAGGACGTGGTCGAGTTCTTCCTTGATCTCCCAGCCCTGGGTGAGGGGCTCGCCGGAATCGGGCAGCAGCAGCGTGCTCGACAGGATCGGCTCGCCCAGTTCGCCGAGCAGTTCCTGGGTCACCACGTGGTCGGGGATCCGCACGCCGACAGTCTTCTTCTTGGCGTGCAGCAGCCGCCGCGGGACTTCCTTCGTCGCCGGGAGGATGAACGTGTACGCGCCGGGGGTGCTGGCCTTGATGGCCCGGAACACCGCGTTGTCGATGTGCACGAACTGGCCGAGCTGGGCGAAGTCCTGGCAGACGAGCGTGAAGTGGTGCCGGTGGTCGAGTTTGCGGATGGTGCGGATCCGTTCCATCCCCTGCTGGTTGCCGATGCGGCAGCCGAGCGCGAAGCACGAGTCGGTCGGGTAGGCGATGAGCCCGTCGTCGCGCAGCAGGTCGACCACCTGGGCGAGCGCGCGGCGCTGCGGGTTCTGCGGGTGCACGTCGAAGTAACGGGCCATTGCCCGAGCTTAGGCGTGGCCGCCGGGCCGGGCGCGCGGGCTCTCCGGAGGGCGGGCACAGTGACGGGCGAGGAGGTACGTCCGTGCATGCTCTCTGGTCCACCGGCGAACAGTGGGAACTGCTGCCGCCGGTGCTGCTCGCCCTGCTGCTGAGCACGGTGATCGGCATCGAGCGCGAGGTCGGCAACAAACAGGCCGGCCTGCGCACGCACACGCTGGTCGGCGTCGGGTCGGCGGTGTTCATGCTGGTGTCGAAATACGGCTTCGCGGATTTGCTCGGCATCGAGCACGTGGCGCTCGACCCGTCGCGGATCGCGGCGCAGATCGTGTCCGGCATCGGGTTCGTCGGCGGCGGCCTGATCTTCGTGCGCCGCGACGCGGTGCGCGGACTCACGACCGCGGCGACCGTCTGGCTCGCCGCGGCCGTCGGAGTCGCGTGCGGCGCCGGGCTGCCGGTGCTGGGCGTCGCGACGACTGCCGGACTCGTCGTGATCACTCGCGGATTCCCGCCTCTTTCCCGGTTCGTCGCGCGCCATCGGCGGCAGCCGCCGATCCTCCGGTTGAGCTATGCCGACGGACACGGCGTATTGCGCGCCGTGCTCGCGACGTGCACCGACCGGGGCTGGGCAGTCCACCGGGTGGCGGTCGACCGCGAAACAGTTTCCGAAGAGGGACAACGGATCGCGGTCGTCACCTTGCTGTTGCAAGGGCGCGGCGATCTTCCCGAACTCACCGCGGAACTGGCCGAATTGCCCGGTGTTCGCAGCACCGCGACGGGAACCGAAGATCCGCTCGAAGATTGACCCGCCCCGGCCTCCCACGGATCGCCGGACTTCAGGCACACTGGAGGCAGTGCGGAAACCCCGGTGCGGCAAGAAAAACGAGCGCCGAGGAGAAACCATCCAAATGGGAGGTGAGAGCATGGCCCCCGGCGGTGGCAAGGATCTGATGTCCGTCCGGCCGTCCTTCGACTCGGCTTGGCGCGGCTATCAGCGCGGCCAGGTCGAAGAATTCGTGACGTGGGTCGAGGCGGAATTCCGTCGCCTCGCCGCGGAACGCGACGCCGCGGCACAACAGGCGGCCGAACTCGCCGAGCGCAATCGCGAACTGCGCGCGACGGTCGACCGGATCAGTCGCACCCCCATCGCACCGGACGCCTTGCAGGAACGCTCCCGCCGGATGGTCGAGCTGACGCGCGAGGAAGCCGCGGAGATCACCGCCCGCGCCGAAGACACCGCCGCGCGGATCATCGCCGACGCCAAGGCGGAAGCCGTCCGCCTCACCGAAAAGGAACGCGCGCTCGTCGAAGCCGTCTCCGCGGATCGCGAGCAACAACGGCGAGAACACGAAGATCTGCTGCGCCGCGCGGTCAACGAACGCAAGGCCGCGGACGAGGCGGCAGCCAAGGAACGCCGACGGCTCGAGGAACACCTCACACGCACGTTGGCCGACCGCCGCACCGACGCACTACGCGAAATCGCCGACCGCACCGCCGCCGCCCGCGCCGAAGCAGACGCGCACGTCCGCCAAGCGACCGACCACGCCACCCGAATCGTCGCCGACGCCGAACAACGGGTCGCCGAACTCTCCGCAGTCCAGCAACGAGTCAAGGCCGCACTGCGCGGTGCCCGCGAACTGCTGGCCACCGCGAACGCCGACCTCGCGCCGGACGGTACGCCCGTGCCGAATCAACGACGCACGTCCGCCTTGACCGAAGTCGCCGAGGCCGCCCCGACCGGCTGAGCACCGGCCCCGGATCCGCCGGGGGAATGCTTGGCGGCTTGGCGGCCGCGAACACCGACCTCACGCTGGACGGCACCCGTGTGCCGAGCCAACCCGCACTCACCGCCGAGCACCGGCTCCAGGTACACCGGGGCACGCTCACCGGGCGGCCGCTGCGAATGCCAACCTCACGCTAGGCGGCACCCCTGCGCCAAGCCACAGTCGCCGCCGGGCATCGGCCCCGGGCCACGCCGGTGACAATGCCCACCGATCAGCCACTGCGACCACGAACCTCACACGGGCGGCAGTCCCTGTGCCCAACCTGGACTCACCGCCGGGCCTTGGCCCCGGGCACGCCGGTGACATGCCCACCGGTCAGCCACTGCGACCACGCACCTCATACTGGGCGACAGCCTCTGTGCCCAACCTGGACTCACCGCCGGGCACCGGCTCCCGGTACACCGGGCGCATGCTGGCCGGTCGGCCACTACGAACGCGAGCCTCGCACTAGGCGGCACACCTGTGCCAAGCTGCAGTCGCCGCTGAGCACCGGCCTCGGGCACGCCGGTGGCATACCCGCCGGTCAGGCACCACGAGCGCCAGCCTCACGCCGGACGGCGGCCGCCTGTGCAAACCAACCCGCGTCCACTGCTGAGCACCGCCCCCGGGCACGCCGAGTCGCATACTCACCAGTCAGCCAGTGCGAACGTCAACTTCCCGCTGGGCTGCCACCCTCGCTCACCGCTGGGCACCAGGCACGGGCACACCGAATGACATGCTCGCCAGTCGGCCACTGCGCGCGCCAACCTGCGCCCTAAGGGCACCCCTGGACCGGACCAGCGCTGTGCCTCCGCTCGCACCCAGGTCGCCCCGACTCGTCGAGTATCGGTCCCCCAACTGGGCGGGGAGAGTCGACAGTGCACCACCGCAGCCACCGGCTTCACGCCGGTTGGCACTGCTGGTCGGACCAGCGCCATACGTTCGCACTCGCCTAAGTGATCGAGGCCACCCCCAATTCGCCGAGCACCAGCCCGAATACGCCGGGCTGGCATACTCGGCACTCGGCCACCACGGGCGTCGACCTCGCTCCGGACCGCACCCTGGACCGAACCAACGGCGGAAGTCGCCGGGGTCACCTCCATAGGTTGAACACCGGCCCCGGATACGCCGGGTGGGTATACTCGACGATGAACCGACGGGGATGCCGAGAAAAAGGGACGATGTGCGATGACCGGCTACGGCAGTGAACGAGAGGCCTACCTCAAGCGCCTTCGCCGGATCGAGGGCCAGATCCGCGGCCTGCAGCGCATGGTCGAGGAAGACAAATACTGCATCGACATCCTGACCCAGGTGTCCGCGGCGACGAAGGCATTGCAGTCCTTCTCGCTGGAACTGCTCGACGAGCACCTGGCGACCTGCGTCGTCCAGGCCGCTGCCGCGGGTGGCGAGGAAGCGGACCTGAAGGTGCGCGAGGCCTCCGACGCGATCGCCCGGCTGGTTCGTTCCTGAGACGGCTCCCGGCTGGTTTCGCAGCGCGGCGGTGTCGGTAGTCCGGCAGTCCTCTCTATGGTCTTACTGGGAGAACGCGCCCGCGATGGCCGCTGCGAGCGGAGAAGAAGCAACTCATGCGCGCGGTGTGTGGACGTGGCCGCCCGGGGCGATTGACCGCTTGATGCGGTGAGTCCCGGCTGATTCCATAGCACGCGGCTTCCGGTGGGCTCGGCGCACGAATGTTCGGTTCTCAGCTCCCAGTCCAGGGGCAGGCCCAGTACCGCAGTGATCACGCGGCAAACCGTAATGCCGCCCCAGAGCGGGCCGCTTCCACTCCACCAGCGAACGCAGGACGGGCCAGCGCCGGGAAGTCCCGCCACTGGCCCGTCCTCAGGCGAATCAAGCAGCCCGAAACCGCCGCAACCGGAGGCTGTTCGACACCACGAACACCGACGAGAACGCCATCGCGGCACCCGCGATCATGGGGTTGAGCAGGCCGAACGCCGCCAGCGGCAGTGCCGCGACGTTGTAGGCGAACGCCCAGAACAGGTTCCCCTTGATCGTGCCGAGCGTGCGCCTGGCCAGACGGATCGCGTCGACTGCTGCGCGCAGGTCTCCTCGGACCAGGGTCAGGTCTCCGGCTTCGATCGCGGCGTCCGTGCCGGTGCCCATGGCCAGTCCGAGGTCGGCTTGGGCGAGTGCGGCCGCGTCGTTGACGCCGTCACCGACCATGGCCACCACTCGGCCTTCGTCCTGCAGTCGCTTCACCACGGCGACTTTCTCCTCGGGCAGCACTTCGGCGACGACCTCGGTGATGCCTGCGGCGTCCGCGATCGCTCGCGCTGCTCCTGCGTTGTCGCCGGTCAGCAGCACCGGCTTCAGACCCAGTGCACGCAGTTCGGCGACGGCCTGCGCTGACGTCGGCTTGATCGTGTCCGCGACCACCAGCACACCTCGTGCCACGCCATCCCAGGCGACGAACACTGCCGTCGCGCCTTGCTCTTCCCCGGCGGCTTTCGCCTCGGCGAGCCGGTCGTCGATCTTGACGCTCCAGTCCGCCAGGAATGCCGCTCGTCCGGCGAGGACAGCTGCACCCTCCACGAGGCCGGAGACGCCGAGTCCTTCGGTGTTCCGGAACTCCGTTGCCGACGGGAGGTCGCCGATTCGCTGGCGAGCACCGTCTGCGATTGCTTTCGCGATCGGGTGCTCCGAAGCGTGTTCGACCGCCCCGGCGTAGCGGAGGAGTTCGCGTTCCGTGACGCCTTCCCCGACGTGGACGTCCACCAGGCTCATTCGCCCGGTCGTGACGGTCCCGGTCTTGTCGAGCACCACGGTGTCGACGCGGCGAGTGGATTCGAGCACCTCCGGACCCTTGATGAGGATCCCGAGCTGCGCGCCGCGACCGGTGCCGACCAGGAGGGCGGTTGGGGTCGCGAGGCCCAGTGCGCAGGGGCAGGCGATGATCAGCACCGCTACCGCGGCGGTGAATGCCTCGGTGACGTTTCCGCTGGTCAGCAACCAGGTCACGAGCGTGCCCAGGGCCAGGACCAGCACGATCGGCACGAACACCGCCGAGACGCGGTCGGCCAGTCGCTGCACCGCGGCTTTGCCGTTCTGCGCTTCCTCGACGAGCCGGGCCATCTGCGCGAGTTGCGTGTCCGCACCGACCCGGGTCGCCCGCACCGTGATTCGGCCGCCGACGTTCACTGTCGCTCCGGTCACGCCGTCACCCACCGCGACCTCGACCGGCACGGATTCCCCGGTGATCATGCTGACGTCGACTGCTGAGCCACCGTCGGTAACCACGCCGTCCGTGGCGATCTTCTCGCCGGGCCGCACCACGAACGTGTCACCGACCCGCAACTGGTCGACCGGGATCCGCTGCTCGCGACCGTCGCGCAGGACCGTCACGTCCTTCGCGCCGAGTTCGAGCAGGGCCCGGAGCGCGGCACCGGAGCGACGCTTTGACCGAGCTTCGAAATAGCGGCCGGCGAGGATGAACGTGGTGACGCCCGCCGCGACCTCGAGATAGATGTTGTCGGTTCCCGATCCCCCGGACACGCTGAACTCGAAGCCGTGCCGCAAGCCCGGCATCCCCGCCATCCCGAAGAACAGCGCGTACAGCGACCACAGCGTGGCGGCCGAGACGCCGAGCGAGATCAGCGTGTCCATCGTCGCCGCGCCGTGCCGGAAGTTGGTCCACGCGGCGCGGTGGAACGGCCATGCTCCCCAGACCACGACCGGCGCGGCGAGCGTGAGCGACAGCCACTGCCAGTTCGTGAACTGCAGCGCGGGGACCATCGCCAGGATGATCACCGGAACCGTCAGGATCGCCGAGTACAGGAGCCGGTCGCGCAACGGTCGCGTCTCGTCCTGCTCGGGCTCCTCCGGCTTCTCCGGTTGTGGCGCTTGCGCGGTGTAACCAGTCGCTTCGACGACGCCCACCAGGTCGTCGACCGAAACGGTGGAGGGGTATTCGACGTGCGCCTTCTCGGTCGCGTAGTTGACGCTCGCGGAGACGCCCTCGACCTTGTTGAGCTTCCGCTCGACCCGAGCAGCGCACGACGCGCAGGTCATCCCGCCGATGGCGAGTTCGACCGACTGCGCGGGGGCTGGAGTCGTGGTGCTCATGTCACTCCTTTTTACGCGACGACCTGGTAGCCGGCCTCAGCGACGGCAGCCTCGACGGCTTCGCGCGAGATCGGCTCTGCACTGGTGACCTTCACGGCGCCGGTGGCGAGGTCGACGTCGACCGCCTGCACGCCGGTCAGGCCGCCTACCTCCTCTTTCACCGATCCGACGCAGTGCCCGCACGTCATGCCCTCGACGGTGTAAGTCGTTTCGGTCATCGCCACACTCCCTATCGTGCTCTCGCTGATGACTCCTTTATACCCCTAGGGGGTAGCAGTACGCCAGGGGACCCTCTCGTGAACCGGGTTACCCGCCGGGAGAGACTGCACGGATGCGGAAGATCTACGCGATCGGGATCGGCGCCGGCGACCCGGAACACCTCACGGTGCAGGCAGTCGACCGACTCAATCGCGTCGACGTGTTCTTCGTGCTCGACAAGGGCAGCGCGAAAGCCGACCTGGTGCAGCTGCGCCAGGAGATACTGGAGCGGTTCGTGAGCCGGCCGGGGTATCGCGTGGTGAGCGCGAAGGACCCGGACCGCGACCGGACGCCCGCGGACTACCGCACCGCGGTCGCCGACTGGCACCAGCTCCGCACCGACGTCTACGAGCAGCTGATCCGCGACGAGCTGGCCGACGGCGAGACTGGCGCGTTTCTCGCCTGGGGCGACCCGGCGCTGTACGACAGCACCATCGCGTTGATCGAGGCCGTGCTGGCGCGCGGGAATGTGGCGTTCGACTACGAGGTCGTGCCGGGGATCAGCAGCATTTCCGCACTGGTGGCGCGGCATCGGACGACGATGAACCAGATCGGCCGGGCCGTGCAGCTGACGACGGGCCGCCGGTTGGCTGATGGCTGGCCAAGTGACGCTGATGACGTCTTCGTGCTGCTCGACGCGCACACCACGTTTGATCAGTACGCGGGCCAAGGGTTGTGGATCTATTGGGGCGCCTACGTCGGGACGCCGGACGAGATTTTGCTGTCCGGTCCGCTGGAGGACGAGTTGGCGGCGAAGATCCGGGAGACGCGGGCCGCGGCTCGGGAGCGGCACGGGTGGATCATGGACACGTACCTGCTGCGCCGGCCGGAGTGAGGTCGGCGGGCCGTCTTTTCGGCTCACTGTTTTTGGGCACGAAAAAAAGGGGCGGGGCTCCGGGAAAACCTTTTCAGGTTCTCGACCGGGCCCCGCCCCTTCTTTCTCAAAGTAAGTTCGGCGGTGTCCTACTCTCCCACAACCCTTCGGTTGCAGTACCATCGGCGCAGTCAGGCTTAGCTTCCGGGTTCGGAATGGGACCGGGCGTTTCCCTGACGCTAAAACCACCG
>NZ_PQIA01000204.1 GCF_003385235.1 Amycolatopsis circi | reverse complement strand
GGCAGCGCTCTGCTGCTGGGGGGCGGGCGGTTTCGGGGCCGCCGGAGCGGGCCGCGGTCCCGGCGTGGGGCCGGGCTTCTTCCCGCCCTTGGCGGGGTACGCGTCGCGGAGCCGGCGGGCGACGGGCGCCTCGACGGTGGACGACGCGGACTTCACGAACTCGCCCTGCTCTTTGAGCTTCGCGAGAACTTCTTTGCTGGTGATGCCGAGCTCCTTAGCGAGCTCGTGTACACGGGCCTTGCCTGGCACAGCTCTCCTCATCTAGGGGAGGCCAGGCGGGGACCCGCTGACCTCGTCCTTATCGTCGCGCGTTCATGGCTTCAGCTTCACGGCTGACTCATGACGGGTCGACCTGCTTCCTTGTATCTCGCGACCCCGGGTTGGTCCCGGCGTCGTCGTCCGCGGCGAACGCCGCGTGGTCGTGCAGCCCCGCGGCCTCGAGCGCGCCCTGGCTCCGGAGAGCCCGGGGGAACGCCCGCTTCCGCTCGGCTTTGGCCAGGCAGTCCGTTCCGGGGTGCAGCCACGCTCCCCGGCCCGGCAGCCGCCGACGTTCGTCGACGACCAGCCGCCCGTCCGCCGCGACCACGCGCAGCAGTTCGCCGGTCAAGTCCCGTTTCCGGCAGCCGACACACGTGCGCACCGGTGACTGCCGGTGACGCTGGAGGTCGGGGGTGTCCCCAGTAGCCCTTCGCGGGTCTTGAACCGTTGTCGAGTCTAGCGCCTGCACCTTCAGTCGGCCGAACCGGTTGCCGCGGCGGGCCGCGCCTGGCCGGCGTGGTCTTGCTCACCCTCGGCGGATTCGGCCGGCTCGGCGGGCGCCGCGTCGCTCCGGATGTCGATCCGCCAGCCGGTGAGCCGGGCCGCCAGCCGGGCGTTCTGGCCTTCCTTGCCGATCGCGAGCGACAGCTGGAAGTCCGGCACGACGACCCTCGCCGTCTTGGCCCGCTCGTCCACGACACGTACCGAAACAACCTTCGCCGGCGACAATGCATTCCCGACGAACTTGGCCGGGTCGTCGGACCAGTCGATGATGTCGATCTTCTCGCCGGCCAGCTCGCTCATCACGTTGCGCACGCGCGCGCCCACCGGGCCGATGCAGGCGCCCTTGGCGTTGACCCCGGCGATCGTGGAGCGCACGGCGATCTTCGACCGGTGCCCCGGTTCGCGGGCGACCGCGGCGATCTCGACGGTGCCGTCGGCGATCTCCGGGACCTCCAGCGCGAACAGCTTGCGCACCAGGTTCGGGTGCGAGCGCGACAGCATGATCTGCGGGCCGCGGTTGCTGCGCGACACCCCGAACACGAACGCCTTGATCCGGGTGCCGTGCTCGTAGGACTCCCCCGCGACCTGTTCGGCCTGCGGCAGCACGCCCTCGGTGTCGCCGACCTGGATCACGACCATGCCGCGGGCGTTGGCGCGCGCGTCGCGCTGCACCACGCCGGCCACGATCTCGCCCTCCTTGGCGGAGAACTCGCCGTAGGTCTTCTCGTGCTCGGCGTCGCGCAGCCGCTGCAGGATGACCTGGCGCGCGGTGGTGGCGGCGATCCGGCCGAAGCCCTCGGGGGTGTCGTCCCACTCCTCGTCGACCTCGCCCTCGGAGGTGAGGGTGTGCACGAGGACGCGGACGAGGCCGGTCTTGCGGTCGATGTCGATGCGGGCGTGCGGCTGGTGGCCCTCGGTGTGCTTGTACGCGGTGAGCAGCGCGGTCTCGATGGCCTCGATGACCGTGTCGAAGGGGATGTCCTTGTCCCGTTCGATCGCCCGCAGCGCGGCGATGTCCACGTTCACTTCGACTCCTCCTTCTTGTCCTTGTCGTTCCCGGCGGCTTCGTCGACGGTCAGCTGTTTGAGTTCTTCGGCGGGCGGTTGCTTGAATTCGACTTCCACCACGGCCTTCGCGACGGACTGGTAGTGCACGTCCTTGATCCGGCCGTCCACGAGCGCGCGCACGCTCTTCTCGCCGGCGTGCCCGACGCGGGCGAGGTAGGCGGAGCCCTCGACGGGCGTGATCTTGACGAGGCGGAACCGGGCGCGCCGCCAGTGCCGCCGCTGGGTGAGCGGCCGGTCGAGGCCGGGAGAGGTGACCTCGAGCGTGTAGGCGCTCGCCAGCACGTGCTCGTTCTCGTCGAGTGCGGCCGAGACGGTGCGGCTGACCTCGGCGACCTCGTCCAGCCCGACGCCGTCGTCGGAGTCGACGACCACCTTCACCAGCTGTCGCCGTCCGGCTTGCTGCACCTCGAGCGAGTCGAGGTCGAAACCCGCGGTCGTGACGGCTTCGGCCACTATCGGCTCCAGCCGGCTGGCGAGTTCGTTGGGCACGTGGAGCACTCCTGTTCGGCCTGTTGGTCAGTGGAGGTCAAGCTTATCCTGCGCCCCCGCCGGGACGCGCGAGCGGCGGCGCACCCGGGCGGCCTGGCAGGATGGGCCGACGTGACCGCAGACCTCTCCCGGCGCGCCGTGCTGCGTCTGGGCGCACTGAGCGCCACTGTCGCCGCGGCTGTGCCGCTCGCCGCCTGTTCCGGCGGCTACGACGACGCCCCCGATCCGCTGGCCCCGCTGCTGGCGATGGCCGAGGCGGACGCCGCCGCGGCCAGGAAGCTGCCGGCCGGCGGCGACGCGGCCGGCCAGGTCGCCGACGCCAGAGCCGCGCAGGCGGCCGCGCTGAAGGCCGAGGTGGACCGGCTGAACCGGCCCAAGCAGGCCGCGAACGTCCCGCCCGCGCCCGCCGAGCTGGGCGGGTTCAAGGACCGGCTGGCCGCCGCGCGCAAGCAGGCCGAGGACCTGGTGCCCGCGCTGCCGGCGTACCGGGCCGGTCTCGTCGCGTCGGTGGCCGCCGGGTGCGCCGGGCTGCAGCGGGTCGCGCCGGAACTCGGGCCGGGAGCCGACGCGAAGGCCGCGGCCGCGCCGTCGTCGGTGCCGAAGGACTCGGTGGATTCGCTGCAGAAGGCGCTGGCTGCGGAGCACGCGTCGTTGTGGGTGTACGGGCTGGTGACGGCGTTCCTGCCGGGCGATTTCGGGGACGCGGTGAAGGCCGGGCGTGCGGAGCACACCGCGCGCCGCGATGTGGTGACGCAGATGATCACTTCGGCTTCGGGTACGCCGGTTGCGCCGGAAGCCGCGTACGTGCCGCCTAAGCCGGTCACCGACACTGCTTCGGCTGCTGCGTTGGTGGCCAGCGCGGAGGCGGATACGGCGGCGGCTTGGCTTGCCGTGCTTACGCATACCGACGATTCGGGGCTGCGCGGGATGGCGCTGCAGGCGTTGGTGGCGGCTTCGCGGCGCGCGATGCCTTGGCGGCAGGAAGCGGGTCAGAAGCCCGCTGCCGTTGCCCTCCCCGGGCAGCCCGCGTAGGTCCTCGTGAGTGCGTATGCCGGTTCTAACCGGGATACGCACTCACGAGGACCTCAGCGGAGCTTGCCGGACAGTTTCAGCGCGTTCTTCGCGATCCGGTTCAGCAGCTGCTTGTCGTGGTGGCCGTAGTAGAAATCGGTGAGCACGATCGTCACCTCGGCTCCGCTGGCCTTCGAGTCGTACTCGGCCTGGTCGCCGCTCAGCTTCGGGGCGTCGGTGTCGTGGAAGGTGCCGTCGCGGACCAGGTCGCTCACGTTGCCGGTGCCGTCCCGGTCGGTGAGCTGTTTCAGCTCGGTCGCCTTCGCCGCGTCGGGCATCGTCACCAGCACGACCGACACCAGCGCCTTCGCGTCCCCGGACTGCACCGTGTACAGCGCCCGCGCCAAGGACTTGCACGGGTTGTCCTGGAAGAACTTCTTGGCGTCGGTGTAGGCGTTGGCGGCGCAGTCGGTCGCCTTGACCGGCCCCTCGGCCAGCTTGTAGTCGAACGCGGGCTTCGTCGTGGTCGCCGGGGGTTCGGCGACCGGCTCGGCAGGCGTGCTGTCGTGCCGGATCAGGTACCAGACGAGCCCGGCCACGACGGCGATCGCCACGAGCCCGGCGCCGCGCAGCAGCAAAGCGCGGTTGCGCGGCTGGCCGGACGGCGGCGGACCCGGGTGCGCGGGCACGGCCGGGATCGGGGCCGTGTCCGAGGGGCCGGGGGTGAAGTGCGGGTGCGACACGCGACCACCGTAGTTCACCGCTTCCCCGGCCCTGAGCCCAGACGCTCAGCCCAATGCTTTCAGCACGCGTTCGACGTCGTCAGGGCCGTTGTAGAGATGGAAACCGACCCGGACGAGCCCGTTGCGGACGCTCGCGACGATCCCGGCGTCGGCGATCCGCGCCGGATCGGCTTCCAGCGCCACAATCGCGCTCCCCTGCGGCTCCAGTCCCGCTGCTGCGCGCAGGGAATCGGCCAGTCCGGCGTTGTGTTCGCGCACCGCGGCGACATCCAGTGACGCGAAGTAATCGAACGCTTCCGCTGCGCCGACGTGCGACAGCCACACCGGCGAAAGGTCGAACCCGCGCGCGTTCCCGGCCAGGCGCAGTGGCATTCCGTATACCGAGGACCACGGATCGTCGCCGGCGTACCAGTTCGCGGCGACCGGACGGGTCCGTTCGTGCGCTCGCGGATGCACGGCGAGCCAGGCGCAGCCGCGCGGCGAGAACAGCCATTTGTAGCCCGCGCAGACGATCCAGTCCGCCCACGCGACGTCCAGCGGAAGCCAGCCCGCGGCTTGCGTGACGTCGATCAGGACCGGCACGTCCGCGGCTTCGGAGGCGGCCCGCAGCGCGGCGGTGTCGAGGAGCGCGCCGTCGGCGGACTGCGCGAGGCTGACCGCGACGAGGTCGTGCCCCTCGACGTGCTGCGCCAGCTTCGCGAGCGGCACTTCGGTGACGTTCGCCCGCTGCGCGAACGGGAACGTGACGCTGGTGAATTCGTTCTCGGCGACCAGAACGCGAGCGTCCGGAGCCAGCCCGGCGGCCACGTTCGCCGCCAGCTGCGACACCGACGCGCCGATCGCCACCCGTTCCGCCGGAACTCCGGCCAGCCGCGCGAATCCGTTGCGGGAACGGGATACCGGCTCGTCAAAGTCCGACGGGGTGTCCTGTCCGGTGCGCCACCGGCTGACGGCGGCCTCGACCGCGTCCGCCACCGGTGTGGGCGGAATCCCGATGCTGGGCGTGTTGAGGTATCCGGCGGGGACAGCGAAGTCGGTGTTTCCTCCGAAGATCATGTCGCCCAGATTACGGGAGCAACGCCGTGATATCACCGTATGACGGCGGTTTCATCGGCAGTTCCGTCTCTTCCCGTACGGAATCCACTGTGGCCAGTGCGGCGGAAAGCGCTACGCGGTAAGGAGTCGAGCCGAGACTGACCCTTGCCACGCCTAAAGAAGCCAATTCGGAGAAAGTGGCTTTCCCCGGCAGGTGCAGGAGGTTCACCGGTACTTCGACCGCTTCGACCAACTCGGTCACGTCCGCGGGATCGTGCAGGCCGGGGACGAAGACGCAGTCGGCGCCAGCGTCGGCGTACGCGCGGGCCCGGGTGACGGCGTCCGCGACCGGGCCGGTGCCGAGCCAATGCGTGTCGGTGCGGGCGTTGAGGAACATGCCCGGGACTCGTTCGCGCACCTTGGCCAGCAGCGCGGCCTGGACGACGATCGGAGCGAGGGTGTCGGCCCGGCCGTCTTCGAGGTTGATCCCCACTACCCCGGCGTCGGCGAGTTCCGCGACGAGGTCCGCTACTTCGGCGGGGTCAGTGCTGAATCCGTCGGCGAGGTCGACGCTGACCAGGATGTCCAGCAGTGCCAGCGATTTCGCCAGCGCGACGGTCGCGGCACGGGAGTCCGGGGCGCCGTCGGCGAGCCCGGCGGCGGCCGAGACGCCGAGGCTCGTGGTGCCGACTGCCGGGTGGCCCGCGTGGGCGAGGGCGGCGGCGAAACCGAACTCCCAGACGTTCGGCAGCAGCAGCGGACGACCTGGGACATGCAACGCGGCGAAGGTGGTCATGTCCGCCACGGTACGACGTCGGCGCTTCGGCGGCGGCCGAACCGTCGGTCAGCCCCCTCGGCTGACCGACTGGTCCGGCTCACCCTCCGGAACCGCCGGAGAACGCGGCGATCCGTGCCGCCCGTCGGCCCGCTACTGCCTTGCGCAGCGCCGGAACGACCGGTCCGGCGAGCTTCTCCAGGTCCTTGAGGCGCTCGGCGTGGTGCCGCGCGTCCGACCGGGACATCCCCGCCCCAGAGGCCGCAGCGAGCGCTGCCAACGCCGCGGTTGGTGCGTCCACTTCGGACAGTGGTGCGGTCAAGGCGTGGTCAAGCTGCGCGTGGACGTCACGGACACGTGCAGGGTCGGAAGGCACCAAAACCTTGCGGCGCAAGACCGAACTGCTGCCTTCTTCAAGCAAACCCGCCGCGGAGAGTTGCGTTTCCAGCGACTGCAGCGTGTCGTTCTTCCCGCGCCGCAGCAACGCACGCCAGGACGCCGGGCTGTGCGCGCGGACGTCGGCGAGCAGATCGTCGAGCAGGAGGTCGCCGGTCGGGGCGGTGCCGGTCGGTTCGGCGTGGCCGCGTTGGTCGCGGAGGTTTCCGCGCAGCACCAGGTCGGTCACCGCGGCCGCGCGGACCAGCAGGGCCGCGCGGGAACGGCGGGAGACCGAGCCGCCGCCGGGGTCGCAGGCGAGAAAATACGCTCGCGCGGGCAGGGAATCGCTCATTGTTTCTTCACCTCTGGCCAGATCTTTTCCCAGGATTGCTTCCGCCCGGTGTACAGCCACATCAGCCCGGGCACCACTTCGGTCACCGAAGAGAAGTACGGTCTCAGCAACGCCGGGTCGAAGCCCGCGAAAAGCACGTTCCTCGCCGAATCCGGCGGCCGGTCGAAGTACCAGTATCCTCGGTGTCCACTGTAGACATCGTTGATCCCGTACCGCGGGCCGTAGTACTCCACGGCCGCGGCGAACGGGTAGATTTCCCCGTATACCGCGGTTTCCCGGCGCACCGATTCGGGCAGCGACTGATACGTCTGTCCGACGCCGTCCGCCACCTGTTGCTGCGCGGTCTCTCCTGCCGCGAAGACGGTGCCGAGCGAGAACGGCCCGAACGACGTCGCTTTCATCGAAGCCGGCCACACCGGCAGTCCGGCGATGGTGACCGCGGCCGACAGCACGAACGCGATCCCGACCGGAATCTTCCACCAGCGCACCAGGTTTCGTCGCGAAAGCTCCGTCGCGGCGGCGGCGAACGGGAGCGAATACAGGCTCATCAAATAGTACGAGCGGCCGTACGTCCCGATGATCACCGCCACTACCAGCAGCAGCGCCACCGCGAGGTACCGGTACGGCACGAGGTCCGGCGAACGCAGCAGCCGCCACATCCCGTACAGCAGCGCCAGCACGCCGATTCCCATTCCCGCGCCCAGCAAACCGTCGCGCGCGAAGGTGAGGTAGCCGGGGAATTCGGCCGCGACAACTTCGCCCATCCGCGTGTAGGCCCAGCCGTGCGTGGCTTGCCAGAAGAACGTCGGCAAGGTGGCCCCGACGGCGATCAGCGCGCCCAGCCACAGTTTCGGCCGCGACACCAGCTTCCGCGGTCCGAGGACGAGCGCGGACACCAGCACCGCGCCCCACAACGCGGGAATCAGGAACTTCGTCTCCAGCGACACCGCGGTGACCACTCCGGCCCACACGAGAAGGCCGTCGCGGCGGGTCCGGGTCCAGCGCACGAGCAGGAACACCACGAGCGTCCAGAAGAACGGATCCAGCGCGTACGTGGCGACCCAGTGGCTGATGATGATCAGCCCCGAAGTCGCGTACGCGCCCGCCGCCATCACTTGGGCCCCGCGGCCGCCGCCGAGTTCGCGGGCGGTCAGCGCGGTCACCACGACCCCGGCGCCGGCCGCGAGCGCCATCGGCAAGCGCAACGCGACCAGCGAGCCGGGAAACCACTGGTCGAGTGCGCCGGCCAGCAGCGGGACGAGCGGCGGCTGGTCGAAATACCCCCAGGCCAGGTGATCTCGACCAGCCACGAGGAAGTACAGCTCGTCGAACCCGTGCGCGTACCGGGTGCTCGTCGCCACCAGCAGCGCGACGACGCCCGCCGCGACCGCCAGCACCGGCAGCCGGGCGAACCGCGGGATTCCTTCGCTCGTCATGGCATCGAGTCCACCGTGCCGGGCGGGTGCGGGGTAAGCGTGCTCGGTAGCGACTCGAAGCGACGAAAGTGGATCATTCCCGGCTAGGCCGCAACTTTCGGCGGTAGTCCGCCACCCGGGCGGTGACAATCCGGCGCGACGCGGTCGGGGAGCGGATACCGTGGCCGGGTGACCAGCACGTGCCGTTCCTGGCCGCGGTCGACCGACTGGCTCTGGCTGGGCGGCACCGCGCTGGCGTTCGCCTGCCTCGACTTCGGGCTTTTCCTCGCCGCCGGGCCCACGACCGGATTCCTCGGGCCGTACGCGACGCTCGTTCTCGAACTCGTCTGCGACGCGTCCCTGCTTCTCCTGGCGCGCTTCCCGAACGGCGTGGCCGGACTGCTGATCGTGGCCTCGCTGGCGATGCTGGCGTCCGACCTCTTCTCCCCCGGCCTGCTCGTGCCGACCGACCAGCCGACGCTGATGACCGTCCCCACGATGACGCCGATCGTCCTGGCGCAGCTCGTCCGGCAACTGGACCGGCGACGGCTGCTGTGGATCGCCGGAGTCCTGGCGCTGCTGGCGACGCGACCGTGGAACCCGGCCTGGAACACGACGCCGTTCGGGCTGCTGAGCACCGCGCTTCCGGTGGCGGTGGCGTTGTACTTCGAGGCGCGGCGGCAGCTGTTGAGTTCGTTGCGCGACCGGGCCGAACGCGCGGAACGCGAGCAACATCTGCTCGCCGAACAGGCGCTGACCGCCGAGCGGAGACGGCTGGCGAGCGAGATGCACGACGTCGTCACGCACCGGTTGAGCCTGATGGTGCTGCACGCGGGTGCGCTCGGCGTGACGTCGCCGGATCCGTCGGTGAAGTCGGCTGCCGAGGACATCCGTCGCGAGGGTGCGCACGCCCTGGACGAACTGCGCGACCTGGTCGGCGTGCTGCGGAACGGCACCGGAATCGAACCGCCGGTGCCGAATCCGCCGCTGCCCGGCGAGGTGGCGGACCTGGTCGCCGAATCGGTCGCGGTCGGCATCGCGACCGAGCTTTCCGTGACCGGCGACCGGACTTCGGTGTCGCCGACCGTCGCGCGCACCGCGTATCGCGTGGTACAGGAGGCGCTCACCAACATCCGCAAGCACGCGCCCGGCTGCTCGGCGACGGTTTCGCTGCGCTACCACCCGGGAGGGCTGGACGTGGCCGTCGCCAACACCCGCTCGGCTAAGCCGCCGGACGCGACGCTCGCGGGCAGCGGCTCGGGCGCGGGGCTAAGCGGGCTGCGGCAGCGGGTCGAACTCGTCGGCGGGACCTTCGAGGCGGGCCCGGTGTCCGGCGGCGGATTCCGGATCGGTGCGATACTGCCCGCCTACGTCCCGACCACGGAAGGTGCTACCCGGTGATCACGGTTGTCGTGGCCGACGACGAGCCGATGGTGTGCGCGCATCTGCGCACCATCCTCGGTTCGGCCGGCGACATCGAGGTGGTCGCGCAGGCGCAGGACGGCGCGGAGGCCGTCGAGGAAGTGGTCCGGCACCGGCCTTCGGTGGTGCTGATGGACCTGCGGATGCCCGGCGTCGACGGGCTGACCGCCATCGAGCGGATTTGCGCGCTGCCGGAACCGCCCGCGGTCGTCGCGCTGACGACGTTCGACGCGGATACCTACGTCATCCGCGCACTCCGCGCGGGCGCGGCCGGGTTTCTGGTGAAGTCGACGCCGCCGGAGGACCTGATCGGATTGGTTCGGGTTGCCGCGGACGGGCACACGGTGCTTTCGCCGTCGGCCGCGCGCCGGTTGGTCGCACTGTCGTCGGAAGGCCATCGGCGTGACGACGAAGCCCGCCGCCGGACCGCCGGGTTGACGGATCGGGAGCGGGATGTGTTGGCGTGCTTGGGCGAAGGACTGTCCAATGCGGACATCGCCGGCCGGTTGCATCTGGCGGAGGCGACGGTGAAGAGCTACGTGTTGCGGATGCTGGTGAAGCTCGACTGCACGAACCGTACGCAGGCCGGGTTGCTGGCGCACGAGGCCGGGCTCGTCGGCCGGTAGGTCATTTCAGCAGCGAGCCCAGGCGCTGCGCGGAGGCCACCACCAAGCGGCCCAGCTCGTCCGGGTCCGGGGCTTCGAACAGCGAAAGGCCGATGCTCGTGCCCGGTGCGTCACGGCCAGTCGGCACCACCGCGGAAATCCCCGTGATCCCCGGCGCGATCTCCCCCACCGACACCGCATAACCCCGGGTCCGGGCGCGCGTGATCTCCTCCCTCTCTCCCTCCACCGGCGGTTCGGCCGAAAGCAACGCGAGCCCGGCCGATCCGCGGCCTATCGGGTCCAGCTGGCCGCTGCGGAACGACACGTGCATCCGCGCCAGGCGCGGTTCCACGATCATCAGCATCCGCACCTGCTCGGCGCTTTCGCGGACGACCAGGTGCGCCGAGGCGCGACCGGCGTCCGACAATTCCTCCAGCACTGGGCGCGCGAGCGTGCGCAGGTCCTGTTCCACCGGTTCGGCGAGGCGCACGAGGCCGGTGCCGAGCGAGATCCGCTTGAACCGGTCGCGTCGGCACAGGTGGTGCGCCTCCAGCGTGCGCACGAGGCGGTGCGCGACCGTGCGGTGCACGCCGATGCCCTCGGCGATCTCGGTCAGCGTGAGCCCCTGCGGGTGCTCGACCAGCAGCTCCAGCACCTGAAGGCCGTGGCTCAGCGTCTTCGACGTCCCCGATTCGGACACACGACTCCCTTGACGACAGTTGTCCGGCGACCTACTGTTCCTACATATCGCACGGTGCGTGCGAATATAGCACGTTTGCCGCTCGAGGCAACTCCCTGCGGATCGAGGTCCCTGACATGAGCGAAGTCCCCGTCGAGGACGTGCTGGCGGTGCATCAGCTCTACGGCCGCCAGAGCCACGCCATCGACTCCGGGCAGGCCGCGCGCTGGGCTGCCACGTTCACCCCGGACGGGGAGTTCGTCTCGCCCAGCTATCCGGAACCCGCGGTCGGCACGGCCGCGCTGACCGCGTTCGCCGAGCGGTTCCACGCCGGGTGCGCGGAGTCCGGCGAACAGCTGCGGCACGTGGTGTCCACAGTGGAGGTCCGGTTAGGACAGTCCGCAGATGCCTTGCGAGCGCTCGCCTATCTGCAGATCGTCGGGACACCGGAAGGCGGCTCCCCGCGACTGCACCGGCTCACCGTGCTGGACGACGAACTCGTGCGCACCGCCGACGGCTGGCGCGTGCGCCGCCGCACCGTGCACCGCGAGCCCTGACCCCGTCGTGAGTGTTTATCCCGGTTAGAACCGGCATAAACACTCACGAGACCCCCCCACCCACCTTCACCTAGTACCGTCCCTTATACATATCTCCCACCTCCCGTTACCGACGCCGCTCTCCTCCGCCGTCTTCTGCCTCTAAAACAATACACACACCT
>NZ_PQIA01000203.1 GCF_003385235.1 Amycolatopsis circi | reverse complement strand
GCCCAGCCCCCGCACATCACCGGGAACAGGCAGCACGAGCTGAACACACCCAGCCCCCTGCGCCCGCAACGCGAGCAGCAACTGCACCGGAGTAGCCGCCCGATGGAACGCGAGCGGGAGATCGAACGCGTCAGCCGCGGCGGGATCGGCCGCGACCACGTCATGGGCCTCGGCCCAGTCCTGCAAGGCGTCGAGGACGTCGTCGGACGCCGCGGCCCCGTTCAGCCACGCGGAGGACCAGACGGCGAGAGTCGCACTGGGTCGGCACACGACTGCTGATTTTACCGGTTCCTCCCGGCTCCGCCGATCCCCGCCCGGCTGGAGCCGCTCCACATCGACGGATGCCGGAACGGTCAGTAGCGTCGAAGGGGTGAACGCTGTTCCCGACGCTCTTCCCCGTACTGCCGGCGAGCTTCGCGCCGCCGGATACGCCCCGCGCCCGATCGCGCGCGAGATCCACGACAACCTGCTCGCCGCGCTGCGCGAGGGCCGCGACGCCTGGCCCGGCATCGTCGGCTTCTCCCGCACCGTGCTGCCCCAGCTCGAACGCGCCCTGCTCGCCGGCCACGACGTCGTCCTGCTCGGCGAACGCGGCCAGGGCAAGACCCGCCTGCTGCGCACCCTGGCCGGTCTGCTCGACGAATGGACCCCGGTCATCGACGGCTCCGAGCTGGGCGAACACCCGCTCGACCCGATCACGCCCGCCTCGATCCGCCGCGCCGCCGAACTCGGCGACGACCTGCCGGTGGCCTGGCGGCACCGCAGCGAGCGCTACACCGAGAAGCTGGCCACGCCGGACACGAGCGTGGGCGACCTGATCGGCGACGTCGACCCGGTCAAGGTGGCCGAGGGCCGCAGCCTCGGCGACCCGGAGACCATCCACTTCGGACTCGTGCCGCGTGCGCACCGCGGCATCGTCGCGATCAACGAGCTGCCCGACCTCGCCGAGCGGATCCAGGTCGCGCTGCTGAACGTCATGGAGGAACGCGACATCCAGGTCCGCGGCTACACGCTGCGGCTGCCGCTGGACGTCCTCCTCGTCGCGACCGCCAACCCCGAGGACTACACCAACCGCGGCCGCATCATCACGCCGCTGAAGGACCGCTTCGGCGCGGAAATCCGCACGCACTACCCGCTGGACGTCGAGTCCGAGGTCGCCGTCGTGCGCCAGGAAGCGAACCTCGTCGCGGAGGTCGGCGAACCGCTGCTGGAAGTGCTGGCCCGGTTCGTGCGGAACCTGCGCGAGTCGCCGGTGATCGACCAGCGTTCCGGCGTGTCCGCCCGGTTCGCGGTGGCGGCGGCCGAAACCGTCGCGGCGGCAGCCCTGCGCCGCGCCGCGGTGACGGGGGAGGACCCTGCGGTCGCGCGTCCGGTCGACCTCGAAGCCGTGCCCGCCGTGTTGCGCGGCAAGGTGGAGTTCGAGCCGGGCGAGGAGGGCCGCGAGGTCGAGCACCTCGTGCACCTGATGCGCCGCGCGATCGCGGAAACCGCCCGCGAACGGTTCGCCGGGCTGGACCTGCGGCCGCTGTCGGACGCGGTGGCGGACGGACACCTGGTGGCCACCGGAGAGCGCATCCCGGGTGCGGAAGTCCTTGCGGCGCTGCCGGAACTGCCGGTGCTGCACGAGGTCGCCCAGCGGGCCGGAGTGGCTGCGGACGAGCCGGCGGGCCGGATCGCGGCAGCGGTCGAACTGGCTCTGGAGTCGCTGTTCCTCGCCCGCAGGCTGGCGAAGGACTCCGACGACGGCACGACGGTGTACGGCGAGTAATGCCGCTCTTACCCGAGGGATATTCCTACGGCCCGTGGCACGACGGGCCGGATCCGCTGGCCCCGCCCGCGGACCTGCGGGACGCACTGGACGAGATCGGCCGCGAGGTCATGGGCGGCTCGTCTCCGCGTTCGGCGCTGGAGGAATTGCTGCGCCGCGGCACCGAACGCACGGCTGGTCTCGACGAACTGACCCGCCAGCTGTGGCAGCGCCGTTCGCAAATCCAGCGGCGGCACCGTCTCGACGGCACCCTGCAGGAGGTCCAGCAGCTGCTGCAGGAAGCCCTCCAAGCCGAGCGCCGGGAACTGTTCCCGGACCCCGACGACGAGGCTCGCTTCCGCGAGGCGCAACTCGACGCGCTGCCGCCAGGCACCGCCGCGGCCGTCCGTGAGCTGAACGAGTACGACTGGCGTTCTGACGAAGCACGGCAGAAGTACGACCAGATCCGTGACCTCCTCGGCCGCGAACTGCTGGACGCGCGGTTCCAGGGCATGAAGCAGGCGATGCAGGACGCCGGGCCCGAGGACGTCGAGCGGATCAACCAGATGCTCGGCGACCTCAACGCGCTGCTGTCCGCGCACGCCCAAGGCGCGAGCGACATCGGCGAACGCTTCAGCGAGTTCATGCGGCGGCACGGCGAGTTCTTCCCGGAGAACCCGCAGAACGTCGAGGAGCTGATCGACGTGCTGGCCGCCCGGTCCGCCGCCGCGCAGCGGATGCTGAACTCGATGTCCGAGGAGCAACGGGCCGAACTGGCCGAGCTGTCGCAGCAAGCCTTCGGCGACCCGAGGCTGGCGCAGCAACTGTCCGCTTTGGACTCCCAGCTGCGCGCATTGCGCCCGGGGGAGGACTGGACGTCGTCGTCGCGCTTCCGCGGCCAAGACCCGCTGGGTCTCGGCGAAGGCGCCCAGGCGATGGCTGACCTGGCCGAACTGGATGGCTTGGCCGAGCAGCTGGGCCAGTCGTATCCGGGTGCCCGCCTGGAAGACATCGACCTGGAGGCGCTGGAGCGTCAACTCGGCCCGGACGCGGGCGTCGACGCGCGCCGCCTGTCCGAGCTGGAACGAGAACTGCGTCAGCAGGGGCTCTTCGAACGCGCCGCGGACGGCACCTTGCGGTTGTCTCCCAAGGCATTGCGTCGACTGGGCGAGACCGCACTGTCCGATGTGGTCAATTCGCTGCGCGGCAAAACCGGCGAACGGGAGACCGAATCCGCGGGCGCGGCAGGCGAACCGACCGGTTCGAGCCGTCCCTGGCGATTCGGTGACATGCAACCGTGGGACGTTCCGCGGACCGTACGCAACGCCGTACTGCGCTCCACCGCGGTCGGCGCGGGGAGCGTTCGCCTCGATGTCGAGGACGTCGAAGTCATCGAGACCGAACACCGCTCCCGGGCCGCGGTCGCGCTGCTGGTCGACACGTCCTGGTCGATGGTCCAAGAGGGCCGCTGGCTGCCGATGAAACGCACCGCGCTGGCGTTGCACCAGCTGATCAGCACCAGATTCCGCAACGACGCCCTGCAGCTGATCACCTTCGGCCGCTACGCGATGCCCGTGGAACTGCCCGAACTGGTCGGACTGGAAGGCACCTGGGAGCAAGGCACCAACGCCCACCACGCGCTGCTGCTGGCCGGACGCCACCTGCGCCGCCACCCGGACGCCCAGCCGGTGGTGCTCATGGTCACCGACGGCGAGCCCACTGCGCACCTGGAACCGGACGGTGAAGCGGAATTCTCCTACCCGCCGGAACCGGCGACCATCTACAAGACACTGTCCGAAGTGGACAGAATCGCGAAGCTGGGCGCTTCCGTCACCGTCTTCCGGCTAGGCGACGACCCACGCTTGGAAGCCTTCGTGGACAACATCGCCCGCCGCTCCGGCGGCCGGGTCATCGCCCCGGACCTGGACGGACTGGGCGCCGCGGTCGTAGGGGACTACCTCCGCACGCGCCGCCGCTGACCACTCGGCCGAAAGTCCGTGAAGGGCTCCTTGAGGGAATCAGATTCCCTGAAGGAGCCCTTCACGGAGCTACCGGCGGTGCACCAGGATCCGTGCCCCGTCGCCGGGGACGAGCGTGATGTGCCGGGTCTTGGTCCGTTCCGGCCGGGGGTTGGGCGCGCTGACCCGGTACCGCGCGAACAGCTCCCGCAGCACGATCGTGGCTTCCAGCAACGAGAATCCCGCCCCGAGACAGCGCCGCGCGCCGCCGCCGAACGGGAACCAGCTGCCGGCGGGCGGACCGCTGCCGAGGAACCGCGTCGGATCGAACACTTCCGGCGACGGATGGTGCTCCGCGTCCGCGTGAATCATCGAGATCGACGGCAGCACCATGTACCCGGCAGGAACCGTATATGGCCCGACCTGGACGTCCTTGGTGAGCTTCCGCGACACCTCGGAGATGATCGGCCGCAACCGCATCGCTTCCTTGGCAACCGCTTCGAGGTACTTCTCGTCGCCCTCATCGGCGGCGCGAGTGGTCTCCGCGGCAGTGGCCGGGTCCCGGGCAAGCTCATGCAATGCCCACGCCAGCGCGGTAGCCGTGGTCTCATGCCCCGCCAGCAGCAACGTGATCAGCTGGTCGCGCAGTTCAAGATCGCTGAGCTGATCTTCGCCGGGCACCGTCAGCAGCCGCGACAGCACGTCGGTCCGTTCAGCCAGATCCGGCGCCGCCCGCCGCTCCGCGATCTCGGCGTACAGCAGCTGATCGACCCGCTGCTGCCGCTCCCGGTTCCGCCGCCACGGCCCGAACTTCTGCAACGCGGGGCTGTGCCACCCGAAAAGATCCAACGCGCTGACGTTGACGATCTGCTCCAGCGCCACACGCAGCTCCGCCAGCCGAGGCCCGTCCGTCACCCCGAAAACGACCCGCAGAATCACTTCGAGCGTCAGCGCCCGCATCCGGTCGTGCACGCGGAACGCCCGGCCCTGCGGCCATCGCTCCAGCTCCGCGACAGTCAGCTCGGTGACCATGTCGCGATACCCGCGCATCGCCGCCCCGTTGAACGCGGGCATCAGCAGTTTCCGCGCCCGGCGGTGCTCCTCCTCGTCGGTGAGCAGCACCGAATGCTCGCCCAGCATGGGCTTGAGCACCATGTTCCCCTCGCCGGCATGGAACGTCTCGACCGGACCGGCGAAGATCTCGCGGACCAGATCGAGGTTCCCGACCAGCACCACCGAACGCTCCGGGTACAGCTTGAGCCGCACGACGTCCCCGTAACGGCGTTGCAGCACGGGCAGCAGGGAGTTGCGGAAAGCGCCGAAAAGGACGGTTTGGACCGCGAGAGGCAGCCGGGGACCGGGCGGAAGTGCGGAACGGGCGCGGGTCGGCGTGCGCAGAGCCATGCTTCGTTCGTACTCGCGCCGGACCGCGGTGTCCACCAGACTTGACCCTCACGCGGCGTGAGGCGTGATCGTGGTTTCTCGCAAGGGCCATTCGGCCGAAGAAACGGGGGGAGAGCGATGGGCTACCGGGTGGGCGAGGCGGCGGCGCTGGCCGGCGTCACCGTGCGCACGCTGCACCACTACGACGAGATCGGGCTGCTGTCGCCGAGCGGGCGGACCGCGGCCGGCTACCGGCGCTACGACGACGCCGATCTCGACCGGCTGCAGCGGATCCTGCTCTACCGGGAGCTCGGCTTTCCCCTGGAGACGATCGCGTCCGTGCTCGCGGAGCCGGGAACCGACGCCGACGGCCACCTGAAACGGCAGCGGGAGCTGCTGGTGGCCCAGGCGGACCGGATCGAGCGCATGGTCGCGGCCGTCGATCGATTGCTGGAGGCGAGAGCCATGGGCAACGCGTTGACGCCCGAGGAGAAGTTCGAAGTGTTCGGCGGATTCCAGGAGCCGGAAGGCTACGCGGAGGAGGCCGTCCGGCGCTGGGGCGGCTGTCCGGAGTGGAAGCGGACGCAGCTGCCGGAGAACAAGCAGGAGTGGGCCGAGGCGGAGCGGCAGCGGAAGGACTGGGCGAGCCGCCTGGTCGCGCTGGTCGACGAGGGCACGCCCGCGGACAGTCCGGCGGCCGGGCAGCTCGCCGAGGAACACCGGGCGATGCTGTCCGCGGTGATGGGGGAGTGCGGGTACGCGATGCAGCAGCGGATCGCTGACCTGTACGCGGACGAGCCCGCGCAGCTGGCGTTCCTGGTCCGGGAGGACGAGCAGCGGCCCGGGATCGGGGCGTACGTGCGCGACGCCGTCCGGGCGAACGCCGCGCGGCAGTCGGCCTGACCCTTGAGGTGGGAGAGACAGCGCGGCTGTCTCTCCCACCTCGTGGGAAAGCGGACGGACGTCACGCTTACAGTCGGAGGCATGCAGACTTGGTCATCCGTCGCCGTGCCCCGGCTGCCCGGCACGCCCCGCCCCCTCCGGCTCCACGACACCGCGACCGGGCAGGTCCGCCCGACGGCACCCGGCGCCGCTGCCCGGATGTACGTCTGCGGCATCACCCCCTACGACGCGACGCACCTCGGCCACGCGGCCACCTACCTCGCGTTCGACGTGGTCAACCGGGTGTGGCGGGACAACGGGCACGAGGTGCACTACGTCCAGAACGTCACCGACATCGACGAGCCGCTGCTGGAGCGCGCGGAACGCGATTCGGACGACTGGATCGTGCTCGGCATGCGCGAAACGGCGCTGTTCCGAGAGGACATGGAGGCGCTGCGGGTGCTGCCGCCGCGGCAGTTCGTCGGCGCGGTCGAAGCGATCCCGGAGATCGTCGAGGTGATCGCGAAGCTGCTCGCCGACGGCAGTGCCTACCGCGCGGACGACGCCGAGTTCCCGGACATCTACTTCGACCACAACGCGACCGGTCGGTTCGGCTACGAATCGAACTACGACGCCGAGACCATGGCGAAGTTCTTCGCCGAGCGCGGCGGCGACCCGGACCGTCCCGGCAAGCGGCATCCGCTGGACGCGCTGCTGTGGCGCGTCGCACGCGAAGGCGAGCCTTCGTGGGAGTCGGAGCTGGGAGCCGGGCGTCCCGGCTGGCACATCGAATGCAGCGCGATCGCGGTGAACCGGCTCGGTCTCGGTTTCGACGTGCAGGGCGGCGGTTCCGACCTGATCTTCCCGCACCACGAGTACAGCGCGGCGCACGCTGAGGCCGTCGCCGCCGATCACCCGTTCGCCCGGCACTACGTGCACGCCGGGATGATCGGGCTCGACGGCGAGAAGATGTCGAAGTCCCGCGGCAACCTGGTCTTCGTGTCGCGGCTGCGCGCCGACGGCGTCGACCCGGCGGCGATCCGGCTCGCGCTGTTCGCCGGGCACTACCGCGAGGACCGGGCGTGGACCGGCCAGTTGCTGGTCGACGCGCAGGAGCGGCTGGCCCGCTGGCGCGAAGCGGTCGCGCTGCCGGCCGGACCGGACGCGGAGGACACCGTGGCGCGGCTGCGCGACCACCTCTCCGACGACCTGAACACGCCGAAGGCCCTCACCGCGATCGACGCGTGGGTCACGTCGGCGCTGCGCCGCGACGGCGCCGATCAGGCCGCGCCGGGCTTGGTCAAGGAGGCCGTGGACGCCTTGCTGGGCATCGTCCTCTGAGCCCTTTGGGATTGGACGGTGGCCGGAATTCGCTCCGGCCACCGTCCGCGCACCTAACTGTATAATGACCTATACATCCTGGCGTTGGCCGTCCGCCAGCGCCAGGTGGTCACCCTCCCAGCGGCGGCGCAACCACCGATCATGCGAGGCAAGGACGACCGCGCCCGGCGCGCTGTCGAGCGCTTCGGACAGTTCCTCGGCCAGGCTGAGCGACAGGTGGTTGGTCGGCTCGTCCAGCAGCAGCACGTCCGGCGGCTCCGCGAGCAGCACTGCCAGCGCCAACCGGCGACGTTGACCCACTGAAAGCTCGCCGACCGGACGGTCGTGCTCCCTCGGCGGCAGCAATCCGAGCGTGGACAGCGAAGGCGCATCGTCACCGGCCGCGGCGCGGTAGACCTCCTGCGCGGTCCGCTTCGGCCGAGCGAACGTGACGTCCTGTTCCAGCAGCCCCACTCGCACGCCGGGTCCGAAGTGGACAGTCCCGGCCGACGGCGCGAGCTGACCGGCGAGCACGGACAGCAGCGTGGATTTGCCCGCCCCGTTGCCGCCGGTGACGAGGAGCCGCGCGGTGCGGTCCACGTCGAGTTCGTCCAACTGCACGCGCCCCGGCACCGCGATGCCGCGCAACGACACCGCCGGACCTTCGCCGCTGGTGTCCGCGGTGAGCGCGGCCCGGAACCGCAGCGGCGCGGGCGGTTTGCGGACTTGCTCGCGCTCCAAGGTGTCGAGCTTGAGCTGTGCGTTGCGGACCCGGCGGGAGATCTGCTTCTGCACGCGACCGGTCTTGAAGTCGTAGAGCATCTTCGCGTTGTCGCGCGGAGCACGGTTGTGCGCGACCCGCCGCGCGGTGCCGTGCACGGATTCCCGCAGCTGCTTGAGTTCCTCCTGTTCTTCGCTGAACCGCTGCTCCCAGCGCGCCCGTTCGGCCTTCTTCTGGCCGAGGTAGTCGGTGTAGCTGCCGCCGTAGCGCGTCGCGCCGCCGACGCGGCGATCGGCCGGAACCGGGTCCAGGTCCACGATGTCCGTGCAGACCGCGTCCAGGAACACGCGATCGTGCGAGGACAGCACGACGACGCCGGTCAGTTCCGCGAGATGGTGTTCGAGGAACTCCATGGCGTTGTCGTCGAGGTGGTTGGTCGGCTCGTCGAGCAGCAGCGTGCGCGGCCGCCGCACGAGCAGCGCGGCGAGCCCGAGCCGGGACCGCTGCCCGCCGGAGAGCGTGTGCAGCCGCCGGTCGTGCTTGATGTCGCCGAGCCCGAGACCGGTGAGGACGAGATCCGCGCGCCGGTCCGCGTCCCACAGGTCGTGTGCCTGGGCCCATTCCAGGACGTGGCCGTACTCGCTCAGCGCCTCCGGGTCGTCGGGGCGTTCGGCGAGGACGGCGGCCAGCTTGTCGAGCGTCTCCGCGGCGGTGCGGATCTCGGCGAGCGCCTCGTCGAGCACGTCGGAAACCGTCGCGGTGCCGGCGAACGGCAGCTCCTGGAACAGGAAGCCGAGGTCGCCGTGCCGCACGACGTCGCCGGCGCGGGGGACTTCAAGCCCGGCGAGCAGCCGGAGCAGGGTGGATTTCCCGACCCCGTTTTCGCCGACGAGACCGATCCGCCTCCCCGGCGACGCGACGAGCGAGACGCCGTCGAGGACGGTCCGGGCGCCGTAGCCGAAGACGAGATCGGAGGCGTGCAGGACAGTAGACATGAGTGATCACCGGGCCTTTGCGGTGGAAGCAAAATCCCCGACGGGCAACGCGCGGCTTCCCGGGAGCAGGGCTCGACCGGGAGCGGCCTCGATGCGGGGAGGGCTCGGTTCAGCTGTCCATGATGGCCGGGAGCATAACGCGGAGCGCACCCCGGCGGGCAACCGGTTTTTCGGGCGATCGGTCCGCGCTGGTCAGGATGCTCGCGGCGGCAGCGCCGGATGGTCGGCCGGATAGATGCCGACGGCGAAGCCGTAGGTCGTGTCCCCGGACCGGGGAAGCTGGTCGAACTCTTCGACGAGCCGGGCCATCCGGTCCCAGAACTGCGAGGCCTGGTCCGCGGAGATGCGTGCGTGCCGGATGAAACCCCACAGCTTTCCCGCCTCGAACGCCGCCGCGGACTCGCGTGCCGCCACTTCGAAGTCGTTGAAATCCCCGGCGTTCCCCATGGCCGGTCCCGGCTCGACGAAGAACATGCGTGCGGTGCGGCCGTAGAACCGTTCCTCGACCGCGCGGACCCGGCGCGTGCGAACGACCTTGAGCAGGCCGTTGACCGCGAGCACGTGCACGTGGTGCGCGACTGTGCTTTTGGGGCGACGCACCGCCGCCGCGAGTTCGCTCACGGTCGCCGATCGCTCGTGCAGCAACTGGAGGATCGAGGTCCGCAACGGGTGTCCGATCGCCTTGACCTGCGCGGGTTCGGTCAACGCCAGCCGATCGGCGAGTTCGTAGTCGGGCGGGTTGTTCGCCATGGCTGAACAGACTAGCGTTGCCGAACGTTCCACATAACTGGTTCGTTCACTGAGGGGATTTCCGGCATGGCCGAAATCGTGCTGTACCACCACATCCAGGGCTTGACCGACGGCGTGCGCGGCTTCGCCGACGAACTGCGCCAGGACGGGCACACCGTCCACACTCCCGATCTGTTCGAGGGCCGGACGTTCGCCAGCATCGAAGACGGCTTCGCCTTCGCCCGCGAGGCTGGCTTCGAGCAGGTGCGGGAACGCGGGATCGCCGCGGCGGAGGCCCTGGGGAAGGAACTCGTGTACGCCGGGTTCTCCTTCGGCGTCACCGTCGCGCAGCGGCTCGCGCAGACCCGGCCGGGAGCGCGCGGTGCGCTCTTCTTCGACTCCTGCCTGCCGGTCAAGGAGTTCGGGACGACGTGGCCGGAGGGGGTTCCGGTGCAGATCCACGGCAAGGAGAACGACGAGTTCTTCGAGGAGGACCTGCCGGCCGCCCGCGAACTCGTCAGCTCCGCCGCGAACGCGGAGTTGTTCGTCTATCCCGGCGACCAGCATCTCTTCGCCGACTCCTCGCTGGCCGCGTACGACCCGAAAGCAGCCGGTGTGCTCCTGGAGCGCGTGCGCTCGTTCCTCGCCTCGCTGTAGCCGGACGGCTTGACGCGGGGGCAGCCGCCTGCAATTCTGAAAGAATCGTTTCGAAAGAAACCCTTCAGAGTTAGGCGAGCCGATGGCTGAACTGCCCCCGCGGAAGCGGATCGACGACGTCGAGCTGCTGCGTGCGCTCGCGCACCCGCTGCGTTCGGCGCTGGTGCACCACTTGATGGCGGTCGGCCCGTCGACGGCGAGCGAATGCGCGGATGCGGTCGGCTCGACGGCGTCGAACTGTAGCTGGCACCTGCGCAAACTGGCAGAACACGGCCTGGTCGAGCGAGCCGAGGGCGGCGACGGCCGGGAGCGGCCATGGCAGGCCTGCCACGTCGGATTGGTGCTCGGCCGCCCGGGCGGAGATCCGGCCCTCACCGCGGCGCAGCTCGCGGTCACCGGCACGGAGCTGGCCGAGGAGCAGGAGCTGACGCAGCGGTACCTCGACACCGTCGAGCAGCTGGACGAGGACTGGCGCGAGACCGGCGGATTCTTCTCCTACGGACTGAACGCGACGCCCGAAGAAGTCACCGCGCTGACCAAGGCGATCGACGACCTGATCCGCCCGTACGTCAGCACGATCCGCAAGGACGCACCCGCCGACGCCCGCGCTGTCTTCGTCGGGATGCGCGCCTTCCGCCGGATCGGGCACGACGGGAAACCGGCATGAGACGGCTGCTCGCCGCACCAGGATTCGCGCGGCTCTGGGTGTCCGCCTTCTTCGGCGAGACCGCCGAATGGATGCTGCAGGTCGCGCTGCCGGTGTACCTCTTCGTCCGCACCGGTTCGGCGGTCACGACCGCGTTGAGCATCGTGCTCGGGCTGCTGCCCGCGGTGCTGCTGAGCCCGATCGCCGGGGTCGTCGCGGATCGGTGGGACCGCCGGGTCGTGCTGGCGGCGGTGTGTGCCGGGCAGGCGCTCGTGGTGCTGCCGCTGCTGATCGGCGCCGAACTGCCGGTCGCGGCGGTCTACGCGGTGATGGCGGCGCAAGCGGGTCTGGCGTCGGTGTTCGAACCGGCGCGCAGCGCGCTGGTGCCGGAGCTGGTCGGCGTCGAGGACGTCACCTCGGCGAACGGTCTGATGAGCGTGAACGGCAGCGTCGCACGGCTCGCGGGCGGCTGGGCCGGGGGAGCGTTGCTGGGGTG
>NZ_PQIA01000206.1 GCF_003385235.1 Amycolatopsis circi | reverse complement strand
GGCGGGCATTTCGCCGACCACCACGCGCATCTCGCCCACCCACCCCCTGCTCGCAGAGCTGGCCCCCGGAGACCGCTCGTTCACCGCGTCGCCGAGCCGTCCGATCGTGGACAACCGCCCCAAGACGGTGACCGCTTCCGGCGCCGCACCGGGCACCGGCCGACGCCGAGGCGCACCTTCGGAAAACCGAGGCGGCCTCGGCGCCCGAACCGGTTCGCAGTCCCGGCGTTCGGGCGGCGGCCGCGGCGGACCCCGGCAGGGCACGGAGCCGCGGGCTGCGCGGGCCGGGTCTTCGGCTGGTTCGGAGCGGCAGCCAAGCCAGGCTCGCCGGGAAGACCAGCGCCGCGGCGCGGGGGCTTCGGGCTCGGACGCGCGACGCGGGGCAGGTTCGCCTGGCCACCGGGGTTCCGGCGGTGCGGACCGCCGTGCTTCGGGCGGCCAGCCGCCGCGGAGCCGCCGCAACGGCTCGTCGAGCGGACGCCGGAAGCCGGGCGCCTGAGCATTCGATCTGACGAGGCGGTCCGGGACCGGCTATGCGCCCGGCCCCGGATCCGCCCAGAATTCCTTGATCTCCTCGGTCACGCCGTAGTGACTCGGAACGCTGAAGGACAACGCCATCGGATACGATTCCGAACGAATACGGCGTTCCTCCTCCGCGGACAATTCCGGCAGTTTCTTCCGACGCGACCTCGCTAGTTTCCGCGGATGCTCTTCGTGCACGCAGACCGCGGCGGCAGCCGCCGCATTGGCAAGGGTCATGCTCGCACCGGACGGAGTCGACGGACCGGCCGCAAGCAGCCAAGAACCGATTCCGCATACTCGAATGAATTCGTCGTCAGCGCTGGATACGATCCATTCCGCCGCAGCCTCCTCGCCGTATTCGAGGAGGTAACGCCGAACAGCACCCCGGGTAGTCTGCATCATTTTCGCGTTCATCCGTCTCGGTTGCCTGCTCAGAATGGTCAAGGTGGAACATCGCGGAAAAGTAGTGCACTGGGAAGTCGACGAAGGCTGGGGCATCATCGAATCAGCCACCGTCGGCAGTCCGATTTGGGCGCATTTCTCGATGATCAACCCAGACAGCCGCGGCGTGCGCGAGGCCCACGGGTTCCTCGCGTGCACCGCCTGATCACTGCGCGGACAAGAACAACAAAAACGGCCCCACACCCAAAAACAACAACGCCGCAGCATTCGTCTTCCGATACTGCAGCAGCAACGCCACAAACTCCCGCAAGAACGCACTAGGCACAAAGTAAGACGCCGTCCTCGCCCCGATCACGTTGAGCCGCAACCCCAACTGCCGAGCCAACACCGCTGTCCGAAAGACGTGGTAGTTGTTCGTCACGGCCAGGATCGGGCCCGAGAATCCGCGCTGTTCAAGCAAAGCCACGCTGAACCGCAGGTTCTCGCTGGTGGTCGTCGCACGGTCCTCCAGCACCACCTGCTCCGGAGAAACCCCGGCCGCCATGAGGTACCGCGCCATCGCGTCCGCCTCGGACGTCAGTTCGTCTGTTCCCTGACCACCGGACACGACCAGCAGCGCTCCCGGCGACCGCTGCTGCACCTGCACCGCGCGGTCGAGGCGGCTGGCCAGCAGCGGAGGCACCCGGTCGCCCTGCAGTCCGGAGCCGAGGACCACCACCGCACCGGCACGGGCGCGGCGGGTGATTCGGCTGTAGAGGATCGAGTACAGCAGCAAAGCCGTGAACAGGAACGCCAGATAACCGGTCACGAACAGCACCGCCATCGCGGCCACTCGCAGCAACGGCTGATCGTCGAAGACCAGTGAACTCACCGCGAGGGCGTACACCGCGAGCAGACCCAGTCCGGCCAGCAGCGACAGCAGGTTCGCCAGTCGCCGCCCTTCGCGCCGCAGCATCACGACGCCGTTCGCGATCAGCGCCCACGGCAGGGCCAGCCCGGCGAGCCCGCCGATGATCACCACCGCAACGACGATCGCGATCTGCACCCATTCGACGTGGTTGAAGAACGACAGCAGCCACAGTCCGGTGAAAAACAGCGCGACCAGGAACCACACCGCGTTGCCGACCCGCCGCGGCTCGCGCGCGAACCGGACGACGAACACCAGCACGGAAGCGATCGCGAAAAGCCCGGACGTCATGGTCGTGCATTCTCCACTGCCGCGCCGCGGAGTCTCACGGGCAGGTACTCAGAGTGACGTCGTCAGGCCCCGCGCGCGCAGCACCGACCGCTCCAGCGGACGGAACACGATCAGCTCGATCGCCACCCCGACGAACAAAATCAGGAAAATCGCGGCGATCACCTTGGGCATCGAGTTGTACGAGGACCCGTCGTTCAAATACGTCCCCAGCCCGACCCCGAGGCTCGGCGAGCGCGCGATCAGCTCCGCGGCCATCAGCGAGCGCCACGAGAACGCCCAGCCCTGCTTGAGCCCGGCCAGGAACCCGGGCAGCGCGGCGGGCAGCAGGATGTGCCGGGCCGCGGCGAAGCGTCCGGCGCCCATCACCTTGCCGACGCGCGGCAGGATCGGCGGGATCTGGTCGATGCCCGACACGAGGCCGTTGGCGATCGACGGGACCGAACCGAGCAGCACGACGAAGTAGATCGCCGCGTCGTTGATGCCGAACCAGATCACCGCGGCCGGCACCCAGGCCACCGACGGCAGGCTCTGCAATCCGCTCAGCAGCGGGCCGATCGCGGCGCGCACCACGCGGACCTTCGCCACCAGGATGCCCAGCGGCGTCCCGAGCACGACCCCGGCGGCGAAGCCCAAAGCGGCGCGGTGCACGGAAGTCCAGATGAAGCCGAACACCGAACCGTCGTTGACCGTGCTCCAGAATTCGGCCCAGACGTCCAGTGGCGCGGGCAGTGTGGTCTCCGGCCAGAACGCGGCGGCCCACAGGATCTGCCAGATGACCACCAGCAGCACGAGTGCGCCGAGCGGCGGCAGGAATCCGCGCACGAACCGGCGGCGCAGCGACGTCGGCCGCGCGCCGGTGGGGGTGTCGAGCCGGTCCAGGCCGGCGCCGACGGCTTCGTCTAGGTCGGGGGCCGCCTGGTCAGGCTGCGGCATGGGTGCTGATCACCTTTCGCAGATCGGCCGTGATCTCCTCGGCCAGCAGTTCAGCGTCGGCGGACGGGACGTCGTGCCACTCGCGGACCACGCGGCCCGGACGCGACGACAGCAGCACTACCCGCTGTCCAAGCCGGACTGCCTCGCGCACGTCGTGCGTCACGAACAGCACCGAAGTACCGGTGCTGCGCCACACCCGCAGCAGCTCGCCCTGCAGCACGTCACGGGTGATCGCGTCGAGTGCCGCGAACGGTTCGTCCATGAGCAGCAACGCGTTGCCGTTGTCACCGCCGACGCGGTAGGTCGCGGCCAGCGCGCGAGCCAGTGCGACCCGCTGCCGCATCCCGCCGGACAGCTCGTGCGGACGCTTGCCTCCCGCATCGCTCAGCCGCACCAGTTCCAGCAGCTCAGCGCCCTTTTCACGACGCTCGGAGCGGCCGAATCCGGCGAGCCGCAGCGGCAGTTCCACGTTCCGGGACGCGGTCAGCCACGGCATCAAAGCCGCTTCCTGGAACATCACCGCGGGCCGCGAAGTGGTGAGCGTGATCTCCCCGGCGGAGGGCTGGTCGAGGCCGGCGACGAGGTTCAGCAGCGTGCTCTTGCCGCAGCCGGACGCGCCGAGCAGGCAGACGAACTCGCCCGGTTCGACGGTGAGGTCGACCCCGTCGAGCGCGGTCACCGCGCCGCCGCCGGAGCCGAACACCTTGCCCACGCGGTCGAGGTGCACGGCGGCGGTCACTGGTCGGGCCAGGGTGGTGGTCATCGCGGATCGCCTTCCGGTCGGGACGTCACTTGGCCAGTTCGGGCGCGTTGACAGCGGGGAGCTGCTGCGCCTTGAGCGCCTCGTTGAGCGGGCCGAAATCGGCGAACCCCTTCAGGTCCACCACCTTGTCGACCACGCCCGCGGTCACCGAGTCCTTGGCCAGCTGCGGGAACTGCGCGGGCACCGGGTCGGTGGTCAGCTCGATGTTCGAGAACGCCCGGTCGAGCACCGCCGGGCTGAGCGAGCTGCCGGCCAGCTCCTTGAGCGCCCCGTTGACCACGGTCTTCGCCTCGGCCGGGTTCTTCTTCGCCCAGTCGATCGCCTGCAGTTCGCCCTTCAGCAGCGCGCGCACGGTGTCCGGGTGCTGCTTGAGGAACTCGCTGCGCACGATCGCGACAGTGGTCGGGAACCGGCCTTCCGGCCACAGCGACTTCTCGTCCACCAGCACCTTCGCGCCCGCGTCGGTCACCAGCCGCGACGACCACGGCTCGGGCAGCCAGCCGCCGTCGGCCTCGCCCTTGCGGAACGCGTCGAGCGTCTTCGGGTTGTCCAGGTTGGTCACGTTGACCTGGCCGGTCAGGTGCTTCTCGGCGAGGAACTTCTTGAGCGCGACGTCCTGGGTGTTGGCCAGCTGCGGCGTCGCGATCGTCTTGCCCTTGAGCTGGTCGACCGAGGTGATCCCGGGCTTCACCACCAGCTGTGCGCCGCCGGTGACCGCGCCGGACACGAGCTGGATCGCGCCCTTGGACTTGGTGAAGGCGTTGATCGCCGGTCCGGAGCCGATGAACGCGACGTCGAGCGAACCGCCGAGCAGGGCGTTCACTTCGGACGGACCGGCGTTGAACGTCTGTGTCGTGAGTTTCGTGCCGCCGAGGTTCTGCGCGAAGAAGTTCTTCTTGACCCCGATCAGCGCGGGCGTGTGCGTCACGTTCGGGAAGAAGCCGACGCGCACCTCCCCGGCGGCGCCCTGGTTGGTCGCGGCCTCGGTGCGGTCCGCGCGGGAACACCCGGCGAGCGCCCCGAGCACCGTCAGCGCGGCGAGTGCGGAAGCGAGCAATCGGGTTCGCGGAAATGTACGCACAAATGGCCCTTTCGCGGTCAGCGGAACGGGGCGAGAATGACACGTTCACCCGCGAGACTGCATATGCATCCGCATCCCGGGAAATTGTGTGGGATTACTTGACAGGCCCGGGCCTCACCTGCTTGTCAGGAGTGAGACGTCGCCGAACTCGTGCCACAGATACTCCCGTCGCACCGCCGCGTCGTAAGCCCGCTGTACCAACTCGGGGCCCACGACGGCTTCGAGAAGCAGCAGGTGAGACGCCTCCGGCGTGTGCAGTCCGGTGAGCAAACCGTCGACCGCGCGGGCCGGGCGATCCGGACCGAGCACGAGTTCGGTCCAGCCCGCCGCCGCGGTGACGAGTCCGCCGGGATTCGCCGCCGATTCGATCGCGCGCACCGCCGTTGTCCCTACTGCGATAACGCGTCCACCCTGGTCACGCACCCAATTGAGCAAAGCGGCAGTCGTCGCCGGAACGCGAAAACGCTCACCGTACGGCGGTTCTCCGGCTTCCGGGGACGAGACGCCGGTGTGCAACAAGATCGGCGCGAACAGCACTCCCCGCGAGACCAACTGTGTGACCAGTTCCGCAGTGAACGGCCGCACCGCGCTCGGCATCTCCGCCGACCCCGGATCGAGCGCGAACACCGTCTGGTAATTCGGCAACGGCCACGCGCGCGGGACATAGCCGTAACGAATCGGCCGGCCGACCTTCGCGAGATACCGCGGGACCTCGCCTTCCACGTCGATCTTCGCGCGCCACAACCGTTGCGCACCGGCGACATGCGGCTCGCGCAGCGTGACGACAGCCCCGGCGGGCAAGCCGAGCCGCTCCCCCACGCGGCCGTCGAGAATCGGACCGCCAGGGGCACGGAGTTCGACCACCCAATTGCCGTCGTCGAGTTCGGTGGAGAAGTGGACGGTGATGACGCGTTCGTCCCGGACCGCGTCGACGGCGGCGGGCAGCGTGCCGGAAGTGTTGATTACCAACAAATCGCCGGGGTTCAGAAAGGCGGCCAGGCCACGAAAAGTCGCGTGCTGTACGCCCTCCGGACTGGCCGCGAGCAGCCGCACCTCGTCCCGCGCGAGGCCGCGCGCTTCGGGCGGTACGGAAGCGCTGCGATCGTCGGCCAGGTCGAACCGGGTGTGCGGCGCGATCATGATTGCACCTGCAGGTCCGTCGCCCGGAACCGGCCGCTCGGCGGACGTTCCTCCAGCAGCCGCAGGAAAGCCGGTACCGCGGTCTCCGGCAGGGGCCGGTCCGAAATGTCCTCGCCCGGGAAAGCGGCCTGATGCATGGCCGTGCGCAGATCCCCGGGATCGACGGCGTACACCGCGAGGTCCGGATTTTCCACGCCGAGCACCGCGCTCACGTGGTCCAGCGCGGCTTTCGCCGAACCGTAGCCGCCCCAGCCCTCGTACGGCTCCACGGCGGCGTCGGAGCTGATGTTCACCAGCACTCCCTTTGCCGCGGTGAGCGCGGGCAACAGCAGCCGGGCGAGCGCGAGCGGCGCGAAAACGTTGGTGCGGAAGACATTTTCCAGCTCGTCCGGCGGATACTCGGCCAGCGGCGGCAGCGGGCTGACGCCGAGCGTGCTGGCGTTGTTGACGAGCAGGTCGAGCCGGGGTCCGGCGGCTTCGGCGAGCCGGGCGCGGTGCGCGGGATCGGTGACGTCGCCGGGCACCGGGGCGAACCCGAGGTCCGCCGCGGCGGCGCGCAGCGTCCCCGGGTCGCGGCCGGTGCCCAGAACTGTCCATTCGCGACGGACGAGAGCCGCGGCGAGCGCCCGGCCCAGACCCGCGGAAGCTCCGGTGACAACAGCTACTGGCATGGGTTCCTCCAGAAGTAGGCACCTGCCAGCGTGCGACCTCTACCCTACTGGAGGTCAACCGGCCGGCGGCCGCGCAGCAGCGTGTACGCCACGAGCGAAACCACGAACCCGGCGTAGTAAGCGAGATCCGCGCCGTGCAGCGCCGCGGCGACCGGTCCGGTGTAGACAGTCGTGTTCATGAACGGCACCGCCGCCGCGAAGCCCACCACGAACGCCACCAGCGCGGCCCAGCTGCGCACCGGACGTCGCAGCTCAGCCAGCACGTCGACCTCGCGGCCTCGACGCGTACGGCGCAGCCAATCCGGCACGACAACACCGAGGAACGGCGGGATCCAGTAACTCACCACCAGCAGCACGTTCTGGAATTTCGCCGCCAGGTCACCGGTGTGCATCCAGAGAATCAACGCGAACGCCAGCACCGTCACGACCACCGCCGACACCGGCCGACGCACTCGCACGCCGACGGTCTGCAGCGCGAGCGAGCCGCTGTAGTCGTTCATCGCGTTGGACGACACTGCCGCCAGCGCGATCACCAGCAACGCCACCGCGCCCAGTACGCCGCCGCCGAGCAGCGTCGACACCCCTGCCGCGGTCTGGTCGCCCAGCGCGGTGCCGAGCGCGAGACCGATGCCTTCGCCGATCGCGTACGACGCGGTCAGGCCGAGCAGCGTGAACCAGAAGACGCCGCTCGGGCGCGTCGAAGCAGGCAGGTAACGGCTGAAATCCGACGCGTAAGGAGCCCACGAAATAGCGAGACTGAGCGTAATGGTGGAAAACAGCACGACGGCACCGGCGAAATCGCCGCCGGTCGCGGAATCGGTAAACGTAATCGGGTGATCAAGCACCACCTTTACCGCGAGCGCGACAAATGCGACAATCAACACCACGCTCATCACAGCCTGGACGCGATGGATCACCGCGTAACCGAATACGCCGAGCGTGCACTGCAGCACCAGCACCACGAGCACCGCGGCCCAGAACGGCAGCCCGGTGAGCTGGGCCAGCGCTTCGCCGCCGAACAGCCCGACCAGCGCGTCCCACGCGATCGAGCCGAGCCATTGCACCAGGCCGGGCAGCACGACGCCGCGGCCGAACGGGAGCCGCGCGAGCGGCAGCTGGCCGGTTCCGGTGCGCGGACCCCAGGTGGACAGCCACGCGACCGGCAGCGAACCGACCACGGTGCCGATCAGCGCGATGACGAACCCGGTGGTGAAACCGAGCCCGAGCGTCGCGCCGAGGGTGCCGGTGAACACGGCGGTCATGGTGAGGTTCGGCGCGAACCACACCCCCGCGAGCCGCCACGGCCTTCCGAACCGGTTCGCGTGCGGGATCGGGGTGATTCCGTGCGTTTCGATCGCGAAATCCCCTGCTCCGGACGGCATTCGGCCACCGAAGACGTCGGCGTCGATCCCGCTCATGCTCTGCCCTTTCTCCCGGCTGACCCGTGAGTCTGAACCGGAGTGCCCGGCCGCGCCAATACTCTGTGGCGTTTCCGACCCGTTCTCGGCAGGATCGCGGGGTGGGGGAAGCACCGCGCACGCCGCTGCGCCATCGCGCATTTGCCATTTTCTACACCGGACGGCTGGTCTCCCTGCTGGGCAGCGCCATGACCCCGGTCGCCCTGTCGTTCGCAGTGCTGGGCGGCAGTCACAGCGCGACCGACCTCGGCATCGTGCTCGCTGCCGGGATCGTGCCGCGACTGGCGTTCCTGCTCGTCGGCGGCGCGGTCGGCGACCGGTTCCCGCGCAACCGGGTGCTGCGGCTGTCGAACCTCGGCGCCGGTGCGGCCCAGCTGATCGCCGCGGCCATCCTGCTCACCGGCAACTATTCGCTCGCCGCCCTCGCCGTCACCGAGTTCCTCGGCGGGATCTGCACGGCATTCACCACGCCGGTGCTGCGCGGGATCGTGCCGCAGATCGTCCCGCCGGAGTCGCTGCGGCAGGCGAACTCGCTGCTGGCCACCGGACGGAACATCACCAAGGTGGCCGGTCCGGCCGTGGCCGGAGTCCTGGTCGGCACGGTCGGCGGCGGCTGGGCGATCGCCGCCGACGGGATCTCGTTCGTGCTCGCCGCCTTGCTGTATCAGACGATCACGCTGCCCCCGGCGGAAAACCTCGAGCAGAACAGCGTCTTGCACAGTGTGCGAATCGGCTGGCGGCAGTTCTGGGGGATCCCGTGGCTGTGGCGGGTGGTCACGGCGTTCACCGTCTACAACATCGTCTTCACCGGCGGCTGGCTGGTGCTCGGGCCGGGCATCGCGCAGGACACGATCGGCGCGGCCGGGTGGGGCGCGGTGCTGAGCGTGCGCGCGGCGGGCGCGCTGTTGTCCGGGCTGGTGATGTACCGGCTCGCGCCGAAACGGCTGTTGCCGCTCGGACTGGCGAGCGCCGCGCTGACCGTGCTGCCGCTGATCGCGCTCGGCCTGCACGCGGGTTTCCCGATGCTGGCGGGGGCGACGTTCGTCGCGGGGTTCTGCGCGGGCGTGATGGGCGTCGCCTGGGACACGACGCTGCAGGAAAACATCCCCGGGCATCTGCTGTCGCGGATGGCCGCGTTCGACGATTTCGGGTCCTACGCGGGCATCCCGATCGGCGAACTCCTGGCCGGACCATTCGCGGCCGCGTTCGGCGCGCCGCAGGTGGTCCTCGTCGGCGGGGTCGTCATCGCCGTCGCCGCGCTGTCCCCGCTGCGCTCCCCCGCCGTCCGCGCGCTGCGGCATCCGCCGGTCCGCGTGCCGTGAAGGACTCCTTGAGGGAATCTGATTCCCTCAAGGAGTCCTTCACGGACCACGGCGCAAGGAAGGGCCTGCCAGGGAAACCCCCGGCAGGCCCTCCCTTTCACCCCTCGGTCACACCAGCAGCAGGAACGCGATTCCGTTGGGCGAGCCGAGGCCCGTCACGTCGTCGTAGCCCTTGGTCGTGTGGATCGTCAGGTTCGGGTAGTCGAGCACCCGGGCCGAGGTCTTCAGCCCGGCCGAGGCGTCGGTCCCGTTGGCGAAGTCCACGCGCTGCACCGCTCCGTCGACGTGCTGCACGTCGTGGATGGCCGACGTGCGCGACGTCAGCTGGTACAGCACCGGGTTGATGAACCCGTGGTGGAAGTGGTCGAGGCTGTCGGCCACCGCCATCACGCCCGCGAACACCGGCGACGCCAGGCTCGTGCCGCCGATCCGGTACTGGTCGTAGTAGACGCCGTCCGGGAAGGTCTGCGTCTGGCCCACCAGGAACCCGGTGTTCGGGTCGGCGATCGCCGAGATGTCCGGGACCACGCGGCCCTTCGCGCCGCCGGTCTGGTTCTTCGTGGACAGCGCGTCCGGCACGATTCCCTTCTGGTAGAAGGGCTGGCCGAACAGCCGGCTCGTGCCGCCGCCCGCGCCGCCGTTGAACGCGCCCGGGAACGCCGGGGCGTAGGCACCATTGGCCAGCGTCGACTTGCCGGTCTCCCAACCGGTTTCGAAGATCCGCTTGCCGTCCTGCCCGACCGCCAGCGACGTGCCGCCGACCGCGGTCACCCACGGAGCCGAAGCGGAGAAGTCCGGCGACGGCGTGCCCAGCCGCGCGACCTCGTCTCCGTTGTCGCCGGAGGAGAAGTACACGCCGATGCCCTCGAGCACCGCCTGCAGCGAGATCTGGTTGAACACCTTGACCTCGGCTGCCGGGATGTCCTCGCCGGTGTCGCCGTAGGAGTTGGAGATGATGTCGGCTTTGTGGCCCGCGACGACGTAGTTCAGCGCGGTGTCCAGCGACAGGTCTTCACAGTCCTGCCCGCCGACGTAGAGGATGTTCGCGCCCGGGGCGAGCCCGTGCGCGGCCTCGACGTCCAGGGTTTCCTCGCCGTACCAGCCGGAAGCGTCACACTGGTCCGGCGGCTCGAGCACCGGGTTCGGCGGGAAGATGTGCTGTTTGAACTGCTGCTTGGTCAGCGGGTGCGCCGGGTCGTTGCGCTTGGCGTACTCCGCCGCGTCGGCGTAGATCGTCGGCGAGGCGAACGCGTCCACGATGGCGATCGTGGTTCCGCGACCGTCCGCGCCGAGCTTCGCGGCCTGGTCCAGGCCGTACGCCGAACGCAGCTGCGCGGGCGTGTAACCGCACGGCGCATACGGAAGCTGCTTTCCGTTGTATGCCGGGTCAGTCGTGTCGGTCTTCTCGCCGTAGTAAGCGCTGCACGGACCCGAGTTGCGGAATCCGTTGCTGGGCGGCGCGGTCGACGGGCTGCCCTGCACCCGGGACTGCTTCGTCGCCGGCGTGTCCGCACCGTCGGTGTGGTCCGGCTTGAACAGGTTCGTCGCCTGGTCGACGCCGACGACGCCGAGGACGTCGTTCGCCAGCGAGGCCGGAACGGACAGGTCCTTGTCCGCCGCCCGCAACGTCTGGCCCTTGACCTGGTACTTGCCCAGGCTCACGGCGAACGCGCGCTGCACCTGGTCCGCGGTCCCGGTCGCCTCGACATACGCCCGGTTGGACGGCACCTCGCCGGTGGTGAATCCGCTTGCGGAGAGCCAATTCTTCACCGCGGACACGGTCTGGTCGGAAGCCGCGAACTGGTCCCGCACCTGGTCCGGCGACAGATAATGCCGGTAGCCGCGGCTGTTCGGATCGGACACCGACTGCGCCGCGGCTTCCGCCGCGCCCTGGTCCTTGAGGTTCAAGTACACCCGGAAGTCCATTGTGGACGAGGCGGCCGTGTCGGCCACCTTGGACTGCGGATTGGCCCAAGCCGGATGCGATTGCGGAATGTCCGCCCGCCCCTGAGCCGACGCTACGGCAGGCGAAGCGGCCAAGCCGCCCACCACCGCCAGCGAAAGAAACATGGTGACGCTTCTACGCACAGCAACTCCCTCGTGTTGCGCGGCCTCGACCCCGCCTGCCGCCGGAACGAGACTAGGACTGCCCCCGCCCGCCGGGGAAGCGTCAAGCTCCCCGGTGCGGAACCGTTATCTGCTCCCCTCATCGCGACACAAGGGACGAGTGCGACCAAAGTCCGTTTCATCCGCACTGTCCACAGCGGAATGTGCCGATATCAGAAAAACGCCCGTTTCCCCACCCTCCCCGCACAGCACTAGACAGCCCAAAACGCCACCTACGAAGGTCGCACAATCCTGATCAGCAGCACCAAAAACTCACCCATCTGCCAACCCGCCCATGTCCGTGAGGGGAACCCTGAGGGACTCAGAGTCCCTCAGGGTTCCCCTCACGGCCTTCCGCATTGCCCACCCGAGACC
>NZ_PQIA01000205.1 GCF_003385235.1 Amycolatopsis circi | reverse complement strand
GCCCCCGCCATCGGGCGGCGAGCAGCAAGTCAGCAAAGACGTCGTCCTCGACTGCCCGTTCGGCGCCCCCGCCGGCTCCCAGCAAATCACCCTCACCGCCTCAGCCACGGTACCCGCGACGGTGCAGGTCGGCTCCGGACTGAAATTCCGGGCCCTGACCGCGTCTTTCGTGCTCCCCCATGCCGTCGCCGCCCAGCTTGTGCCGACCGCCTCGGACGGCATCCGCGGCGGCCTCACTCTTGATCTCACCGCACATCAAGGCGACAAGCACACCGCGATCCCCACGCCGTTCACCGTCGCCGCGACCCCGCTGCCGGAAACCGGCGACGTCAAGCTCACTGCGACCGCGGACCTGCCGGAGCAAGCAATCACCGTCCCCGGCAAGGTCAGTTTCGACGTCGGTGCCCCGACCCTCGCCTTGAAATCCGCTGCCGACGGCGCCGCCGAGGCGACCCCCGTCGCCTGCACTCTCCTCCCGGACCAGACGACCACGCTCGCGTCGATCCTCGCCACCCAGCCGCCCACGACCGCCCCGAGCCCGGACAAGCCGGCTCCTTCACCGCCGCCAGCGCCGCCCGCGGCCGAGCCCAACGCGGTCTCGCCGAAAGACGACGGCTTCCCGCTCGTCACCCCGCTCAACTACGTCCAGGTCACGGCGACCTCGTCGATCTATCGGCTGGGCGCCACCGTCACCAGCGGCCGGACCGCGATCCTCAACGGATCCTGGACCCTCATCCTCGACCCGCCCGACTACATCCCGCGCGACCCGAGCACGATCTCCGGCGTCGTCGGTTTCCGCCCCGTCACCGCGACCTTCCTGGGTTTCGGATTCGTGCCGGTGAGCGCCACCGTGGAGTTCTTGCCCGTCGACTACCGCAATTCCAAGCTGATCGACCTCACCGGCCAGCTCTGGGGCGGCGTCCGCCTGACCACCCATGTCCAGGTGATGGCGCGGATGAGCAATGCCCGAATCAACGGCGTGCCACTGGATCTCGGCCCGGACTGCGTCACCGCCAAACCCGTGTCCCTCAACCTGTCCGGCAAATACAACGCCACGACAGGCGGCGTCATCAGCACCGACCCGAATTCGCCGGACCCCGACTACCGCGGTTTCGCCCTGCCGCCGTTCGTCCACTGCGGCACCGCCGAACCGCTCAGCCCGCTGCTCACCGGCATGGCCTCCACCACGACGAACGTCAACCAGGCCAAGGTGGTCAACGTCAACTTCTCCGAATGCGCCTCGAACAAATACCCGGATCACACCAAGTGCAAGCCGATCCCCGACACGCCGCCTCCTGGCTGAAACTAACCACCGCACCGGCTGCCAAACGGTTGAGGTTTCCGGCAGCCTCCGAAGAGCGAACGTCACCAGTGGACCGGGCTTCGCTGCGTCACGTCAAGCCGTGGTCACCGCCCTCCCCGCGAACCCGGCCTACCCGTGGTCGGCAGCCTGGTGAAGTGCCCGACTTTTCTCCGAGAATGACGATCTCGTAAAGCGGCGAAGCGCCGTCGCGCGGGACCGGTGCCAGTCGACGTCGGCAACTCCCGCGACGCGAACGTTCGTCGGCATTCGTCACGCATGCCATCAACCTCCGTGCCGACCGCGGAGGATTCGCCACTCAGCGGCGACTGGGCGAGCCTTCGAGCGAAGTCGGCCGACGGGTAGCGGGCACCACGTTCGTCCCGGTGAGATGCGGCGGCCAAGGAAGTCCTGAACGTGGCTGGTCATCCGCGGCCGCGCGCAAGACGAGTTCCATTTCGAACCGCGCAGCAGGATCGCGCAGCAACTCGCCGAACGTCGCCTGCAGCTGTCGCATGCGATACCGCACCGTCTGCGGATGGACTTGCAGACGCTCGGCGATCTCGACCACGTTCCCCTGACTGTCGAGCCAGGCGCGCAGCGTCTCGAGCAGGCGCTCCTGCTGCTTGTCAGTCATCTCCCCCAACGGCGCGAACAGCCGGGTACGGAGGAGTTCGGTCAGCGCACCATCCGAATGCACCAGCAGAGCCGCGAGGTGTTCCTCCGCGCGGAGCACCCGCTCACCAGGGATTCGCCCCCTATCGGCGAGAACCAGTGTCCGACGCGCCCAGCGCAGGGAATCGGCGAGGCTGGCCAACGGCACACAAGGTCCAACGGACAGTCGGCAATTCGGCAGCGCTGCCTGGAGCGTCGCCAGCCGCGCACCATTGACGGCACCTGGCACGACGATGCACGGCTCGGCGGAGTCCAGTTCCGCCAGAACGTCCGAGTCCAACGTCGCGTGTCGGCGGGTTTTGCCGTTCAGTGGCGAATGGACGGCAATCGGCGACGCCTGTTCCGGCACGGCCCACCCGGTGAGCTGCGCCAGCTCCGCGATCGCCTTCGGCGGAGCGGCCGGCACCTCCAGCAAGACGCCGAGCAGCCGTCGCCGCCAGGTGTCCAATGCGCCAGCGGTGCGAGCTTTCGCCTCTAAGTAGCCATCCAGCGCGACAGATGCCAATTCGTCCATAAACGCCAACATGGCATCAGCCAGCTGCGACATCACCGCCGACGAAAGGCCAGCTCGCCGTCCGACGCGCATGATCCGGCGCCACGACACGCGCGCGCCCACCCGGTAGGCCGACTGCAGGGTGTCGAGGCTCCGCCCCTCCCGCATTTCGTTCTGCCCGAGCCGATGGTGCACCTCGTGCGACTGCTCCTTCGACGCCCGCGGGTCGGCGATCTGCGCGACGAACAGCGTGATCGCATACTCGACGCCCGCCCGGATCGACCTCCCGTACGGACCGTCGAGCGGCCGGGCGTAGGCCGGAATCGTCGCGCGGATTTCGTCGACGATCTCGGCGGACAGGCTCGCGAGTTCGGGTCTCAGGATCTCCGCGAGTTTGCGCGGCAGCGCAGCCGGCGGCACAGCGTGATCGAGTCCCCGCTCCACCGACATCGCAGCTCCTTCGCTCCGCCCCGGTTCCCCGACCGCGCCACGGCACCGCCGGAACCCCCGCATTCATTGCGGGGTGACACCCGACACATCGAAAAACCAACGCCAAACGTGTCACCAGTCCGGGAAGAAACCGATTTCTTGTCACGTTTGTGACAAGTTCACGAGGTCAGGGCGGCACATCGCGACAACACACCACCAGGCGCGCCACGCCGTGCGTACGAACGGGCCAATCCAGCTGCCTGCCTTCAGCGGCGACCCAGCGGACGCCGAAGCCGACCACAGAGCGTCATCCGGCAGAGCTGACCGCCCCCTTGTAGCATGTACTTGATACAAGAGGGAGGGGTCCACGATGCAACTCGACTCGGCGCTCGCCGTCGCCGGTATCGCCGGCTTGTTCGGCTTGATCATCCTCGTCGCGTTGTGGCCAGGCGAGAAGCAAGGCGCCCGGCTGCTCGTGAAGTGGGGCGTGCGGAACCCGACCGCCGACCAGGTGTCGGTGGCCGTGCGCTACCTGCGCCGTCGGCGATTCTGGTATCCGTGGCTGTTCCTCGGTCTCCCGCTCATCCCGGGCGCGGCGGATCTCGTCGGCGAACGGAACGCGAACTCGCTCGTGTTCGTGGTGCTGCTCGGCGGGCTCGCCGCCGAAATCCTCGCGCAGCGCCCCTCGCGGGAACCCCGCAGGGAAGCCGTGCTCGCACCGCGCGGCGTGCTCGATTTCGCTCCGTTGTGGACGGTCATCGTCTCCGGGCTGGCCACCGTCGCCGCCGTCGGGCATCTCGCCGTTTTGCGGCAATGGGGCCCGCTCGCGGTGACCGTCGGCGCGGCCGCGGTGTCGTGGATCATCGTGCTCCTCGCGGTGCGGCGTCCGGCCGCCGGCGACCCGGAAGTCGACCTGGCACTGCGCATTCGCAGCGCCCGCGTCGCTCTCGGGCTCGGCACCGGAACGGCTGCCACGCTCGGCTGGACGGTCGGGAGCACCACCACGCTCGCCGCGTTCTTGGCCACCGTCGTCGCGTTCCTCGCGATCGTCAGCCCGCCGCCGAAGCAGCGCGCGACAACCACGGCAACGCGATAGATGCCGCTGCGAGTAGTGGTCGACGCCGAAAGCGGGGTTCCGCCTTGGCGTCAGGTGCACGACCAAATCGTCCGCGCGATCACGACCGGCTCCCTTGCCCGGGACGCCCGTCTGCCGCCGATCCGTCAGCTGTCGAGGGACCTCGGGCTCGCCTCCGGGACCGTCGCCCGCGTGTACCGCGAGCTTGAGGCCGCCGGCTGGGTCACCACCGCACGAGCACGCGGAACCGTCGTGACCGGCCCGGCCGACCGGCCGGATCCGGGGACGCTGCTTCGCAACGCGGCCGCCGAATACGCCCGGCACAGCCGGGAACTCGGGGTCGCGCCGGACGAAGCCGTCGACGCCGTGCGCGTGGCATTGGCGAGCCTGGACGCATCGTCGCGGTGAATCCTGGCATTCGTCCGGCCGGCGCGGTTTTCGCCGTTCTGTGAACCGTCTTCCGCACGGTCTCGGGCACACCTCCTTCTTGCCCGTGCGTTCCCGCGGTCCACTCACCGGACGAGGCGCGGATCTTCCCGCCTCGACCCGGAGGTTCAGCCCTCCATCAGCACCCTCCCCACCGCGGCCAGCACGGGTTCCAGCGCGGCGACTTCCGTGCCGACGCATTCCGTGATGCCCGCACCGACGACGTCCATTCCGGAAAGCCCGTCGATTGCTTCGGCCAATTCGGCGATCGTGAGCCCGCCGGGCTCCGGATAATTCACTCCGGGGAACTCGTCGGGATCGAGAATGTCCAAATCCACATGCAGATAAACGCGGTCGGCACCCGCGGCGTTCAGCGCTCCGGCGACATCCTCGGAGCGCACAGCGAGGCCGCCGGCAATGGCTTCCTCCTCCGCGGAATCCAGCGAACGAGTGCCGAACAGAACCGCCCGGCCGCGTTCGAGCGCCGGGCTCGCGGCGAAATCCTTGTCGCCCTCGCCGAACAGCGACCGCAGCACCATGCCGTGATACGCGCCCGACGGTGAAGAATCCGCCGTGTTCAAGTCCGCGTGCGCGTCGAACCACGCGACGCCAAGCGTTGCGCCGTAACGGAAACGCGCGACGCCGACCGGGACCAGTTCAACGCCGCAGTCGCCGCCGATCGTGAGCACCGGGCCTTCCGGCGCTTCGAGCGCAGCGAGCTGCAACTGCCGGTTCGTGCCCGTGAGCACGGCCCGGTTGGCTATCCCGGTGACGACGTCGGACGTCGCTGCGTCCTGGCGTACGTGGTGCACCGGCTTGCCGAGCACGTGCCCGGCCAGTTCGGAAAGTGCGCGGCAGCCCTCGACCAGTCCCCTTGCCCTGGGACTGATCGCGCCCTGCCATTGCGGCACCGCGTTGATCAGCATGCTTCGACGCTAGCGCGAACACCCCGGAAAAGGCGAGCCGCAAATGGCGCGAGGGGTCCCCTCGCTCCGATTCGGAGCGAAGGGACCCCTCGTGCGGCAAAAAAGTGGCGCGAAAGCAGGCTATTCGAGCACGATGAGAAGGTCTCCGCCCTCTACCTGCTGAACGGAGGTGATTGCCAGCCGACCGACTTTGCCCGCCGCCGAAGCGGTGATCGACGCTTCCATCTTCATGGCCTCGATCGTCGCCACGGTCGCTCCAGCCGCCACCTCGTCGCCCTCGGCCACCTGCAGCGTCACCACGCCCGCGAACGGCGCGGCGATCTGCTTCGGGTTGCCCTTCTCGGCCTTCTCGGTGGCCGGGATGTCCGAAGCGATGGAACGGTCCCGGATCTGGATCGGCCGGAGCTGGCCGTTGAGCGTGGACATGACGGTCCGCACGCCGCGTTCGTCGGCCTCGCCGATGGCTTCCAGCTCGATGAGCAGCCGGACGCCGGGCTCAAGGTCCACCGAGTACTCCTCGCCCGGGCGCAGACCGTAGAAGAAGTCCTTGCTCGGGAGCACGCTGGTGTCGCCGTAGGCCTCGCGGTGCGCGAGGAATTCCTTGGTGGGCCCGGGGAACAGCAGCCGGTTCAACGCGCCGCGGCGGTTGTCGGCGAGTTCCTTGTGGTCCTCTTCGGACAGTTCGGCGACCGGTTTGGCCGCCGAACGGCCTTCGAGAGCCTTGGTGCGGAACGGTTCCGGCCAGCCGCCGGGCGGGTCGCCCAGTTCGCCGCGCAGGAAGCCGACGACCGAGTCGGGGATGTCGAATTTGTTCGGCTCCGCCTCGAAGTCCGCCGGGGAAACTCCGGCGCCGACGAGGTGCAGCGCGAGGTCGCCGACCACTTTGGACGAAGGCGTGACCTTCACGAGGTGACCGAGGATCTTGTCCGCCGCGGCGTACATGGCCTCGATGTCCTCGAACCGGTCGCCGAGGCCCAGCGCGATCGCCTGCGTGCGCAGGTTGGAGAGCTGGCCGCCGGGGATCTCGTGGTCGTAGACGCGCCCGGTAGGCGAAGCGAGACCAGCCTCGAACGGGGCGTAGATCTTGCGGACGCTCTCCCAGTACGGCTCCAGGTCGCCGATCGCGTGCAGGTCGAGGCCGGTGCTGCGGTCGGAGTGGTCGGTGGCCGCGACGATCGAGCCGAGCGAAGGCTGCGACGTGGTGCCCGCCATCGACGACACGGCACCGTCCACAGCGTCGGCACCGGCCTGGATGGCAGCCAGGTACGTGGCGAGCTGACCGCCGGCGGTGTCGTGCGTGTGGATGTGCACCGGAAGGTCGAATTCCTTGCGCAGCGCGGTCACCAGCCGAGCCGCGGCGGGCGCGCGGAGCAGGCCGGCCATGTCCTTGATCGCCAGGACGTGCGCCCCGGCTCCGACGATCTGCTCGGCGAGCTTGAGGTAGTAGTCGAGCGTGTAGAGCTTTTCGTTCGGGTCCGACAGATCGGAGGTGTAGCAGAGCGCGACCTCGGCGACCGCGGTGCCGGTGGCGCGGACGGCTTCGATAGCGGGCCGCATCTGCTCGACGTCGTTGAGCGCGTCGAAGATGCGGAAGATGTCGATGCCGGTCGCGGTGGCCTCCTCGACGAAGGCCGTGGTGACCTCGGTCGGGTAAGGCGTGTAGCCCACGGTGTTGCGGCCGCGCAGAAGCATCTGCAGGCAGATGTTCGGCACGGCCTTGCGCAGCTGCTCCAGCCGTTCCCACGGGTCCTCGGCGAGGAAGCGCAGCGCGACGTCGTAGGTCGCGCCGCCCCAGCACTCGAGGGACAGCAGCTGCGGCACAGTCGCGGCGACAACCGGGGCGACGGCGAGCAGGTCCTTCGTCCGGACACGCGTCGCGAGCAGCGACTGGTGCGCGTCGCGGAAGGTGGTGTCAGTGACTCCTAGCTGCGGCGTTTCCCGAAGCCAGCGCGCGAAGCCCTCCGGGCCGAGTTCGGTCAGCTTCTGCTTGGAGCCGTCCGGAGGGGTGAGATCCGCGGGCAGCTTCGGCAGCTTCGTCACGGCCTCGGGCGTGCGCGGACGCTCGCCGTTCGGACGGTTCACCGTCTGGTCGGCGAGGTAGGTGAGCAGGCGCGTGCCGCGGTCGGCGGAATGCCGGGCGGTCAGCAGATGCGGCCGTTCCTCGATGAACGACGTGGTGACGTTGCCCTCGCGGAAGTCCGGATCGTCCAGCACCGCCTGGAGGAACGGGATGTTCGTCGCCACTCCGCGGATACGGAATTCGGCGACCGCGCGGCGGGCCCGGCCGACCGCGGTGCGGAAATCGCGGCCGCGGCAGGTGAGTTTCACCAGCAGCGAGTCGAAGTGGGCGCTGATCTCGGTGCCGGAGAACGCGGTTCCGCCGTCGAGCCGGATGCCCGAACCACCCGGGGAACGGTAGGCGCTGATCATGCCGATATCGGGACGGAAACCGTTGGCCGGGTCCTCGGTCGTGATGCGGCACTGGAGCGCGGCGCCGCGCAGGTAGATCTTGTCCTGCGACAGGCCGAGGTCGTCGAGAGTTTCCCCGGAGGCGATCCGCAGCTGGGACTGCACGAGGTCGACGTCGGTGACCTCTTCGGTGACCGTGTGCTCGACCTGGATGCGCGGGTTCATCTCGATGAACACATGCTTGCCCTGGCGGTCCAGCAGGAATTCGACAGTGCCCGCGTTGCGGTAGCCGATCTGCCGCGCGAACTTCACGGCGTCGGCGCAGATGCGGTCGCGCAGTTCGGGGTCGAGGTTCGGCGCGGGGGCCAGCTCGACGACCTTCTGGTGGCGACGCTGGACGGAACAGTCGCGCTCGAAGAGGTGGATCACGTTGCCCTCGCCGTCGGCGAGGATCTGGACCTCGATGTGCCGCGGTTCGACCACGGCCTTCTCCAGGAACACGGTCGGGTCGCCGAACGCGGACTCGGCCTCGCGCGCGGCGGCCTCGATCGACTCGCGCAGCAAAGCCGGGTCCTCGACGCGGCGCATGCCGCGGCCGCCACCGCCGGCGACTGCCTTGACGAACAGCGGGAAGCCGAGTTCTTCGGCCGCCGCGACCAGTTCGTCGACGTCGCTGGACGGCTGCGACGAGCCGAGCACCGGGACGCCTGCCTCGCGCGCCGCCTTGACCGCGCGCGCCTTGTTGCCGGTCAGTTCGAGGATTTCGGCGCTCGGGCCGACGAAGGTGATCCCCGCTTCTTCGCAGGCCATGGCCAGGTCGGGGTTCTCCGACAGGAAGCCATAGCCCGGATAGACCGCGTCCGCGCCCGCCTTCTTGGCGGCCTTGACGATCTCCTCCACCGAGAGGTAGGCGCGGACCGGATGGCCCGGTTCGCCGATCTCGTAGGCCTCGTCGGCCTTCAGCCGGTGCAGCGAGTTGCGGTCTTCGTGCGGAAACACGGCGACTGTGCCCGCGCCCAGTTCGTAGCCTGCGCGGAACGCCCGGATCGCGATTTCGCCGCGATTGGCCACCAGCACTTTGCGGAACATGCCCGGTCCTTCCCTTTTCGGATCGGTATCGAAGGCACGTTACCCGGTTCGTCCCGCGGTGCGGGAGCCGTAGTCCAGGTGATGGACATCATGCGCGCCGACCTGCATGCATGATGCTGGCCGAGCCGTCGTCCCGCAACCGTCAGGGCGTTCCCGCAGGCAGTGTGCACAACAGCCGATTCGCAGTTCCGGAGGGCGCATTCTTGACCACGTTCTGCGTTGCGTCCTGCACAATTGCTTCGCCGACCGCATTGGGCGCGGCATCGGGGTGGGCGGACCGGTAGAGAGTCACCGCGCCGGCGGCCACCGCGGCTGCCATCGAGGTGCCGGACAAGGTCCCGACGTCGGCCGTGCCAGCGATCGGTGCGGGAATGTCGACGCCCGGCGCGTACAGGTCGAGCGACGTGCCGAAGTTCGAGAAGGGCGCGACCTGGTCCTGGACGTCAGTCGCACCCACGGTGATCGCGTCGGGCACTCGGGCGGGCGAGGTCTGGCTGGCGTCGGTGCTGCCCTCCCCCGCCGGAACCACGATCGGCATCACCGCGGAGACGCCCTTGACCGCGTTGTCGAGTTGCTCGTTCGGCACGCCGCCGATGCCCAGCACCGCGACTGCCGGCTGGTGTGCGTTCTGGGCGACCCAGTTCAGGCCGGCGATGATCGTGTCGGTCGCGCCGCCGCCGGCTTTGTCGAGCACTCGAACCGGGAAGATCTGTGCGCCTTTGGCGACGCCGTAGCTGTGTCCCGCAACGATTCCCGCGACCCGGGTGCCATGGCCGTTGGTGTCCGACGTGTCCGCGCCAGTGGTGAGGAAATCCTTGCCGGGCATGACCCGGCCCTGCAGATCCGGGTGTTTGGCGTCGACGCCGCTGTCGATCACGTAGACGGTGACGCCCGAGCCGTCCGAGTCGTAGTGGTACTTCTGATCAAGGCCGGTCCGCTGGTCGATCCGGTCGAGCGCCCAACTCGGCGGGTTGGCCTGCGTCCCGCTCGCCGCCAGCGCGGCCGGTTGCACCCCGGCGACCAGCAGGATTGTCAGTGTTGCCGAAAAAAGGCCACGCGCCGCTCGGTTCCGCATGCCTGCGGTCGTATCCCGGTCGCCACCGAGCGGCAACTCGACGTCACACGATGGGCTGGTCCCTGTCCAGCAACCGGCTTCCCGGACGCACTAGCAATTAGCCAGCGAGGTTGCCGATGACCGCACCCGTCGATGTTTCGCCGCTGCGTGGCGAACTACGGGGTGGTCGACAGGTTTCGCCGCTACCTGGCCAATCGCCGACGGCCGACGAGTCTCGCCATTACCTGGCCACCCGCTGACCGCGCCGACAGAGTTTCGCCACTGAACGGCCAATCCGTCGACCGGCCGACAGGTTTCGCCACTGAACGGCCAATCGGTGCCCGACCGACAGCTACTTCGCGGCCGGGACGTGCGCGCTCGTCGACATCGTCGGGAGATAGACCAGCGCGTCGAAGGCTTCCACGACGTCCACCTTCGTGAACATGTGCGCGTGCCTCATGCTCGACGGTCCGGTCAGGCCCTGCGCTCGGTCTCGCCGCAAATCGACCACGCACGGATCCTCGCCAGCCAGCGCCGCTTCGACGCTGCCGTCGACGGGTGGCTCCAGATGCTGCCCGTAGACCCGGAAGCCGAGACGCTCACTCTCGTCCGGTTCGAGGCCGGTGGTCGTGCCGGTGCCCGCGGTCAGGCCGAGGGCGAAGTAGTCGTCACCGAACTCCGCGGCGAGGTGCGTACCAGCGGAAGGGAACGTCATGGTCGGCAATGCGGCGAAAGGCACTCGCTGCAGGTGTCCGTTGTGGACCATCACTACGATCTTCTCGCCGTCGCCGTACAGCTGGCGAAGCAGCTTCACGGTCGAGGCCATGTACGTGTCGCGAGACGACCCCTGGAGCGACGGTGCTGTTCCCGCCATCATCGCGCTCAACTCGCGCAGGTACGTGTCGACACGGAGCGCGCCGACTGCGTGGTGTTCGGCGATTGCGTACCGGGTCGGCTCGCTCCGTTGCCGATAAACTGGCGACAGGGAACGAAGGTGCGCTACGAGAGTCGTCAACGCAGCCGTCGCCGCGTCCCGGTCCTCGGCGGCCATTGCCGCATAACGGCCAGGCGCGACCGCGTTGCTGACCGCCGAGTATGGCTCGGATGCGGTGATCGCGGCGTCGACCAGCGGAAGCACCTCCGGATCGACTTCCGCCACGAAGCTGCGGACAATCCGCAACGCTGGTTGCGGCGAACCAGCCGAGCTGGGCAGGTCGAGGCCGGAGAAGCGGACGCCGCCGTGGCTGCGCATCCAGGTCAGCACGTCGTGCACCTCGACCGACTCGCCGAGCGAGAAGGTGAATCCTTCTCGCCCGACGTCGGTGACGGTGCCGGAACCACCGCTCAGCCACTGTTGCACCAGGTCGCCCTCGGCGAATCCCGATTCGAAGCCGAGCACCGTGAACCCGTGGTCCTCGACGAGCCGGCGGAGCAACCGGGCGCGGAGTTCGCCGAACTCGCGGATGTGGTGGTTGTTCTCGCCGATCGCGACGATGCGCGCGCCGCCGATCAGGTCGGTGATCGAGGCGACGTCGCCGTTCAGCGGCGAACGGGTGCTCAGCGGTGTCATACTGGGAGACACTAATGCAACAGGAGTAGCGATTGGCAACCGAGTTATCCGGGACCAGCCGGCCGGGCGGGCGCACGGAACGCACGCGCGTCGCCGTTTTGCGGGCAACGCTCGACCTGCTGGCGGAGGTCGGGTTCACCGAGCTGACGGTCGAGGCCGTCGCCGAACGGTCGGGCGTGCACAAGACGACGGTTTACCGGCGATGGGAATCGCGCGAAGGGTTGGTCGCGGCCGCGCTGCGGTTCAGCACGGAGGAACCGTGGAGTCCGGCGGACACCGGTTCGCTTGTCGCCGATTTGCGGCAAATGGCCTTGGACGTGGTGCACGCGTTGACCACTCCGGGGCAACGCGAGCTGCCGACGGCCGCGGTGCTGGCGGCGTTCCACTCGGAACGGGCGGCCGAGGCGTTGCGCGAGTTCTACCAGGACCGGCATGCCCGGGCGGCGGTGATCGTGGAGCGGGCGGTGGCGCGTGGAGAGGTGCCGGCCGACACCGATCCGGACGAGGTGACCCGGACGGTGTGCGGGCCGGTGTTCTACCGGCTGTTCGTGTCGCGGGAGCCGGTGTCGGAGGAGA
>NZ_PQIA01000207.1 GCF_003385235.1 Amycolatopsis circi | reverse complement strand
CCACCACCGCCCGCCCGGTCGTTTCCGGGTCCGGCTCGATGTCCGGAGCAGGGTCGGGGGCGAGCAGGTCCAGCAGACGCTTCGCCTCGTCGTCGCGGCCGACGAGCAAACCAGCGGCTCGGCCTGGACGCAGCGTCTCCACCAGCACCGCCGGGCCTAGTTCCGCCGCGGCGGTGATCATCGTGAGCGCGGCGACGGCACCGATCGCGACGCCGCCCGGGCCGGCGTGGCCGTACCCGGCGACCCAGGCCGGGGCGTCCGCCGCCGCTGCCGTATTGCGCGGCGGGGCGGGGGGCGTCAGTCCCGGCCCGGCCTCTGAGGGTCCGGCATCGCCACCTTGGTCACCGATCCCACCGCACCGAACGCATCTCCCGAGCCTGATGTTGCCGCGGTGCCGGTGATGACCGTTCCGCCGTGCGCGGCCACGACACCACCGTGACGTTCGACCTCCGCCACCGCCGCGGTCAGCGCCGCTGCGAAGTCCGGGTCGTCCTGCCCGGCGGCGGTGACGGCCAGCTCGACCCGGGTGCGGGTCAGCTTTGAGACCTGGCCAGAGGCGGTGACTTCCTCATCCAGCTTCGCCACCGCCGAGTCGGTCCCAACCTTGCCTAGTACCAGTTCCAGCACCTTCGCGCGAGCCTTCGCCGCGGCCGCGTCGACCACTTCGTCCGCGACACCGTCCAGCGTCTTACCTGCCCGACGGGCCTTGCCGACCGCCCACGCGATCAACGCACCCAGCACGACCTCGAACCCCACCAGCAGGCTCCCCTCACCCGGCGTATGCAACTGGACTCAACCTACTCTCGCCACGGCACGCCCGAATGCAACACCGGCGACAGCAGGCTTCGGTATTCCCCGACAACCGCGCTGGCCTCGCCCCCGCACCACTGCGCTGGGTACCGTCCCGTCGGCGTCCGCGAACGCATCGCTCAACGCGACGGCACCTGGCACGACACCGTCTTCCTCGAACGCCGCAGCCCCATCAACTGACTGATTTGTACGACAGGCCCTTGATCACAGGTTCGTCACGTTTGGCACGACTTCGTCGCCGGCTCCGATGTCACCCGAGCCAACTTGTGACCATGAACCCGTAGTCAGATCGTCCGGAGGGGAACTTGAAGCCCGAGCACGCCATTGCTGAACTGGAAGAACTCAAGAGCCAAGCCCAAACCTCACCTCTCCTGCAAGCTTCCACGCCATCCCACCGAGCGTGGAAGGCGAAAGTGGTGGCAGTTCTGGAGAAATCCCTCGGACGCGAATCATCTGTGCTGAAGCAGTTCGTCGCGCTCAGATACTCCGTCGGAGTCTGGACAGGCGCACCTGGCGAAAGGGCCCGCGATGCACAGCACTTCAGCAACCGCGTCGCCGACGCGGTCGCACTCATCGACGCGGCGATCTACGAACTCGGCCTCACGACTGGCGTGAAAGCCGTTGAGGGCGGCAGCTACGACCCCGGACTCTGGGATCACGTCAAACACTCCGTGGACGAGGAACGCTGGGCGCAGGTGGCCAGCGCGGCAGTCATCTACCTCGAAGACAAAGTCCGCCGTTGGTCCGGAGTGCCAACCGACAAACAAGGGAAGAAGCTTGTCGGTCAAGCACTGTTCGCCATGGCATTTTCCGCCGAAGGTCCGCTCGCGCTGGGCGGTCAGGCCAACGAGACCGACGGCTGGCGAAGCTTGGCCACGGGCCTGGTCGCTGCGCTCGGCAACGTCGATCGGCACAACATTCAAGAGCGACCGGACGTGAAGCAATACGCACTAGGCGTGCTCGGCCTTGCCAGCCTGTTACTGACGCAGGTCCGCTACCAGCACCCCGCGAGAACGCTCGCGTAGGGCGTCGGCCGCATGGTTCCGCCGACGCTCGCTGGGGAATCGCACGTTCGGATCGCCTGCGGGCCGGTCAGCCAGTGCGGATGTCTCCGTGGATCATCGTGCTAACTTGAGCAAACCAAGACGCTGCGCGTCAGCAGACGAACTGGTTGGGGCCGGTAGCTCAGTTGGTTAGAGCAGGAGACTCATAATCTCTTGGCCGTCGGTTCGAGTCCGACCCGGCCCACAGCATCAACAAAGCCTCCCGCTTCTGAACAAGATCGTCCAGCGCGGGCGAGCCGACGCCAACCGATGCGGGACGCGGTCGATCCGGCCGAATTCCGTAGACGCGGATTCAGTGTCAGCGACTGCCAATGCTGCGTAAGCTCACGCCTGTGGCAACACATCGTCCCGCCGAGCCTGACGGCCTCTCGCTCCGCCTGCCATCGCCGGTTGCCGAGCTGCATGATGACCGTCTCCGCCCGCATGGTGTCAGACTCCTGCTCAAGCGAGACGACTTGATCCATCCCGACGTGCCGGGCAACAAGTGGCGCAAGCTGAAGTTCAATCTGGTTGAGGCGCGCGAACAGGGTTACCGCACTCTGCTCACCTTCGGAGGCGCGTACTCCAACCACTTGCGTGCCACGGCAGCGGCTGGCCGCCATTTCGGATTCGACACCATCGGAGTGGTTCGAGGCGAGGAACATCTACCGCTGAACGAGTCGCTAGCGTTTGCCGCGGGCATGGGGATGCGACTCACGTACCTGGACCGTACGACGTATCGACGCAAGACCGACGCAGACGTGCTCAGCCGCATAGCAAATCAGTTTGGCCCGTGCTACGTACTTCCCGAAGGCGGGAGCAATGCATTGGCTGCGCGAGGATGCGCCGAGCTGGTCGACGAGATTGCCGAAGATTTCGACACCATCTGCTCGGCCTCCGGCACCGGCTGCACCTTGGCGGGCATCGCGGCACGTCTCCAGCAGGGCCAGCGCGCGATCGGGTTCAGTGTGCTGAAGGGCGGCAGCTTTCTCAGCGATGAGGTGCGGCGCTTCCAACGCGAGGCGTTTCAAGCCGAGACGCACAACTGGTCGCTCGAAACGGAGTTCCACTTCGGCGGCTACGCCAAGCGAAAGCCCGAGCTGGATTCATTCATGTCCGACTTCGAGGATCGCCACGGCGTGGTGCTCGATTGGGTGTACGAGGCGAAGATGATGTACGGCATCTTCGCCCGCGTCGCCTCCGGGGCCTTCCCGCCGGGAAGCACGGTAATGGCAGTGCTTTGTTAGCTAGGCCTTCCCGTAGTACGCGCGCTGCGCTTGCTTTGAAGTACCTGGCTCGCACCAGGTCAGGTCCCACTCGCCGGAATTGATCTTGAAGTCACGGCCGAAGCCGAGCCACCTGCCGGACATGCGGCGACCAGCCGGGTCGATGACTAGCTGCAGGGTCCCGTGGTAAATGGCACCCTGGTAGTAGCCGGTCGGGGACGTTCGCTCGCACCACGTCCCCGTTGCCACAGCTCGGTCCAGTGCCAATTCCAGCCGCAGCCGGGACCCGATGGAGTGTGGCAAGCTCTGTCCGATCAAGCGGCGCTCCTGCTGGCGTACAACGACATAGTGCTCGCCGGTGAAGCTCTTGCCGCGGCCGGAACTCGGGTAAACGTAGCGGCTGCGCCAAATTCCGGAGAAATCGCCGCTCTCTGTGCCCGCGCTTGAAGTTGCGGCATCGGCGGGCTCCTCCGTGAGCACGGGGGTCAACGATGCCAGAGACAGCGCAGCGCTGATCTTGAGCAGCAACGACCGACGGCTGACACCGGAACCGCCTGCCTGTGCCCACGTCGTCGCCATCTTGGCCAACTCGTGAACGTCGGTCGCGCCCAATCGCGCAACAATGTCCTGCACGGACGTAGCCGGATTCTCGATCACTGCCAGTTGCTGCCGATCCTGATGGACCGAGTCGGCAGGCCGGTAGTCGGCTACATCAGCAAGAAGATCGGCGACCCTGCACTCGTAAAGTTCCGCCAGCCGACAGAGAACGTCGAGAGGCGGAGCGTGCCCCGTCGGCGCGGGCCACAGCTCCCAGTACGAAAACGCCTTGTCAGTCTTCGGCTCAGCCGGCCAACGCCGGTTCCAACGTTCGGCAGCCTCTCGCTGGCTCCACCCGCGGGCCAACCGCAGGGCAGTGCGCATGTTGACGTTGTACCGCTCGGCGAGGACAAACGCGATCTCCACCCATGTCTTAGACTGCGCTCGGAGCTGCGTTGACAATTCGCGTTGCTTGCTTCGCACACTGCGAGTGGTCGAAGGCATGGCGGTCCCCCTTCAGGCGAGTCTGCGCGGACCATACGCCGATCCCAGTATGGAACAATTTCTCCCCGTTGAACAGTGAGTTCCGGTCCCTCAAGATCATGGTTTCGTTGGGTGGTTTACGGGCTTGAACTGGGGTTTCGTTAGTGGTGGCACAGCGGCGGACCACGAAACCGGCAAGAGGGTCAGGGATCCGCCGCACGGACGCTGGCCGACCCAACGACAGACACAAGTCCGGCCAGGTACCACTAACACCGACGAGCAGGAGGGTGCTTTCCAGTGATAGCCATGTTGCCTGCTGCGACGACTCCCGTTGATCTCGCGGCCGGTGCTCAGCCCGATGAAGATGGGACGAGTTCAGCACGGCCTGCACTGCAGGGTTCCGCGCCATCATCGACAACCGCACTGGGCGACACATCCGAACTGCCCAGCGGCAAGGCACGACGCGACGAAACCCAGGACGCCGCACACCTCCTGGCCTAGCAGAGATCCCGCGAGATCAATGCCTGACCGCCTTTTCGAAGGCAGTGCCACCTCGGGACGTCCGGATCGACAGCGCGAGACGTCTCTGGGGATCCCGGCGGCGGGCGAGGTCGAGCACGACGGCGTGCACCGCCACCCCATCCTCAGCACGCCCGTGCACCCTCGCCCGTCCGCCGCTCCACAGCCGCGGTGGAGGCGACTGTCCCCGATCAGTCGCCTCCACCGCGTTCCAACCCGAATGAGAGGTGTCTGGAATGGCAGGACCAGTCCAACGCCTGTGGACCACGCCCTACACATGCGGACGCGACGGCATCCAGCACGAGGTGACCGACGAGGCCTTCTACCGAACTCGCGAACACGGCATACCTCTCGTCAGCGTCTGTGGTCGGCAGTTGGAGTGCTCACTCGCCATCTCGGCCCCCGGTGCCAAATGCGCGGAGTGCGCTCGCATCATTCGGCTTTCCCGCCAACGGCAACGTGAGAAGCAGCGGGCGGTTCTTGTGATCATCCAGGGCGGGCAAGCCGGACGGCATCGCCGACCTCGGCCTTTTCGCCGATACCGCATTCATGGACGAAGGCTCCCTGCCAGGAGAGCGTCATGACCAACAGAGAGAAGCCAAGCCTCGCAGACAACGCACCCGAGGCAGCTACACGGGCCGTTGACCGCCGCGAGGACAACAGAGTGGACATCGAGGCGAAGTTCCTCAAGGCTCTAGGCAAAGAACTCCTTTCAGCGCGCCAAAGTCGGGGATGGACACGACCTGATCTGGTGATCGCGATGGGCCTAGGGCAGTCGAACGAGGCTATCGCCTCACACGAGTACGGAATGCGCGCGATGACTGTCGCCCGGTTCGGGTCGTACTGCACCGCATTGCGGCTGCCTCCCGGTCGCCTGATCGATCGGGTGTACAACGACGTGATAAACGACGGCATGGTGGTCTTGAACCTGGCTAAATTGGCCCGGTCCGAGCACTCTCTCGCACAGTGGGCGGCAATTCGGTTGAGGGAACTTCCCCGGAAATCGATGGGCCAACTGCTAGTTCCCGGGCCTGCGCAGGACAAGCTCGCCGAACTGTGCGGATGCGACAGAGGTCAACTGTTCGGCGCGCTGATAGCGGCAGCCTGACATGCGCGGCCTGCCAACGGTACACCTCACGTTCTTGCCATTTGTTCTTCATGGCTCCGTTGTGGTGCATCAAGTGTTTTTCCGACGAGGACGGTACCCGTCTCGGGAAAGAGAGGAGGCGACAACTGTGCTCGACCAACCTTGTCTCAGGCAGGGCGTCGCACCAGTTCCCGCAGAACACAGAGAGTCTCCGAACGATGGGGCGACCGACCTGGGCCAGCCTTCTGTCACTCGCCGAAGGCCATTGGACGACTGGACTGCAACACAGATCGCGTGGCCGGTTAAAGACCGCGATCTCGCCGCCGCGCACCGCTAGCGAGAGGAAGTTCGCGCGAAGCAGGACTGCGCGGCCGAGGACGTCATGCCCACCGCACGAGCCAGCCAGTCATCTCGGCTGGCTTCCCGCACAGTGATGGGAAACCCGCCATGAATAACAATGCCAGCTACCGACCAGGTCCTCGAGTCGCTGCTCACGCTCTCATAGGTCGCGACGAGGAAATCCTGTTCCTGACCGACGAGACCGGCGCGCTTGTCTTGCCGGGCGGCCCAGTTCGAGACGGCGAACCAGTCGAGCAAGCGCTGCATCGCACCTTGCGCCACCAGATCGATGCAACGATCACCGGACTGGACTTTTGCTGCGTGATTGAGCATGAGGCCGAGAGCGGTCAACACGATTCCTCGACGGTCCTGTCGTTTCTCTTTGATGCAACTCTCGCCGAAAACGATGACATCACTGGCCACGAGCCCTATGCGCACCGCTGGTGCGGCGAGCCCGAAGCCGCCCTGTTACGTCCGTCCGCGATCGCAGATGTGCTCGCAGACGGCAGCTTGTCCTCCGACTTTCCCTGGCGGGCGTGGAAACCATGACCAGCTCGATCGCAGAGCGCGCAGCGCCTGACAGCCGAGGCGATCCACCAGGTACGCACGACCGACTGCCGCGCTTGCCAAACTCCTGCCACTACGGGCGGCAAACTTTGTCCCGGAAGGCGAACGCGCCAACAACACCTGAGCACACCCCATCCGCACCGAGGACCGCCTGCCGTGTCGATGGTCATCGATGACGAGGTCATGGCGAGAAGACATTAAAAGTGATACCGCCCAGCAAATACGAGCACACGACAGATCAACCGCGGATCATGATCCTCGGCGCAGCCCTCCGCCGCCTGCGCATCAAGGCCCAATGGGGGCTCCGCGAACTGTCCCGCAGGATCGGCACCAATCCCTCGCTGATCTCGAACTGGGAGAGTGGCCAGCGCACCCCGTCCTCAGAGGACGTGGCGGGCTATCTGGGCGCGCTTGGAGTCGTCGGCGAGGACAAGAAGCGGATCTTGAACCTCGCCCGAAGTCTCACCGCGGGCGTGGTGATCGCAGGGGACCAGCCCATGCCTCACTACCTCGCTACCCTGCTCGATGTGGAAGGGACGGCCAAATCGGCAACCGTCTGGGAGCCTACGCTTGTTCCTGATTTGCTGCAGCTCCCCGAATATGCCAACGAAGTACTTCTCGCCCTTGGTCAGAGCCGTGACCGAACCACCGAACTGGCCGAGTTGCGGGAACTCCGAGCGAAGATGATCAGCGGACCGAAGGCCAAGCCTGTCACCGCGTACATCGGCGAACTGGTCGTTCACGGCCTCGTCGCCTCGGCCGAGACCACAGCCGCACAGTTGTGGCATCTGGCCAGGCTTAACCAGAAGCGCACCAACGTCACCGTCCGAGTCGTGCCCTCCGGCATCAGCTGCCACCCTGCCTTGTCCAGCGGTTGGACTCGCTACGAACTGCACCAGCCCGTAGTCTGCATCAACCACGTGATCTCGGGTTCCTTCGTCCACGACCGGTCCGGCTACTACACCCAAGCCGTCGCCGAACTCGCCAGAATCGCTCTCACCGAAAAGGAATCCACCAGGACACTGGTCCATTTCGCTGCCAAGCACGGCGAATCCCAGCAGCAAGAAGGTCCGCGGACTTCTCACTTGTCTTCTCAGCAGCAGCGACTGCCCGGCCGTACAGACATCCGCTTGAAATGACCCAAGGCCCCCGCGACGGAACCATTCGAAGGCGCGCGCCGGTTGAGCCAGTGCTGCGGATAACTCGGCCGGATCCCGTACGTAGTGCGCCCGAAAGGACGACGACACCTCAGTCTGGGCTGCTGAGATCAATCATTCCTTGGACTGCAGCCTGTGGCAGTTCTTCCGCGGGGAGATCGTCGGTGGGTAGCAACCTCCGGGTCGTACCCGAGGACCATTGAAGCTGGGCCTGAGCAACCCCTCTCCGCCGATGGTGCCGACAATGGCAGTGGACCTACTAAACTCACTACCACCCGCCGCTCGTGTCCTCGCCAGATGCTGACCACGACGAGGAAGATCTTCGCACGTCCTAGTGGAGATCGCGTATGCGGTGAGGGTCATCGCCACGGTTTTCAAGGATGTCAACGGAACTGAGTGGACCCGGGAGACCTCGGGTGCACTGCGGTCGGGCGGGCTGGCTGTTTATCGCAGCCCAGCTCATTCCAGGACTTTCCGTGAGCGCAGCATCCCGGCTCGGGTCTTCCCGGCTGCTTGGCACAGGCTGCGGATTCCACTCCCCTCAGCAGGGTCGCGGAACCAGAAGAGATCGCCTGCTTGGGTGCGCTGCTCGCTGGACCCGGACGCGAGCTCATGACCGGCGAAGAGCATCACTCTCTCCAGAGACGACATCATCTGCTGAGCCGGGCGCGCAGCCGAACCTCGTCCGCGGACTTCACCTCCCGCAGACGAGGTTCGCCGCCATGCGCGCCGACAGTATCTAGCTCCGCCTCACACGGGGCATAGGCCAGTCGGCAATGTTCTAGTAGCCCGACTCACGGAAGTCGAGCAGTTCTTGGCTCGCATGCTAGGCATCCACATCGGCGTTGCCATCACCTGGCAGCACGTCTCCGCCGGAGACGGGGCGCGCAACGCCGCCGACGTCCGCCGCCGTATCTCCATCATGCGATCCCTGCGGGAGAGGCAGCTAATCGGGTGTTTTCGTTACCGCGCACCGCGTCGCGCTGTCACCCTAAAACCCGGGTGGAGGAGGGAACTCATGGACCACGAGGAGAACTCAGCGGGAAAGGTCGTCAATGCTGTAGTAGGAGGCGCGGAGCAGATCGTGCAGGCCCGCGACGTTGCAGGCGACATTCACGTCCACGCGAGTAGCTCCTCGGAGATTCCGCAGCCCCGGCAGTTGCCGCCTACGGTCACACATTTCACCGGCCGCGACGCCGAGCTGGGCATATTGGACACGTTGCTGGGCAACACCGGGTCTGGGCGGCCGTCAGCGGTGGTGATCTCCGCGATCGCCGGCGCGGCCGGGATCGGCAAAACCTCGTTGGCGGTTCGTTGGGCGCACCGGGTGAAAGACCAGTTCCCCGATGGGCAGTTGCATGTCAATCTCCGCGGCTACGACTCCGGCCCGCCGCTGACCGCCCACCACGTCCTGGACTCGTTCCTGCGCGCCCTCGGCGTGCCCGCAGAACGGATCCCGCCGGAGGTGGACGCGAAGGCGGGCCTGTACCGGTCGGTGCTGGCCGGACGGCGGATGCTGGTAGTGCTGGACAACGCCGCGGCTCCCGACCAGGTCCGGCCGCTGCTGCCCAGCGAAGCAGGCTGCATGGTGGTGGTGACCAGCCGCAGCCGACTGTCCGGGCTCGTCGCCCGTGACGGCGCGCACCGCATCAGCCTAGACGTCCTCGCCCCCGACGACGCATACGCCCTGCTCCGCGAGATCATCGGGCGCACGCGCGCCGACCACGAACCCCAGGCGACGGCCGAACTGGCCCGATCCTGCGCCCATCTGCCCCTCGCGTTGCGGATCGCCGCCGAACGGATCGCCGACCGCCCGCACCTCAGTGTGGCCGATCTCGTGCAGGAGCTGGCCGGGGAGCACGACCGGCTGGACGTGCTCGCCGCCGACGACGACGAGAGCACCGCCGTGCGCACCGTGTTCTCCTGGTCCTACCACGCCCTGCCCGACCAGGCCGCCCGCGTATTTCGGTTGCTCGGCCTCCACCCAGGATCCAGCATCAGCCTCCCTAGTGCCACCGCCCTCACCGGTGCCACCACCGCCGACACCCAGCGGCTGCTCGCAGTACTAACCGGGGTTCACCTGCTCACCGAGATTGGACGCGACCGCTACCAGTTCCACGATCTCCTGCGCGACTACGCCGCCGAACGGTCCGCTGACGAGCCAGTCCATAAACGAGAAGACGCGACCGGGCGGCTGTTCCAGTGGTATCTCCACACCGCCCATGCAGCCTTATTCGCCTTCTATCCGCAACACCCCGAGATCCCGATCGACCCCCGCCCACTGGACTGCCACCCATTGACGTTCGCCGACAGCGACCATGCCCGCACATGGTTCACCGCCGAACACGCCAACCTCATGGCCATCATCCGGCGCGCCCCCACGGTCGGCCAGCACACCGTCGGCTGGCAACTGCCCAACGCCGTCGACTGCTACCTGGCCGACCACCATCATGTCGCCGACCAAATCGCCGTTCACCGGCTCGGCCTTGCCGCGGCCCAGCACCTCGGCCACCAACTCGGCCAACGCTGGGCGCACGGTCATCTCGGTGAAGCACTTTGGGGGGAACGCCGCTACGACGACGCCATCGTCCACCACCAGCAGGCACTGACCATCGGGAGGAGCATCGGCAACAGGTTCGGAGAGGCCTCCGCGCTGGGAGACCTCGGCCACGTCTACAACGAGCTGGGGCGATACCGCGAGGCCGCTGATCACAGCCGCCAGGCCTTGGATATCGTTCGAGAAATCGGCCACCAACGGAACCAAGCCGTCAACCTGACGAACCTTGGCAACGCTCTCCGCGGCATGGGCGACCTCGACCAAGCCCTAACCCACCTGAGGCAGGGCCTGAACATCTTCATCGCGATCGGGGCCACGGGAGGCCAAGCCTGGCCACTGCGATGCATCGCGAAGGTCTACCACCAGCAGGGTCACAGCGACCATGCTGTCGACTGCCTCCGGCAGGCCGCCGCCCTGCACCTGCAGTATGCAGGCCCCGGAACCTACAGTTACGCGGTGACTCTCGGCGATCTCGGGACCGTCCTGAACGACATCGGCCGGCCGCTCGAGGCCAGAGACGCCTGGAACGAAGCCCTCAGCATCCTGACCGACCTCGACCCCCACCAGGCAGACCAAATCCGCGAACACCTCAACGCCCTCGGCCCCACCGAGAACAACTCGTCCGAGTAACCACAGCCTGCAAGGCCGCTCCATTAGACAAATGTCCTATTCGGACAGTCTTGATAACCGACTGTGCCGTCAAGCAGGGGCACCGCTTGGTTCCACAGTGCGTCCTGCCGTCGGCACAGTGTCACTGCGATGCCAGCCACGCCTACTAGGGCGGCTGCTACCCGCTCCAGTGTTGCCGCCCGTCCCAGCACCCAGCCTCCGCGTAGAGCCATCTGCTCGGTTTCGGCTGGTGGACTGGCAGTATCCATCGCGCCGAACCTTGGTGTGAGGGGCTTTCACAAAGAGCGGGTGTCGCGGAACGTCGGGCATCTCGCTGCATCAACCCCAGCACATCCACCAGCCTCGCTCGCGGGCTGCCGAGCAACGTCATGACCATCGTCTCCGTCACCGGCGCCGAGCAGCCGAGGGACGGCGGGGCGATCTGCCCGTCGATGGACGCCGGGCTGCTCGACGGCACGTCCGGACCCGTTGGCAGCTGGCGTCAGCGTGCGAGAGGTTGCTCTGCAGGTGGCGGCGAGTTGTCCGGCCACAGAGCCATCCGCGAGAAATAGGAGTCAACGAGGCTGAGAACGCACGTTTCCCCGGCTGTCCCCAGCGACGAGTACGGGATCCCGGGAGGCAGGCGCAACGACTTCCAGCAGGGGGGGATCAGCTGGAACGCGTCGAACGGCGCGCTCGTCGTAGGCCGCTCTGAACGACTGCCCGGTGCGACAGCCCCGGTCGCTACGACGCTCGCGACGGTCGAGACGCTTCCAGTCACGATCACCACCGACGCCGCCGCGCAAGCGACGAAAAGGAGCAATACCGGCACTTCATGAACGGCAGCCGCGCAGCCAGCTTCCGCAACCCAGTTTCGAGTTGACCGCCGCGCTGCCGGACATTGTCAGCGTTTGGTTGTTCCCCAGGTGACCAAGTACTGCGGAGCAGGTGGCAGCGCCAAAAAGGGTTTTCCGGAGTACGCGTGACCGAACCTTTCGACGCCAGTGCCGAGTTCCTTGCCGCTACAGAGATCCGCTGGCCAACGACGAAGTCGCCGGTTTTCACACCCTGGCGTTACTGATCGATTACAGTAACGGTTGGGGAGGTCTCGCGCTGGCTGCCCCACCGTGGTGGTGACATGTCGCTTGAGGGGTGCGCATCGTGGGTCAACCTGCGTCGAAAGCAGGCAGCTGGCTTGACGGCCTGATGTTCAACATCGGGGACTCGCCGGGTGGCGGAGGCGGGGCTGCTGCGGGCGGTGGTCCGGGTTCGGGCGGGCA
>NZ_PQIA01000199.1 GCF_003385235.1 Amycolatopsis circi | reverse complement strand
CGCCTGGCCGTCCGAGGGCAGCTCGCGGGCGCGCCGTCCTCGCCCGGCACCGAGCCGGGCGCCGGGTCGGCGACGGCGGCCGGGGTCGGGGCCGGCACCCAAGTCAGGACGATCACGCCGGCCGCGATCGCCAGGACGGCGATCACCGCTGACGCGACCGTCAGCACGGTGCGCGACACGGTCTATTCGCCGCGGGAGCGGACGACCCGCGCCGCGCGGCGCCGGCCGAGCGCGATCGCGACCGCGCCGAAGAGCAGACCGCCGCCGAGCAGGCCGAAGCCGAGCGGCAGGCGCAGATCGTCGGACGGGGCCGACGCCGCGGCGCCGAGGTATCCGGCCGGGACCTCGGTGGGCACCGACGGCTGCTGCACCGTGCCCCCGCTGCCCGAGCCGTTGCCTGCCGAGGCGACGAAGTTCTTCGGGATCGAGCAGCTGACGCCGCCGAGCACCATGGTGGTCTGCACGTCGCTCAGCTTGGTGTCCTTGGCGTCGCGCGCGTGCGTGGTGATCTCGACGCGCCAGCCGGCCTGCGCGGTGACGTCGCCGGAGCGCCAGCCGTCCTGCTTGATCAGCTGGTCGAACGCAGAAACTCGGGACACGACCAGGTCCGAGGTGGTCTTTTCGGCGTCGGCCTGCGGCACGCTCGTGGGCGAGCCCATCTTGAGGCCGGTGACGCTGAGCGTCCCGCTGGCCGGCATCGCGACCTGCTTCAGCGCGTCGTCCTCGCCGCGCACCCAGACGCGCGCGGCCGTGGTGGCGCCGGTGACCTTGCCCGGGCCGGAGCAGTCGACCGAACTGCGCGCGCCTTCGAGGACCAGCATCGTGTTGTCGAGCGGCTTGAGCTTCTTGCGGCCGTTGTCGCGCAGCGCGTAGTTCGTCTCCGCGACGGCGGTGGGCACGTGGGTGGTCTGCAGCGCGGCGACGACCTGGTGGTCGCGGCTCGCGATGCCCGCCGGGTACGCGCTGGCCGAGCTGTCCGCGTACTTGCCGAGGTCGATCTCGTAGTTCGGGCCGAAGGTGTTGCGCTCGCCGTCGTTCTTCGGCACCGCCACCCGGTCCGTGCCGAGCTGCGACTGGCCGGGGGTGAGCGGGGACCGCTGGGTTTCGGTGATCAGCGCGCCGCCGTGCTGCGGATCGCCGCCGAGGCGGACCGACGCCACGTTGGCGAACGACACCGGACCGGTCTTCTCGTCGACAGCCTGCCCGGCCGCGGTCTGCGCCGCGGCGGCCGGAGCCAGTGCGGGAAGTGCCACCAGGGCCGCCACCGCGGCCTTCGTCACGAAACGAGTCATGTCTCCCCACTGCCCTCCGGCAACCCCGAGCGATCCGCCACTGTACGAGACGCGACGAAACGCCCCCGCGACAACCTTGCACCGTCCGCCACGACTTGCGAAGCCGACAAGCCGAATCTTCCCGAACTCACCCGATCGGGCCAGCCGGAACGCCGGTCCCCTCGTGGCCCGGCGCTCGCCGCGCCCGCGGAAGGGAACACTACGATGGCGGCGAAGGTTATCGGCAATGACATCCGGCTTCGGAAACGCCACTCCGGACAGGCCACGGTTCGCGCCGTGCCGTGCCCCGGGAGACGGCGGCCCGAGACGGGCGGCGGGACGCGAGTGGAGGCAGCGATGGCATCGGCACCTTCGAGCGCCCTGTCCGGTGGGGCTGGGTTTTCCGGCGCGGCGGGGGCGGCTGGAGCTGGTGCGGAGGGTTCGACTGCGGGAAGCCCGCGCTCGGCGACCGCTCCGGAAGCAGCCGGGAACGCGGGACGCATCGGACCGGCCCCCGAGGCAAGCTCAGCCAGCCGGGATTCGGCAACGACCAGGAACGTCGAGGCCTCAGTGAAGAACGCTGCCACGGACGAGACAACCGCAGCACATCCAGTCACGGACTCGGCCGCGGGCACGAACGCCGAGCGGCCCGGGGAACATGCTTCCGCTGCTGTGGACCAGACAGACGCAGGGAATCCAGCCACTCCGGATCCGGCCGCGCCCAAGAACACCGGGGCGTCTGCGGAAGGCGCTTCCGCTGCCGTCCAGCCGACAGCAGCAAGCTCGGCCGCCCCGGAACGGGCCGCAGCCAAGAACACCGAGACGCCCGCGAAGAGCGCCTCCACCGCACTCGAGCCGACAGCGGCAAGCTCAGCCGCCTCGGGACCGGACGCAGCCCAGAACACCGCGGCACCTCCGGAGCGTGCTTCCGCCGCCTCGGTCGTCGACGGCGGGCAGGCGGACCCGCCGCATCCCGTCGACGCGGGCAGCGCGGCTGCATCGGCCGGTCGGTCCGCCGGGATCGGACCGGCGGTTCTGCCTCCGGTCGTGCTCGCCGACGCGGGCGAACTGCTCCGGGCGCTCGCCGCTCCGGTGCGGATCGCTATCGTGCTGCAGTTGCGGGAGGCGGACCGGTGCGTGCACGAACTCGTGGACGAACTCGACGTCGCCCAGCCGTTGATCAGCCAGCACCTCCGCGTCCTCAAGACCGCGGGCGTGGTGCGGGGCGAGCGGCGCGGCCGCGAGGTCGTCTACCGGCTGGTGGACGACCATCTGGCGCACATCGTCGTCGACGCGGTCGCCCACGTGCAGGAAGGGAAGTGACGATGTCCTCGGTCCCCAAACAGGTCCCGGTGCCCGGCCGGCGTTCCACGAAGCAGCGTGCGGCGGTGGTCGACCTGCTCAGCACCGTCGACGACTTCCGCTCTGCCCAGGAACTGCACGACGAACTCCGCAAACGCGGCGACGGCATCGGCCTGACCACCGTCTACCGGACGCTGCAGTCGCTCTCCGAGGCGGGCGAGATCGACGTCCTGCGCACCGACTCCGGCGAGGCGATCTACCGCCGGTGCTCGTCGCACCACCACCATCACCTCGTGTGCCGCGTGTGCGGGCGCACGGTCGAGGTCGAGGGTCCGGCGGTGGAACGCTGGGCGGAGAAGATCGCGGCGGACCACGGGTTCACCGAGATCAGCCACACCGTGGAGATCACCGGCACCTGCGCCGAGCACTCGGGCTGACCCTCCTCCCGACCGCGACCCTTTCTGGGGCTGGCCGCTACGTTCCGGTTTCCCGAGCACGCGAGCTGATCCTCGTCCCGGCCCGGACCCCGGCTGGGCCCGGCCGGAAACGCTCCGGGTGCCGAGCACGCGAGCTGGCCCTCGTCCCGGCCTGGACTCGGGCTGGGCCTGGCCGGAGACGTTCCGGGTGCCGAGCACGCGAGCTGGCCCTCGTCCCGGCCCGGACCCGGGCTGGGGCTGACCGGAGACGTTCCGGGCGCCGAGCACGCGCGCTGCCGAGCATGGCGGCGAACTGCTCCGCGACGGTCCGGGACGCGCGAGGTGGCCGAGCGACCGCGGGCTGGCCCCCTTGGACGGCGAGCGCGTTCTGCAGCCGTCCGGGACGTTCCGGATTGCCGACCGGTCGGCAATCCGGTCCCTTCGACCCAGCACAGCAGTGCTGCCGTCGGAGATGGCTGCTGCGCCATCCCAGCGGCGGCAGTACCGAGAGCCGCTGGAGCACTCAGGGCCGCCGGACAGGCGAGCCGACTCGGTTCGGCGGCGGACCATTCCGAGGCTGGCCGGGGCGACGGGTTCGTCGAGGGGTTGGAGCGCGCTTCGGGCAAGCGGGAGCCGCTGCGAGGCCGTCTGGCCGCAGGGTTTCGCAACACTGAGCAATGCGGACCGATCGCGGTCAGGTTCCGTTCGGGAGCCGTCTCAAGAGGCGGGGCTTGAGCGGGCACGCGAAGCAGAACCGCTGCTGGGTCAGCCGACGAGACTCAGGTGCACCGGGCGGGCGAGAGCGGCGGTCCGCGTTCCTGGGCGGTCGCGGACGAGGAGTCGGGGGCGTCGCTCCTTTCAGTACTCATACGGATCCTTCGGCGCGGTGATCCGCTCGACTGTCGCCGGGACCAGGTCCGGCGTGTAGCTGTTCGCCTGGGTCGCGGTGCCCGGGACGATCTGGCCCGCGACGCGCAGCCAGGTATCGCTCGGGAAGCGGTCGGCCCCGCCGCCTTTGAGGTGCACGGTGACGGGGGCCGCGTCGGCCGCGCAGCAGCTGATGACCAGGCGGGCCAACAGGGTTTGGCCTCCGGTGTGGACGACGAACCCGGAGATTTCGACGGTGCGTCCGTTCATGGTGCCGTTGGCGTCCCAGCCCGCGCGCGTGACTACCTCGTTCATCGCCATCGGGACCACCGCTCCGGCGGGGAGGGGCGGGAACGCGGCTGCCGACGTGGTCGCGGCGCTGGCGGGCAGGCGGGCTGCGGTGCGGGTGACCGAATCCGCGCCTAGTGCGGGCGGGGCGACCAGGAACACCGCCAGTACCGGGACGACCAGCAGCCAGGCTGAGCGCGCCGGGTGATGGTGGTGGCCGTGTGCGTCTGGATGTTCGACGTCCGCTTCGGATTCTTGGGCTGCTTTCGCCGCGGCGCGCGCGGCTGCGATATCGCGGATGATGGCTGTCGCGCCGAGCACCAGCATCACTGCGCCGCCCGCGATGATCCACGGCTGCTGGGCTGGTTTTACGTAGCGCAGGTAGTCGCCGTTGAGCGCGATCTTCACCAGGGCGCCGCCCAGGAGGATCAGCAGCACGTTCTGGGTTTCGCGCCTCATCGGACGCCTCCGAGGAAGATCACGCCCGCGATGGTGCCGCAGGCGATCGCCACCACGAAGGTGACCGGGGCGAACCTCGCGGCGAAGGATCGGCCGAAAGTGCCTGTCTGCAAAGCGAAAAGCTTGACGTCGATTGCGGGGCCGACCACCAGGAACACCAGTTTCGGCAGCAACGGCACGGCGGTGAGCGAGGCGGCGACGAACGCGTCTGCCTCGCTGCACAGCGCGAGGACCACGGCCAGGACCGCCATCACCACGACGCCGACGATTACCTGTCCGGACAACACTTCGAACCACTTCGCGGGTACGAGAACGTTGAGGGACGCGGAAATCAGCGCGCCGAGGACGAGGAATCCGCCGGCTTCGACGAGATCGGTGCGGGCGGTTTCGGCGAAGACGCGCCATTGCTGTCCTGGTTGGACGTCAGGTAATCGGCGCAGCGCTCGTTCGGTGATCCAGGAGAGTTTGCCCCAGCGGGCCCAGATCCAGCCCATCACCATCGCGGTCGCGAGCGAGCCGGCGAACCGTCCGAACACCATTTCCGGACGGCCGGGGAACGCGACCGCGGTGGCCACCAGCACGACCGGGTTCACCGCGGGCGCGGCGAGCAGGAAGGTGAGCGCGGCGGCGGGCGCGACGCCTTGGCCGATCAACCGGCGCGCCACGGGAACCGACGCGCATTCGCAGCCGGGCAAGGCGACTCCGGCCAGCCCGGCGACTCCGACCGCGGCCGACGCTTTCTTCGGCAGCACCCGTTCCAGCGCGCGGGCGGGCACGAAGGCGGCGATCGCGCCGCTGATCAGCACGCCGAGCACGAGAAACGGCAGCGCCTGCACGCACACCGCGACGAAGACGGTGGACCCGGTGCGCAGCGCGGGCACGTCGAAGAGGTCCTGGAGCTTGCTTTGCCCGAGGACGGCGACGAGCAGCACTGCGCACAGGATCTCGATGGAGCTGATCCGGAACCGTCGCGTGCGGGGACGCTCCTCGGCGGTGTTGTTGGAAAGGGTTTCCACGAAGGCGATGATGCCAGCCGGGTCCGACAGAACCCCAGCCGCAGGGGTCGCGAGGGGACCCCTCGCGCCGGTTTTGCGTGAATGTCACCCGATTGGGAGGGAGGAAGGGGCGGATTCGGGCGGGCACAGCGAGGGACTCGGGGCGGACAGCGGAGCGGCTTGGACGAAGAGGGCGGCGAACGCGGAACGGAACACGAAGCCAAATCGCTTGCACGGAGAAGCCACACTTCGGGCTAGTGGCATAGCTGGAGACGCGAGCCGAGCGGCGCAGCAACCGCGAACGCGAAACCAAGCGGACAACGGGCGACCGACGGACTGGCCGAGTCGCGAAGTCCGGCCCAGTCAGGGAGATTCCCAGGAGAAGCAACCGAAGACGACGCGTCAGCGGTCTTAACCGGTGCGCGAAGTCAACCAGGCACCGCACCACTGTCTGACCGCGAAGACCGGCCAACGCAACAGCGCACATCGCCAAAACCGGCCGAGTCACAACGCCCCGGACATGGCGACGCACAGCCGAGCCAGGCGACAACCCCAGTCAGGAAACAGAAACCCGGCTCAGGCCTCCACGCCAGGCAACTCAGTCCGCAACTGCGAAGCGGTGGAAACCACCAGCATCAGCAAGGTCCCCAACGGCGACGGGTCCATCCCCTCCGCCGGGAACGCGTACCGCAGCGTCACGTCCATCCCGCGATCCGTGTGGCCGACGCCCAGCGTTCCGAACAACCCCTGCCCGGCCCGCTCCGCGACCGCCACCGCCACCGCCGGGTCGTCGGGCAGGTCCCAGGCCACCACGCAGGTCAGGCTGAGCACCGTCAGGCCGTCGGCGAGACGGGTCGCCTGGATGACGCACGGGACGTCCGCGTGGGAGAACGTGATCGCGCCGTCGTCGTCGACGTGGACTTCCAGGTAGCGTTCCAGCGCTTCGCGCGCCCGGGTGAGCAGTGCGCCGGTCTCGGCGGCTTCCGCGGTGCTCATTTCGTGCTCCCTGCCTGGTCCACCGCGCCGCCGAACCGGCGGTCGCGCTTGGCGAAGTCGAGGCACGCCTGCCACAGGTGCGTCCGGTCGAAGTCCGGGAACAGCGTGTCCTGGTAGACCATCTCCGCGTACGCCGACTGCCACACCAGGAAGTTCGACGTCCGCTGCTCCCCCGACGGCCGGAGGAACAGGTCGACGTCCGGCATTTCCGGCTGGTACAGGTACTTCCCGATGGTCCGCTCGTCGATCTTGTCCGGGTTGATCTTCCCGGCCGCGACGTCCTGGCCGATCCGGCGCATCGCGTCGCCCAGTTCGGCGCGGCCGCCGTAGTTGACGCACATGGTCATGTTGAGCTTGGTGTTGTTCTTGGTCTTCTCTTCGGCGACCTGCAGCTCCTTGATCACGCTGGCCCACAGCTTCGGCCGCCGCCCGGCCCAGCGGATGCGCACGCCGATCGAACCGAGGTAGTCGACCTGGCGGCGGATGGTGTCGCGGTTGAAGCCCATCAGGAAGCGCACTTCCTCGGGGCTGCGCTTCCAGTTCTCCGTCGAGAACGCGTACACCGACAACCACTTCACGCCGATCTCGACCGCGCCGCTCGCGACGTCGATCATCACGGCCTCGCCGCGTTTGTGGCCCTCGATCCGCGGCAGGCCGCGCTGGTTGGCCCAGCGGCCGTTGCCGTCCATGACGAGCGCGACGTGCTTCGGCACCAGGTCCAGCGGGATCTCCGGCGGTTTCGCGCCCGAGGGGTGCGGCTCCGGCGCCCGCTGCTCGTACCCCGCCGAGCGGGTCTCCCGTCCCCTGCGCAGCACTCGCGGCCTCCTGAAGAATGGACTTTCTACCCGGCCGACCCTACTGGGCCCGGCCCGGCGATCTCCCGGGCACGCCGCTCCACGAGCGGAAGCGACCGCAACTGCCGTTCCAGATGCCACTGCAGATGCGCCGCGACCAGGCCGGACGCGTCCCGCCGGGTAATCCCCGGCGACGATTCGGCGACCGCCCACTCCCCCTGCAGCAGCGCGTCCAGCAGGGTCAGCACCTCGGGTGCGGGATGCACCGAACCGGCGATGCGGCAGTCCGGGCACATCGAGCCGCCCGCGGCGACGTTGAACGCGGCGTGCGGGCCGGGCAGGCCGCAGCGGGCGCATTCGGTGATCGCCGGGGCCCAGCCGGCGTAGGCCATGGCCCGGAGGAAAAACGCGTCGAGCACCAGAGACGCGTCCCGCTGTCCGCCGGCCAGGGCTCGCAACGCGCCCACGACCAGCAGGTAAAGCTTCATGACCGGCTCGCCCTCTTCGGCCGAGAGCCGGTCCGCGGTTTCCGCGATCGCGGACGCCGCGGTGTAGCGCTGGTAGTCGGCCACCAGCGGCAGGGCGAACGCGTCGACGGTCTCGACCTGGGTGATGACGTCAAGCGACCGGCCGGGATAGAACTGCACGTCCACGTGCCCGAACGGCTCCAGCCGCGCCCCGAACCGCGACGACGTGCGCCGCACGCCCTTCGCGACGGCCCGGACCTTGCCGTGCCGCCTCGTGAGCAGGGTGACGATCCGGTCGGCCTCGCCCAGCTTGTGCGTGCGCAGCACCACCCCGGTGTCGCGGTAGAGGTTCACCACCCCGACATCGTCCCACTTCGGGACCGATGCCGGGGCGGGACACCCTGGTTCAGCAGTAGCTGCCGGTGCAGTAGTAGCTGTGCACCTCGGACGCGGCCACGAGGCTGATGATGATCATGATGATCGCGAACACCCAGGCGAGCGCACCGATGATGGTGGCGACCAGGCACAGCGTCCGCGTGGTCTGCGAAGACTGCTGGGCCATCGCGTAGTTGCCCTGCATCTTGTACGTCTGGACTTCGTTCGACTTCATGATCGCGAAGATCGCGATGATCCACATCAGGAAGATGCAGCCGATCGCCCAGCCCTTGTAGTCCTTGATGGCGCTCAGGTCGCCGCCGGGCTGGCCGCCGTAGGCGGGCTGGCCGTACGGCGCGGGCTGGCCGTAGGGCTGCTGCGGGTACGGCTGCGCCGGCGTCGCACCGGACTGCGGGTACGGCTGCTGGCCGTAGGGCTGCTGCGGCTGGCCGCCGTAGGGCTGCTGGGGCTGCTGCGGCTGGCCGTAGGGATTGGTCATCTGGGTTCCCCCGAGTTTCTCGTGCTTTACCGTGCTTACCCTGATCCGGTGCGGATCAGGACTGCGCCGGACCGGGTTCCGGTGTTTCCGGCTTGATCATCTGCGTCGCTTCCGGCTCGCCCGCCGGCTTCACGACCTGGGTGCGTTCGGCGGCGCCGAACGCTTCGGAAGGTGACTGCTGAGGTGCCGCCGGGCGCACGACCTGGGTCGGTTCGGGCTGCTCGAATGCCGTCGGACCCGGCTGCTGCGGAGACGCTCCCGGTGCGGCGGGCGGCTGCCCGAATCCCGGCTGCGGCTGGCCCGGTTGACCTGGCTGACCGAACGCGGTCTGAGGCTGGCCCGGCTGGCCGAACGCGGGCTGAGGCGGAACGCCCGGCTGCCCGAATCCTTGCTGCGGCGGGGTTCCCGGGACCGGCGGCTGGCCGTGCCCCGGCTGCGGAGCCCCGAATCCGGTTGGTGCGGCGGGAAAACCGGTGTTGGGCTGCGCGGGGAACCCGCCCGAGACGGGCTGCCCGAAGCCCGGAGCGGTGCCCGGCTGGCCGGGGAAGCCGCCCGGCTGACCGAATCCCGGCTGCGGCGCGGCTCCCGGCTGCCCCGGGAAACCGCCCGGCTGACCAGGCTGACCGAAACCGCCAGGCTGACCGAAACCGCCGGGCTGCCCGAACCCGCCGGGCTGACCGGGAAATCCGCTCTGCTGCCCGAATGCCGCGCCCGGCGCACCCGAAGGCGCGGGGTCGGCGGGCACCACGACGGTGCTGAGGATCTTGTCCGAGAACGTCTGCGCCTTGTCGTCCCACAGCGGCCACAGGAAACCGAGCGCGAACGCCATGCTGTCCAGTGCGTGCGCGAGGTCGCGGACGAACGCCATCCCGGCCCCGATCGGCTCGCCGGTGGCCTCGCTGACGAGTTTGATGCCGACGATCCGCTTGCCCAGCGACTGGCCGGTGTTGCCGCCGTTGATCCAGCGGTTGAAGACCGTCCAGGCGAGATTGCCGAGAATCGCCAGCAGGTAGACGATCATGCCCGCGACGCCCGACGCCATCGACACGAGCAGCGCGACAAGCATTCCGGCGAGCAACGGCGCGAAGTCGATGAGGTACGCCCCGGCGCGCTGGCCCCAGTCCGCGTAGACCCTGCCGGAGCCGTACGGCTGGCCGAAGCCCGGCTGCCCGAAACCGCCGGGCTGCTGGCCGAATCCGCCCGGCTGGGGATAGCCGCCCGGTGCCTGCTGTCCCGGCGGCGCGCCGTACGGCGGGCCGCTTTGAGGCGGGCCGCCGGGCTGGCCGTAGGGATAGGTCATCGAGTGTCCCCCTCGTTCGTGGTCTCGGCAGGCGAGCGCTGATCGCGTCCTATGCGGACACGTCGGTGCGCGGGAGCGTACCTCGTTGGCCGGGGCCAAGACGAGCAGGTGTCCGCATCGGGCGACGCGTTGGACGCACTGTCCCCGGAACCGGTTCCGGGGACAGCGAAAACGGGGCTAACTCAGACAGACAGGCTGGTGAACGGCGCGAACGGAATGTTGCGCACTACGAACCACAAGACGAACACGACCGCGACGACGTGCGGCGTCCAGCGCCAGTGCAGCCACGACCGCATCGGCTGGCCGCGCAGCCGTCCCATCGTCCACACGAGACCGCTCCACGCGAACAGCGCGACGAACACCAGAGCCACCGCGTTGTAGTGCAGTGCCGCGGAAAAGTCGCCGTGCAGCACGCTGTACGCCATGCGCATCCCGCCGCAGCCGGGGCAGTCGATCCCGAACAGCAGCTTCGTCGGGCACACCGGGAGCGGCCCGCCGGGCGTGGTCGGATCGCCGAGCCACACCGCGACGCAGGCCAGACCGATCCCGCCTGCCGCGGCCGCGGGACCGGCGAGAGCCCTTGCCACCGCACGGGTTCCGCGCGCCGGCAGTCCGGTGTAGACGGTGCTCAATGGAACCAGAGCACGTTTCCGGCGATCATGAGCACGACGAGCGCGACGAGCACGTACAGCCCGATCAGGATCGCGATGCTGAGCGCCGACCACATCGCCCACTTGCGCGCCTCGTCCGCCGCGCGGTGCGCTTCGGCCGCGTATCCCTGGTACCACAGGGTGTTCACCTGGCTGGCCTTGACGATCGCGACGATCCCCAGCGGCAGGCAGCAGAACACGGTCGCGAGGATCGCCCACACCAGGTTGCTGTCCGGCGGCGGCGGGTATTGCGGCGGATAGCCGTACGACGGAGGGTACGGGCCCTGCGGCGGATACGGGCCGGTCATGCGGTCCCCCTGGACAAATCGGATACGGTTCGGCCTGACGCTACCCGCCCGCGCCGCCGGACACGACGGGAACCGGTCAGAAACCCAGCCGGCGCAGCTGCTTCGGGTCCCGCTGCCAGTCCTTGGCCACCTTGATGTGCAGGTCGAGATACACCTTCGTGCCCAGCAGCCGTTCGATGTGCTCGCGCGCGGTCGCGCCGACCTCGCGCAGCCGCTCGCCCTTGTGCCCGAGGATGATCCCCTTCTGGCTGGGGCGTTCCACGTACAGCAGCGCGTGGATGTCGATGAGGTCGTCGCGGTCTTCGCGCGGGATCATTTCTTCGACGGTCACCGCGATGGAGTGCGGCAGTTCGTCGCGGACGCCTTCGAGCGCGGCTTCGCGGATCAGCTCGGCGACGAGGGTCTGCTCGGGCTCGTCGGTGAGTTCGCCGCCCGGGTACAGCTGCGGTCCTTCGGGCAGCCGCTGCACCAGCAGATCGGCGACTGTCTGCACCTGGAAACCGTCCACAGCGGACACCGGCACGAGGTCGGCGAACTCCATCACCTGTTGCAACGCGACCAGCTGCTCGGCGACCTGCTCCGGCTTCACCAGGTCGGTCTTGGTGACGACGCCGATCACCGGCGTGCGCCGGGCGATCTTCGTCAGCTCGGCGGCGATAAACCGGTCGCCGGGGCCGATCTTCTCGTTGGCGGGCACGCAGAACCCGACGACGTCCACTTCGGACCAGGTCTCGTGCACGACGTCGTTGAGCCGCTGGCCGAGCAGCGTGCGCGGGCGGTGCAGGCCGGGCGTGTCGATGATCACCACGCACGCGCGCGACGCCAAGGACACCAAGCTGAGCGACGTGCAGACCACCATGGTGCTCGGCGGCGTCAGCTGCTCGATCCCGAAGAACTTCGTCGCCTCGGCAGGCAACGGCTCGGGCAGCGGGGGCACGGTGCAGCAGCCGTCGGTGCCCACCGAGGTCCCGGCCGGATACCTCGGCGCCACGGCGTCGGCCCCGTCCGACGATCTGCGCCTGCCGCTCGGCTTCGGCCTGCTCGGCGGCGGTCTGCTCTTCGGCGCGGTCGCGATCGCGCTCGGCCCGCGCCGCGCGGCGCAGGTCGTCCGCTCCCGCGGCGAATAGACCGTGTCGCGCACCGTGCTGACGGTCGCGTCAGCGGTGATCGCCGTCCTGGCGATCGCGGCCGGCGTGATCGTCCTGACTTGGGTGCCGGCCCCGACCCCGGCCGCCGTCGCCGACCCGGCGCCCGGCTCGCTGCCGGGAGAGGACGGCGCGCCCGCCGAGCTGCCCTCGGACGGCCAGGCG
>NZ_PQIA01000198.1 GCF_003385235.1 Amycolatopsis circi | reverse complement strand
GGCCAGCGCGGCCAAGGGCAGCGTGGCGAAGTTGGTTCCGTAGGAGGGAACCCGATCCGGGGTGGCGGGTCCGCCGGAACGGCGGTGCGTGACCGGGCGGGCGCGGAGGGTCCGCTCGCCGCACGCATTCTGACCAGGCGCGACGCGCGCGGGGCGGACCTCGCGATCGCCGGGGGCGGGGAGAGCTAGAGTCGTCTGGTGTCCACCGCACGCGCCGAACGGCTGGTCAACCTCGTGCTGGCCCTGCTCTCCACCCGGCAGTACCTCACCGCGGAACGGATCCGCGGCATCGTGCCCGGGTACGCCGACGCGGCCAGCGACGACGCCTTTTTTCGCACCTTCGAGCGGGACAAGACCGAGTTGCGCGAGCTGGGGATCCCGCTCGAGACCGGGCGGAACTCCGTGTTCGACCCGGTCGAGGGGTACCGCATCGCCCGCCGCGACTACGAACTGGGCGAGATCGACCTTGCTCCGGACGAGGCGGCGGCGGTGGGGCTCGCGGTTCGGCTTTGGGACTCGCCCGAACTCACCGGGCAGGCGCAGGGTGCGCTGGTGAAGCTGCGCGCGGCTGGAGTTGAGGTCGACGACCAGGCGCCTACGGTGATCGAGCCCCGGGTGCGGGCGGAACCGGCGTTCGCGCCGATGCTCGCCGCGGTGCAGGCGGGGCAGGCGGTTCGGTTCGAGTACCGGCGCAGCGGGTCGCCGGAACGGCGTATCCGCACGCTCGAGCCGTGGGGTGTCGTGTCCTGGCGTGCTCGGTGGTACGTCGTCGGGCACGACCGGGATCGGGACGCGCCCCGGTGTTTCCGGCTCTCCCGCGTCACCGGGAAGGTTGTCGCGATCGGGAAACCGGGCGCGGTGTCCCGGCCCGAGGGCGTCAATCTCATGAAACTTGTGTCCGTCACCGGCGGCAGTGAGGACCCGGCTCCGGTGACGACTGCCCGGTTGTGGATCGCCGACGGGCGCGCTGCCGGTGTCCGCCGTCGCGGCGACATCGTGGGGCGCGAGACTGTCGCGGGCGAGGAAGGCGACGTGATCGAGATCGGGCTGTACTTCCCGGAGTCGGCCGCGGACTGGATCGCGGCGCAGGGGCCGGACGTGCTCGTGCTCGAACCGGACGTGCTCGCCAAGTCCGTGCAGCACCGGCACGAGGCCGTCCTCGCCCGCGCCGGACAGGGGAGCGTCCGATGACCGCGTCCGGCGAACGCATGCCCAGACTGCTCGCGCTCGTGCCGTACCTGCTCGCCCGCCCCGGAATCCGGATCGACGAGGCCGCCCAGGACTTCGACGTCACCCCGCGCCAGCTGCGCAAAGACCTCGAACTGCTGTGGATGTGCGGTCTGCCCGGCTACGGCCCCGGCGACCTCATCGACCTGTCCTTCGAAGGCGACACCATCGTCGTCACCCACGACGCCGGGATGAGCCGCCCGCTGCGCCTCACCGGCGGCGAAGCCACCGCGATGCTGGTCGCGCTGCGCGCGCTCGCCGAAACCCCGGGCGTGGTCGACGGCGACGCGGTCCGCCGCGCGATCGCCAAAATCGAGGACGCCGCCGGACAGGCCCGCCCCGCCGGAGTCGTCGTCGGGGGAGGAGTGCGCGAAGGAGCCCGCGCCGCCCGCACCCGCGAGACCGTCGCCGGCGCGCTGCAGGAGGGCCGCGCGGTGCGGATGCGCTACTACACCGCCTCGCGCGACCAGATCACCGAACGCACCGTCGACCCGATGCGGCTCGTCATCGTCCAAGGCGTCGGCTACCTCGAAGCGTGGTGCCGACGCGTCGAAGGCGTCCGGCTGTTCCGCCTCGATCGGGTGGACGCGCTCACCGTATTGGACGAACCCGCGGCTCCGCCGGCCCACGCGCGGCCCACCGACCTGTCCGACGGCGTCTTCTCCGCCCGTCCCGACCAGCGGGTCGCCCATCTGGTCCTGGACCCCGACGCCCGCTGGGTCGCCGAGTACTACCCGTGCGAGGAACTCGACGAACTCGACGGCGGACGGCTGCGCATCGCCATGCGCTACAGCGACGAGCCCTGGATGGTCCGGCTCGTGCTCAGTCTCGGCGGGGAAGCCCAGGTGGAGAGCCCCGCCACCCTCGCCGAGGCAGTCGGTCGCCGAGCGTCCGACGCCGTGGCGCGTGCCCGTCATCTCGCGTCCATCTCCGACCGATAAGGTGGTTTGGTGCCGTACCTGCCCGTCTATGTGCTGCTCGCGGCCGGCCTGCTCGTCCTGGCCCTGCTGCTGGTACGGACCGCCGGAGTCTTGCGCCGCTTCCGCCGCACCGTGAGCATGGTCAGTGCGGACACCCAGGACCGGACCGGACTCGTCCGGGCCCGGTCGGCGGCACTCCGCGTGGCCGTGGCCGAACGCCGCGCGGCGGCCGGCAACAAGTAACATCAGCACAGACCCCAGACAAGGAGGGCAGACGACCATGAACGCGCTGCAGCCGTGGCACATCATCGTTCTGGTGCTCGTGGTGGTTCTGCTGTTCGGAGCGAAGCGGCTCCCGGACGCGGCCCGGTCCATCGGCAAGTCCATGAAGATCTTCAAGGCCGAGACCAAGGACCTGACCGGCGAGCAGAAGGCCGAAGCCGAGGCCGAATCCGCCGACACCCGGCACATCGCCGCCCCCGCTCCCGCGCAGAATGCGCAGGACCAGCAGGTCGCCGACCTCCAGCGCCAGCTCGACGAACTGAAGAAGCAGCAGGCGGCCTCGGCCGACCAGCCGCAGAAGAACGCGAGCTGACCCTCCGCGCGCACCACCCGGTCCCCGGTCCACGGCGGCGCGCCGGTGCGGCGCGCCGCGGCGGGCTCTGACGAGAACGGAACGACCAGTGGCGGAAGCCGCCAACGGCAACGGCAGCCGGACCAGCAAGCGGAGCCGGCGCAGCCGTCGGAAAAACCCCGACGGCACGATGACGCTCATCGAGCACATCTACGAGTTCCGCCGCCGCCTCGGCTGGGCGGTCGTTTTCGTCGTCGTCGGCGCGATCTTCGGCTTCATCTGGTTCGAGCAGCGGCTCGGCCCGATCCCGTCGCTCGGCGACATCATGACCCACCCGTACTGCGCCATCCCGGCCTCGCAGCGCTTCGCGGGCGACCAGCCCGGCTGCCGCCTGCTGCAGACCGTGCCGTTCGAAGCGTTCATGATCCGCCTCAAGGTCGGCGTCGCGGCGGGCGCGGTGCTGCTCTCGCCCGCCTGGCTGTACCAGATCTGGGCGTTCATCGCCCCCGGCCTCTACTCCAAGGAACGCCGGTACGCGCTGATCTTCGTCAGCTTCGCCTCGGCGCTCTTCGCCGCCGGCGCGGTGCTGGCCTACCTGCTCGTCCCGCACGCGCTCGCGCTGCTCGCCGGCTTCGGCCAGGACCAGTTCGTCACCGCGCTCACCGCGGACAAGTACATCTCCTTCATCCTGTCGCTGCTGGTGATCTTCGGCGTCAGTTTCGAGCTCCCGCTGCTCGTGGTGATGCTCAACCGCGTCGGCGTGCTCAAGTACCAGCAGCTCAAGCGGTGGCGCCGCGGCCTCGTGTTCGCGCTGTTCGTGTTCGCCGCCTTCGCCACCCCCGGCTCGGACCCGTTCTCGATGCTCGGCCTCGCCGGCGCGCTCACCCTGCTGTTCGAGCTGTCGATCCAGATCGCCCGGTTCCACGACCGCAAGCTCAACCGCGTCCGCCACGACGAGGGCTGGGACCAGCTCGCCGACGACGAGGCCGCGCCGTTCGACTACACGCCGAGCACCGCCGACGGCGAAGAGCCGACCGCGCAGAGCCCGTCGACCGGCCGCTCGAACTCCAACTCGACCGACGACATCACCTGACCGTGGGCCTGAACGCAGCACTGGCCGTGCACCCGGCCTCCGGGCGCGGCGCGGCCGCCCGCATCGCCGAAGCGGTCGCGGCGCGGCTCCGGCCCGCCGTCGACCGGCTCGACCTCCTCACCGCCACCAGCGTCGAGGAATCCCGCGCTCTCATGCGGTCCTCGCACGCCGAAGGCCTCGACGTGCTGATCGTCCTCGGCGGCGACGGCGCGGCCCACCAAGGCGTCCAGTTCTGCGCCGACCACGGCGTCGCGCTCGGCCTCGTCCCCTCCGGCACCGGCAACGACTTCGCCCGCGCCCTCGGCATCCCGGCCGGCCCGCGCGCCGCCACCGACGCCCTCGCCAAAGCCCTGCAAGCCGGGCGCCGCCGCAGCGTCGACCTCGGCCGCGCCGGCGACACCTGGTTCTCCACCGTGCTCTGCGCCGGATTCGACGCCGCCGTCAACGCCCGCGCGAACGCGATGCGCTGGCCCGCCGGGCCCCGCCGCTACGACCTGGCGATCCTCGCCGAACTCGCCGCCTTCCGGCCCAGCCCGATCGTCGTGCACACCGACGACGGCGCCCTCTCCGGGGACACGAGCCTCATCGCCGTCGGCAACACTCCGTACTACGGCGGCGGCATCCCGATCTGCCCGGACGCCACCCCCGACGACGGCCTCTTCGACGTCACCGTCATCGGCGCCCCCGGCCGCGCCCGCCTGCTGCGGATGCTGCCGCACCTGCGCACCGGCGAACACGTGCACAAGCCCAGCGTCGAAACGTTCCGCACCCGCACCCTCCGGATCGAAGCGCCCGGCTGGCCCGTCTACGCCGACGGCGAAGACCAAGGTCGGACGCCGGTCGAAGCGGTCTGCGTGCCCTCCGCGCTGACGGTCGTCTCGTGAGCGGCGATCCCGGTTAGAACCGGCATCGCCACTCACGAGGGCATTGCGCACGCCGCGTGCGGAATGTCGGTGGCATGTGAAACCCTGACCGGGTGGCCACTAGCCCTTCACCATCGCCGGCCGAGGCCTACGCTGCCTCCCGTCGCCGCGCCAAGCACCCCCAGCTGACCCGGTTTTCCGCCGAATCGGCCTTCGAATTCGACGATTTCCAGATCCGCGGCTGCGAAGCGCTCGAAGAGGGCCACGGCGTCCTGGTCTGCGCCCCCACCGGAGCCGGCAAGACCGTGGTCGGCGAGTTCGCCGTCCACCTCGCCCTCGCCGAGGGCCGCAAATGCTTCTACACCACGCCGATCAAGGCGCTGTCGAACCAGAAGTACGCCGACCTCGTCGAGCGCTACGGCAACGACGCCGTCGGCCTGCTCACCGGCGACACCTCGATCAACGGCAACGCCCAGGTGGTCGTCATGACCACCGAGGTGCTGCGCAACATGCTCTACGCGGGCAGCTCGGCGATCCCCGAACTCGGCTACGTCGTCATGGACGAGGTCCACTACCTCGCCGACCGTTTCCGCGGCGCGGTCTGGGAGGAAGTGATCCTCCACCTGCCCGACCACGTCCGCGTCGTCGGCCTGTCCGCCACCGTCAGCAACGCCGAGGAATTCGGCGAATGGCTCGTCGAGGTCCGCGGCGACACCACCGTCGTCGTCGACGAGCACCGGCCCGTCCCGCTGTGGCAGCACATGCTCGTCGGCAACCAGCTGCTCGACCTGTTCGCCGGCCAGAACGAGACCGACCCGGGGGAGCAGCTGCGGATCAACCCCACGCTGCTGCGCAAAACCGACGACATGGGCCGCTTCGCGCCCACCTTCCGCGGACCTCGCGGCGGCCGCCGCGGCGCCCCTCCGCGCGGACCCAGGTTCCGGCCGCCGTCCCGGGTCGACGTGACCGAACGGCTCGACCACGCCGGGCTGCTGCCCGCGATCGTGTTCATCTTCTCCCGCGCCGGCTGCGACGCCGCGGTCGCCCAGTGCGTCCGCTCCGGCCTGCGGCTCAACGGCCCCGAACAGGTCGAGGAGATCCGCCGGATCGTCGACGCCCGCACCGCCGACCTGCCCGAGGGCGACCTCGGCGTCCTCGGCTACTGGGAATGGCGCGAGGCGCTCGAACGCGGCTTCGCCGGCCACCACGCCGGGCTGCTGCCCGCGTTCAAGGAAACCGTCGAGGAACTGTTCGTCCGCGGCCTGGTCAAGGTCGTGTTCGCGACCGAAACCCTCGCGCTCGGCATCAACATGCCCGCCCGCACCGTCGTGCTCGAACGGCTCGTCAAATACAACGGCGAGGCGCACGTGGACCTCACCCCGGGCGAATACACCCAGCTCACCGGCCGCGCCGGCCGCCGGGGCATCGACATCGAAGGCCACGCCGTCGTCGCCTGGCAGCCCGGCGTCGACCCGAAGGCCGTCGCCGGCCTCGCCTCCACCCGCACGTACCCGCTGCGCTCGTCGTTCCGCCCCGGCTACAACATGGCGGTCAACCTGGTCGCCCAGGTCGGCGCGGACGCGGCCCGCGACCTGCTGGAACAGTCCTTCGCGCAGTTCCAGGCCGACCGGTCGGTCGTCGGCACCGCGCGCCGGATCGAACGCAACAAGGAAGCCCTCAAGGGCTACACCGACGCGATCTCCGGCGACTTCGCGCAGATGCTCGAGTACGTCGAACTCCGTGCGCAGATCTCCGCCCGCGAGAAGACCCTGTCGCGGCAGAACACCTCCTCCCGCCGCGCCGAGACCGCCCAATCGCTGGAGAAACTGCGCAAGGGCGACGTCATCCCGGTCCCGGCCGGCCGCCGCGCCGGGCTCGCCGTGGTCGTCGACCCCGGCCTCGACCCGATCCGCGAACCGCGGCCGGTCGTCGTCACCGAGGACCGCTGGTCCGGGCCGCTGTCGGTCTCCGACTTCCCGGCCCCGGTCGAAGCGCTCGGCCGGATCAAGCTGCCCAAGCACCTGGAACTGCGTTCGCCCAAAACCCGCCGCGACATCGCCTCGGCGCTGCGCGACTCCGGCATCGCCCTGCCCGGACGCCAGCGCCGCCGCACCGCGGCCGCCGACGACGCCGAACTCGCCTCGCTGCGCCGGGCCCTGCGCGCCCACCCGTGCCACGGCCTCGCCGAACGCGAGGCCAACCTCCGCTGGGTCGAGCGCTACCAGCGGCTCTCCGCCGAAACCGAACAGCTCGAACGGAAAGTCGCGGCCACCACGCACTCCCTGGCCCGCGCGTTCGACCGGATCCTGCGGCTGCTCGGCGAACGCGGCTACGTCCGCCCCGGCGACGGCGAGGACCGCGTCACCGAACACGGCCGCCGCCTCACCCGCCTCTACAGCGAATCCGACCTGCTCGCCGCCGAATGCATCCGGCACGGCGTCTGGACCGGCCTCGGCCCGGCCGAACTCGCCGCGGTCGTGTCCACCCTCGTGTTCGAGGCCCGGCGCGACACCGCCGGCGAACCCCGACTGCCCGGCGGCGCGGTCCCCGGCGCGTGGCAGGAAACCAGCAGGCTGTGGGTCGAACTCACCGAGGACGAACGCCGCCACCGCCTCGACCGCACCCGCGAACCCGACGCCGGCTTCGCGTGGCCGGTCTACCGCTGGGCGCGCGGCGAATCGCTGGAGAAGGTCCTCACCGCGGCCGAGACCAACGGACAGGAGCTGTCCGCGGGCGACTTCGTCCGCTGGTGCCGCCAGGTCATCGACCTGCTCGACCAGATCCGCGACGTCCTCGGCAAGCAGGACCCGGTCGGTTCGGCGGCGGCACAAGCGGTCCGGGCGCTGCGCCGCGGCGTCGTGGCCGCGGGCGCGGCGTGAGCGCGAGGGCACACCTTAGTAGCGACTGCGCGCCGACACGTGTGCCAGGTCCAGACCTGTGGTTGGATCGCGCACGACACCCGCGGCCCGGCCGGCGGATGCGGACACACGAAGGCGGAGGCTAACGATGAGCACGCCGTATGGCGGCAACGACCCGCGGCAGCAGCCCCAGTACGGGCAACAGCCCTACGGCCAAGACCCGCAGTACGGGCAGCAGCCGGGCGGCGCGTACCCGCAGAGCGGGCCGCAGCAGCAGCCGTACCCGCCCCAGCAGTACGGGCAGCAGCCCTACGGCCAGGACCCGCAGCACGGCCAGCAGCCCGGCGGCTACCCGCAACAGCAGCCCCAGTGGGGCCAGCAGCCGCCGCCGTACGGGCAGCAGCCGCCCGCGCAGCAACAGCCTTACGGCCAGCAGCAATACGGCGAGCCGCAGCAGCAGTACGGCGGCCAGCAGCCCGGCCAGTACGACTACGGCCAGCCCGGCGGCGCCACCCCGGAATCCTCGGGCGGGTCGAAGAAGGGCCTGTTCATCGGGATCGGCGCGCTGGTCGTCGTGGTGGCCGTCGTGGCGATCCTCGGCTTCGTCGCGCCCGGCTTCTTCAAGACCCAGGTCTTCAACAACAACCAGATGCAGACCGACGTCGCGAAGATGCTCACCGACACCTACAAGATCCCCGGCGTCAGCGGAGTCACCTGCCCGGCCGAGCAGAAGGTGGAGGACGGCGCGAAATTCGCCTGCACCGCCACCATCAACGGCAAGCCGCAGCAGGTGCCGATCACCGTCAAGGGCACCGACGGCAACTACGAGGTCTCGCCGCCCGCCGCCAATTGACGCCATTCAATTCAGTGGCGGTCCCGGGGCCGCCCCGGCGATGATCGGGGCATGAGCGACCGCACCGTCCGCATCCTCCGTCCCGACGAGCAGCGCGAGGCCTGGGACCTGTTCCGGGCCGCGCTGCACGTCCAGCCCGGCACCGACGAGGACTGGGACCGCGTCTCCAAGGCGTACCAGGCTGAACGCAGCTGGGGCGTCTTCGAACCCGACCTGATCGGCACCGCCCGGTCGTTCGCGGCGGAAATGGTCGTCCCCGGCGGCGCGCGGCTCCCGCTGGCCGCGGTCACCGGCGTCGGCGTCCGCGCCGGACGCACCCGGCGCGGCGTGCTCAGCGCGTTGCAGGCCGCGCAGCTGGCGGACTTCGCCGAACGAGGAGTCGTGCTTTCGCTGCTGTACGCGTCGGAAGGCGCGATCTACGGCCGCTACGGCTACGGAATCGCGACCCTCGCCAAGCGGGTCGTGGTCGACCGGCGCCGCGCGCAGCTGCGTCCGGACGTGCCGGCCGGGGGAGAGGTCACCGTCCTCGGCGTCGACGAGGCCGCCCCGCAATGGCCGGAACTGTATGCCGCGACCGCGATGGGCCGCATCGCCGCGATGACCCGGTCCGAGGTCTACTGGCCGGGGTACGAGGCCTCGCTGCGCCGCCGCGCGAAACTGCTCCAGACCGCCGTGCACCGCGGCCCGGACGGCGCAGACGGCTTCCTGACCTACTACGTCGAGGAAGACGCCAACGAGCACGCCAAACTGAACGTGCTGGCGTTCCACTACGCCAACCCGGCGGCGTTCGCCGGACTGTGGCGGTTCCTGCTGTCGGTCGACCTGGTCGACGAGATCGTGCTCGGCATGCGCCCGCTCGACGAACCGCACGCGCTGCTGTTCGCCGACCCCCGGATGGCGAAAACCGAAAGCACCGACGACGAAGGCTGGCTCCGGCTCGTCGACGTGCCGGCCGCGCTCGCCGCCCGGACCTACGGTCCGGCCGAACCTGTCGTCCTCGAAGTCTTCGACCGGTCGCTGCCCGGCAACGACGGCCGCTACCGCGTCGGGCCCGACGGAGCCTCGCGCACGGACGCGGCACCCGGGCTGCGGCTCTCCGTGGACACGCTCGCGATGCTCTACTTCGGAACCTGGCGCGCGTCCGCGCTCGCCGGTGCCGGCCGGATCGAGGTGCTCGACCCGGCCGCGCCCGAGGCCGCCGACGTTCTCTTCGGCACGCGCGAATCGGTGTGGTGCGGTACGTTCTTCTGACCGTTGACCAGACGTTTCGCGCAGAGGAGCGGGATTGATGCGCGCCGTGCGGGTGCTGCTGTTGTGCGGCTTGGGAATGCTCGCCGCCGCGGGCTGCGACAGCGGGACGCCCCCGCCTCCGGTCCACACCGTCACCGTCACGCCGAGCAGTCCCGCACAGCCGGGTGTCGCGTCGTCGTCGGCGCCCAGCTCTTCTTCGGCGATGCGGGTGTTCGATTCCCGGGTGATGGCCTCGGCCGTCACCCGGCTCCTCACCGCCGACTACAAGATGGCGAACGTCGGCACGGTGTCCTGCCCCGACCGGCAGCCCGTCGCCGACGGCTCGCGATTCCAGTGCACTGTGGACATCGCGGGCGCGACGAAACACGTCCCCATCACGGTGACCGGCGCGGACGGCAACTACCGCGTCGACCCGCCCCAGTAAATCCGATGGCCGCACGGCGGCGGCATTGGTTCAATCGGGACATGAGCGACTACGTGGTACGCCAGATCACCGACGCCGAAAGCCGCGAGACTTTCGACCTTCTGGTGCGATCCCTGCACGGGAACCCGCCCTCGGACGAGCGCTGGGCGCGGGTCGGCGATTCCTGGACGGCGGACGGCCGGACCGGAGCGTTCCACGACGGCGAAGCCATCGGCATCGCCAGCTCGTTCGCCACCACGCTCACCGTCCCCGGCGGTGCCACCGTGCGAATGGCCGCGGTCGACGGCGTCGGCGTCCGCGCGGACTGGACCCGCCGCGGCGTGCTCACCGCGATGATGGACCGGCAACTGCACGACTTCGTCCAGCGCGGCCACGTCGTCGCCGCGCTGCACGCGAGCGAAGCGCTGATCTACGGCCGCTTCGGCTACGGCGTCGCGACCCGGATGGCCACCCTGCAGGTCAAGCAACCGGCCCCGCTGCGCGAAAGCGTCGCCGCGCCCGGCCGGGTCCGGCTGCTCGCTGCCGACGACGCGATCGCGACGATTCCCTCGCTGTACCAACGGATCGACACCCACCGCCCCGGCCTGATCGCCCGCCCGGAACTCTGGTGGCCGATCGCGTTCAACTGGCACCTCCACCCGGACGGCGGCAACCACCGCGTGGCTGTCCACACTGGACCGAACGGCGACGACGGCTTCGCGGTGTTCCATGTCGTGCCGCAGAACAGCTACCTCGACCCGGAGCGCGGCGCCGCACTCGAAGTCCACGAGATGCACGCGGCGACCCCGGAAGCGCTGGCCGGGCTGTGGCGGTTCCTGCTGTCGGTCGACCTGGTCGAGGTCGTGAACGTCCGCGGCCGTCCGGTGGACGACCCGGTGGGCCTGTTGCTCGTCGACCCGCGCCGGGCGCAGACGATCGGCGTCGACGACGAACTGTGGTTGCGGTTGATCGACGTGCGGGCCGCTCTCGCCGCACGCACCTATGGCACCGCGGAACCGGTGGTGCTCGAAGTGAACGACCGGATGCTGCCGGACAACCGCGGTCGTTACCGGGTCAGCAGCAGCGGGGTCGAGCGCACGGACGCCGAGGCGGATCTGCAACTCGACGTCGACACGCTGGCGATGCTGTACCTCGGCGCCTGGCAGGCCGGTCCGCTCTCGTTGTCGGGCCGGATCGCCGGTGCGAGCGCGGAAACGCTGGCCCGGGTGGACGCGCTGTTCCAGACCGGGACTCAGCCCTGGACCGGCACGCACTTCTGACCGGAAGGGGTTCCAGCGCTCGCCCGAGCGCTGAAACCCTTCTGACAGTCAGGCTCCCGGCAGTGCCGCGAGCAGCCGATCGACCGAACGACCCAGGTTCCACTGCTCGGCCAGCGCCGCCACCCGCTCCGGATCGGCGGGCGCGGTCGGCACCGCGTCCGGCCCGGACTGCTCGACCGGCGCGTCCACCGCGACCCGCACCACCGTGGGCGCGACGGCCAGGTAATCCGCGGCGTCGGACAGCCGCAGCCGGGTCTTCAACGGCACTCGCGAGTCCCCGGCCGAGGACGCGGCGACGAGTTCCTCCAGCGAACCGAACTGGGTGATCAGCTTCGCCGCGGTCTTCTCGCCGATCCCGGCCACCCCGGGCAGCCCGTCCGACGGGTCGCCGCGCAACGCGGCCATGTCCGCGTAAGCGGGCCCGGCGTGCTCGACCGGAACGCCGTACTTCTCGGCGATTTCCCGCTGCCCCAGCACTTCCGCCTTCGCCCAGCCCTTGCCGACGTACACCACCGAAGTCGGCGTCGGCTCCTCGCGGACCAACTGGAACAGGTCGCGGTCGCCGGTGATCACCTCGACCGGCGCGTCCTTCTCCCGGGTCGCGAGCGCGCCGATCACGTCGTCCGCCTCGTAGCCGGCCGCCTCCGCGACGGCGAACCCGAACGCCTCCAGCACTTCCAGGATGATCGGCACCTGCGGGGTCAGCGTGTCGGGCACCTCTTCGACGTCCGCCCCGCCGTCCCCGGGCTCCGCGACCCGGTGCGCCTTGTAGCTCGGCAGCAGATCGGTGCGGAACTTCGGCCGCCAGTCCGCGTCGAGACAGGCGACCAGCCGCGACGGACGCCGGTCGGTCAGGATGCGCGCGATGGTGTCGGTGAACCCGCGCACGGCGTTGACCGGCGTCCCGTCGGGCGCGGTCATCGAATCGGGCAGCGCGTAGAACGAGCGGAAGTAGAGGCTCGCGGAATCGAGGAGAGCGAGTGGTCCGGTCACCCGCACAGCCTGCCACGTCCGGCCCGCATTGCCCCCGAATACGGCACTGGGCGCGTCAGCTCCCGCAACGGCCAAGGTCCGTGAAGGGCTCCTTGAGGGAATCTGATTCCCTCAAGGAGCCC
>NZ_PQIA01000202.1 GCF_003385235.1 Amycolatopsis circi | reverse complement strand
GCCCTCACCTCGCCGCCTTCCCTGCCACCGCGCGAACCCCCAGCCGTCGCCCGACTCGGCCCAGCCGCATCTTCCGGTCCCATCCGCGCCGCACCGTCTTCCTCGTCGTGGCGGGACCTCCCCGCCTGGACGAGTGTCCGTTATCCACCGGGCAGCCCGGTGATCGGATCAATTTCCGTACCAAATCCCGCTTCCCTCTAGATCTGCCGCCCTCCCATGCGCTATACATCGGATGTATCGCGAAGCGGGTGTCGAGAGAGGGGTTCGTCCGTGCGGTTTGTGCGTCTCGGGGCAGCGGGGGCTGAGCGTCCGTTCGTCCGTGCCGGTGACGGCACCCTCCACGACCTCTCCGGGGTCACGCCGGACATCGACGGCGCGTTCCTCGCCGGCGACGGGCCGGCGAAGGCCGCGCGGGCGCTCGAAGCCGGGGAATTGCCGGTCGTCGACGGGGCCGGGCTGCGGGTCGGCGCGCCGATCGCCGCGCCGGGCAAGATCGTCTGCATCGGCATGAATTACCGTCGCCACGCCGAGGAAACCGGCGCGGCCGTGCCGACTGAACCGGTGCTGTTCATGAAAGCCCCGGACGTGATGGTCGGACCGTTCGACGAAGTGCTCGTCCCGCGCGGCTCCACGGCCACCGACTGGGAAGTCGAACTCGGCGTCGTCATCGGGAAAACCGCGCGCTATCTGGAAAGCGCGGACGAGGCGCTGGCGCACGTCGCCGGGTATGTCGTGTCCAACGACGTCTCCGAGCGCGATTTCCAGCTGAACCGCGGCGGCCAGTGGGACAAGGGCAAGAACTGCGAAACCTTCAACCCGCTCGGCCCGGAACTGGTGACCGCCGACGAGATCCCCGACCCGCAGGCGCTCGGCTTGCGCACTTGGGTCAACGGCGAGAAGGTGCAGGATTCGTCCACAAAGGACATGGTGTTCGGCGTCGCCGAGATCATCCATTACCTGAGCCAGTTCATGGTGCTGCGCCCCGGCGACCTGATCAACACCGGCACTCCGGAGGGCGTCGCGCTCGGGCAGCCCGAGCCGAAGCCGTACCTGCGCGCGGGCGACGTCGTCGAGTTGGAGATCGACGGCCTCGGCAAGCAGCGCCAGACTTTCGGGCAGGCCTGACATGGCGAAAATCGTGGCCATGGAGGTCCGGGACGTCCGGTTCCCGACGTCGCGCGACCTCGACGGTTCGGACGCGATGAACCCGGATCCGGACTATTCGGCGGCTTACGTCGAACTCCACACCGACGCCGGACCGGACGGTTACGGCCTCGCGTTCACCATCGGCCGCGGCAACGACGTGCAGGCCGCCGCGATTCGCGCGCTGGCACCGCACGTGGTCGGCCGAGATGTGCCGGAGGGTGCGGAAGCGCTCGGCGCACTATCCCGAGCTTTGGTCGGCGACTCGCAATTTCGTTGGCTGGGCCCGGAAAAAGGCGTGGCGCACATGGCGATCGGCGCGATCGTCAACGCCGCGTGGGACCTCGCTGCGCGTCGCGCCGGACTGCCGCTGTGGAAGTTCGCGTCGCGGATGACGCCGGAGGAGCTGGTGTCCCTTGTGGACTTCCGCTACCTCTCCGACGCGCTCACCGAACAGGAAGCGCTCGACATCCTGCGCGCCGCCGAATCCGGGAAAGCGGAACGGATCGCCAGGATCGAGGCCGAGGGCTACCGCGCGTACAGCACGTCCGCGGGCTGGCTCGGTTACTCCGACGCGAAACTGGTGCGGCTGGCCGAACAGGCGGTCGCCGACGGTTTCGAGATGATCAAACTGAAGGTCGGCGGAAATCTCGAGGACGACGTCCGGCGGATGAAGCTGGCTCGCGAGACCGTCGGTGCGGACATCCGAGTCGCGGTCGACGCGAACCAGCGCTGGGATGTCTCGACGGCGGTGTCGTGGATGACCGCGCTGGCACCGTTCGATCCATATTGGATTGAAGAGCCGACCTCGCCGGACGACGTCCTCGGCCATGCCGCCATCGCGAAGGCGGTCGCGCCGATCAGGGTCGCGACCGGTGAACACGTCCAGAACCGTGTGGTGTTCAAGCAATTGCTGCAGGCTCACGCGATCGACGTGCTGCAGTTGGACGCCGCACGCGTCGGCGGAGTGAACGAGAACCTCGCGATCCTGTTGCTGGCAGCGAAATTCGGTGTTCCGGTGTGTCCGCACGCCGGCGGTGTCGGGCTGTGCGAGCTGGTGCGGCATCTGTCCATGTTCGACTTCGTGGCAGTGTCCGGTTCGGACGAAGACCGCAGCATCGAATGGGTCGACCACCTGCACGACCACTTCACCGACCCGGCCGTCGTGCGCGACGGCCGCTACCTCGCTCCGACCGCACCGGGCTTTTCCGCGCGCATGCACGACGCTACGCTGCGCCGGTTCAGCTTCCCGGACGGTCCTGAATGGACGGAGAACGCGCAGTGAGCGAATTCGACGGCCTGGTCGCCGCGGTCACCGGCGGCGCTTCGGGCATCGGGCTGGCGACGGCGAACCTGCTGGCCCAGCGCGGCGCGCAGGTGGCTGTGCTCGACCTCAAGACCGATGAGGTTCCCGAGCCACTGACCGGATTCCGCTGCGACGTGACGTCCGACGCCGAAGTCCGAGCCGCTGTCGACGCGGTGGCCGAACGCTTCGGCCGGCTCGACATCCTGGTCAACAACGCGGGAATCGGTGCACAGGGCGACGTCACCGCGAACGACGACGACGAGTGGCACCGCGCGTACGACGTGAACGTGGTCGGCATGGTGCGCACCGTCCGGGCTGCCTTGCCGCACTTGAAAAACTCGCCGGCGGCAGCGGTCGTGAACACCTGCTCGATCGCCGCGTGGGCCGGTCTGCCCGCGCGGGCGCTGTACTCGGCCACGAAGGGTGCGGTGCTGTCGCTGACCCTCGCGATGGCCACCGACCACCTGCCGGACCGGATCCGCGTCAACTGCGTGTGCCCCGGCACCGCGGACACCCCGTGGGTCGGCAGGCTGCTCGACACCGCCGCGAACCCGGAGGCCGAACGGGAGGCGCTCGCCGCCCGCCAGCCGATGGGGAGGCTGGTGACCGCGGACGAGGTCGCGAACGCGATCGCGTACCTGGCCAGCCCGCTTTCGGCATCGACTACCGGCACCGCGCTCGCGGTGGACGGCGGCATGTACGGCCTGCGCCCGCGCGGACCCGTGCAGAACTGATCTGCTCAGCCAAAAAAGGCCTGTCATCAAGGAGGATGCGGTGCGTACGAAGGTGATCCGGCTGGCTGCCGCGGTGGCCGCCTGCGGTTTGGTGCTCGGTGCGTGCGGGTCCACTAAGGACAAACCGGCGGCAGCGGCGAGCGGCGGCGGCACCGGCAAGGTCGGGGCGACGCTGCCCCTGCTGACCTCGCCGTTCTGGCAGGCCTACAACAAATACGTGCCGCAGATGGCGAAGGAGCAGGGGCTCGACGCGCTGCCCACGGTGAACGCGGACAGCGACCCGGCGAAGCTCATCACGGACATCGGCACGCTGCTCAACCAGGGCGTGAAGGGGCTCGTCGTCACGCCGCTCGACTCGGCCGCGGTCGTCGCCGGGCTGAAGCAGGCCGAGAACAAGGGCGTCCCGGTGGTCGCGGTGGACGTCGCGCCCGAAAGCGGCAAGGTCGCGATGGTGGTTCGTGCGGACAACAAGGCGTACGGAACCAAGGCGTGCGACGAAATCGGCAAGCGCGTGAAGAGCGGCAAGGTCGTGCAGGTGATGGGCGACCTCGCGTCGGTCAACGGGCGCGACCGGTCGGCGGCGTTCCGCGAGTGCATGAAGCAGAAGTACCCGGACGTCAAGGTGCTTGAGGTCGCCGCCGAATGGAAGGCGGACAAGGCTTCGTCCGGTTTGGACAGTCTGCTGACCGCGAACCCGGACATCAAGGGCGTCTACATGCAGGCGGGCGGCGTCTACCTCGCGCCGACCGAACAGGCGCTCAAGCGCAAGAACCTGTTCTTCCCGGTCGGCGACCCGAAGCATGTAGTGCTGGTGAGCAACGACGGCATCCCGCAGGAACTCACCGCGATCCGCAACGGCGAACTGGACGCGACCGTTTCACAGCCTGCCGACGCCTACGCCAAGTACGGTATGTACTGGCTCAAGAAGGCGATGGCGGGCGAGACGTTCAAGCCGGGCCCGACCGACCACGACTCCACGATCGTCGAAATCAGCCCCGGCATTCTGGAAGACCAGCTGCCCGCGCCGGTCGTGACCAAGGACAACGTGGACGACAAAGCGCTGTGGGGTAACAACCTGTGAGCGCGCCGGTAGTGCAGGCGGACGGCGTCGGGAAGCGGTACGGGCCAACCGTGGCGCTGCACGACGTCAGCCTCACCGTGCGGCCCGGCGAGTCGCACGCACTCGTCGGCCGCAACGGGGCGGGCAAGTCCACGCTGGTGTCCATCCTCACTGGACTGTCCGAAACGGACACCGGCAGCGTTTCCTTCGGCGGCGTACGAGCCCCTTCCTTGTCCAAACAGGACGATTGGAAGGCGCGCGTGGCGTGCGTGTACCAGCACGCGATGGTGGTGCCGCAGCTGACGGTCGCGGAGAATCTGTTCCTGAACCGGCAGGCGCGGGGCGGGTTCTCGATCGGCTGGAAGAAGCTGCGCCGTGAGGCGCGGGAGCTGCTGGACTCGTGGGACGTCCGGGTCGATGTGGACACTCCGGCGGGCGATCTGTCCGTTGAGGACCGTCAGTTCGTCGAAATCGCTCGTGCGTTGAGTTATGGCGCCCGGTTCATCGTGCTGGACGAACCGACCGCGCAACTGGACAGCCAGGCCATCGAGCGGCTTTTCGAGCGCATGCGGCAGATGCAGGAGAACGGCGTCACCTTCCTGTTCATCTCGCACCACCTGCACGAGGTTTACGAGGTGTGCCAGGCGGTTACCGTCCTGCGCGACGCCCGGCACGTGCTCACCGCACCCGTCGAAGAGGTCAGCCGCGCGGCGCTGGTCGACGCGATGACGGGGGAGCAGGGCGGCCTCGCCGTGCGCGACGCGGCTACCCGTGATCCGCTCGCGGTGGACGCCGAAGAAGTGCTCACCGTCGACGACCTGTCCGGCGACGGTTTCCACGACGTCTCGCTACGGGTCCACCGCGGCGAGGTAGTCGGTCTCGCTGGCAGCAACGCGAGCGGCAAACACCAGGTCGCCGAAACGGTCTACGGACTGCGCACGCCCACCTCCGGAACTGTTGCCGTAGAAGGAAAGCGCCTGCCTCCAGGCGATATTCCCGCTGCCCTGCGCGCTGGCATCGGTTGTGTCCCACGGGATCGGCACCACGAAGGTCTCGTGCTGGAACACTCCATTATGGACAACGCGACCCTGTCCGTACTTGATCGGATGGGCCGCGGCGGCCTAGCGTCCCCGAAGGTCCGTCGCGAACGCGGGTCGCGCGCCCTGGCCGACTACGACATCGTCGCCGCCAGCCCGGACCAGCCCGTTTCGGATCTGTCCGGCGGAAATCAGCAAAAAGTAGTGCTCGCCAGGGCTTTGGAGAGCGACCCGCGCGTGGTGGTGCTGATCAACCCCACCGCGGGAGTGGATGTGAAGTCGAAGGAGGCCCTGCTCGCGGTCGTGGACCGGGTGCGGGCCGAGGGGAAGGCGGTGCTGCTCGTGAGCGACGAGCTGGACGACTTGCGCCTGGCCGACCGGGTGCTGGTGCTGCGCGCGGGTGCGGTGGCCGCCGTCCACCAGGCCGGCTGGTCCGACGGGGACCTGGTGGCGGATATCGAAGGAGTCGGGCTCCATGACTGACCTGATGAGCGACCCGCAGACGGCGCTGCCCGCGGTGCGGGCGAAGCGCCGGAAGTCGGCGTGGCTGCGCGAACTGGCGCTGCTGCCCGCGCTCGTGGTGGTGTTCGTGATCGGCGGGCTGATCAGCGACACGTTCTTCACCTTCGACAACATCATCAGCATCCTCTCCGCGGCGGCCGCGCTGTCGCTGGTCGTGCTCGGCGAGTCGCTGGTGCTGCTGACCGGCAAGTTCGACCTGTCGCTGGAATCCACGATGGGCATCGCCCCGGCGATCGGCGCGATGCTGGTCATCCCGGCGGCGTCCTCCGGCTTCGGCACCGAATGGCCTTCGGTGCTCGGCCTGGTGGCGATCCCCCTGGTGGGTGCGTTGATCGGCTTCGTGAACGGCTTCCTGATCGTGAAGCTGAAGCTGAATGCTTTCATCGTGACGCTGGCGATGCTGACGGTCCTGCGCGGTACGCAGATCGGCACGACGAACGGCAAGACGCTGTTCGACCAGTTGGACGCATTCACCGCTCTGGCGACGACGACGTTCGCCGGACTGCCGATGTCGGTCTGGCTCGCGGCGGTGCTGTTCGTGGTCTTCGGGCTGGGCCTGCGTTACCACCGAGTCGGCCGCTCGCTGTACGCAATCGGCGGCAACCGAGAAGCGGCGCGGGCCGCGGGCATCCGAGTGGACCGAATCTCGTGGGCGGTCTTCGTGGTGGCCGGAGTGCTTGCTGCCATCGGCGGTCTCGCGTACACGGGTTACGTCGGCGCTCTCGGCGCTGATCAGGGTGACGGCTTGATCCTGCAGGTCTTCGCCGCTGCCGTGATCGGCGGTGTTTCGCTGGACGGTGGCCGGGGCACGCTGGTCGGGGCGCTGACTGGGGTGCTGTTGCTGCAGTCGGTGGACAGTCTGCTGCGCATCGCCCAGGTGCCCGCGGAATGGCTGAAGGCGATTTACGGCGGGATCATCTTGATCGCGTTGATCATCAGCCGGTATGCCGGCGGAAAGCCCCAGACCTGATCGGTGGAGGTTCGGTGATCATCCGACCTTCTTGGGACGTGGGCTCGGTGCACGTTCTGTTGGCCGGCGCGGCGGCCGGTGCGCCGGGCGGTCTGTTGGCCGGTGCGGCGGGCGGCTGGTTGACTGGCGGTGCACCGCGCGGTCTGCCGGGCGGCGCGGTGGTCGGCTCAATGGCTGCTGCGGTGGCTGGCTCGGCGAGGAGGTCCGTGAAGGGACCCTTCATGGATTCTGAGTCTCTCGGCTTTCTCCTCGCTGCCCGTGCTGCCAGCTCTGCCGTTGCCGCTCGCCGCGCTGTCGCTTGTCGCAGAGTTGCGACCTCCAGCTGCGGTGCCATCTCCGGTCGCACCAGCATCTTCACTTGCGCTGTCGTTTCTGGTCGTGCGGCATTGTCCGCCGCCGTTGCCACTTCCGGCGGGGCTGTTGTGTTCGGTCGCGCCAGCATCTTCACCTGCGCTGTTGCTTCCGGTCGTACGGCAGCGTCCGCCTCGGTTGCCACTTCCGGTGGCACCGTCGTGTTTGGCCGCACCGGCATCTCCACCTGTGTTGCCACTTCCAGCCGCGTCGTCTCCGCTGTGTCTGGTGCGGTGAAGGTCCCCTTCACCGCACCACAGTCGGAGTCAACAAAGGGACCCCTCGTCTCGCCGGTCGGCGAACGAGTCCCCGCCGCTTCAGTCGGGCGCGCGCGAGGGGGCCCGCCACACCGGCCGGTTTGGCACGGGATAGCCGCCGCCCCGTCACCGGCGCGAAAGGCGCCCTCGCACCGGCCGGGCATGCGCGACTGGGCCAGTCACTCAGGTCGTCATGGCGTGACGGGCCCCGTCATTCCCGCCGTGCGGTCGCGAAAGTCCCCTTCGCTCCGGCCGAACGCGAGTGACGGGTCCCTTCACTCCGACCAGCAAGGAATGAAGGGACCCGTCACCGCAACAAGCCGCTCAGAGACCGCTGCCGTCTTCGTCCGGTCAGGAAGCGGCGGGCTCGGCGTCATCGCCAGCCGCGGCGTCTTCGACCAGGGTGCTGCGCAGCCACTGCTCCACTCCGGCGACGTGCACCGTCGCCCACGAGCGGGCCAGTTCTGGTTCCCGGGCGGCGATCGCGTCGTAGATCGCGGCGTGTTGTTCCCGGGTCCGCGCTACCGCGCCTTCCTGGGTGAGGCCGCGCCAGATCCGGGCTCGCGCGGTCGGGCCGGAGAGGCTTTCGAGCAGCGAGCACAGCACCGGATTGCCGGAGCCGTCCGCGATTTTGCGGTGGAACTGCAAATCGTTGGCCACCAGCGCCTCGACGGTCGGCGATTCCTCCAGTTCGCCGAGCATCGCGCCGAGTTCGGCGACGTCCTCGTCTCGCATGTGCAGCGCCGCCATCGCGGTCGCCGCGGGCTCCAGGATCCGCCGGACGGCAAGGAAATCGAGCACGGTGTCGTCGCGGTGGAAGTCGACGACGAAGGTCATCGCGTCGAGCAGCAGGTTCGGTTCCAGGCTGGTGACGTACGTGCCGTCGCCTTGGCGCACGTCCAGCACCCGGATCAGGCACAGCGCCTTCACCGCCTCCCGCAGCGAACTGCGCGACAGTCCCAGCCGCTGCGCCAGCTCGGCCTCCTTGGGGAGCCGGTCGCCGGGGGCCAGCTCGCCCGAAATGATCATGTCCTTGATCTTGTCGATCGCGACATCGGTGACGGGCATCGGGACCGCCCTCCCTGCAGAGACCTCGGATGTTTACCCCCTACAGCGTGCCACGACTCCCGTCAGGAGGAACGATGACCCATGGCCCGGCGCCGCAAACGGTCGCATTGCGCACCCGGCTCAAGCCCGGAACGGAGAAAATCTACGAGGAGGTGCACGCGGTGATCCCCCAGGACTTGGACGCCGCGCTGCGCCGCGCGGGCGTGCGGTCGTGGCGGATCTGGCGCGACGGGCTCGACCTGTTCCACTTCGTCGAGGTGGACGATTTCGAGCAGATGCGCGCGAAACTCGCTGACGACCCGGCCGACATCGCGTGGCAGAAGCGGATCAACGAACTGCTCGACCTCGACCATTCGGACGTCGCCCACGGTCTCGGGCTGGTGTGGCAACTCCCGGGGGAGGCATGACCGTGGACCTTCCTCCACTGGGGCTCGGCGGCGCGCAACTGGGCAATCTCTACCACGCGGTGCCGGACGAAACCGCCACCGCGAGCGTGCGGCGGGCGTGGGACGAAGGGATCCGCTACTTCGACACCGCGCCGCATTACGGGCTCGGGCTGTCCGAACGCCGACTCGGTGCCGCGCTGGCGGCGTATCCGCGTGCCGAATACGTTCTGTCCACGAAAGTCGGACGAGTGCTGGAACCGCGTGCGGCGGAACCGGGGGAACGCGACGACCAGGGCTTCGACGTTCCAGGTACTTACCGCCGCCGCTGGGATTTCAGCCGCGACGGGGTGTTGCGTTCGCTGGAATCGAGCCTCGGACGGCTGGGTCTCGACCGCGTCGACCTGGTGTACGTGCACGATCCGGACGACCATTTCGACGAAGCGGTTGCGGGAGCGTTCCCGGCGTTGCTGGAGTTGCGCGAGCAGGGCGTCGTCGGGGCAATCGGGGCCGGGATGAACCAGGTCCCGATGCTGGCGGAATTCGTGCGCCGATTCGACCTCGACCACGTCCTGATGGCTGGTCGCTACACCTTGCTGAACCAGCCGGCGTTGGACGAATTGTTGCCGCTGTGCGTCGAACGCGGTGTCGGCGTCGTGGCCGGCGGGGTGTTCAACGGCGGAATTCTCGCCACTGAACAACCCGGCGCTATTTACGATTACGCGGCCGCGCCTGCGGATCTCGTGGAGAAAGCGCAGAAAATAGCGGAAATCTGCGCACGACACGGTGTTTCGCTGCCGGAGGCGGCGCTCGCGTTGCCGCGCACGCACCCCGCAGTGGTGTCGGTGGTCGTCGGTGCGCACGACGCCGAGCAGGTGTCGCTGAACGTTCGCCGGGCAGCGGCGAATATCCCAGCCGTACTGTGGGACGACCTCGCCGACGCCGGCCTGCTGCGGTCGGCCGCCCGCCCCGTCGTGTCCGGAGGAACCCAGTGATCGATTCGCACCACCACCTGTGGGATCCGGAGCGCCGAGAGTACCCGTGGATGTCCGGCGACGCGCTGGCTCCGATCCGCAGGCCGTACACCGTCGACGACCTGCGCACTGTGACGACCGCGGCGGGCGTCCGCGCCACGGTGCTGGTGCAGACCGTCTCGGACGAGGCGGAAACCGAGGAGTTCCTTGCCGCGGCCGCGTCCGAGGCGCTGGTGGCGGGCGTGGTCGGCTGGGTCGACCTCGCCGCCCCGGACGTGGCCGACCGGCTCGCCCGGCTGCGCGAACTGGGCCCGCTGGTCGGCATCCGGCACCAGGTCGAGGACGAACCGGACCCGGATTGGCTGCTGCGTCCGGAAATCCTGCGCGGCCTGACCGCGGTCGGGACCGCAGGCCTGGTCTACGACCTCCTGGTGGCACCGGCGCAACTCGCCGCCGCCCGGCAGGTCGCCGAACGCTTGCCGGATCTGCGCCTGGTCCTCGACCACGCCGCGAAACCTGGCATCGCGGCCGGCGAATGGCAGCCGTGGGCAACCGGCGTCGCCTCGCTGGCCGCGCACGACAACGTGCACTGCAAGCTGTCCGGCTTGGTGACGGAAGCCGACTGGCGCGAATGGCAGGTGGGCCATCTGCGCCGCTACGCAGACCACGTTTTCGAGTCGTTCGGTGCGAACCGGGTCATGTTCGGCTCCGACTGGCCAGTGTGCGAACTGGCTGCGGCATACGAAGTCGTACTGGACGCGGCGGTGTCGCTGACCGGAGTGCTGAGCGACCCGGAACGGCTGGACGTCTTCGAGCACACGGCGGCACGCGTTTATGAATTGAGCTGAGAGATGCGGCGGGCTGATTCCAGAGTGCCGCGCGAAGCAGAGCCTGTCGACCGATTCGGCGGTCCGCGACCGGGTTCCAGCCGTTCGAGTGACGAACCCGGCTCAGAAGTCCTGGCCCTGCACCATCTCGCGGAGCTTCGACAGCGCGCGGTGCTGCGTGACGCGGACGTTGCCCGCCGAAATGCCCAGCGTTTCCGCCGTCTCGTTCGCGCTGAGGCCGACGACGATGCGCAGCGCCAGGATTTCCTGCTGCAGCGGGGCGAGGCGGGTGAGCAGTTCCTGCAGACGGCTTCCGAGGTCGAGGCGCAGCGCGTGCGATTCCGGCTCGTTGCCGCCGGCCAGCGGGTGCTCCGGCAGCTCGGGCACCGGCTCGGAACGGTCGCGCGCGACGGCCCGGTAGGCGTCGGCGACCTTGTTGGCGGCGATCGCGTGCACCAGGTAGAGGAACGAGCCGCCGCGGTCCTGGTAGTCGGGAAGGGCCTTGAGGACGGCCATGCAGACGTCCTGCGCGACGTCGTCGGCGGCGAGGTAGGAGAGGTCGCGGCCGCCCATCCGGGCCCGGCAGTAGCGGGCGACGACGGGGCGGAGCACGTGCAGCAGGTCCCCGATCGCGGCTTGATCGCCTTTTCCCGCCGCGCGTACGAGCGGGTCGAGGTCTTCCTTGGTCAGGCGTCCGCCGGACCGGGGCAGCGTCGCGGGGCTCACGTAGCCCGCGACGCCGGACACCGCAGTACGGGACGTCTTCGACGGTGCTGTCATGGTCGTCTCCCCGGCAACCCTGCGACCGTCGCTTGTCTTGGGGTCAACACTCTGTGATGTTGCGGTCGCGAGTACTCCGACCGAACGGGGGGAGCACTGCGATCGTTGCGACGCTCCGTAACCTTAAGCGGCCGGAGGCCGACCGTCCACATTTCAACTACGAATACCCCGTTAGCAGCAGTGGTCTTGACACAAACGAGACCAGCCGACGCACAGTACGAATCCGGCCTCGCAGCATGTGCGGATGTCCGATTTGGTACGTCACGAAGAGTGATAGTCGGGTAGCGCAACAGAGAGTGGTCGCACTCCGGGTAGAACGGGTTCCACTACCGTTGGTGATCTTGTGGCGCGTCCGTTCGCCGCGTCCGGGCGAAAACCCACCAGCGCAGAACCGCGAACCGGACGACCCCGCCGACAAAACTGGCTGCCAAAAGCACGGCTGTCTGCTGCCCGGCCGAAGGCTGCGAGACGACGGCGTCGAGGACCGCGAGGACGACCGAACCGTAGCCCGCGTAGAAGGCGAAAGTGATGAAATCCTGAAGATGCCGCTTGCCCGCGCGGCTGCTCCGTTCGGCGAACGTGACGCGCCGGTGGAACTCGGTGTTGCCGACCGTCGTGATCGCGAGCGCGGCGAGATTCGCCCATTGCGCGCCGATTTCCGGACGGAAGGCCAGGAAGAGAACGGCCTGCAGCCCGGTGGTGACGACACCGGCGGCCAGATACCAGGCGGCATGACCGCTGATCTCGCGGCGACGGGCGGCGCGGTCGTCGGGGTGGTTCCGCCGGTTATCGGCAACGGCCGCGGGCGCTGGATGCGCGGTGCGGACGGCGGCGGAATCCGGTTGAGGCTGGCCGTGGCTGACGACCTCGTTCCCGGGGATCGGCGACAACGAGGCATCGGGGGCAGGGTTTGGCGGCAGCGAGGTCTTGGGGTTTGGCGGCAGCGGGGTCTTGGGGTTTGGCGGCAGCGGGGCCTCGGGGGCAGGGTTTGACGGCAGCGAGGTCTCGGGATTCGGCCGCAGCGAGATCTCGGGGGCGGTTGCCGT